>CAZXLW010000025.1:0-42831 GCA_964641465.1 uncultured Pirellulaceae bacterium | reverse complement strand
GGGACGTTAACTGGAAACGGGACGTTAACTGGAAACGGGACGTTAACTGGAAACGCCGTTGTTGAATCGGTCAATTAAAGTATGAACGCAGATATCCAATTCGGACAAGTCGAACAAGCCGAACCGGAACGGGGTCTGCGCCCTGATCAGGACCGGCACTTTGTGGTCGCGGAATGTGGCTCGGTGCGGGAACAAGATTTGCCGATTTATGTGGATATGGATGTCTTGCGGGACATGGAAGCTCACGCCCGCGAGAATACTCGTGTTGAGCTGGGTGGTGTCATGCTCGGTCGGCATCACATCGACGACCAGGGCAATCCATTTGTAGTCATTAGCGACTCACTGCGTGCCAAGCACTACGAAGCGACCAAGGGTAGCTTCAAATTCACACATGAGACTTGGAGCCAGATAACTCGCGATCGTAATGAATATCGCAGCGAGCTGGAGATGGTCGGCTGGTACCACACACATCCAGGTTGGGGAGTTTTCCTGTCGGGGATGGATTTGTTCATTTGTAACAACTTCTTCAATCGGCCGCTGGATGTTGCATTAGTGATTGACCCTTGCGCAGGGCATCGTGGCTGGTTTCAGTGGGAAAATGGAGAGACTCGCGAGACTGCTGGTTTTTATTTGATCACGAATCGTCATCGCACAAGTGAGCTGAACCATTTCGCTGATCTGTTTAGCAATGAAAGTCCGAAGATCGCGGATCCGCGATTCCGGCAAACTGCCTTTTCCGAAAACCAAACTGATTTGGGGGATACCTTGGTGAACGTCATTGATAATCGTCGTCCGGTATTTGAGTTTGCGATCATCTCGATGTTGTTCCTGCAGTTACTGGTCGCATCGATCCTGGGCTGGAAGTTGCTTGGTGGGAATGCGTCGCGTGGAGGCGACGAGTTGGGAGAAAGACTGGCTCGGATTGAAACGACCTTGGAAACAGGCTCGGAGCGGCAACAAGCGACCGTGCGCGAGCAGGCTTATTCCGAGATCGTCGACAAAATGCTGGCGGCGGAGACTGGACAAGCTGGATTGGCCGAGCACTACGCCGAAGTCGCACAGCAGAATCGTTTGTTGAATGAGAATTTGGAAGGCCAATTGGCTCGGATTCGATTGGTCAAAGATACCAATAACAAGCTCAACAGCAGTTTGGAAATCCAAACGCAACGCAGTCAAGAGCTGGTCAAGAAAGTGAACGATGTCGAATTGACGTTGGAAGCGTTGGAGGATGAGAACGCCAGCTTGAAGGAATTGACGGGCGAGTCGGCTGAAGGTGAGGACGCTTTGTCAACGTATTTCCCCGCGTGGTTGCTGTACTCATGTGGTGCGATTGGCGTTTTCGTGTTGGGGTTACTTGGCGGTTCGATGGTCACGCGTATGAATTCGCGCGATGAAGAGGATAAGTTCCTGGACGCCGACGATCCAAAACCGATTGATAACAAGAACGCATTTGAAGTCGTTAACAAGCAACCCGCAGATTCAGATGACAATGGATCAACAAAGCGGGAACGTACGGCAGAGAGTAGATCTTGAGTTGAGCCATGAAAATTCTGGGGTCATTGATTGTGGTACCATTCCTGCTAGTCATCGCGGTATTCTTTGTCATACTCAGCGCGTTGGTGTTGCTTGCGCGAAGCTTGGCGGTGCGACTTGGCGGGTGGACGAAATCGTACACTTTGCTTGCCAAGCGGTATGGCACCACGGTCAAGTATTCGCAAGCCCGCCCTCGCATTAATTTCTCGTATGGTGATACCGTTTGCTATTTGCGGAACCTCAGTTCAGCGGTGGGGAAAAATGCCCGAACGCAATTGAGCGTGACCTGGCACGACCGTAGCTTCAAGCTGTTCATTTCGACTCACGGCACAACGGGAGGCCGCCGTTTACGGCAAGTTGAATTTGAACATGCCAATTTGGATGAATCTGCAAATCGCCGTTTCGAGGTGTACTCAAACCAGCCGGCGAAAGCTCGTGAGATGATTACGCCGTCGGCTCAGTGGCAAATTCAACAGTTGATCAAGCATTCCGGAAACAGTGGTGTCGAAATATCGGTAAGCCGCGGGTACTTGAATATCAACAAGCCCGGGTTTATCAAAGCGGCCACGCCGCTGGATGACTTTGTTCGGTTCGGATTGGAGCTTTTTGATCAATTCAAAATGGCTCTTAATGATGACATCGAATTCGTTGCCAACAAAGACGCGTTGGTTCTGGAAAACGTGACCTGTCCGATCTGTAGTGGGAAACTTCACTACGACACCGTCACCTGTATTCGGTGTCGAACTCCTCATTGCTCAGATTGTTGGGAGTACAACGGGCAATGCGCGACGTTCGCATGTAACGAGACTCGTTTTGCCCGAGCGAGTGATGCCAAGAAGTCCAAGCCGCAGATCTCTTAGAGGCTGCGGATTGTCGGGGTTGAATCTTGGGTTTGGCTAAGTTTGTTTGCTCGAACGTTAATCAACCGACATGGCACATCCCGCCCGCCATTCGCTTCATTCAGGTTTTGACGGCATCCAGTGCTCGTGGACTGCGGCCAGCACCGGGTTGATGGTTTTGGCTTGGATATCGTGAGGCGGATTCCAATCGAACCATTGGAAATCGTCGTGCTCAGTTGGCTTGATATCAAAAAATGGATCAGTCAATTTGGCTAGAAAAATCGTGAGTGTTTTTGGGCGAGGCTCGTGATTGAATTTCTTCAGCAGGACGGTGTAGTGCTGGTCGAACCGAAACCCGGTGTCAATTTCGAGGTAATCAACAGGGATTCCTGTCTCTTCGTCCAATTCCCGCAAAGCGCATTGCATCTCGGTTTCTCCCTTATCGACGTGCCCTTTGGGGAGATCCCATCTTGTCGGGTGCTGCATCAAGAGAAACGATAGGTTAGGCTCTTCGCGGTAGATTAAGAATCCGCAAGATTGAATCTTGTTCATGTCCGTCCTGTTTAGAAACAAGCTAGATGAAAATTTATACCAAAACCGGCGACCAAGGGGAGACGGGGCTACTTGGTGGTGCACGTGTTGACAAGAACCACGCAATTATTGTTGCCTGTGGAGACGTGGACGAAACCAACAGTCAGATCGGCATGGCGATGAGTCATGGTGATGCGACGGAATACGCGAAACAGGTTTTCGAAAGCGTTCAGCGGGAGTTGTTCGTGGTCGGGACGCAACTGGCAGGTTGTACCGCGGAAACGAAACCGGCTCTCTCAATTGAAGACTCCATGGTCGAACGGATGGAGCAGCAGATTGACAAGGTCGTTGCCGGGTTGCCGGCTCTAGATGCATTCATACTTCCGGGTGGTTGTAGCTCAGCGTCGCAGCTTCATATTGCTCGCAGCGTATGTCGACGTGCGGAACGGAGCACCGTTGAACTGATACGAACGACGGAACTTGCGTACAATCTTGATCAGGTTGTTGTGTATCTGAACCGCTTGAGTGATCTGCTGTTTGTGCTTGCCAGGCACGAGAATTCGGAAAATAGGCAGGCTGAGACCAAATGGTTGCCTTAGTTACTCAAACTGTCGTCGCTGGGCCTGGTTGGGGTGTCGATATGATGGTTTCTTAAGCTGAAATCGGCTACAATGCGGACTCAAGGGATAATCGAAATCGGAAAAACGAATGAAAAAGATAGAAGCAATTATCCGCCACTTCAAACTTGAAGACATCAAAAGTTCATTGACTGATTGTGGCGTCGAAGGAATGACCATCACCGAAGTCAAAGGATTCGGTCGCCAGAAAGGGCACACTGAAATGTATCGCGGAAACGAATACGCGATCGACTTTGTGCCCAAGGTGAAAGTAGAAGTTGTCGTGCCAGACGACAATGTGAAGCCTGTGATCGACACGATTATGGACAAGGCGCAGACTGGTCAAATGGGTGACGGGAAGATCTTTGTCACCGATTTGCAGGAAGTGATCCGTATTCGAACGGGCGAAACCGGAAAAGACGCCGTTTAATATTTTCGTCTTCAGATTGAACCCCAAGGCAGTAACTGAATCGTATGTCCACCGGAGTCCAGTTTCGACAAAGCGTTCTGAGCGCACGCGAACGTTGGAATGATGGACGCCAGATCATGCGACGGGTGCACGAGGAAGGCGCGCCGGGACGTCGCGTTGTGCATGCGATGTCTGACTTGCTGGATCATGTGCTGACGGATCTGTTTAAAGCTGCCATTGCTGATTTTGACGCTTCGGTCGAGCAGCAGGTTTCAGTAGTTCTGCATGGCGGTTGTGGACGCCGCGAAGTCGCACCGTTTTCGGATGTTGACTTGATGCTGCTGTATCAAGGCAGTTTGACGGACGGACTGACCGAGTTTTCCCAGCGGCTTTCCCAGGATATCACCGATACTGGATTGCAGTTGGGGTACAGTACTCGCTCGCCGCGAGATGCTTGCAGTATGTCGTTGAAGGATCCGGCAATCTTCTCGTCGCTAACAGAGTCTCGGTACTTGTGCGGCAACGTGGAGCTATACACGAATTATCTGAATCGACTGCAAAGACTTGCGCAGCGAAGAAGTTCCAATCTGATCCGTGGGATCATCAATGCACGCCGCAAAGAGCAATCGCAGTTCGGGGATACGGTTAACCTGCTCCGTCCCAACGTCAAGAAATCTCGCGGTGGTTTACGAGACTTGCACCTGATCCGCTGGCTCGGGTTTGTGCGGTTTGGCGAATCTGACTTCGACCAGCTATGTCGTCGTCGAGCGATCACGGAAAACGACGCGACGTTGCTGAACGCGTCGGGAGAGTTTCTGTTGAAGATTCGCAACGAATTGCACTTCGAGGCGGGGCGGGCAAACGATATTTTTACTCGAAACGAACAGGTTCGAGTCGCCGAAAAATTTGGCTACCGTGGAGACGACGCGGTGTTGCCTGTCGAGCGATTGATGCAAAGTTACTTTGGCTATACCAGCCAGGTTCGTTTTATCTGCGACCAATTCGTCGAAAACAGCCTGAATCGTCGGACAATCACCAGCCAGGTCCTGACACCGTTGATTACTCGTCAGGTCGGCAACGAGTTCGTTATGGGGCCAACGCATATTGGGCTTAGCGAGACGGCCAGAACTTTGTTGGCCGATAACTTGAAGGAAGTCTTGCGTTTGATGCAGCTGGCCGGTGTGCATGAAAAGCAGATCGACTATGAAACCTGGAACGCGATTCGTGACGCAATGCGGAATTCGGAAGAGATCGAAATCACCCGTGAGATTGCTGAGCAGTTTATGGCTTTGCTGTCGAACACGAGTCGATTGCCCGATTTGCTCAGTTCGTTGCATGAAATGTTCGTGTTGGAAAAGATCATTCCCGATTTTGCCCACGCCCGGAATCTGCTGCAGTTCAATGAGTACCACAAGTACACGGTGGATGAGCATTCGCTGCAAGCGGTTCGCAAGGCAACGAATATGGATTCGGGGAACACGGTTAGTTGCAAGGTTTATCAGAAGATCAAGGATAAGAACATTCTGCACCTGGCCTTATTGTTGCATGACATCGGCAAGGGGTATCCCGAAGATCATTGCGAAGTTGGCAGACGCATCGCGGGCGTCGTGGGCAAGCGTTTGTATTTGACGTATGAGCAAACGGAGGACATTAAGTTCCTGGTTCAAAACCATCTGGTGATGACTCACCTGGCATTCCACCGCGATATCAACGATGAGGAAATGGTTGCCGAATTCGCTTCCAACGTTGGGTCGGTACGGTTGTTGGCAATGTTGTACGTGTTGACTTGTGCGGACGTCGACGCGGTCGGGCCGGGAGTGCTGACCAATTGGAAGTACAACCTGCTAACAAATCTGTATAAGAATGCTCGTGACGTATTGACCGGCGAGCAGCCCGGAGTCGCCTCAGGCGAATACCTGGAAAGTATTTATGAAAAAATTGGTGAGCAAGTTGAGGCCGGTGATTTGAAGATCTGGTTGAAGTCGGCTGCCCGGAATCTGCCGAACAACTATTGCCTGCAGCATGAACCGGATGAGATCGCGCGTCAATTGCAACGGCTTAAAGAGACGCCCGGGGAGCGGGTGCAATGCTGGATCAAGAAATGCAAAGGTTCCGATCTGTTTGAACTGTGCATCGGCAAACGTGTGCAAAGAAGGTCCGGTTTGCTGTACCAGCTGTTTGGCATGCTGGCGAGTCAGGGGCTGGCGGTTCGCTCGGCGGACATCAAGTTCATTGGCGGCGAAAATCTGTTGTACTGGATTAAATTCGAGGATACGGAGTTTGAAGATCCTCCCCAAACGCGTGTTGAAGATATCCGCGATCGGGCTCGGGAACTGGCTCTGGGGATGAGCGAGGGCCCGCCGACTTTCCGAGCCAAATGGGGCAAGGAGGAGACGGTTGCCAGCAAGATGGCTCGTCCACGAATCGAAGTGAAGATCGACAACCAAACCGTCGAAGGTGCAAATATTATCGATGTGTTTGCTTACCGAAAGATTGGCTTACTGTACAAAATCGCTCGGAAGATCCATCATGTTGGGCTGGATGTGAGCTACGCCAGAATTTCGACGTACGCTCGCCAGCTGATTGCTGTGTTTTACGTTACCGACGAACAGGGCAACAAAATTCGCAACAAGAATCAGTTGCAAGTTATCAAACAAGAAATCTATCGAACAACGAAAGATTACCTCGAGCCGCCGACTGAATAATAATTGTGTCAACCAAGTTAATCGCCAAGTGAACCAACCATCAACTAACTCCCGGCCCGCGTTTCAAAAGTACCTGGTGCCGCTGCTGTTCTTGTGTCTCGTGATGGTGCCGATCCTGATCTATGGGATGGGGAGTGAAGTGGCCAAGTGGACGGCGGCCAAGGGGCAGTTGCTTTGTGATGCTGGTGAAACAGAACGCGGCATTGAGTTCCTGGAACAGGCCGTTGAAAAATCCCCGCACGACCAGAATTTGAAGCTGCAATTGGCTGATCAGTTGATGCCCCGTGGGCGGGCGGATGAGGCGTTGGAGCTGGTTGATGCCGTTCTCGAGAAGTCGATTGACTTGCGACCGGGGCTTTATGCAAAGGCGAATTGTCTGTCGTTTCTTGGTCGCCCCGTGGAGGCCTTGAAAACCATCAAGCAGATCCCGGAACTGGAAATGCCGGGTAAGAATACGGAGAACCTCAACACGTTGGCGTACTTCCGAGCTCTGGCCGGCACGGAATTGCGAATGGCTCGGGAAGATATCGACGAAGCGATTGAACTGTTTCGGTTGGACTCGTGGTGGCTGGATAAAGTTCCGATGGAGTTGCGAGACCAGTTGTTGGTGGAAACTGCCATGGTCGCCAACCGTATTGGACGCGGGGAGTTGGTGCTAGATGCTCTGAGCAGTCGGATTGGTGGCGTGGAATTGAAACTGCTTCAATCGCAAAGGGTTGTGTCTGAGAAGATCTACCGGGACATGCAGACTCAATGGCCGCCTGCCAAGAAAAACGACGAAGGGCTCTACCTGCGGCAAATTGATTTGTATTCGCAGAAACAACATATTGCCGTTTTACTCACCGTCCGCGGGCTGATTTATCAAAAGCTTGGTGAGTTAGAGCTGTGTGACGCAGATCGAGTCGCTGTGAGGCATTTGGACCACGAGACGAATCGGATTCTGAAATACATGCCCAGAGATTGGAGCATGTTGCAATCGCTTAGCATTGGAGCACGGTATCTGGATACGCGAGCTATGGTAACGGCGGCGCGGAAAGATGGAGATCTTTCCGATGCGATCGCTGATCTGGATGCCGCGATCCTGGCGATAGATGTTTGGAATCTTACCAGCGACTCGCAATTACAAAATACTCTCGAAGCTCCGCGCGGCTTGGATTTTGATACCGCCGGGCAGAAAAGGCTCGAAGCGGTTCTTTTAAAACACCGTGCTGATATCTGTGAACGAGCTGGACAGCGAAAAAAAGCCGCCAGTGATCGCAAGCGAATTGCGGAACTTGGGTTTGATGATAAAGATGTACTTTTTTAATAAATGAGCTTGGTGAATTATGCAAAAGGCTGCCGAATCTGAACTGAATGCATTCATGGATCGTATTCGCATGCAAAATCCTGGCGAGCTTGAATTTCATCAAGCGGTTCAGGAAGTCTGTGAAACACTGGTTCCATATACGCTGGAACATCCGGAATATCGGGATGCGAAGATCCTGGAACGTCTGACTGAGCCGGACCGGATCGTCATCTTTCGTGTGAGTTGGGAGGACGACCAGGGGAACGTTCAGGTCAATCGTGCCTGGCGGGTTCAGTTCAATAATTCGATTGGGCCTTACAAAGGCGGATTGCGATTTCACCCCACGGTTACGTTAAGCGTTTTGAAGTTCCTTGGATTCGAACAGATTTTAAAGAACAGTCTGACCGGCTTGCCGATGGGTGGAGGGAAGGGCGGTTCGAATTTCGACCCCAAGGGTAAGAGCGATCGTGAGATTATGCGATTTTGCCAATCGCTGATGACGGGCCTGTACCATCACATTGGTGAGGACACGGATGTGCCGGCGGGCGACATCGGAGTTGGGGCACGGGAGATCAGTTACCTGTTTGGACAATACAAACGACTGGCTAACCGATTCGTTGGTGTGATTACTGGGAAGGGGTTGTCGTATGGCGGTAGTCTGATTCGCACCGAAGCAACCGGTTATGGCTGTGTCTATTTTTGTGAAAACATGTTCAACCAGAACAATGATTCAATTCGCGACAAGAATGTGGTTGTGTCCGGGTCGGGTAACGTTGCGATCTATGCGGTTGAGAAGTGCATTGAGATGGGGGCCAAGGTCCTGACCCTTTCCGATTCCAGTGGCTTTATTCACGATCCTGACGGTTTCGATATCGAGAAGCTGAAATTCATCAAGGACCTCAAAGAAATTCGACGTGGACGCGTATCAGAATACGTCGAAAAGTTCCCCAAGGCGACTTTTCACAAAGGCGAGCGTCCATGGGGTGTGCCTTGTGATGTCGCGTTGCCTTGTGCGACGCAAAATGAATTGGATGGTGACGATGCCGAAACGCTGCTGAAAAATGGCGTCAAAGCCATCAGCGAAGGGGCGAATATGCCGACGACGCCTGAGGGAGCATACAAGTTCCTCGACGCGAAGATTCTCTATGGACCTGCCAAGGCAGCCAATGCAGGTGGCGTGGCAGTCAGCGGGTTGGAGCAAAGTCAAAACTCGTTGCGACTATCGTGGACTCGTCTGGAAGTCGACGAAAAGCTCAAGAAGATCATGAAAGACATTCACGACAAGTGCTATTGGGCAGGTCGCGTAGACGACGATTATTCTAACTACGTCGACGGCGCGAACATCGCCGGGTTCGTCAAAGTCGCCAATGCCATGTTGGCATATGGTGTTACTTAGAAATGATGGCGGAGTGGTAAGTTTTTGTGAACGCGGTTGCGAAACTTGAATTTGCTCGGTACCAGACGGATGCGTTGGCAGCACGAGTGGCGGAGATCCTCTCCGTCCCGAGCGCCGTTCGATTAGTCTTTATGACGATGTGCATCGTGGAGCTCATGCTCCTCGCCGTCGTGGCAATTCTGTATTTTGTTAGCAACGGATCTTTGTTGCCTTGGATTCTTTGCTTGATCTACGTGTTGGCGTTGGCCGCCATTCTTGGATTCGCCTTAGGGTTGATTCGAGTCGCGAGAAGATTTTTGGACGGTTCGCTGGACTTGTGCGAGTTGCTGATCGAAGTTTCAGAACAAGTTGCGAAGGATTATCAGGCGATGCAGGCCGGGGATGTTGAGGTTCCAACTGCAGCTGAAATTGTTGAGCAGGTCTATTCCGGCGTCCTGATGCCGATAATCGAAAATTCCGTGGCCGAAACGATGGGCGTCGTCGGCAGGCCGCTACTTTGGGTATACGGAAAGACATTCGGTGGGGTGGTGCGCAGGATGCTTGCAGCGATGGCTGCCAGATCGCTTGATGAAGAAGCATCGAAAGATGTCGAAAAGCAAACGGAGGACTTGATCCGTGACGTTGCCAAAACGGAAGAACTAGGTGACACGTTGCGATGGGCACACTCAAACATCAGCTTCGCAACAACTGCGATCCAAAAGTACTTCTTGTTCCCAGTTCAAATTGTGTTTTGGGTAGTACTCGTTGTCTCGCTGGTACCGGTCGGTTGTTGTTGGTATTGGACCCGGTAGGTGATGCGCGCATAAATTGCGGCAGCTTCTGAGTTTTCAGAAAGTTAGATTTGGGAGGTGAGATTCGGAAGGTGGAGCCTCCACCTCCCGGAAAACACAATTTGACTTTTTGAATAGGGTGGCACTGTGCTTAGTGCTTGATCTTAGCCCAGTACTCTTCGAACGCGCCCTCTTTCAGGAAGTCCGGGCTGTTGTCGGCGTCGTGGCAGGATTGGCAGTGTTCCTGCTTGGCTTCTTGAAGCGTCAGGCGAACCGATTCGCGGATTGACTTCAAGCGATCGGGATTTACCTGCTGCCCCTTGTCTTTCGCCCGTTCGATTGACACGTGTTCGGAGCCTGGCCCGTGACAGTTTTCGCAGCCGTTGCCAGTCAAATGACCGTGTTGCTTCAGGTTCACGAAGCCCGTTTCGTACGGATAAAAGTCCTGCGGATGCCAACCGGTCGCGTGGCAGCTGATGCACTCAGGATCGTAATGCCGCGCCAGATGCCCGCGGTGATTTGGTGGCTTGACGATGTCGTCAGTCGCGATGAAGTGAGGGCCACCTTCTCCATCGACGCCATCTTCCCAGATTTCGAATTCTTGGTCGTGGCAGTCAAAACAGGTCTCGGAGCCAACGTACTTGGCGCCGGACGGATGCGGTTGAGGCTTGATGTCGACCAGCCTGCCTTGCGTGTACAAAAGTTTCAATTCGTTCTGATAGCTTTCGAAGATTTTTTCCATTGGCTTGCTGTCAGTGAACCGACCGTCGAGTGGAACTCGCTCGTATTTCATTTCCAGGTTGCCGCCACGGTCGTAGAATCCGACGATGCCGACGTACATGCCTTTGGTGCCGATCTGAATCAACGACGTCGTGTGGTTGCCAGCTTGAACTTTGGTCGGCAGTTTCTCTGGCTCGCCGGCACTGGTTGTGTGAACAACGACATCAAACATTGGGAATTGGGTTGCAAATTGTTTGGCGTTTTGACGATCGTCCGTTCGCAACGTCAAGACTTTCAAATCGCAGTGAGCTATCTGGGCGTAGACATCGGCAATGGCTTGTGCCATCGGTTTAACAGTTACGTCTGGATTGTGTTTCAGTGTTTGAGTTGCTGCGTCGTCCAGGACATGCGTGACGCCAATTTTCTTTCCGTTCTTCTCAACAATGACATGCGTTCGTCGCACTTCGTCTCCCAACCCCATAAGATCGACGTTGGCACAAATGAATGGGTTGGGTCCGTCATCGTCAACAACATTCAAAATAGTCTGCACGACGTCGAGCGTTCCCATCTTCAGATCGTTGGGGCCGAGTCCGATCGCGTCGTACTTCATGACTTTGCTTAGACCTTGCCAGGTATGCTGCAGTTTCATCAAAGGTTGTTGCTTGCTGATCCGTCGAACTTGATTTCCCGCGTCGATCGGAACCAGATCCCAACCGCGCTGCTGCAAAATTTGTTGTGCACGATGGCGGCGCATCAAGCCGCCTTTCTGGTTGTACAGTCCAGTACAACCACACGGTTCGATGTAGCCATATTGCCGGCCGGTGACAAAGAGCGCGAACAGCGGTTTCTCCATGTCTTTCAAGAGATCATTTTCGTTCTCTTTTTTCGTCTCGTCTTCAGCAGGAGCTTCCTCGTCGTCGTTGGAAGAACTTGAGACGATACTGAACTCACCCAGGCCGCCCAATTGCATCGGGTTGCAGCCGAGCAATAGAAATGCACCCACAAAGAATGTCATCGTGCAAACGACTAAGGCAGTTTTGTTTTGCGATCTGTTGGTCTTGCTGGTCATAACAGGCATCAAGCAAAGTGTTTCTGGCTAGGTATCAATAAAGGTCTACACTTCATCTACGGCAGGCGAGTTCGCTGGGTTTGCCAATGCACAAAATGCAGCCTGGTTTACGCGAACTGCCAGCCGGTTGGGCGGAATCTGGAACGCAATGCAGTTATTCCGAATTCTCGACCCCAGTCGGTATAGAATACAGATCACGGCAAACTGGGTAAATGGCAACGACTCTAACTGCAGTCGCTGGCATACCTTGAACGCAGGTAGTCCCGGCACTGGCTGAAAAACGCATGGTATTCAGCTTGGAGGTAATCCGCATAAGTCCAGCGTGAGCGTTCCCAGACACCTTGCTTATAGAATAGGGTGATTTCTGCGAATATTCCGTCCCGCAAATAGATGCGGTGATCGCGGTCTTTTGTCGTGGCCAGCACCAGCTTGGCTTCGGTCACGTAGCCAGGGTCGATGTTGAGCGGGCGTTCTTCGGCGTGGTCTGTGTCCGCTTTGTATTGCTGTTCCAACTCGTTCGCCAGGATCTTGGCATTCGGCAGATTCGCCGGGTCCAGCAGCGTTTCAAACGCAAACAATCGTTTTTTGATGTCTGTCCCCATCGACGGTTCGTAAAACTTGGTCTGATTGAAATCGAACAGCTCACTTTGTAGAGCTATTTTCCCCCAATGCTTGCTACAGGCCTCGACCGTCCATTCATCAATCGCCTGCTGGTAGCGACTGGAGACGGCAGCCAGCAGAACGACGGGACGCTGCGTTCGAATTTCACCCATTGTTCCGTAGCTCCCATGGCAAACGTGCGCTCGTACGACAAACGGCAATTGGTGTTCGGTTGGAGAGAAATTCGCCCAATGCGGCACCCGAGCGGATCAAGGTGGGCAGGGTCCTGAGCACCCCGTTCGATCCCCAGTCTCCCTCCCCGGACTCGTTCCCCGTCCGGCCCACCCAGAGGGCGGGCGGGTTGTTGCGCTGCGTAGTCGATTCTCTTTTAATAGGATTTACCAAATATCGCTTTGGTGGTTGTCGGTTTACCAGTGAACAGGCACGTGCCGGGTTCTTCTTCCTGGTCCAGCGGGATGCAACGAGGAGACACTTTGAGAGGTTTCAGGATCTTGTCGATCTCTGGTTCGTCGACGAAGTGGCAGACTGCGAAACCACCGTGGATCTCTGGCTTCTTGGCATTCTTCGCCGTGAAGTACGCTTTGAATTCATCCAGCGAGTCGATTGGCCGCGTGTTTTCTTCTCGCATGGTCAACGCACGCTGGTACAGCCCCGCTTGAATTTCGTCGAGTATCTCAGGCAATTTGCTGATGAACTCGGCTCGATCCATTCCGGAAGATTTAGGTTGGTCGCGTCTGCCAACAAACAGGCTGTTCTTGTCGATATCGCGAGGACCGATTTCCAGTCGAATCGGAACTCCGCGTTTTACGTGCTGCCATTTCTTTTGCCCGCCAGCGATATCGCGATCGTCCATGGCGACCCGTAATTTTTCGTCGTGGTAACGAATGGACTTCAATTCCTCCAACAGCGAATTGCAAAACTCGAGAACCTTCGATCGTTCTTCGTCGTTCTTGTAAATCGGCAGCAGCACGATTTGTTTTGGAGCGAGCTTTGGAGGCAGCACCAGACCGTCGTCGTCACCGTGGCTCATGATCAAGGCTCCGACCATCCGCGTCGACAATCCCCAGGACGTCGTCCAGGCAAACTCTTCACGGCCTTCCTTGCTTTGGAATTTGATTTCCTGAGCACGCGAGAAATTCTGGCCCAGGAAGTGCGAAGTCCCTGACTGCAGGGCCTTGCGGTCCTGCATCATCGCTTCGATTGTGAGCGTCTTTTCGGCTCCTGGGAACCGTTCGCCTTTTGTCTTTTCGCCTTTGATCACCGGCATCGCCATAAAATTCTCGGCGAAGTCCGCATACACGTCCAACATCCGAGCCGTTTCCTCAAGTGCTTCTTCGGCGGTTGCGTGGACTGTGTGCCCTTCCTGCCAGAGGAATTCTGCTGTTCTTAGAAACAGCCGGGTTCGCATCTCCCAGCGGACGACGTTACACCATTGATTGATCAGCAGCGGCAGGTCGCGATACGACTGGACCCAACGTGAAAACGTATCGCCGATGATGGTTTCACTCGTCGGCCGCACAATCAATGGCTCTTCCAATGGCCCGGTTGGCACCAAGCCACCATCTGGTCCTGGCTCGAGGCGTGAGTGGGTTACGATCGCACATTCTTTCGCGAAGCCTTCGACATGCTCGGCTTCCTTTTCCAGGAAGCTCTTGGGGATGAACAGCGGGAAATAAGCGTTCTCGTGCCCGGTATCTTTGAACATCTGGTCGAGAGCTTTTTGCATATTCTCCCAGATCCCATAGCCCCAGGGCTTAATCACCATGCAGCCTCGGACCGTGGAGTTCTCGGCCAGATCGGCGGCTTTGATGACTTGCTGATACCATTCTGGGTAGTCTTCTTCGCGAGTTGGCGTGATTCCGGTTTTTGCCATGTGGTTTCTGCCAGCAATGAGTGAACTCAAAATATTGGAGCGGATATTGTTGCAGGATATAAGTCCCTAGAATAGAGCACACAACGGCGGCGAAATTCCCGGCAGACGAAAGGTCGGTGATGTGCATTGAACTCAATTATGCTCCTCTCTAGAATTCTGCTCTTCAACATTCAGGAAAAATGCATGTCCAAAAAATACGTAAACGAACTGAGCGACGGCGAAGCAATCAACGAGGTCTTTTTGGCGTCGGAAAAGCAACTTCGTCCCAATCGCAATGGTGATCTCTATCTGCAGTTGCGGCTGAGCGACAAAACGGGCTCGGTGACGGCGATGATGTGGAACGCCAAACAGAATCAGTACGATGCGTTTGATAATGGGGACTTCGTCCGGGTGCGGGGAACAGCTCAGTTCTACAATGGCGGCATGCAGGTGATTGCCAAGGGAGTCGACAAGGAAGATGCCAGCAAGGTCGACGAGTCGGAGTACCTGACGTTGTCACAAGTCGCTGTCGACAATTTGGTCCAACGCTTGACCGAAATTCTCCGTTCGTTGCAAAACGTGCATCTGCGGAATTTGGCCGAGTGCTTTTTGATCGACGAAGAGGTGATGCGGAAGATTCGCAGCGCGCCGGCGGGGGTCAAGAACCATCACGCGTACCGCGGTGGTTTGCTCGAACATATGTTGTCGCTGATGGAGATCTGTTTAGTGGTCGGCCCGCGTTACGATTGCGTGGACACCGAGGTATTGGTTTTCGGTGCGTTTCTGCATGACATCGGCAAGATTGACGAATTAACGTACGAACCCGATCTGGGGTACAGCGATGCTGGTCAGCTGATCGGGCATCTTGTTCAGGGCGTCCGGATCCTGGACGACAAGATCATTGAGACGAATAAGCAGTCGGACGATTCTTTTCCAGAAGATTTGGCGAACCAATTGCGTCACATGATTGTCTCTCATCATGGGCAGTACGAGTTCGGCAGCCCCAAGCTTCCGATGACTATGGAAGCCATCGCCTTGCATCACTTGGATAACCTCGATGCAAAAATCCATTGCGCCAAGCAGATGATCGAAGAAGACGCCAACACGGAAAGTGTCTGGACCGTCTACAACCCGGCGTTCGGGCGGAAGATCTATAAAGGGCAGTAGTCCGAGAGCTTTAGCACGCTAACTAAAGCCGGTGTTGCGAGCTTGCGAGCCGCGAACTGGTTTGTTCAGCTGACAAAGAATGGCATCTTGGTTCTCCCCTGCCTGCGCTCCATGCTGTGAACTGTCTCCAATTGTCTCCTGTTGACCTTGGCAGATTTCGATGAACAGCCACAGATAACTGAGAGATCACAGAGCCTTGAATCGGAACAGGATGTGTTCTCCGTGGCTCCATGTTTCAATGATTTCCTGTCCTCGAGGGATGGATATCAGCCAATTCTGCCGGGTTTAGTCATCTCGAAGCTCGTACTGCCAGTAGTTTTTACCCTACCACTCATCTAAACTTCCTAAATGAATTCTGTGAAAGATATTGAAAAAATGGTGCTGCATCTGGTCAGCTCCGAAAATTACAAACCAGTCAAACCGCGTACTATTGCCAAGAAACTGGACCTGTTAGATCAGGAACGCGATGTCAAAAAAGCCCTGAAGCGGCTTATCAAACAAGGGGCCGTTGCCTGGGGGCCGAAGCACCTGGTCATGAAAGCTGCCGGGAAGGCCGGAGGCAAGGGCAGTAGCGGCAGCGGCAATGAAGTAACCGGTCTGTTTCGACGAGCTGCCGCTGGTTACGGGTTTGTGAAACCAAACAACTCGACCGCAACCGATCGCTCGGACGACGTCTACATTCCCAAGCAAAAGACACTCGATGCGTCTGACGGTGATATCGTCAAGATCCGAGTTTCCAGGCGGCGGCAAGGTAACGAGACCCGAGTCAGCGGACGCGTGATTGATGTTGTTGAACGACGTACCAATCGCTTCGTCGGAACGTATCGGGAAAACAGCGGCTTCGGTTTCGTAATCGTCGATGGCGGCGTTTTCGAATCGGGAGTGATGGTTGGCGATGCCGGAGCCAAGAGCTGCCGGGTCGGCGATGTCGTTGTGATCGAGATGGCGAACTTCCCGTCTCCGCATCAACCTGGCGAAGGCGTTATCGTGGAAGTGCTTGGCGATCGTGGTAAGCCAGGTGTCGATACGATCACCGTCATCCGCGAATTTGATTTGCCGGAGGAGTTCCCAGAGGCTGTGTTGCAGGCCGCTCGCGATCAGGCCGAGGACTTTGACGAAGAGATCGGCGATCGGACCGACTTCACGGGCGAGACAGTGATCACGATTGATCCGAAGACGGCTAGAGATTTCGACGATGCAATCTCGCTGAAGAAGATTGAGAACGATCACTGGTTGCTGGGTGTCCACATCGCTGATGTCTCGCACTTTGTCCCACGGAAATCTGCTCTCGACGACGAAGCTTATGCGCGGGCGACCAGTATCTATTTGCCGGACCGCGTCATCCCGATGCTGCCGGAGCTGATCTCGAACAACCTGGCCAGCTTGCAACCGGATCGTATCCGATACTGTATGACGGCAATGATCGAGTTCAACCCGCAAGGTATCCCGATCGGTACTGAACTGTACCGCGGTGCCATCAAGAGCAAGCATCGTTTCAACTATGAAGAGATCGACGACTATCTCGAGAACGATAAGCCTTGGAAGCAGAAATTGCCTCAGGACGTATTCCGGTTGGTTCGCGACATGCACACTTTGGCGATGATGCTGCGGAAACGGCGGCTGAGTCGCGGGGCGATCGAGTTGACTTTGCCGGACGTTAAGCTTGAGCTGGATGAGGATGGCAAGGTCGCCGGGGCGTACTCGGAAGAACATACCGAGAGTCATCAAATCATCGAAGAGTTCATGTTGGCTGCCAATGAAGCGGTTGCGCGGGATATGTTCGACCGGGACTTGCACTTCATTCGCCGGATCCACGAAGCTCCTTCTCCTGCGAAGCTGAAAGAGTTGACCAAGTTCATGCGTCAGATCGGGATCCAATGCGAAAGCCTGGAAAGTCGTTTCGAGATCAAACGGATTGCCGAAGCAGCAGGCGACCGACCCGAGGCCAAAGCGATTCACTTTTCGATCCTTCGCAGTATGCAGAAGGCCGTCTACAGCCCGAAGGAAGTCGGTCACTACGCGTTGGCCAGCGATGCCTACTGTCATTTTACATCGCCAATTCGCCGCTACCCGGACCTGGTGATCCATCGCATGATTGGCGATATCATCGACGGCAAGAAACCGGATTCCAATTTTGGTCGCATCGCTGCGTTGGGGAATCACTGTAGCCATCTGGAGCAGCGAGCGGAATCTGCCGAACGCGAACTGATCAAGATGAAGTTGCTGAACTTCTTCTCGGATAAGATCGGCGAGCAAATGCAGGCGGTCATCACTGGTGTCGAGCCGTTCGGGCTGTTCGCGCAAGGTGTCAAGATCCCGGCGGAAGGTTTGATCCCGATCGCAAATCTTCCTGACGATCACTATCACTTCGATCGCCCCGGGCGAACGCTTTCAGGGTATCACAGCGACAACGATTTCCGACTGGGTGATTTGATTGAAGTGCGAGTCTCGCACGTGGATCGCAATCGTCGCCAACTGGAGTTCCAACTCGTTGAGGGCGGTACTTCTGGTCGCCGCCCGAAGCAGGACTCCGGTCGACCTCGCTCCAAAGACGGCAAGCCACGTGACGATGGTTTCGATTTTGGCAAGAACAAAGGCAAAAGGAAGAAAGACAAAAACAAAGGGAAAGGTAAGGGAGCCAAAGCCAAGAAGGGCAAGGGCAAAGGTAAAGACGGCAAAGGCAAGTCCGGTAAGAGCAAGTCGGGGAGTGCTAACAAAGCCAGAGCCAGTAGCAAAGGCAAGAGTACGAAAAGCAAAGGCAGCAAAGCAAAGCGAGACAACGCTGCTCGCAAGCAAAAGAAGTAGCTTCGCCTTCCATTCGTCCTGTTGTAATCGATTCGACTGTTTGGTTGTAGAACGGGCGTCGCGGTTAGCGTCTTCGGTTTCGCTGCCCTCGCTGCCTGCGTGGTGGGCGGAAGTAGTCCCGAGGAGTTGCGTCGAATTCGGAAGCGAAAGCGTCTTCGAAGCTGGTCCCTTTTTGCAATAGCTTCATTATCGGAGCCAAACTTCCTTTTCGTTTCATCTCGTCGACAAAGGCGTAACCAGCTAAGCCGGAATCTCGCTCGCTCATCTGGCCCAGCGCGAAGCTGCCTGGTTGTTCCATGTTCTCAACGATTCTTGCCGCAGAAGTTTTCCAGGACTTGGTAGTGCCGTCCTTCGACTTACGCAAGATTCGAGCTGCCGTCTGATAGCCAACACCATCGGCGAACCATCGCGGCACGTCACGAGCCATCCCGGCTACATGAACGGCTGCCAGTTGTTGAGCCAGTTCGGCTTTGATTGCGGCTGGCTCACGTCCCCGGCTCAGCAAAAGCGAGACGTACGCATCAACGATCGAATATTCCCAGCGACTGGTTTGGTCTTTCGGCAGTTCTTTGCTGGCCAGCATCTTGCCGAGTTCATTCAAATCGTATCGTCGTTCAAACACAAATATGGTTGGCTTGCCTTTGACGAACGGCTGTTGCGCGTCGGAGCGAAGTTCCTTCATGATCTGTTGGCTGAGATCGTTGGCCATGGAGGCAGCATTTTCCAATCGTTCGGAGCCTGATCTTCCAGACCCCAGAATTCGAAAGTTGTTGTCTTCGTAAACTCCTGGCTTGTCGCTGGACATGATCAGCTGCCAGTTCTTCACACTCAGCTTGTCCCGCGACTTGGCTAGCTGTTCATGCGTTTGCGATTCAGCTTTGGCCGTCTTCACAACATTCTTCATGTCCATGCCGGGAGCCAACCCATCGAAGGTGGCGCCTTCGGCAATCCAGGTTTCAACCGTCTTGATTTTCTTTTCGGACAGCTTCTTCCGTGGCGGCATCACTTCCGAATCGACACCACGCAGCCGTTTGATCAATGTGCTTTCTGCAGGCGAGCCAGGCAGTAGTGGATTGCCGCTGTCGCCGCCTCGCAATAGTCGAGCGAAGTTGTTCATGTTGAAGTTGCCGCGAATACGTCGCGTTTCCAAATGACAACCGCCGCATGATTCAACGATGATTGGTGCGACGTGCAGGCCGAACGACACGGTTTCCGTGCCCGTAGGCTTGGTTGGCACAAGTCGAGCACGGTTGCCACCAGGGCCGTTAGGATTGTTGGTCGTGGCAGTTCGAGCGAACTCGGTCAGGTTGATGCCCTGGTCCGGACCATCGAATTTTGCACCCTGACGAATCCAATTGCTTAACGTCAGCTGGTCATTCTTGTTGACGGTCCCGTTTGGCGGCATCGAGCCATCAGTGATGACTTCGATCAGGCGACTGCGATCGGGACGACCGGCAGAGACATGCAGGCTGTTCATCAACGAGCCATAATCTTTTGCACTGAACTGGCCACGGCTCTGGTTTACGTGGCACCGGCCGCAGTTGCGAACAATGATCGGGGCGACATCGGAAACGAAGCTAACCGAATTCGAGCTACCAGCCATCGGTTCCGGGAGCGGCTCAAGGGCCAGGACTTCGATCTTGTTGTCAGTCAGTTTTTTGTGCAGCTTGGTGACGCGATTGAGTTCCGATTGCAGCTGTTTCATCACCGACGCATTCGCTGTTGCCGCGACGTATTGGATTTGCTCCAGCGACTCGTTGACTTTGCTCGCAGCCATTTTCAGCTTGTTAGATTTGACCAGCTTTGTCGCCCGGTCGATATTCGCAGCAATTTTCTTGATCTGTCGCTTTTGAACCGAGGATGCTTCCTGAGCCAACACGGGCTGGCAGATCGCAAGAGACAGGACGAAAAGCAGCAGTATCGTGAGGTAGTTTCTAATCATTCTAATTCGATCACGAGGTTGTCGATGTAGACGCCATCCGCTTTAGCGCCGTCAATTTTAAATCGAAACTTCTGTGCCTTCATTGTATTAAAATCAGCCGGTCCGATCACTATTTCTTTAGGTAAGTTGAGTTCCAAGACAGAGCTTCCGACGTAAACGGTTTTCCATTTCGCGACTTTATCGAGTGATTTGGCCTGAATTTCGAATCCGAATGGTGAGTTTCCGGTTTGCCGAACAGCGTGCATGCGCAAAGATTGTATCCGAGCTTCAGCGTCTTCGTCCGTTCGGAACTCGACATTTTCAGACGAGCCATGCAGCAACAGGCATTTCCCAGTTATTAACTCTGCTCCCTGTTCAGGTGCATCGGCGATGCGACAGTGATTGCGATGGTGCAGCGTGCCGATGATTGTGTTGCTGGAACTCATAGCCCAACGATCGCGGCGGTTGGGGTATTGCTCAGCATCTTCAAAGTCGAATTTGAACTTGCTGCCAGGCGAACCGGCGGCTGGTAGCTTTTCTGTCGCCAGCGAATCACTGGAAGCAATGTTTGAATCGGCCGGCGTTGAGTCCTTGGGCTGGTCGATCGGAATAACTTTGTCGGGTTCAATCGTTTTTGTCGCAGCATCTTCCTGGCCCGATCCTGCTTGGCCCGATTCAATCGGACGGAAGATCAGGAACCCGACCAAACCTGCGACCACCAGCGCGGGGATGCCTAATAAAGCAATGGCCAGAACGGTGGGTTTCTTTTTACTTCGTGTGCTGCTCTTGGGCTTGGGCTTGATCTTTGACTTTGTCGGAGTGTCCGTTTTTTTAGGCGACGCTACTTTCTTTTTTTGTTTCGTTGGCTTGGCGAAAGGTTGGCCATCCAATGCCGCAATCAGTTCCGGGCAATCCTGAAACCGATCGTCAGGATCTTTTTGCATCATCTTGTCGCAAATTGCTAACAGGTCGGCCGGGCAGTCAGATCGTAACTTGGTGATTCTTGTAGGTTGCTTTGTTTGGTGAGCAGCGATCCGCTGCGCGATTGAACCGGTTGGAAACGGAGGTTGCCCGGTAAGCATGTAGTAGAGCGTGCAGCCCAAACTGTAGATGTCCGCGCGGTGATCGACTTCGTGGCTGTTGAGAGCCTGTTCGGGAGCCAGGTAGTCCGCGGTTCCCATCGTCTGTTCGTCGTGTCTTGCAGAGAGTCCGAACTCAGAGGACTCGGTTTTCAACAACGCCAGTCCCAGGTCAAGGATCTTGATTTGGCCTTTATCGTTAAGCAGCAGATTTGCCGGTTTAATATCTCGATGCACAATGCCATTCTTGTGTGCATGGTCCAGTCCGGTGGCGGTTTGGCGAATGCAGTCGCGAACCAATTCAGGATCAAGGTCCTTCTTACCCTCTGCGATATCAAACAAATCCGCGCCTTGCGCGTACTCCATTACCATGAAATGCGTTTCGCCGTCGTTGGCCACGTCATATATCCGAACGATATTGTGGTGATCGAGAGCAGCAACCGAGCGGGCTTCGCGGTAAAAACGAGTCAGGTAGCTGCGCTCATCAATCTTGTCACGAGGCAAAACTTTTATGGCTCGTTTCTGGCCTGTCAGTTTATGTTTGGCCAGATAGACAGTGCTCATGCCGCCGGTGCCGAGGTGGTCCATCAACTGGTATTGGTCAAGAAAGAATCCTTTGAATCGTCCACGAAGCAGTTTCACACTTTGCCAGGTCGTCATCAGCCCGGCATCGACGTAAAACTTGGCTACTTCCTGGGCTGATAACCTTTTACCGCCTTGTCGTTTCTTGAGTTGCGACAAAGAATCATTGAACTGCTCCTCCGACAGGATGCCACTGCGTTTCAGACAAGCCAGAAACTTTCTCGGGCTTGCGGCGTCGTTCGTCTGAGGTGGCGGTTGATCGTTCATCAGAACTTGCTAGGTATCACGGACAAAAATATTGTATCACGCTCACGCGAGCTTGCATCAATCGTTCGCGTGTAAGTCATCGGGGTTCATCGGAGTAGAAATTGGTTCACTTAGGAATGTTTGCGAAGTATTGGGAAGCCGGTCGGGTCAAGACGCGGCTTGCTAAGTCCGTTGGAGAAGTAGCGGCGCGGGATGTTTATTTGTGTTTTTTGCAACATCTGGTTCGCAAGTATTCGAAATTCGGAGACCGCCGGACGCTGGTGTTTAGTCCGTTCGAATCGAAAGACGATTTTTCCAGTTGGTGCAAAGGTTTGTTTGCAAAAGACAGCGTGCGGAAGCCTTGGGGGTTGCATCCGCAGGCCGAAGGTGACTTGGGCACGCGGATGAGGATTTTCTTTGAGACGTTCGGGAAGTCTGAAGATGATAAAAATATCCTGATCGGCTCGGACTCGCCCGACGTGCCTGCGAATATTCTGGAGCACGCCGTCAGTATGCTGGACAATGTTCCGGTGGTGTTTGGGCCGAGTACCGATGGCGGTTATTACCTGATCGCGATGCGAGGCAAGCCACAGAACGTGTTTGAAGATATTCCGTGGAGTACGCCCGAGGTCATGCCGTCGACTCAGCGAGTGATGCAACAGCAGGGCATCGCTTGGGGAACGCTGCCGGAGTGGACTGATGTCGACGAGTTAAGCGATCTGAACAGCTTGATGAAACGATTGAATGCTGCCACTGATGGAGCGGACGCAGAGTTGCACGAACGACTCAAAGCGATGGAACTTCCTGATGTCTGCTAGTGGAAGTCGTGTTGCAGTCGTCGGCGGTGGGGTGATTGGGCTTTCCGTTGCCTGGGAGCTATCCAACCGAGGGCACGAAGTCACCGTCGTCGATAAGTATTCGATCGGTCGGAAAGCGTCCTGGGCCGGGGCGGGGATCCTGGCACCTGCCAGTCTCGTTTCCCAAAACCCTCTCGATCGCTTGATGGCATTGGGTAGCCAGTTGCATTCAGAATGGCATCGTCGGCTGCTGCAACAAACCGGTATCGACAACGGCTATCGGGAGTGCGGAGGGATTTACGTTGCGCGAACTGCTGGCGAACGGGCAGCTTTGGCTGGTCAGAAACTGTTTTGGGCGGAACATGAAATAGAGTTCGAAGAAGTTGATGAAACTGCCAAGGCAGCTTCCGAGGACTGCCAGACGCTCGGTTTGGGCGAAGCGGCGATGATTCTACAGGTGCCAAGTGAGTCGCAGATCCGAAACCCGGATCACTTGAAAGCACTTGCTCGCGCCTGTGAGCTGAACGATGTGAGTTTGATGCAAAACTGTCGCGAGTTGCGCGTGGTAGACGAGGGCGATGGCCTCATCGAGTTGGTAGTCAATGGAAAGTCGATTCCAGCTGATTGCGTTTGCGTTTCGGCCGGTGCCTGGACAACCGGATTGTTGCAAGCCGTTGGCTTCCACTTGCCAATGATCCCTGTCCGCGGCCAAATGCTGTTGTTCAAATTGGAACGGCAAATTTTTAGTGCGATTGTGAACGAAGGGTCGCGGTATATCGTGCCACGAGAAGACGGGCATGTATTGGTTGGTTCGACGACGGAGGAAGTCGGCTTTGACGAAACGACAACCGATGAAAAGCTCAGTGAATTGCAAGCGTTCGCACAGAGTATTGTTCCGGATCTGAAACCGGAGCGTTTGGTACAGTCGTGGGCTGGTTTACGACCGGCCGCAAACGATGGATTTCCGTTCATGGGTAAGTTGGCTGGATTCGAGAACGGGTTTGTCACCACCGGGCATTTCAAATGTGGCCTGCAGATGGCGCCGGCTGCTGCGGTAATCATGGCTGACTTGATTGAGAACAAGCCAACGTTGATGGACGTCGCCCCGTTCGAGCCATCGAGGCTGGACGATAAGTCTCAGTTTGAACCGCCTGCCAACGCAAGCTTTTCCCAGCTGTAGGCCGCGGCAAACAAACTAAAAAACATTCAAAACCGCGCGCTCGTTTTTGATCCAGTTCTCACTCGGTGCGGGTAATCCATTCTGTCGAATCTGGAACGATTTTGCCATCAAAAAACGGTATGTACGTTGTAAGCCTTGCACAGGAGTATTCTCGCAAGATCATCCAGAAATCGCCCTTAATTTCCAGGTTCACTGACTGGAAGCACGGAGGGCTAGAGTCAAAGCTTGGGAATTCATATTTTATCAGCGTGAGGGATCCATTCGAATTGAGCACGTGGTGTCCAATAAACCCTCTGGTCAGGCATGACGCCCACATCATTTTCGCACCGTCGGCTGGTGGTGGAACAGTATATGGTTTTGGTGGTATGTCGTATTCAAACCACTCAAGACATTCATTCCAGGTTTCGTTAGGACTTGGCAATTGTCGAATCAGGCCAAACATCTTCAGCGCGGGAAGGGATACGCCCTCGAATTTGTTTTCAAGTTGCTCAGCGATCTGTTCAGACATTCGTAATTGCATCCAAACTCATTTAGTCGGATAACGTCATTGGTCACCGTCCCAATGGATGATGCCACCAACCTGGAAACGGAGCGATGTAAAACTCCAAGCCCCAGGTAAAGTGTTGGCTCGACCAGCCGACTTGCCTGTGGTCACGGCATTATAATTGGATCGACAGTAATCCCCAAACGTTCAGCAGTGCAATTGACACCATAACCGGAGGCTTGCTGAGTCACTGGTTCTCTTGCAATCGAACATTGACGATTTGGACGAGGTTGCCTGCTTGGGTTTCTGTTTGAATGTCCCAGCTCAGTTTCGGATCAAGGGGAAGTTGTTGCAGCTCGTCAAGGATTGCTCGTAAAGTGGTCGGATTGGTCCGAGCGACAATTTGGGCGCCTCCGTTTTGTAGTAATAGCTCCAAATGCTCTTGTCGCCACCGATTGGTTGCCAATGTCGGCATCGGAATGATGGTTGCGTCGGGTGGCAGGCGATAGATCCCGGTAAGCGGGAATTGCAGGTACTTTTGAAATTGCTCTTCGTCTCTGTTTTCTAACAAACGATGGTCTTCAACCAGGTTGGCAAACAGGAAGATTAACGGTTTGCGACCAATCGTATTGGTTGACACCCGCTCAGCTACGGACTGCCAGTTTTCGCTGCGCAAATTGACGGGTTGATTGTTGGCAATGGGTTGCAGCAACGGGTGCATCCAGACCGCCGCAACGACCATGAATAGCAACGCAAATTTTTCCCCATAGCTTTCGAGCATCGACCAACCGATCCCGGCAAACAGGGGCATGAGAACAAGTCCAGCTGCTACGTAGCGGACGGAGGCCAGTGGCAAGACGCCTGCGATGGTCAAGCTGCCGGCGATCAAGACTGGCCCAGCTGCGGAACAGCCAACAAACCACAGCAGCGAATGGTTTTTGTGAGGTTCTTGCAAATCCAGGAATATCTTTTTGTTCGCCAGCATCAGCAACGGCGCGATCATGCAGGGGACGAGTGTTGGTAACAGATCGGTGACCAGTTTTAGCGGGTCAACGACCAGTTCCCAATCGCTGCGATTGGTCAATACTTGTGACAAAACCGGAACGCAGAACACCAACGCGAGCAGACCGATCGCCAATGACAACAGTATTTGTTTGAGTTGCTTAGGTCGATACGCGATTACAAACAATAATTGAGATGCGATCAGCCAAATTCCAGTTAAATGTGTTGCGACAAGCAGCGCAGTCGTTGTTGCCAGTGGCCAGATGACTGGTCCACTGGCGGGATTCGAGTCGGAGTCTGATCCTGCGGGCCTGAAATCCAGTGCCGCTGCCAGGTAGTGGGTTTGGGCAATGCATAGCAGTTGCAGCAACCCGTAACATCTTGCCTCCGCTCCGTAGAAAATCATCCAATAGTCGCCGGCCAGAAAGATCGCGGCCAACGCTGCGGCTGCGGCCCGATTGGTCCATCTCCAGACAAAGTATCCGCCGGCAAAAATAGAGACGCACGACGCAGCCATTGAGAGCGAACGTAAACTCTCGACGGTAAGTCCGGCGACTTGGCAAACCGCGTACAGAACAAGAAAGTAGAACGGCGTTTGATTGCCGGCCGCTGCTCGTTGCGGGACATCGGAGAATTGGGCGTCTACCACCCAAGCCGAATGCAGCTCGTCGATCCAGAGTGGTTCTGCCGCAAAGTACGCTCGGAACAGAAACCCCGTCAGGCCAATGACGATGAAAGGCACGACGTTCGCCCATCGCCATTGTTGCTGCAGGCCCGGTCCGCTCGATTGGCCCGATTCGATCGTGCCGGGCTCAATCGGTGTGGTTCGCGTCCGGCGTTTTCTTCGCGACTTCTTAGCCAACCTTCGCCTGAACTGTTGCGTTCGCTCGTGAGAAATTTTTGACGACAAGCAAATTGTCGGCGCCTGAATTCAAGAGCTTGGATTTCGCCATGAAGAATTCGTTGGACTCGACCGTCTGATTGGTCACCAGCAAGGTCATCGCTCCCAGGCGACCAGGTCTTGATATCTCGGCGACCAATTGATCAACCGTTCCCACATCGAAAATGATCGAATCGTAATCCCACGCGACGGAATCTATGATCTTGGCCAGTTCGTCAAAGATCTTTTCCGGCCAATTGATTCGGGCATTGATTGGCGAAAGGGGGAGCAGAGCGATCGAAGCAGAACGATCTTCGATAATCAATTCTGCAGGCGAACGACGCTGGTTGATTGAATGCAACCAAGAATAATTCTGTGCAATACCGAGTTGTCTCGCCAGCGTTGAGTTTGACAAATTGGCATCGACGATCAGTACTCGGTTGTTGCGTGACGCCAATTGCCTGGCGAGTGTGATCGCAACCGTGGTTCCTCCGTTGCTTTTGTCGGCCGAAGCGACCAACAAGCGACACGGGTTGCCATTGAGTCCACGGAGGACGTTCGTTTCCAGGTTGAGAATCGCTGGACTACCCAGCAAGCGGGAAGTTACGTCCGACCAAGCGAACCCAAGCGGCTTGGATGTTTGGGTGGCTGGCGATTCGATTGGTGCAAGTTGCCCGTCAGCTTTCAGGTGTTGGAACGCGTATTCTAGATCCTTGACCTCGTTGGCTTGGTCAGCTTGCGGAGCCACATAGTTACTGGTTTCAAAGTGTGGCTTGCGAACAGGCTGAGTGTTACCGGCTGCGGCATCGATTCGATGCACAAGTCCGCCGGCCATTCCTGGAATGGTGATTTGGCCAGTTGCTGGAGCTACCGTGGACGATTCTGCGGTTGGTGCTGGCGATGGTTGCGGCCGTTTTTCGTCTGTTAACCAGTTTGTGAATTCGTCCAGCTGATTTGCTCGATAATGTGGATCCCGATTCGCGCTCGACCGGTCGATTCGGTGTTGAACAGAATCGATCTGAAACGATTCGATTGCCGAACCGGAATGTTTTGACGCCGAGTTGCCAGTTTGTGGCGGAACCGGGATTTGCCGCGTGGTTGTTTGAGAAGTACCTTGGGATGCGGTCGTACTCATCTTGACCTGCCAATTTTTAATTGAGAGAGGTTGTTTATGGCTATTGCCCTTGTCAATTAATCGGTTTCGGATTGTTGGTGCCTTAATCAACATATAAATTGGTGCATTCTGCCTGCCGGAAATCTTACCTGTCTTATTCAATCGTTACCCCACGTTGCTGTGGGCCGGAACGAAGACGGGACTTCTGTTGTGGGCGTTGTTAAAGTTGGATGTTTGTCAGGATTGTTCAGATTACGCCCATGTCGATTGCTGCTACTACAAATTCGGCTGAATTACTCGCCGCCAGATTAGAGACCGATATTCTAGTCCTTGACGGAGCCATGGGCTCGATGATTTTTTCCCTCGGTCTGACGGAAGAAGAAGTCCGCGGGGAACAATTCAAAGATTGGCCGCATGACCTGAAAAACTGCACGGACGTGTTCGGGTTGACGCATCCTGAAAAAATCACGGAGCTGCATCGACGGTACCTCGAGGCCGGTGCGGACATTATCGAGACCAACACGTTTCAGGCATCACCAGTCGGATTGTCGGATTTCGATTTCCCCGATGACGTCGTCAGGCAAATCAACATGGCCGGCGTCGCCAACGCCCGCCGCGCCGCCGATGAATTCACCGCGTTGA
The DNA here is from genome assembly GCA_964641465.1 of uncultured Pirellulaceae bacterium. Taxonomy (GTDB): domain Bacteria; phylum Planctomycetota; class Planctomycetia; order Pirellulales; family Pirellulaceae; genus Mariniblastus. The sequence goes on along the minus strand of CAZXLW010000025.1, from coordinate 14,585 downwards.
CTCCCGATAAGCCTCGATTCGTAGCAGGATCGATCGGGCCGACTTCGAAACAGACGGCGATCAGTACGAACGTCGAAGATGCGTCCTATCGCAATACTGACTTTGCCGAAATGGAGGCTTCGTATTACGTGCAGGTCGCCGCGCTGGTTGAAGCTGGCGTTGATATTCTGCTCCCGGAAACTGTGATCGACACGTTGAACCTGAAAGCATGTTTGTTTGCGATTGCCAGGTACTTCGAAGAGACCGGCAATGTCGTGCCAGTGATGGTGTCGGGTTCGTTCGCTGAGTCCGGATCGACGTTTGTTTCCGGGCAAGTGGTCGAAGCGTTCTGGAACGCGATTTCGCATTTCCCGATGATGAGTGTCGGGATGAACTGCGCGCTTGGTCCGGACAAGATGCGAAGCCACCTGGAAGAGCTTTCGAAAATTGCCACGCCATACATCAGCGCGCATCCGAATGCTGGGATGCCGAACGAGATGGGGAAGTTTGATCTGCAGCCGGAAACGATGGCTGAGATGGTCAAGGAATGGGCGAGTGAAGGTTGGGTCAATATTATTGGTGGTTGCTGTGGTACAACGCCAGCGCATATCGAAGCGATTGCCAAGGCCGTCAAAGGGATCACTCCGCACAAGCGTAACAACGTTGCTCCGCTGACCAGGCTTTCTGGTTCACGACCTTTGACGCTGCGTGAAGACGCGAATTTCCTGATGGTGGGTGAACGGACCAACGTGACTGGGTCGCGTAAATTCGCCCGGCTGATTCGCGAAGAGGAATTCGAAGAGGCGATTGAAGTCGCGCGGGATCAGGTCGAAGGCGGTGCAGGTGTGATCGATATCAACATGGACGACGCTTTGCTGGATGGCGAAGCGGCGATGACCAAGTTTATTCGATTGATCGCCGGTGAATCGGACATTGCGGCAGTACCGATCATGATCGACAGTTCAAAATGGTCGGTGATCGAGGCGGGGCTGCAGGCGACTCAAGGGAAAGCGATTGTTAACTCGATCAGTTTGAAAGAAGGCGAGGAAGATTTCCTACAGAAAGCCAAACTGATTCGTCGCTATGGGGCGGCGGCGGTGGTGATGGCGTTTGATGAACAGGGGCAGGCCGTTGAGACGGACGATAAGGTTCGGATTTGCAAACGGGCCTTCGACTTACTGACCGAGGAGGTTGGGTTCCAACCGGAAGATATTATCTTCGATCCGAATATCCTGACGATCGCGACCGGGATGTCGGAGCATGACAATTACGCCGTGAACTTTTTTGAGGCGACGAAACGAATCAAGGAAGTTTGTCCGGGTGCAAAAATTTCCGGCGGTGTCTCCAATGTGAGCTTCAGTTTCCGGGGCAATAACGTGGTCCGGGAAGCGATCAACGCCGCGTTCCTGTATCACGCGATTAAAGCTGGTCTCGATATGGGGATCGTGAATGCTGGTCAGCTGGAGATCTATGAAGAGATCCCCAAGGACTTGCTCGAACGCGTGGAAGACGTCCTGCTGAATCGACGTCCAGATGCAACCGATCGGCTGCTGGAGTTTTCCGAAACGGTCAAAGGTTCGAAGAAGAAGGGAAAGGCGGAGAACGTCGAGTGGCGAAGTGAGCCGGTCGAGAAGCGATTGGCCCATGCGCTAATCAAAGGGATCGACAAGTTCGTCGAAGAAGACACGGAAGAAGCTCGGCAGCAGTACGACCGATGTCTGCAGGTGATCGAGGGCCCGATGATGGATGGCATGGCGACTGTGGGCGAGTTGTTTGGAAGTGGCAAGATGTTTTTGCCGCAAGTGGTCAAGTCTGCTCGTGTGATGAAGAAAGCCGTTGCCTATCTGTTGCCGTACATGGAACAGGAAAAGATTGAAGCGGGAGAAGAACATTCGAGCGGTCGGGGCAAGATTTTGCTGGCGACGGTTAAGGGTGACGTTCACGATATTGGTAAGAATATTGTTGGTGTAGTCCTCGGTTGTAATAACTACGAGATCATCGACCTGGGGGTGATGGTGTCCTGCGACAAGATTCTTGAAGAAGCGGTCAAACATGGCGTGGATATGATAGGCCTGTCCGGACTGATCACTCCGAGCCTGGATGAAATGGTCTATGTCGCCAAGGAAATGGAGCGGACCGGCATGGAAGTTCCGTTGCTGATCGGTGGTGCGACAACAAGCGATAAACATACCGCGGTCAAGATCGCTCCGCGGTATACCGGTGGTGTGGTGCACGTGCTCGACGCGTCGCGTAGCGTTGCAGTGGTCGATCGCTTGATCAACCCAGAGACAAAGCCAGACTATCTGAAAGACAACGGGAAGCTTCAGGAGAAGTTGGTCGCCAGTTATGAAGAGCGGCAGATGACGTTGGTGCCCTATGCCGAAGCATTTGAGAAACGGTTCGCCACGGATTGGGGGTCGGTGGATATCGCGAAGCCTGCGTTCACCGGTGTGCGGACGTTGGGGACGGAGGATTCGTCGCTGCCAGATTGCGATGATGCGATTGAGCTCGATGAAATTGTCGAATACATCGACTGGTCACCGTTTTTTGCGTCGTGGGAGTTGCACGGGAAGTACCCCAAGATCCTGGACGATAAAGTCGTCGGAGAAGAAGCGAAGAAGCTGTTTGCCGACGCTCAGAAGCAGCTGCAGGAAATTGTCGACGGCAAATTACTGTCGGCTCGCGGTACGTTTGGTTTTTGGCCAGCCAATTCGGATGGCGATTCAATCGTGCTGTATGCCGATGAATCCCGCACAACGGAGTTGACTCGTTTTCATATGTTGCGGCAGCAATGGCAACGGAAAGGCATCGAACATTTTCGTTCGTTGGCCGATTACGTTGCCCCGATTGATAGCGGCAAGCAGGACTACATCGGTGGGTTTGCGGTCACGACTGGTCATGGGTGCGATGAACTGGCTCAGAAGTATCGTGATCAGCTTGATGATTACAACGCGATCATGATTTCGGCGTTGGCGGATCGACTGGCTGAAGCATTTGCCGAATTTCTCCACAAGCGGGCTCGTGTTGAGTGGGGATTTGGAGCGAGCGAAAACCTGGACAACGAGTCTTTGATTCGAGAAAAGTACCGCGGCATTCGCCCGGCAGCTGGCTATCCCGCCTGTCCTGACCACACGGAGAAAGGGACATTGTGGGAATTGATGAACGTCGAGGCTTCGACCGGAATCAAGTTAACCGAATCGTACGCGATGTGGCCTGGCGCAGCGGTCAGCGGGTTGTACTTCGCTCATCCTGATTCTCGTTACTTTGCCGTGAACAAAGTAACGAAAGACCAGGTGGAAGATTACGCTCGACGCAAAAAATCGCCGGTCAGCGAAATCGAACGCTGGCTATCGCCAGTCCTGGGTTATTGATTGAATCGTTCGTAGTGACGATGGATGGCCGCTGGCTATTGCTGCCTGGGTGGCTCGTATGGATTGTCTGAGTTCGGTGCCATTGGTGCGTTTGCTCCGCCGTCGAATGAATGATCCTGTAGCGAATCGACGGGGACTTTCTTCGACATTGCGGCAATGGCGACGACGGTCGCAATCACAACCAACGCGATAACGATATCTACCCACCAATATTTAGCCATTGCGGCTACCAGGTCTGCCGGCGGTTGGTTGGGGTTTGACATTGCGTTAACAAAGCCGATCACTAATCCGGTGCCTAGAGCCAGCGGCAGCCAGGCGACAAAAATTGCGCCTATCAATCGAGCGGGAACGCCAAGGATTACACTCTTTTTTGAGAACGAGAATTTCCCGTTAACAAGAATCATGATTCCCCAAACTAAACAAATTACTTGTAAGACACAAATCATAATGCTGCCGCTCTTTACGAAGACTTGAACCGATTGAGCACAGCATTATGCACATTCGAATGCCGAGTGCGAATTTTTTGATTGGTTTTATTTGATTGGGCTGCTCAGTCTCCGTGTCTCACGGCAGCCAACGCCATGTCGGTCACATTCTTTCCGTTTTGGGTGAACTGCGCCAAGATTACAACATGGTTTTCCAGCGTTCCCATCGAAAAGCACTGGCTAATCCACAGGCTGTTTGTTGTTTTGGGCAACGGTGCCTTGCCGGACAAACCGTTGGATATAGCCATCTTTGACGCTAACCGTTCGTTTCGAACGACTCCAGGACGCACCACCGTCGCCGCCAGAAAAACTGACTGTAACTTGCGAATGCCAATCAAAGCTTTTCATCATTGTTCTAATCTGAGCGACCAGTTCACTTTGCGAAAGTGCTGAGCTATAGATCGAATTGTCAGCGACCCGTACTCGTGCTTCATTCGACAATTGACCGTCGGGCATCCACAGCGGCCGCAAAATACGGCGCCACGAACGATGGATTTCAGTCCCGTAATCGCGTGCTTTCGAAACTTCGGATTCGGTCATGCCCACCAAAGTTGCAAGCGAGCGATATTTTGTTGCATCGAAGGCAATGGACAGTGCCGCCACGTGATAGGCACGTCTGGCATCGGAATCATGCTCTCCCGTGACTGGCCATTCGCTCCGCGGAACCTCGTCGGCCTCGATCATCAGCGATTGGATCCTGGACGTTAGAATTTCCAGAGCATCGTCAGGCAAATACTTGACCGCATAATGAGTTGCGAAGGCATCGGCCGCTGTTTCTTCGTTACCAAGAACGGGCAGGTCAAATTCCCTGATCAAGGCATGGCCGACTTCGTGCAGGACAACGTGCGTGAGAACATGCTCAGAGAATGTAGTTAATTTGGCCTGCTGTTTCGCTGCGGGCGCTGAGGTTGCCGTCGCGCTTCCGTATTCTCCTCCGCCGACGTGAGTACAGTTGACGTGTCTGTATTCCTCAATGGCTTTAAGAAAAGTACTTTCTTCAATTCCAAATTCCTTCGCAGCTGCTTCAGCCAGTTCTAGACCCGAATTGTATTTTTCCTGTGCCACATCCAGATAAGCACGAACTTTTGAATGGTCTTTTTTGAATTTCCGGAGCAGAGCATTTGATGCAATGTCGGACATCTTGCCCGGCAGATTCAAATCTAAGGAACACTGAATATCATCCGGCTTTTCCGTTGCAGTTTGTGCGTTCAACTTGTCCGCCAACAATGCGGCAAAAGCAACGAACAACAAGATAAACAACTGGCTGGTCAATTTTCGCATTTTTAAGATCTCCCAAGATGAACCGTAAACATCCCCAACACCGATTCGCGGGTTTTGTTTTGTCAGAAAACCACCCGCCTGGTGGGGCGACGCCATTTTAGGCTTGATCGCCATCAATTTCCAATGAAATCGGGTGCTTTCAAAAAACGATGCATTTGACGCTGTCAAAGGGCAGCAATAGGTCGATCTCGCAAAACAAACTGTTTGTAAAAACAATCTGATTTCGATTCCAATGTTCCGGACAGACTTTCGGACAAGAACGATCGGAATGGACGCGGTTGTGCTGTCTAGTGATGCTGACCGCTGGCTAGCTCTGCCTACATAGTTTGCCTACATAGTCTGTCTATCGCAAGAATCGTAGGCCGAAGACCAGGCTATGAGAATCGAAGCGGAATGCTCCGAGTGATTCAGTTCCTGTCGCGTCCGTTCGTGAGACCCGAATGCTGTCGGCGCCCAGGTACCGGTACTCGGTGAATAGATCGACGCGATCGCGGAACGGCATGTTAACACCAACGATGCCTTGGAATGCAAAGGACGTGTCATCCACGTTAAATGAGGCAATGTCCGTTTCAATATCGCTGTCGACGTAGAGAACTCCGATGCCGCCGCCAATGTAAGCATTTGGGCAGCCGACGGTCCGAGGCGCCATGTCAACGAGAAAGTTAAACATGAATGAGTTGCTCTGCATGTTCCCGTCTGCGCCGCTGACCGTTGAATCGACCAACATGTCGTTGATCTGCGGTGTCATAAGGTCATCCGAAAATTCAAATTCGGTCATGTCGCCGATTCCGTTGTCGCGGAATGTATATTCGAATTCCGTTCTAGCCTGACGGTAAAAGTACCGGCCGATCGAACCGCCAGCCGTTACTCCGTCCAACGTTGTGAAGCCAGTTTCGTTGATGCCAAGGAACCCCATCATGCCGTTATCGAACGTGAAGCGGGAATCAAAATTGTCAATGAATGAGACGCCGCCAAAAACACTCAGGTACGCGGGCCCCCAGTTGCAGTCGCCACATTTACCTTGAATGAACGGTGCGCCGTATTCGTTGCCCTCGCGACCTCGAGTTATTCCCTTACCGCCAAAGCGATCATCGCGTCTGGCCCGACGTTCTGCGCGCCTGCGAAAGCGAGGCGGAACGTTGACGTCGCCTGGGTGCCGTCCATTGAAGTCGGGGCCGCAATCGCCATAGTCACAGCCATCGTAGCCATAACCATAGTCATCGTATTGGCCGCCGCCATGCCAGCCTCCTCCATCGGAGTAAACCGGTTGGTAGGCATCGCCACAGCCACTATCGCAGCCCGGACCGTATTGGCTTGGACCGCTCGGTGGGGGACCATAGTTTCCGCCAGGATAGTGCTGCCCACTGAGTAAGTTTAATCCAAACAAGATCGCTGCAGAAAACGTGGCGGCGAAAACAGTCTTGTGGTTCACGGCAATGCTCCGATATGCGGATTGAAGCGTGAGTGCGATAATGCGTGCACCTACGCTTCTTACTAAGCGAACAGGCCAGTCGGAGTATCCGACAGACTTACGTCTTTGGATTTATCGGAGCAAGCGTCAGGATCGGAACAAAACTAACAACTTTAGGCTATTAAGCTGCCTATTCTACCTGGTTTGTTGGCCGCGGCTGCCAGATTGAACGCTGGCGGATAGAGTGTGAGCGAAGTAATACGCACGTTTCAATGCCGGACGGCAGGGCGGGGCTAAGAAGGCTCGCTTACGGATTCCCCGGCTGCAAGCTTGGCTTGGTGGCGCGAGTGGCGATGAAGCTATCAATGTACTGCGAGAGCGCTTGGCACTGATCGAAAGAATCCTCGAAGAAGCCAGTGATCTGGAATCCGGCTGCGAGTTGACCGCCGATTTGATCTTCGAGTGTGTGCCCAAACGCGCATGGCTCGTTCGACTCAATGAACTTCCGTCGTTGCTCCTTGTTCAAGCTGGATTTATCCGAGTACGGGATTTTGTAGCGAACTTCCAGTTGTCCGTTCTGAAGCAAGTCATCATCGAACAAGTAAAGCAGTGGATTGGAAAAGCCTGACAAGATGCTGCCGCCGGGACGTAAAACCCGGAATGCTTCATTCCAAACAGGCAATACGCTTTCTACGAAACAATTGGAGCAGGGGTGGAAGATCAAGTCGAAAGATTGATTGTCGAAGCGAGAAAGATCGGTCATGTCACCTTGTTCCGTTCGCAAGCTCAGGCCGTCGCGGTCGGCGACCAGCTGATCTTGTGCCAGCTGAGCGGACGAATTATCGAACACCGTTACGTTGGCTCCAGCCGCAGCCAGGATCGGTGCCTGTTGTCCGCCACCGGAAGCAAGGCACAGGACGTCAGTCGGCACATTCCGAAAATCCGGGAACCAGGTTCCTGGCACTGGTTTGTGCGGTGTTAGAACGATCGACCAGTCATCGTTCCGTGCAGCTTCGATTTGTTCGGAACTTACCGGTCGAGTCCAGCGATTGCCAGCTTTGGCCTGCTCATCCCACGCTTTCTGGTTGTAATCCGTGACGTCGGGATAATCTGCCATAAATTCCTAGCGAGGTATCTTCAGGGACATCCTGATTTCATTGCCCTCTTCGTTGAACGTACATTCGTCCATGAAGTTTTGGATCAACGTCAGGCCACGTTTCCCAAGTTCCGAAATGTGCCCGGTGTCCGAGTTTCCGGTGATCTGGTCGGCATCAAAACCATTGCCTTGATCACGAACAATGAATTGGGCCTTCGTTTTTGACAGGTCAATTGCGATGTAGACTCGACGCTCCTGATACGGCTCCTGTTTTTGTCGCTGCGTGACAAGTTCATACTTGTCGCCCTCGCGAAATGCATGACGCGCATCGCGAGATTGCTTCTCAGACAGTTCCAGATTCCCGTGAAACATCGCGTTGTTGATTGCTTCTTCCAATGCAACCGAAGCATGACGCACGGTGGTTGGATCTCCCAGCTTCAACGTCATCATCGAATCCTGCAAGAAATCCAGCAGTGGAGGAATCAGTTGCGGGTTGTTCTCGATTTTGAACTGGTGGCGGCAGTTGGTGGTGTAGGCCATCAGCAATTTGTTGCATTTGTTTTTGCGCGAATACTCAAGAATCTGGTCAACGGTGTCCGTCAGAGATTCGGCCAGCGCGGATTTGGGTACGTAGCTAGCGGCACCGGCGTTGAGTGCTTCAACGGCGAGGGCTTCGCTGCCTTGTCCGGTCGTAAGAATCACTGGCACGTGCGGGAATTGTTTGCGAGCCATTTTGCACAGATCGATCCCATTCATCTTGGGCATTTGCAAATCTGTGACAACGACATCAGGAAAAATATCGGAGATCATCTCGATCGCGGACTCACCATCGTCGGCGTATTCAACAATCCAGTCAAAATCCCGTTTAAGAAGGCCACCAACCAGCTGTTGGTCTACAGGCGAATCATCAACGACAAGAACAATAGGCATCAAGCTTACTCCCATGATTACGTTGCGGTCCCGCACGACTGATAGACAGTCGTTCACAACTTTCAGCTTAAGGGCCTCTTCCGCGGCTATTATAGCCAGATTCAGGCAGGATATAAACCGCTATTTAATAATGCGAAAAGTCGTTTGTAGGACCTTAAACCCATCAATAGATACGAGAGTTTCGTTAAATCGTGCAATTATTTCGACGTTAATCTATGAATAGCCACGTTTTACGAGTCTGAGACTTATCTGTTCCAGCATCATCGATGCACTGGATCGTATCTTCCCCTGTTCGGGTGCCGTTAAGTAAACCGTGCCCAAAGCCGACGCTACTACGTTGCATCGTCATCTGGGAAACTACGACTTCTGGTTGGTTGCAGGTTGATTGAATCTGTGGATTGGGAATTCGCCCAGCCAAGTTCGGAGAAACCTCTCGCAGCAAAAACGTAGCCGGTTAATATCAACATCACAGCGACCGACGGATTTCCCATTCGAAATCCTGCTTGCCGAGCAACGAAAACGTTATAGCCAAACCAAACCAGGATCAGCAGCCCGATGAACATGGTGAGAATGCCAAAAAGAAACAGACTAAAGGATACTATCTTCCCCGGCAAAAACTCTGGGAATCCGATTACGACACCGATGTAGATGACGACTAGAGATGAGATGGTCACAATAATTGCTATAGTACGCTGAGGCGTGTTCCACAGGTCATCAATGAATGAAACGCAATAGTAGAGCGCAAACGCCCCCAGCAGCATCGTGCCAAATCCCACCAGTCGCCGTAAAAGCGAAATCGGTTCGGGTATCACATTTTGAGTCGTGTTCTGCATGTGCGTTTAAGTCGAATAACGTTTGGATTAACCTGTATCTGGCTAGACCATAGTCCATTGAGTTTAGCAAATCGTTTTGCTTTCAAGCACCTGCTGTTTTTTGATTGCAACAGGTCGTAACATGGAAATAATGAGGTGCCACTGAAAGGATCCTTATTGTTCCTCTAATTTTCACTCGGCGTGAATTGTTGAAACGTGCGAGGCTTTCGATTCATGATAAACGAGTGATCCAATGGAGTTGAAATCTTTGAACGCAGAATTGTCAAAGTATGTTGAGAATGTAATTCAACGCTATGAAACGATATCTGAAGGTCGTCGCGAAGTTCTGAGGCAGGTTGCGAGCGAAATTCGCAATGAAATCGCAGGGCAGGGGGCTGCCCGGCTGACTTTCGTCTGTACTCATAATTCTCGCCGCAGTCACCTGGCGCAGGTTTGGGCGGCGGTGGCGGCGGTCCGTTTGGGCGTCAAGAACATCGAATCGTATTCCGGCGGGACCGAAGTGACGGCTTGCAACGAGCGGACGGTGGCCGCTTTTAAGCGGGCGGGTTTTGAGGTCGGCGTGGATGGCGATGGTGAATCGGAAAACCCGATGTATGAGTTGCGTTTCGACTCTTCGTCTGAGCCGATTCGGTGTTTCAGCAAAATTTACAATGAAACGCCGAATCCGACTGAATCATATTTTGCCATGATGTGCTGCGGCGACGTCGACGAACGGTGTCCAGTGGTCGGAGGTGCCAAGCACCGATTTTCGATCCACTATGTTGATCCCAAAGTCTCCGATTCTACGGAGGCCGAGTCCGAGACGTACGACGAGCGGTGTTTGCAGATTGCCACGGAAATGTTTTTCTTGATCGCCGCCATTTCAGAATGAGGCACCTGATCTCGTTGATTGCTCTGAAAGGATGAACTCAGGTTGACACCACAGGGAATTGACCACAAGCTTCGGTAAATGAAATCAGGGATCCTCAGAGAGTGGGTTTCGGCAGGAGCCTCCAGCTCCCAGTAAACACCGTTTAACTTTTTGAAGAGACCTGGCTGGAGTTCATACATCTCGAACCGACGCCGAACATGCCCGCAGAAATTACCGTATTCCGTACCATCGCCGAGATGCGATCTGAGCTGGAGCCGTTGCGTCGCCAGGGTGCTGCCATTGGGTTAGTGCCGACGATGGGAGCGCTGCACGCAGGGCACTTGAGTTTGGCCCGCGAGTCGATCAAGCAATGCGACTATTCGATCGCGTCGATCTTTGTGAACCCGACTCAATTCGCGCCGGACGAAGACTTGGCTCAGTATCCGAGAACGTTTGAGCAGGATTCGCAGTTGCTCAAGGAAGTTGGCGTCGATGCGATCTTCTTCCCGCAAGTCGAAGAGATGTATCCCGACGGTTACTCAACGGCCGTGTCTCCGCCCAAGGTGGCGGAGGTGCTCGAAGGTGAGTTTCGGGCAACGCATTTTGGCGGAGTCTGTTCGATTGTCTTGAAACTGTTCAATGCGGTGATGCCGACGAAAGCATTCTTTGGTCAGAAGGACTATCAGCAGGCGGCGGTGATCAGGCAGATGGTTGCCGACCTCAACGTCGCTGTGGAAATTGTCGTTTGCCCGGTCGTGCGAGACAAAGACGGGCTGGCTTTGAGCTCGCGAAATCGGTATTTAAGCGAGCAAGAAAAACAGATCGCGTTGAGCCTGAGTCGAACTCTGCAATTCGTCGCTGATGAAATTCACGGCGGTGAAGCAGACGGTCATGCGTTGATGGCCGAGATGCGGCAGATGCTGATTGATGGAGGTGTCACGAGTGTGGACTATGCCGCCATTTGTGAGCCCAGGACACTGGCAATCGTCGACGAAATTGAGAAGCCGGTAGTCGCGTTGATTGCCGCCCATGTCGGCGAAACGCGACTGATTGATAATCGGTTCATGGAGTAGGAACGGTTCAGGAATATGCGACAGACGCTATTTACGATTGATCATTACCTGTTCGAAAACCATTGGATTCTGATCGGGTGGTTGATCCTTGGTATGGCATTTATGGCCTATCAATTTTTCTGGGGCAACAAAACCGAAGCCGGGTACTTCCTCCCGGTCTACGCAGTTGGTGCGATGGCAATTCATTTTGTCGTGCCCAAGCTGGAGACGCTGGGCGTGAATCCGGCAGATCCGAACGGCCCGATGGTGCCTGACGGGTTGGCGATTCGTGGTTACGGAGTGTTTATGCTATTGGCGATGGTTTGCGGGATCGGGCTGTGCGTTTACCGCTGTCGCCAGGTCGGTTATGACTTTGACAAGCTGCTGTCACTTACGTTTTGGATGGTCGTGATTGGGATCATAGGAGCGAGGCTGTTCTATGTGATTCAAAAGTACGATAGCTTTGCCGGGTTGGCGGCAGGTGATTTGATGTTCGCACTGGTGGATATGACATCCGGTGGCCTGGTTGTTTATGGAAGCCTGATTGGCGGTGTGTTGGCGGCGTCAGTTTACATGTGGCGAAACAAAATGCCGTGGCGACAAGTCGTCGACATCCTCGCGCCAGGCATGGTGTTGGGATTGGCGATTGGCCGGATTGGCTGTTTGATGAACGGTTGTTGTTATGGCGGCGTGTGTGAGGCAAGTTATCCCGGAGTTTATTTTCCCGCGGCATCACCGCCCTATATCGAGCAGCTTAGCTCCGGGGAGTTACTGGGGATCCAGGGAACTTTCGACGAAAAGACGTATCAGGTCGCAGTCGAATCGGTGGAGCCGGAAAGTCTGGCGGCTGAGTACGGCGTGAAGTCGGGTGATACGGTCCGCGTTTTCTTGAACGAATCTCAAGGCGATATTCGTTTGCGAGCTGCCAAGGAAGGGATGGAGATGAACTTGGACGCGGTGGTTGATCGTTTGGATGACGACCCGATTTTCATTCCCGTTTCCAAGCTGCCGGATGATTCACTGAGGACTCATCCGACGCAGATTTACAGTGCCGTCAATGCGTTCCTGTTGACTGCGTTTCTGTGGTTCTATTTTCCGTTTCGAAAACGCCGAGGCGAAGTGTTTGCCTTGATGTGTGTTATCTATCCGGTCTGCCGGTTCCTGTTGGAGTTGATTCGGACCGATGAGCTGGGCGCGTTTGGGACTCCGTTTACCGTTTCGCAGCTTGTCAGTATCTGTCTGTTCGTGGCTGGGCTTGGTTTGTTTGCGTATGTGCGAACGCGGCCGGAATAGCGGCCTTTGGTTGCGCGGCATATTGGCTGGTCCTGCTTGGCGCAAAAAAAACTCCTTGGCTTCATAACTCATGAGCCAAGGAGGGAATTTGCTTCTCTACTGGCGAAAGAGATCAATCAATGAAAATCTCCGCCATATATTCGGCTGGTTTTGTTAGCCACCAGTGAGTAGATCTACGAATGGGCCGACATCCAACAAATCAACGGTTCCATCACCATTGATATCCGCTTTGGCATCGAATTCATTGGCAGTAAGCAACGCTACAAACGGTTCAACGTCAAGCAAATCAATGTCGCCGTCGCAGTTTACATCTCCAACTAGTCCTCCGCCTTCTGCGGGGCTAAGGATGGAAAAGCGGAAGTCTCTGGCTCCTGATGGACCATTTACACCGTCGTTCGCTCGATACAACAGACGACCACCACCATTGTTCGAGCCTTCAGCCTGTGAAAATTCGGTGTTCGTGAAAATCATTACCCCCAGCTGATCACCAGAATCTACAGTGGTCGGACTGGCAAAATTAATGACTAAGAAATTTACTACGGGAACCTCGGCCGGCAGCGGAAAAGTCTCTTCGTATAGAATATCGATCCCAGGTGCCATTCCTAATCCTGCTGGAGTGATGTTGGTGGTATCCGCTCCCGTAAAATCATTGCCGGAAAAAATCACAGCTGTCAGTTCATCACCGGCGCCAAAAGTTTGAGCAAGGTTTGCTTGGAATGTCACTCCACCAATGTCCATTGCAGTCCCTGGAGCACCCAACACAAAGGTGCCGCCTCTTGCACCCGGGTTGCCTGCGGGATCGATCAACGTTGCCACGGTGGCCCCGTCTTCTATCACCGCATCGAAAATAACATTTTCGGTTGGCTCAGCTTCAAAATCCGTCGGCTCGAACAATGTGATTTGAGCTGACGTGCTAACCGCGCTCCAAAAAATTATTGCCAGACTCAACATCAAGGTCTTCGAAATGGTTTTCATGACCAATCCTCAATCTCAGGGTGTATGTATTTGTTTGATGGAATTTTACGATATCACCGCCGTGGCAATCACTTAAGTATTCCACATCACTCAATAGACGATCATATTCTATTGATGGTCCCATGTCGATTTAGTTGCAATGGTGTTTTTCAAAAAGAGAAAATAAACGGAAGTACTGAGTGAGTTGGAGCTTTCCATTTTCTTCCAGGCTAGTCCATATACTAAATCGTCTGTCCACATTTGTTTGCGGAATTGGGTCGGTAAGTCTAACGCAAGTGTTTTCCCAACGGTCACCTCGTGCGCAATAAAAAAGTGTCAGGAGCATTCGTTCCTGACACTTTCCAAATTGCGTTAATTCAATGTTCCCGCAGCAGCTGGAACATTCATCAATAGGTTTCATGGCCTCATTACTTGGCTTGGAAGCACCGGCCCAATAGCACTTACTTTAGGCACGAATCTTGATTCGTGAGTAGTTTAACGACAAGCCGGAAGGCGACCGTGTTTCCTAACCCAAGGCCAATCGCTGGCGCCTGCCGGCTAATCGTTAAACAGGACAGGCCTCGTTCAGCTAGGGTTTCCGCTTTTTTTACAAACGCAAAGTAAGTGCCATTGGGCTAACGCCGTACCGCCAATCATTCAAAGAACACGCTGCCTGACTAGAAGGCGTTTCAAAACCATAGTAGCACGACTCTCCGAGTCGTTTCATCACGATATTTACGACTCGGAGAGTCGTGCTACTTTCGTGAAATCGGTTTTGAAACCGCTTCTAGCCACCGGAGATTAGTTCTATGAACGGGCTGACATCCAATAAATTGATGGAGCCATCACCATTGGTATCGGCTTTGGGATCGAAACCGCCAGAATTAATCAAGTCTATGAAGGGGGCAACGTCCAGCAAATTAATGACGCCGTCGCAGTTTACATCGCCAACGAGGACTTCTTCACCTTCGAATCCAAGAATGGAAAAGCGGAAATCTCTCGATCCTGATGGACCAGCTACACCGTCATTCGCTCGATACAACAGACGAC
>CAZXLW010000024.1:26678-58753 GCA_964641465.1 uncultured Pirellulaceae bacterium | reverse complement strand
TGAAGCTTAAGGCTCATGTCAACATGCACTTCCCGAAGCGCTTACCGAAAGAACCGACCTGACGCCCTTCGTGGTTAGGCCGTTTCCCGGATTTGCAAACGAAACCGGGCTCCCGGGTTTACCGAATCGTGTTGTAAAGTGCCCCCTGCGGACAACGCCATGCGTTTGCAGAGGGCCAAGCCAAGTCCAACTCCGGGCTCAGAATTGGCGGCTTCGAGATCGGATTTCCGGAACGGTTCGAAGAGCTTACGAGAAATGTCTTTGCCGATCCCTGGTCCAAAATCACGGACTGTGAATTCGATGTTGCCACCAGACCTCTGGCCGCGAACTTCGATGCGTCGATTGGCAGCGTTCCTGGCATACTTGCAAGCGTTGTCGACGAGATTGAATAGTATCTGTTCGAGAATGTGCGGTTCGATTTTCAGTGCCGCATCGAGCACGTCGCCGTCGACTTGGAATTCAAGTTCCATTCCTGCTTGCGAAACGCGTTCGATCAATCTTTGCTCCACGCCGGAAAGCAACTCTGCAACAGTTGATGATTCCACCGGTTTGCCGGGGCCGCGCTCGAGTCGCGCGAATTGCAATACGTTTTCAACCAGATGGCATAAGCGATCGGCTTGGTTGCTAAGCGTTTCCGCGTATTGAGTTTGTTTTTCCGGCGGCACCATCTTGTTGGCCAGCATTTCGGAGTACATCTTGAAAGTCGTCAGTGGTGTTCGCAGCTCGTGAGTCACCGCAGAAACAAACGCCGCTCGCCGTTCACTGAGTTGAACCAAACCACGCAAAAGCATCGCAGTCGCCAACGCCGACAACAGGATCCCGGCCCACGCCAGACCAATGGCGACTCGAATTCCCGAAAGCTTTCCCAGGCTCTTTCCATCGGATGCTCCCAACGCCGTCGCCGCGATCAAAGGCTGGGCGGGAATGTCCAACTGCACCGGCAGTGTGACTAACGAGCGGGCAGGATCCAGCTCCTGCTGATTGCTGATCGTCAAGAAATCTACTTGAGGCAACAGATCGTTGACTTCCTCTCGTAACGTGTTCTGAATCTTTTCCCAGTCCAGCCAACAACACTGTAACATTTTTTTCTGGCCTCGATTCAAGCTGCGCACAAGCAGCAATTCGTTGTCAAACCAGAAAGGCTGCATGATGCCGACCGTCGGTTGAGGCTGTGGAGTTGCCTGCTGCGCTGCTTGAGACTGCTGGAGTTGCCGAACAGGCCCGTTGGCTGCTTGCTGCTGCTGTGACAAATCGTTGCCGAGTGCTTGCTGCCGTTTCGCGAACTCCTTCCCGCCTCGACTCTGGTTCCGCATTTGCTGCATTTGGAATTTCGACTGTGGCTTGGAAACTGGTGCAGCTGAGTTCGCCGTTGCGTTGAGCTCTGTTTCGACTCCCTTGCCCAACGATTGATTGCCAAGCGACTGCAACACAAAGCGATTCAAATACTGATTGCCCGCCGTCTGTGCCAGATTCTGGCTGTCAATGGAGTCCGCGTCTGTTAACTGTTCGTTGAGTTCATCAAAAGTCACGAGCTGACGAGCCTTTCCAACGATCCCCATTCTTCCGTTTATCTTGGATGCTAATCGCAACCGGTTCTTATCATCCAGTTGAAAGTACAACTTAACGAATTCCGCCTGCGGTTCAGCCAGATGAAAATTTTGGTCGTTCGCTGGCTGAGTCGAATAGAAATCATGCGGCCGCGCGACTTCTCGCGCAATCACAGGTCCGAGCCGCCAGTCCATCCGGTACAACGCACTGGTAATTCGTTCCTGGGCTTCCGCCTCGCGTCTGGCCAGTTCCGTTTGGCGGCGATCCTCGCGGAGGTCATTGTCGAGCTGAACAGCTTTCATCGACACCCAGATCATCGCCGGCACGATGAGCAGCAAACACATCGCAAACAGCAACCAGAGCTGACCAGTTTTCTTAAACATGATTGCCACCGTTTCCTGTCTGCACTACTCGGAACCAGCTTGATCGCCGTTGAAGGCGAACATATAGCCTTTGCCGCGAACGGTCATCAGGATCCGGGGTTGTTGGGCATCATCGCGAAGTTTCTCACGCAGGCGGGCGACATGCATGTCGATTGTTCGCGTGCTGATCCCTTTCGGGTCAAGCCGCCAGACGCTGGTCAACAATTCGTCTCGTGAGATCGCACGGCCAGAGTTCTCGGCCAGGTACTTGAGCAAATCCGATTCTTTGTCGGAGAGTTCAACGCGTCCTTCGTCGGCATATCGAATTTCTCGCCGTTCGAAATCGGCTTGGCCGCCCGGAAACTGAATTTTTGTAGTGGTCGAAGGACGACCGGGCGAACGCCGCAACACAGCTTCAATACGAGCAACCAGTTCCTTGATGCTGAACGGTTTGACAACGTAATCATCCGCCCCAAGCCTGAGCCCGGTCACGCGATCGAACTCGTCGCCTTTGGCCGTCAAGACAATAATCGGTTGCGTCGGCCTGGCGTTGCGAAGCTCTTCCAAAATCTCGAACCCTGACTTCCCGGGAAGTGCCAGATCCAACAGCAGCAGGTCGTATTCGGCGTCCAAGGCAGTACGCAACCCGGCGTCGCCGTCTGATTCCTGCAAGACACGGTATGACTGGAATTCAAGCGTATCCACGATGCCTTGCCGGATGGCATCGTCGTCTTCGATAGTCAAAATCGTGATTGTTTGGTTCATTCGATTCGGGAAAAGGAAATCGGCTACGACAAATTATACGACAACTTTGCCAGATCTTTTGTAACACTGTTGTAAACAGCGGGGTATGGCCGCAAAACGAACATATTTCCTCGTTCTACGTAACTCTCTCCTTCAATTTTCGCTCTACCCGCTATTTTTGCGATTATTGCGGGTGAACGGTTAATTAACTGCAATAGAATTGGGACAATCCAGTGTTAAATGGAACAAGATCAGCTTCATCCACATTTTTGAACAGGGAGAGTACCACGGTGACTTTTCTCAATTCGCGTTTTCTGTCTTTTTTGGCCTGCTGTTGTCTGGCCCTGCCAGCCGCTTCGGCAATCGCTCAATCCGATGGCGAGGAACTAACAGCCAAGGTAGTCAAGGACGACCTTAAGATCGAAATCGAGATCCCGGGCGTTTTCGTTGCGGAGGACAAGGAAGAGGTCTCCATCGAGCCTAGACAATACAAGGGCGAGTTGATCGTGACCAAGATCACGCAGGAAGGCCTGACCATCAAAAAAGGCGACGTGTTGATGGAGTTCGACACGGACAATCTGGACGATGCTTTGGAAGAAGCCAATAACCTGGTGACTGACGCTGAAGTCGAATTACAGAAAGCAGAAGCCGAGTTCCAAACAGCTGAGATTGATGCCGAAACATCGCTTTCACAAATGAAGAAAGAGTTAGCGTTTGCGGAGCGTGATTTCAAAGCTGCGTCCGAAAAGGAACGGTTCGAACTGAAGAAGAAAATCAAAGAGATCGCGGATGCGAAACACAGGCTCAAGGATTCCCAAGTCGACTTCGAGCAGTTGACGCAACTTTACGAAGAACGCGAACTGCATACCGCGACTGAGAATATCTTGATCGACCGCGAGAAGAACAAACTGGAAGAGGCGACGAAAAGCATCGCACGAATGGAAGAAGAGCTGACGTACTTTAAGTCGTTCGAACAATCCAAAGACACACTCTCCAAAGAACTTGATGTCGAAAAGAAAAAATCAGAACTCAAGAAACAGGAAATCAAAGGGGCGGCTTCTTTGAAGGAAAAGGAAAGTGTTGTCGCCAAGGCCAAACGAAAGCTGGAACGCGAGACAAAGAAAGTCGCTGACCTGAAACAGGATCGCGAGTCGCTAAAAGTTCTGGCTCCCCGCGACGGTGTGCTTTTCTACGGCAAGACCGGCAACGAATCGCCAGCAGGTATCATCTTTGGTGGACGATCCAATAACGAGATGCGAATCGGTGGTCGGGTTCAAACCCACGGGATCTTGATGACAGTCGCCACGATGGAAAACCTATCGGTCAAAATGCAGGTCCTCGAAAACGACATTCAGCACGTGAAGAAAGGCCTGTCGATCACCATTCGCCCCGACGCGTTCCCGGCATTGGCCCTGGAAGGAACGTTGACCAAAGTCGACCAGATCGCAACTCGATCCAACTTCCTTTCCGAAGTCAGGCGGTTTTCTGTGAAGGGCACTTACGACGGCAAGAACAGCCAGCTTCGTTCGGGCATGAATTGCCGCGTTACCGTACACGCCGATGTGGTGCCTGATGCTGTGCAGGTCCCGGTGGTGGCCGTTTCCGAAGAAAAAGGCAAATACTATTGCTTCGTCAAAGAGGGTAAATCGTCGGAAAAACGCGAAGTCAAAATCGGCACTTCCAACGATGACTCAGTTCAAATCACCGAGGGCTTGCGACCTGGTGAAGTCGTCTACTTGTACGACCCTAATCGCGAATAAGAATCGGCCACTTGCATTCCAACATGAGATTCAGCTTTGTCTGCTTTTATTAACTTGAAAGACATTTCGAAAGTCTACCGGATGCGCGGCGGTGACGTGCATGCCTTGAAATCGGTGTCGCTTGACATTCAACAAGGTGAGTTCGTTTCCGTTGTCGGGACTTCCGGTTCCGGAAAGTCTACCTTGCTGTACGTGCTCGGAACTCTGATCGAAACATCGGGCGGCCAGTACGAGCTGGGCGGCAATCGCATCGATTCGATGAGCGATGTCGAGCGAGCCCAGATTCGCGGCGAGAAAATTGGCTTTATTTTTCAATCGTTTCACCTCGTGCCGCAACTGAACATCGTCAAGAACGTGTTGATGTCGTCGCGGTACGTTCCGGGCACTTCTCGCCGCCAGCTGAAGAAACGGGCGATTGAGTTGATTGAACGGGTTGGCTTGGGACATCGAAAGCGGCACCGACCAATCGAACTGTCTAATGGTGAGATGCAACGAGTCGCGATTGCCAGAGCCCTGTTGATGGAACCGAAGGTCGTGTTAGCGGACGAACCGACGGGAAATCTTGATCAGCAAAACTGCAACGACATATTTGAGCTGCTGAAATCTTTGAACGAAGAGGGAACCACCATTGTGATGGTGACCCATGACCTCGATTTGGCGGCCAAAACACCACGGCAAGTTCGATTAAGCGATGGGGAGATTGTCAATGCGGCTGCTTGAACTTGTATTTGAAGCACTTGGGAACCTGTTCCTGCATAAGACCCGTTCGCTGTTAGCGGCGTTGGGTATTATCTTTGGGGTGGCATCGGTGATCTGCATGTTGTCGATCAGTGAAGTTGCCAGGCAGGACGTCGTCCAACGGATCGAACGACTCGGGCTGAACAACGTCATCCTTGATAGCGTCAAACCGGAAGTCGTTCGCGGTAAAGAGAAATCGGAAAGCGAAAACTCCTGGCTCGCCAAGTATGGTATCACCAAGAAAGACCTGACCATGCTGGGTGATAATGTCTCTGAGATTCGCGAAGTCGTCCCGATGCGAATTATGCTGCAGGGAGTTTCCGGCAACCAGAAAACGACGGACGTGACAGTCGTCGGAACCAAGCCGAATTATTCCGGAGTCATGCAACACAAAGTGGCGGAAGGTCGTTTCTTCACGCAGGTCGATGAAAACAATTTGCGACCTGTTTGCGCGTTGGGCCACGAGACTGCCCGGAAGCTGTTCCCGCTCAGTTCACCGCTCGGACAAGTCATCAAAATCGGCGGTAATTTCTTTAATATTATTGGCGTCATGGAGCGTAAGGGGCAGCTTGGTTCCGGCGGTAAGTTCTCGGATCCAGACAATACAGCCTTCATTCCGTTCGACACAACGTTTTCGCGCTTCGGCGGTTTCCAGCATCGCCGATCCGGCTCGGTGCAGGAAATCACATCGGTGGAAGTCGACCGAGCGGTCTTGCAAGTCAAAGGCCCTGAGATGCTCAAGCCAGTTTCGCAGGTGGCCACGAACATGCTCAAACGCCTGCACAAGAAAGATGATGTGTCGGTCACGATCCCACACACGCTACTCAACGAACGAAAACAATCCGAAAAAATATTCCGCTGGGTGATGGGATCACTGGCGGCAATTTCGTTGCTGGTCGGTGGCATCGGCATTATGAACATTATGTTGGCGAACGTGGCGGAACGAAGATCAGAGATTGGTTTACGTCGCGCCTTGGGTGCGAAACGGAGTAATATTGTTTCGCTGTTTGTTAGCGAGAGTTTGATGCTGTGCCTGTTCGGCGGTGCAGTGGGGGTCGCTGTCGGGCTGGGGCTGGCAAAGTTGATTGGATCAATGGCACAATGGACCGTTGTCTATCACCCGTGGTCGATCCCGCTGGGGATTATTGTCTCTATGATCGTTGGCTTGATCTTCGGCACGATTCCGGCGTTCCGGGCAGCGAACGAAGATCCGGTCTTGGCTTTGCGTTCAGAATAATGGACTTAGGTTGTTCAATGAGGATGGATATGAGCTTTTGTAATCTTGAAAATAGTGCTCGCGAATTCGCTACGCCCAACCAGAACTATGGGGCTCGTTTCGCCATCGGCATAGTCTGTTATCTGGTAGCTGCGATCGCGATACCGGGCATCGGTTTTGCGCAGGATGCCCCCGCAACCAGCAAGCAAGACGAAGCCCAAACCAGCAAGGCTAATCAGGCACCACAGGAAACGGCCCCGATTCAGTCGGAAAAACAAAAATCGAAAGACGTACATAAACTGCGTCCTCAGTTTGGCACGAAAAAACTAATCAGCAAATCCGAACAGGCCATCCAGGATGGGCTGGACTTTCTTGTCAAAACGCAAAACTCAGACGGGTCTTGGGGCTCGCACGATCCCAAGATCGCAAACCTGCTCAACTTTGGATTCAAGACCAGCAATCGCGGTTCGCAGGACGCGGTGCGCATCGCCTGCACAGCCATCTGTGCCGAGGCTCTGCTCTATCAGCCGGACCTATCAGCCAAACAACAACAAGCACTCGATAAAGCGATTGAAGAGCTACTGAAGGTTCACAAGTTCGCATTCCATCCGGGCGAGACATTCAATACTTGGGGCTACGGCTACAAGCTTGGTTTCCTGGTACAGCTGAATATGACCGACGAACAGGGCAAGTACCGTGAACGTCTGCTGCCGGCCGCGCAGTCCTGCGTCGACGGTCTGTTGCGGTATCAACAACACACTGGAGGTTGGGGCTACTACGCTGGCGTGCAGCAGGACTTCGAATCGATGTCATTCAATACCGCGTTCTTCGGGCTTTCGTTGTTCCGCGCGAAGGAAATGGAGCTTAGCGTTCCCGAAGGCATGGTGATCGATGCCGTCGAAACAGTAAAACGCCAGCGTGCCCCGGATGGTTCTTTTGTGTACAGCTCGAATCACGAAAAGAATGCTTCCGGTATCCTCGCGAATCTGGGGAGTGGCTCACGAACGATCTCGTCTGCACTGGCTCTGTTTGAGATGGGAATTTATGACAAGAGCGATCTAAATCGGGCGATGGATATCTTTGAAACCGGTGCGAACTATCTGGAACAAGGCCGCAAGTTGATCCAACCGCATTCGGCTGTCCACGCGATCTCAGGTTACTTTTTCTTTTTTGGTTACAACTATGCCACAGAAGTTGCCGTACTGCTTGGTGAAGACCTTCCGCAAAAACGATGGGATCGCCTGGCGTGGACGATGTTGCGAACGCAGGAAAAGAACGGCAGTTGGTGGGATACAGCAGCCGCGGATTACGGCGACAAATGGGGCACCGGATTTGCAATCCAGTCTTTGCAACGGTACCTGCGCGAAATGGAACGCCGCGGCGTAATAAAACTCAACGAGAATAAGCAACGGGAAGAGAAAAGCGATGGTCTGGGCGAAACGAAAAATGGCGATGACGAATAGGAATCTTTTGATTGGCCGCGTCGCCGCACTGTCGCTCGGATTCCTGTTCCTGGTTGGCTGCGATCAACCGATGTCGACGCCCGCGGCGAAGAAAACCAATTTCGTCGATAAGTCGATTACTGAACATCACAATCTGGGTTGGCTGGGAGGCAAGGCGCATCCTCTCAATGACGTGGTCCGATTCGACGACCCGGAAGATGCCGACAAATCGGTTTCACCTGGCGGAATCGTTATCACAGAAGTCGAAGGAGACATGCCACTTGGCGCGGCGGGCCTCCAACAAGGTGACGTGGTTGTCCGCGTTGCCGAAGATTGGCTGCCGATCAAAGAAGACGCGTTGCCCGACTTGTTCGAAAAAATCGAAACCCAGATTTCCGGCGACAAGAATGAGATTGAAATTGGGTACCTGCGATCGGGCGAGTACGTAACTGCGACTCTCGCGACCGATAAAGAATCGATTGACGAAGGGTTACCATTGGCAACTCCGCGTGGGGTTGCAGCATCAACAGCGACGCTGAAGTACCTGTCCGAGATCCAAGCGGAAGACGGTTCGTTTACCGCGGACTCGAATCAAGACACCGGGCGGTTGGTCGCCACATCCATCGCCGGGTTGGCTTTCCTAGCTGCAGACGAAACAGTTTCCGCCGATTTCGCCCCGCATGCTGACAAATGCACGCAGTTCATTTCCGAGCAATTGGACAACCCGATCTCGGAACTTGATCCACTGGTTGCGGCTTATGTGGCGATGTTTCTTTCGGAATCAAACGTTACGATTTCAGACGCCGATTGGCTTTCGAAGTTCGATGACATCCTGCAGTTGTTCGCAGCGACTCAACATGAATCCGGTGGCTGGCACACGACTCCGATCGAACCGGCCGAAGGCGATTCTGATCCTGAAGCCGAAGCAGGTTCCGGCAAACAGGAACAGTCCGAGTCAGAAGGCAAACAGGATGAAGAAACTGACAATGAATCGCAAATCGTTGTCGATGCAGTGGGCACATTCGCCACCAATCAGATCCTGTTTGCTATCGGAGCGTTGGAACGAAAAGGAGTTCCCGTCGAGAACGCGATGGTCGAACAAGGCTGCAAGTTCTTGCACGAGCAGGGAAAGGTCCGCATCCCCAGTTCGTTGGATCGCCGCACCAAGGCAGCGTTGGCCGCTGGCACAGCCGCAACCATGGTGTCACTCAATTGCGATCGCTCAAACGTACAGCTAACCGATTATCTCAAAACGGCAATGGCGCGGGCAAACGACATGTACTTCGCGCCTACCTACGGCATGCCGGGCTTAGTGAGCGCAGCAATTGTATCTCGGCAGCTCGGAAATGAGTCCTGGATGCAATTCCACAACGCGTTCAAGTACATCGGGCTCGCTTTACAGGAAGCCGACGGAGGTTTCGCATCATATCCCAATGTCGAACGGGAGTATTCCGAGTTCGAACAACTGGCTGATGGTGACGCCTGGCGAACTGGTCAACTGGCCATCATTCAGACGATTCAGTCGCAAAGATTGAAGAAGCTGCTGGCGTTGGAGCAACCGGAGGACCTTGCCAGCCGCGATGCGTACGGCAAGCAGATCGACGCGAATGCGACGGCCGGACAATCCGGCGTCCAGATGATGCAGCTTGATGCCAACGGGGTTACGGATCCAGAAGAGCTGAAGAAATTGATCATGGAGAAGCTTAAGGATTCCGGGATCGACGTGGATGCTTCGAACATGAAGATCCAAAAGGGATCGAAACCGAAGAAATAGTCATGACGAATTGAATCTCGACTAATTCACGTTAGCTTTTGGCGCCTTTCCGAAAGAGACCTTATCGTAAGACACCCTAGCGCAAGAAAAAACGGGCCGCACTTTGCAACCCGTTTTTTTCCCGCAGTCTGTAGGTTCGTGTTTACAGTCTTGTCAACGATTGACTACTTAAAGCCGTTCAATCCAGTCCCAGCCGTTGAGTCGGCATTATTGGCTGGCAGAGTCAAGCCTTGGTCCGCGACAGCTTCTTCGCCGAAGAACTTAGTCGTTCCTTCCGCGATCTCGCGAGAGTCACTTTCTTCACAGGTAAGCTGTGCCCGGAAGACATGCGTACCAGCTTTTTGAGCTTGAGCAGTCACGTTCAGCAACACTTCTTGACCTGGGTCGATGCGACCGATTGGAGAAAAGATAACCTGGCCGGTAGCGATCTTGTTCTTGAAGCCCGCTGCCTTGATTGGCTCGATGCCTTCCGAGAACTGCATCACAATGTTCACGCCATTGGCACTACGCGTTCCGCGGTTCTTGACAACGATCTTGTATTCCGTGTTTTCCGCCGTTGGCAACGGACCTTTTGGATCCATCACTGAGAGGATCAAGTCAGCGACCGTGTCGACTTGCGTTTGGCATTGGCCAGTCGCAGCCAGGTCACCAGTACCTCGTGCTCCTGCCTGGAACATCAGGCTACCAGACGCGTCCAGTTGGCAATTGACTTTGAACGTTCGGCGGTCACCTGAAGTCATCGTTCCGATGTTCCACTTGATCCCGCTTTGGTTGTTCTCGACATTGTTCACGCCGCCGGTGTATTTAACTCCATTTGGCATAGCGAGGACGGCTGCGACTCCAGACGCTGTAGCGTCTCCTTCGTTTGAAACTGTCACAGTGTACTGCCCAACGCTTCCCGCGTACTTCATCTTTGGACCTTCGATATCCACAGCAAGTTTCGCTCGGCGAACTCGAATCTGGTGGCTGGCAGATGCGTCGATCTCATCCGCTCCAACCGCGGTTGCAGCCAAGCTCAGTTCGCCAGCCGTGCGGGCAAACAATTCGACTTTGAATTGTTTCTCGCCACCGGCAGGAACATCACCAATCTCAGCTCGTTCTCCACCGAGTTCTTCTGGAAGCATGACAGAGACTTTCTCGGCGGTTCCAGTTCCCGGATTGTAAACAGTCACATCGTAAGTCGCCTTCTCGCCGAACAGTACTTCCGTCGGGCCGGCAATTTTCATTTCGAGTTGTGGTTGAGTCACTTCAACGCTAGTCATGGCTGTTCGTGGTACAAACATCCATTCGACTTGCATATCGAATCGTTCAGGTGATCGTGGAATCACGTTCACTGCAATCGTATGGGTTGTTTTGGCAGAGACGCGATCAATCTTCCAGATCAACTGTGATTGTTCGTCAGTGTTTGACGTTTCATGGTGTCCAGTTGAAACATTGATGTTCTGCAATTCGATGTTTGCCGGAATGCCGACACCGACCTGAATATCTTCCGCGTCTTGATTACCGTCGTTGGATACGGTGATCTTGTAAGTTGCAATCTTGTTGATTCCGATTGACTCCGGACCGAATGCTTGAACCCGAATCGCCGGGATCTGCATGCTCAGTGAAGCACCAGGAACCATTTCTGATTCGGCCGAGACTTTTTTGATCGGACGAATTTGTGATTGTGGAGCCACCGGTGCATTGAAATCAGCTGATTGAACGGAACTAGGCAGCGTTGAAATCTCGTTGGAAGCCGATTGCAGGCCTGCGTTCGAAACTCTTTGAATCTGATCTTGAGGAGCATTGAAAGCCGTTGTCTGGATCGTTTGTTGTTGCAACGATGCCGGAGGAATTGGCCGTTCGGCGAGGTTTTGGTTATGGCTCTTGAACTCATCTTCGCTCACGACGATTCGGCGTCCAACTTCGTTGATACTGTTGCGTTCTGGTGGACGCAGGTTTTGAATCGGCTGAGCAACCGGATTTGACCGGCCCCCGTTATTATTCGCTTGTGATCTGTTGTTGAACGAACGCAACTCGGAAGGCACTTCCGTTTGTTGCGTGTTGACTTCTTCGTCGTACGAAACTTGCCGTGTATTGGGTGCCCCGTTTGTGCCACGTAACTGGTTCGGATTCGAACTGCGGAAAGCAGTTGCCGGTGTATCCGAAAAATTAAAACTTGGTCCCGTGATCCGAGCAGTATTAATTGGCTGGGCATCCGCCGACGGTATATGCACCGATGGCGGGACGCTGCGTTCCGGATTGAATCGCTGGCTAGGTGATTGTGGCTGCTGTCCGATAGCCGTGTGAACGGCGAACGAAAGGACTAGAAATGCGGCAATTGCGACTTGCGGTCGTTGAGAAAACATGGATTCCAATTCCAAACTGAATTTAGATGACTCCTTCTGTTCTTTGTTCGACTTTGCGGGTTAGGAAGAGTTAATCGAATTTGCCGAATCCGGGAATTAATCGTAAAGAGCATGCTATCAAAGCAGTCCAGAAACCGAATCGGACAGAGATTAAGCAAGAGCAGCTTTCCCAGACTACGAACTCCTCCCATGCTCCCAGAGAAAGTGCATGCATTTTGAAGTGCGCAATTAAGGATTCATCGCGCGAGTTTGTATTTGCCACGAATAAATGTGCTTTGCTCCGCGGACGCAAAACTATTAACCGAGGCCAAACGGCGACCAAGGCCAAACGGCGGCTGATCTACGTTAGACGCGATGGTTCCAGTCGATTCGAGAGTATTTCTGTTCGACTAGTTCCGAAGTTTTATCAATCGGCCAATCCGTCAATGCTTCGACTGGCCCCCAAACAGATCGCACTTCCCGCGCCAGCTGCGCCGTGGTGGTAGGAATCTGAGTCAGGAACTCCCGATGCCCTCGACCACTCCGATAGTCTGGCTGGCGTTTAGGCATCCCCAAACAGGATGCGATTAAATCCAAGTCCATATTTTCGCAAATCAATGTCCCATGGTAGAGCATCCAATCACGCTTACATCGCATCGAATTCCCGGAAACTTTCTTATCACCGATCGCCAAATCACAAGTCCCAATGTAGTTCGTCGGGACACGGCAGGACAGCAACGCTGATTGAAGATTGTCAGCTACGAATTTGTGGGCAGCGTCGAGCATCCGCAATTCGGGCCGCTTGTCGTAGCTCAGTACAACCGCATACATCAGGCAACCCGGTGCGGTCAGGATGGCAGCGCCTCCGCTACACCGGCGAATGACTGGAATGTTCCTGGATTCACAGACTTCCAGATTCGCTTCTCGCTTGGCTTCGGAACTTCGGCCCAACACAACAATTGGCGATTTCGGTTCCCAGATTCTCAAGATCTCATCACCCAGCTGACCAAGCTCAGCCTCTTCCAACAACGCCTCGTCGAGTGCGATGTTGGCGATTGGATCATCGAGAGTTAGCTCAAGTATTTTCATTGACGTTTTAGTGGCGTTTATTCAAGTGGCGTTTAAACAGACGGAATGTCCAGTCAAACCAGGTTTGGGGGCGCAGCCATTTTGGCGAAACTATACGGGTTGGGGGAAAGCGCGAACAAGAGTAAGCGACAATAGCAAGAACCCCACGATTCTGGCCCTATAGCCAGGCAATGAAGCCAGTAAATCATTTGCATTTCCGGCTGAAAACCCTAAAACTTGGTGTGGTTTGTGGGTAATTCGATGCTCGTCGAAACCTCCCCTATTATCATGAAGGAAGGTCCTTTTTCGATGCCAACTCGAACAAGTTTGGAAGTAATGGATATTCGATTCGCAGTAGCAATAACGCTCGTTTGCGTTTTTTGCATTTCAATCAGCTCGGTACATGCTCAGGATACTTGTGTCACATACAAGTTGGTCCCGCATACATCCTACAAGAAACAACCAACTACTCTAAGTGGCTTGGTCAACGATACCGTGATGGAAACCAAGCGGATTACCACCTACAAACCAGTTTGGACTCGTGAAACGCGGCAACGCACGTCGACGGTTTTGAAGCCGATCATCAAGACCAGCGAACGGGTGGAGCGATACCTGGTTCGCCGTCCGATTGTTGAGACCAGCTATCGTGAGAAACAGGTTGAAGAAACTTCGTATGAGACGGTCACCGAGTACAAAGAAGAACGGTACTTGATCGAACGACCCATCGTCGAAACGCAGATGCGGGAAGAGAAATATCTCGTTCGCAAACCTGTATCAACCACCATGATGCAGACTGAAAACGTGACGACATTGCGACCTGTCGAAATCTCGGAAACTCAATTGGTTGCCGGAGCTACCGTAAGTGACGATCTCGTTCTGACCACAGGCCGAAATCGCTTACGCTGGTTGCAACCTGGATACTACGTTGACCCGGCATCCGGATGGACTGACTACAAACGGCGCGGGCTGCATTGGGTGCCTGATCAGGCGTTGGCACTGCAAACAACAATCGAACCCGCGCTGTTGCAGCAACAAGTCACTCGAACCGCCTACGCGCCGGAAACAGTTGAAGTCCGCAAGCCAGTCCAGGTTACGCGTTACATCGATCAAGTTGAAACTCGCAAAGTACCGGTTCAGGTTCAGACAACGTCACGCAAGATCCAAACCGTCAGAACTCCTGTTACGGTTAAAAAACCAGTGACGAAGATCAAGACAGAACGTATTCCGATTCGCGAAGTCAAATATCGAGAGGAAGTCTACGAGCGGCGGGTTCCGACGACCGAAACGACCTATCAGCGGGTTGAAAAGATTGAACCCTACGATGTAGAAATCTGCAAATGGGTGGCGGAGACCAAAGAAGTGCAGGTCCCAACGACAGTGACTCGGAGAGTTGACTATTCTATCGAACAGCTGGTACCGGAAACGACCTGGATGCGTGTGCCGGTGGATGCGTTTGGAAACGTTGTCGCGGCACCGGAAATTTTGACCAGAGAATCCCGCTCGACCACCTATCGTCTTGCGGACAATTTTACAGATAGAATCCGCACCGCACCGATTGTCGAATCGCGACTCAAGCCGATTATCGACACTTCTGAGCGTTCCACGGTTATCGGTGAGCCAATCATCGTTCGTAAACTGGATGACGACGAAGCTCGTAAGTATCTGGGCAATTTCGATCAGCAAACGCCGAAGCCTAACTCAGTCCTGGTCCCTGAGTCTGGAACCAACGGGAAGCCAATCTCCGAAACCATCGAGGTCAAGAAGCGTCCGATCGCTGAAGGTAGCTCTACTAAGCAGGAAGCTGATCAGCCAGAAGAAGCTGACCAGCAGCCTATTTTGATAGATGAACCGGATGTGGTTGAGTTGCGAATCGAAAGCAGCGACGCCGCGGACATTGATCGAAGACCCAATTCGAGTTCCGGTGACTCTGGTTTGACAGACCTTAATTAAACGAATTAGCCGTAACTGATCGCAACGATTTGGCGACATGGTTTCCACAACTTGTCGCGAGCCGTTCCCGAGTCGCAGGCAGCGAGAATCCAGTCGATATATCGCCGTAGTTGTTGATACAATCGGGTAATCTTACCTGTCGCAAATGCTGACTCAATATTATCCCGCTTGGCCAACACAAAGTCTGGTTAGTTCTTTCGGATCCTGGTTCCAATTGCAATAATCTGGGCATGACAGCGGACCAGTCCCAATTCGAAAGTGGCCACGACCACTCTGTAGTTACCAATCGCCGAATCGGCTTCGTTGGTAAACTTGGGGGGATGAACCGCCGAGAGCTGAAACAGCTCGTGCGGAGCCACGGCGGAACGGTTGCCGATGTACTCGACGCATCCGTGAATCTCATCGTGCTCGGAGAAGAAGTTCTTGCGGTTGAAGATCTGCAGTTCGAAGATGCCAGCCTTTCCGAGTTGGAGTCCAGCGGGAAGCTGGAAGTCATGACCGAGACGGAGTTCTGGCAAAAGCTTGGGATGGTCGATGAGGAAGAAGATGCCCGCCGATTGTACACCCCGGCGATGTTGGCTGACTTGCTGAAAGTTCCGGTTGCGACGATCCGCCGCTGGCATCGCAGAGGCTTGATCACGCCGACGCGACGAGTTCACAAGTTGCCGTACTTTGACTTTCAGGAAGTCTCATCCGCCAAGAAGATTGCTGAACTGATTTCGTCAGGTGCTTCGGCCGACGCGATCGAGTCCAAGCTATCAAAGCTGATCGGACTTTTCCCTGACTTGCAGCGTCCGCTATCGCAGCTGAGCGTGATCGTCGAAGGCCGCCACGTCTTGTTGCGTGGTGGCAGAGGCTTGATCGAACCGGGCGGTCAGAAACGTCTTGATTTTAGTTCGCCGGATCAAGAAGATTCCATCGAGCCTGATGAGGTTCTCAATTTTGAACCGGCAATGGTTGACCGGGATATCAGCCAGCTCAATACACGAGACGACTTCATTCAACTGGCTACGGAACTGGAAGATCAAGACGATTTGGAGTCGGCCTGTGATGTCTACCGCAGCATGTTGTTGGCATTCGGGCCCAGCGCAGACATTTGTTTTCGCCTCGCCGAAAACCTGTTTCAATTCGGCGACTTAAACGCCGCCCGCGAACGGTATTATTCAGCGATTGAACTCGATGAGCATTTTGTCGAGGCTCGAGCCAGCCTGGGGTGTCTGCTTGTAGAAATGGGCAAGCATGAGCTGGCGATTTCCGCGTTCCAGGGTGCACTGGATCATCATCCGGATTACCCAGACGTGATGTTTCATCTGGCCCGGGAACTGGACGAAGTTGGACGCCCGGAAGAAGCGGTCGTCCATTGGCGCGGCTTCCTGCAGCTGGCTCCCAAGAGCCCGTGGGCTGACGAAGCCCGGGCGAGACTGGACATCCTCTAGTTCGCCAAACCGTAAATTGCTGTTCGCGATTTTTATGCTTTGACTGCATGCAAGCATATCGACCCAACAAACGTCAAACTGGGATGAGTTTGACGATCAGCGAACGGTTACCACCATGATTTGTGCCGATACGTTGATTTTTTCAATTGTTAAACCGTAACGATTTTGCCGATTCTCACAGTTGTACGCATTATAAGGCCATCAAGACGGCGGCGAATCCAAGTGAAGAATCGACCAAACCTAAAACTCAGCAACTCGACCTGGCTCATTGTCGGCGCATTGATATGCGCGGTGGTTCTACCATCGTTGTTTTCATCGGGCGGGCAAGCTGATTCGATCGAACGATCGATCAAGGTGTTGCCGCTGCCTCATCAATCGTATGTTCAAAATGCAGGGTACCACCAGGCGATTGATCATTTCTCAGATGACAATCGCGGTATGTCTCCCCGATCATGGGGCAGTTTAAATAACGCCGATGACTTCGACGCCCCCGTATCGGAATTTGGTGGACAAGATAATTTCGAACCGCAACTGACGTTCGGTGGACAAACTCAGGACGCTACGCCCACGGAACCAAGCCTCAATAGCCCGCAAGCCGATTCACCATTCGCTCAGGTCGAAAGCTCACGTCTGCGAGAGCCACCCGAGTTCTACGAAAGCAAACCTCTGGAATCCAGCGGCGCGTCGCCAAATCCGCAATCCAGCCCATTGCCATCTTCCGCGCCGCCCAAACCCCAGGCAGATTCGGACGGTTCGCAATCACGACGACCACCGCCGCCACGCGAGCCACAATCAATCGTTGAACAGCGAAAATCCACAGCTCAGGACAGCCTTGGAATCGAATCGCCTCCAAGCCAGTTTTACAACGAACAATTTCAAAATGAAGAGATCATCTTGTTGGACGCATTTGATCCGCAGTTCAACAGCACGGCCTATGGTAGCGCGATTGGCAGTCCAAATCGAAACGTTGTCGGCAATGGGAACTGGGCAGGAAACTCAAACGGCGGTTCTTACTTCGAATCAAGTCCATCGAATTCTGGCAGTGATTGCGTTTATCCGCTGGGCAATTCGGCGCCGATGACAATTCCCAACAAGCAAGCTCAATCGCGTCGCTGTCGCTGTGGTAGAAGCAGCAAAAACGGTCAGAGCATGCCTCCAGCGGAAATGGCCATGTGCGATGGCTGTGGTAATTGTTGCCCACCGAAGTTCAACCCAAAGCTTGGCCATCGCAACGCATCACCTACGAACCGAGGGTTTGTCGGCAGTAGCGCTGAAGAATTCTCGTTCGAAGAAAACGAACAGTACCCATCCATCGGTGAAATCCTTTCCGAGTCGGTTTTCTTCGCCGAATTAGATTACATGTTTCTGCAGCCTTCGTTTCAAGACAACGTCGCCGTAGCAGCAACGAGCGGCGCAGGTGGAGTTAGCACACCGTTCAATTTCGATCTGCAGACTGGGTTTCGCGTCTCGGCCGGATTCGAATCCGAGTTTGGACCCGGGTTTGCTGGCGAGTACTTTCAGTTCGACAATAATTCAGACGCGATCAATTTTATTAGTGATGGAGTGCTAACCGGTGAGACGCGAGTTTTTGATCCTGGGGGCTCCGCTTTCTCGTCGCTGGTAGCCGATGATCCGGGAGAGGCCATCAACGCAGTCCACAGCCTCGAAATTCATTCGACTGCCGTCTACGCGTTCAAAGCGATCAAGCTGAAACGTGCCTGGGTCAACGGTCGATTTGGAATTCAAGTCGTCACCGTCGACCAGGAGCTAAACTCAAGCCTGCTCGATTCTGCGGCGGTTGCGACACAAACATTGAACCATACCAGCCATTTCAGCGGGTTCGGTCCGCGATTTGGCTTGGACTATATCCGCCGCATCGGTCACACGCCTGGGCAACTGGTTTCCAGTGCGACGGGTTCGTTGTTGTTTGGTGATCGCGAACAGACCATCGAAAATTCGCAGACTGGAACGTTCAGCACACTGGGCGCCGACGAGTTCATTGCGGTCTTTGACATTTTTGTTGGGGTTCAATTCAAACAGATCCGTGGCGAAAAACGGAATACGACCGCTCGCGTTGGGTTCGTTAATCAAACGTGGCTTAATGGCGGGACCGCGATCGACCCCAATGGCGATTTTGGAATTCAGGGAATCAGCTTCATGCTCGGGCTCAATCGTTAATACAACGTGTTCGGTGGCTGTTCGACGAGTAATGCATGATTTATATTTTCATTTACATGCTGGCTACACCAAGGACCCGATAGTTACTCGCCTATGTCGATCGCCGTTTTCGTAACCGACACTCTCGACGCCAAGTCCCTGGTCTTGTGGGGCGCTCATTTTGCTTACGCGGCAGAAACAGAATTGTTGATTGTGATTCCCCGCAAATCAAAAGGGGAAGATGCGTGGAAAGACATCAAATCAGCCGACGACGCAGGTGACAACAAGCTGTTGAAAATTGTCCTCGATCTGGTGGCAGCAGTCGACCCGCGCAAGCGGCTACCGGTAACGGAAACAGAAGGCGAATCGACAGAACCGCCAGCTCCGTTGCCAATCAGGATCCGGGAAATTGCCGGCAAGGATCCGGAAAGCGCGTTTGCAGACTCCATGCTGAATCTTGATTTGCGGTTGTTGCTGATTCCAGCTCACGAGCCGACGAAGTCTCCGGAAGAACAGGATAAATGGATCTATCGCCTGCTCGTCGAAGCTCCATGTGAAACGATGGTTATTCGAGGAGCGTTCCCGGAAGACGATCGTCCGCTTTCGATCGTGGTTGCGACTGAAGGTGAACCAGACACCGACATTGCGTTACAGCGTGCCCAGCAGTTGACGGATAAATTCGAAGGTGAAACGTCGTTATTGTACGTTCGCCCAGACGACGATTCTTACGCGATGCATGTTGCGAGGTACCAGCTGGAACGATTGGACAAAAACGTCCGCGCCAATTTGGCCGAAATGCCTAAGAAGATAGCGTTGCAGGAGAGCTTGCGATCCGCGATCAAATCGCATTGCGTGAAGAACCAACCGGACCTGGTTTTGGTTGGCACACGTAACGTCAAGAAGATCAAAGACCTTTTGCGACCGTGGGATTCTGGCGACACAACGTCAGGCATTCCAGTCGCAACGATCCGGGACGGTGTGCCACTTTCCGGTCGCTTGCTCAACGAGGTTCGACTGTGGGTTCGCTCTCACGTCCCTCAGATGAAACGCGAGCAGCGAGTGAAGCTGGTAGATGGAATGAAGTCGAGCTCCGATTTCGATTTCGATTTCATCGCTTTGATAGTGTTGTCAACGCTGATCGCTGCCCTGGGGCTCGTGCAGGATTCCGGAGCCGTGGTCATCGGAGCGATGTTGGTTGCTCCTTTGATGACTCCGTTGGTTGGGATTGGTTTTTCGCTCGTTCAAGGAAATGAGCGATTAGTCAAGAATTCCTTACGGTCAGTCCTGTATGGTTTTGCCGTCGCGTTCGTGGTCGCGTTGATTCTGGGAGTGTTGATTCAAGTCGCTTGTTGGCTGGGGATACCGCTGACTGAGATCGACACTGACAACTATCAATTGCAGGCTCGCGGGCATCCAAATTTACTTGACTGGTTCATCGCATTCGCGAGTGGAATTGCCGCTGCGTATGCCATTGGTCGCCCGAACCTGGTTTCGGCTTTACCGGGAGTTGCGATTGCCGCTGCACTGGTACCGCCAATTGCTACGTCCGGTTTGGCAATGTCAACGCTTCGCCTTGACCTGTCGTTTTTCGCCTTGCTGTTGTTCTTTGCAAACATTGTGGCGATCGCGTTGGGAACTGCGATTACGTTTTGGGCGGCGGGCGTCGATTCACGGTCAGGTCAAAAAACAGCGGAAGGCAAAGACGCGATCCGTTGGCCGCGGTATTATTTTGCCGCATTTGTGCTTCTGTCTGTTTTACTGGCCGGTGCAATGTCATTTGACACCAGCAACGAGCAAGGCAAAGAAAACGAACAAAAATCACTGAATCCGCCAACTGCCAATATCAAATAACGGCAGATGGCCGACAGATTGTTTTGCGACCCAATCGTTACAGATTACGATATTGGGAGCAATAGTATTATCCATTGAGGTGGCGAATGTGTTTCGGAAGCCATCAAGAGTGGACTCAGTTCGCGGCAACAAGCGTGTGGAATTTTCGTACGATCGCATGGAACCGCGTCAATTTCTTACGGTTACCAGTTCGTTCGACGCGGGAACTCTCTCCATTGAGTTGTCGGAGCAGATGGACAGAGCGAACATCGAAGTCATTGACGATGTCGTCCGAGTCGACGGTCAAATTGTCGACGGCGACCCGCTGGCCGTTGGCTTCCAATTGAGTTCAAGACTAAACACCTGAGAGAACGTCAACGAACGAGGCGACGTCAAGAAGATTCACTTCTCCATCGCCTTCAAAATCGCCTTTGGAAATAGCGGTTAAGCGGACAGCGGCTTGGGAACGGTATCTGGCTTACCGGTGAACGGTACCCAAACACGCCCACGCAAGCGAGGGCATGGCACCCCAGCGAGGACATGGCACACAGGCCGTATTACCCATTCTTTTCCGGGCATCTTTGTTTTGTCATTCTCCAGACAGCTAATTTGCAACGAGCGAACACACGAATCACGTCGGCAGTTGCCGGGTGCCATGCCCTCGCTTGCGTGGGCATGTTGGCTTCCAATTGAGTTCAAGACTAACCACCTGAGAGAGCGTCAACGAACGAGGCGACGTCAAGCAGATTGACTTCTCCATCGCCATTAAAATCGCCTTTGAGTGAAAAGCCGCCGATGGAGACGAGGTCGATAAACGGGGCCACATCGAAAACGGAGAACGATTCAAGTTCCTCTGTTAACTTCGTTTCCTCCTGTTCATTTACGACAGCAGCGATGATTCGCATCGAGGCCGGTATTTGTGGGGTTGCAACACTCCCTGGACTTGGGAACGGAACCCAAACATGCCCACGCAAGCGAGGGCATGGCACCCTGGCGAGCGCATGGCCCCCAGGCACCCAGGCTTGAAGTGCAACCACCGCGAGCTAAGTTTTAACGAGCGAACTTGCGAATCACGTCGGCGGTTGCCATTCCCATCGCTTCAGCATTGCGGTTTTGAACAACTGCCGCACGTCCCGCTCCGCCCAATTCACCCCTTAGCTCAGAATCATTCAACAAACGGGACAACGTTTTTACGTAATCCGCGTGATTGGCTGCATCAAAAAGCAAGCCGCCGCCAGTTAGCTCCAGTAATTCCGGGAAGCAACCGTGATTGGGTTGCACTACAGGAACACCACACGCCATCGCTTCTAATGCATACAGGCCTTTTGGCTCCAGGAACGTCGTGGGAACAGACATCACGTCGATCGACGACAGAAACTGCAGCTTTTCAACTCGCTCGATCGCACCCAGGTATTCGAAATCCGATTCGAATCCCGCTACGCGGATCTTGTCAAAGTTCTCATTCGCATACGCTTCGTCTTGCGGCCCCAGCCAACCGGCAACTTTCAGCTTCAGCTTACCGCCCATCGTATCCGCCTGCTTGAGCTGTACAAAAGCGTCGACAAGTTGATGCAGGCCTTTCTCAGGTGCAATCCGGGCAAGATAGCCCAAGGTCAGCCCATCAGATTCAGGCTGTCGTTCAACTGCCGGAAATTCGCTCGTGTCAATTCCCAGCGGAGTCACATGAACTTTCGAGACCGGGATCGAAAAGTATTCGCTCATATAGTCTCGAAAGAACTCGGAATGCACAACGAAACCATCGACATCCGCTACCAGCCGCTTGATCGCATCAATACATTGTTGGCGATAGTTATCAGGCAAGCTATCCAGAAACACGTCGTCACCTTGCAGCGTCACCAGAATCGGCACGCCTAACTGACGCTTGATCTCCGGGATGCAGCCACCAATCAGGGCATTGGAAAACACAACGGCGTCAGGCTTGGCATGCTCTTTCAGCCAGCGACATAATCGTTTTACCTCTTTCCGCTGGTTACCATCAGTGCCTTTGAGCATCGAAACTGCCAGCCGCCCCAGCTCTTTGGGAGCCATATCCATCGACCGTGACGTGACTCGTCGGATCAAAGCCGGGTTATCCAGGAACCGATCGACAAACGTTGGCAGCCAACGCATCAGCGGAATCTTCTGCTGCAGGTAAACGTTGATACCTCCGAAGAACACCTGGTCAACGCTGACGTCCGCTTCGTCTGTCCTGATCGGCGTATAGGTCGGCACCAATTGCACGTCGAGTCCAACATCGGACAGAGATTTTGCCAGGGCGTTGTCGTGCATACAACTGCCGCAAAACATGCCTCCCGCTCCGGCTGTCAGGTAAACGATCTTGGTCTGGCGGTTTGACATGATTCCATGATGACATGGACAGAGTTTATTCGCAGCTAGAAATCACACAGTTCATCACTATTGCCTGCTGTCGATCGTTGGTTGCTTTAACTAACCCAACACCAACAGCCAACAACCAACAACGCTAAGCCAACAAAGCTGCGTCGTGTTGTTTCTTGCAACCTTCGACAATGCTCTGTGAAATTGACTCGGCTTTCTCGCCGGTCAGCGTTTCACTTGGAGACCGCAAAGTAACGTTCAGCAAAACACGCTTTTTGTCAGGACCATCCTTTTTTTCGTTCCGGAATGTCTCGACATAACGAATCGACTCCAGCAATTCGCCTCCGGAGTCTCGGACCGTTTGCTCAATTTGCGACCAGCGAACTGAATTGTCCATAACAAAATTGAAGTCACGCGAAATCGCCGGGAACAAGCTCTGATTCTGATGCTCAGGAATCAGCACCGCGACTTTCTCCAAAACGTCGAGATCAATTTCAGCCACGCAAGTTGGATTCCGCAGGCCAAATTGTTTTAGCGCAGCCGGGGAAATGGCTCCAACAAATCCAACTTGCTGTCCATTCACGGTCAGCGTTCCGGTCTGCGAAATATCAAACAGCGGATGATTGTACGGTCCGAGTTCAACTTGCACCCCGTTGGCCAGATAGTCAACGATGGTTTCTACGATGCCTTTTGCTGAATAAAAATTGTGCCCTGTTGTGAACGTGAGCAAAGTCGGCTGACTGGGAATCTGTTTGTCATCAGGCGGCAAATAAACCTTCGCCGTTTCGAACAATTCAATGCGTTCATTCGAACGATACTCGTTGATCCGCCGTGCTTCCAACAGACTGGGGACAAGTGATCGGCGTACGAATTCCACGGCACCGATGTTCTGCGAAGCTTTTTCGAGTACGCCCAGCATCGGCTGGCTACTGATCAGAGGTTTGGAGTCCGTCCAGGGACTGAACGCCGAAGACCAGGCTTCGGGAACCAAACTGGCGGTCATCGCCTCGTCGAATCCTGCCGACGTCATCACGCCGCGAACTTTATCAACAACGCGATCGGTCGTTGTTTTGAACGAAGCCGCCATGGGGACGGCCGCATCGTCGGGGACGTTCTCGTATCCGTAAATCCGCCCGACCTCTTCGATCAAGTCAACTTCGCGGGTTAGATCCTTCCGCCAGCTAGGCGGAACGCTGGTGACCACTCCGTTTTCCTGCGACTGAACGGTCAGCCCAAGGCCCTCCAAAGTCTTCGGCACGAATTCGTCTGGGATTTTTATTCCGAGGATTCGTTCCAGCTGTTCCAAACGCAGTGTCACTGGCTTGGCGGATTCTGGTGGCTGGCCCACATCAATCATTCCGTCCAACAATTCTCCGCCGCCAGTTTCCATGATGATTTCGCAGCACCGTCGACTGGCCCAGTCAATTCCGGCCGAGTCAATATTTCGCTCGAATCGGAACGAGGACGGACTTTGTAGCGTCAATGAACGAGCAGTGTTCCGCACCGATAGCTGATCGAAGTAAGCAGCTTCGACTAGAACGTCGGTCGTCGCGTCAGAAATCTCGGAATCCGCACCGCCCATGACTCCACCGATTGCCACCGGATTTTCGGCGTCGGCAACCACACACATACCGGGCTTGAGCGCGTAGGTTTTATGATCAATCGCTTCGATGACTTCGTCTTTTTTCGGTTCGCGAACGATGATCTTCCCGCCGGCGACTTTCGCGAAATCAAATGCGTGTAACGGCTGCCCACATTCAAACATCACGTAGTTCGTCGCGTCGACGACATTGTTGACAGAGTCCTGACCGATCGCCGCCAGCCGTTTCACTAACCAATCTGGACTCGGGCCGACTTTGACGCCACGGAGCAGGCGAGCGGTGTAGCGGTAACAAAGATCCGGGCAGGCAATCTCAACTTGGCACGCGTCACCAATCTTATCCGAAACGGATTCAGGAGCAGGGTTCGGCGTGGAAAGCGGCAGGTCATACAACACCGCAACTTCCCGGGCGACACCGATATGGCCAAGACAATCCGGGCGATTGCTGGTTACTTCCAGGTCGATCGCCTTGTCACCGCCGACTTCATCCGTTCCTTCATGATTCAGGCCAGACATCGTAAGCCGATCGACAAGCTCATCATGAGTCATCTTTAGATCAACGTACTGGCTCAACCATTCCCAGGAAACAATCATTGGACCATCCCAAACTTATTATCTATTTGTTATCGAACGAAATAACGTCGCAGAGCCAATTGGCCTAAAACTGGCGCAGGAACCGGACGTCGTTAGTGAACAGGTAACGAATGTCGGTGATCTTGTGTCGAATCATGCACAGCCGTTCCACCCCCAAACCGAACGCGAACCCGGAGACTTCGTCCGGATCGTAGCCAACAGCGGAAAGCACATTCGGATCTACGATCCCGGCACCGCCGAATTCAACCCACTTCCCGTTCCAGTAATAATCTGCTTCCACACTAGGCTCAGTGAACGGGAAGAACGATGGACGGATTCGGACCGGGACTGCGTCGCCCAGGTAACTGCTTGCGAACAGCTTCAAGACGGTCTTCAAATCGGCAAGGTTGACCTTCTTGTCGACCATCAAGCCTTCCATCTGATGAAACATCGGGAAGTGCGTCGCGTCGGCAGTATCCGGTCGATACACACGGCCGAGCGAAATGATTCGAATCGGCGGCTGCTCTTTTTCCATCACGCGAATCTGGACGGTACTGGTCTGAGTCCGCATCAGCAACGGATTGTCACCAAGCTCGGTAACGCTTTTCCGCGCGACTGAAAGATAAAAATTATCGAGTGGATCTCGCGCCGGGTGTGACTCCGGAATATTCAACGCCTTGAAGTTATGAAACTCATCTTCAATCTCAGGGCCTTCGGCTTGAGTGAACCCCAACCGTCCCATGATGTCTTTCAGCTCACTGATCGTTTGCGTAATCGGATGCAGACGACCGATCGCCATTCGGGTTCCCGGCAACGTCGCATCGAACTTCGGATCAGCCGTTTGTTCTCCGCCGCCGCCAATCAATCTGTCTTTGGCATCGTCGAATGCCTGCTGGATCGCCTGCTTGACTTCATTCAGTTTCTGTCCGGCCTGGGGTTTGTCGGCTTTGTCGATCGCACCCAGAGACTTCTGAACCGACTTCAGCTTCCCTTTCTTCGCCCCGAGAAATTCCACTCGGACCTCTTCCAGCGCATCGGCATCCGTCGCATCGGCAAACGAGCCGCTGGCCGCCTGCACCAACGCGTCGAGTTGTTCGATGAATTCATTCAGTGGCATTGCAGATGTAGACGACATGGCAATTCAATTGGAAGTGAAAGTCTGTTGTAACGTTGACACATAAAAAAACGGAAAGTTCAATCCTCTTCTGGATTCAACTCTCCGTGAATGCAACATTGTTGGGGTTATCGCTAAGCAGCTATTGCTTTCTTGGCGGCATCGACAATCACATCGAACCCCTTTGGATCGCAGATCGCGATTTCCGAAAGCGATTTTCTGTCCAGCTCGATGTTGGCTTTCGTCAGGCCGTCGATCAGCTGGCTATATCGCAGCCCCCGCTCTCGGCACGCCGCATTGATTCGAGTGATCCACAATCGGCGGAACAAACGCTTGCGAACTTTACGGTCACGATAGGCGAATACGCCGCTACGAACCAAAGTCTCTTTGACTGTGCGAGTCAGATTACCACGCCCACCGCGGTATCCCTTGGCACGTTTAAACAACCGCTTTTTCGCACGCGTGCGAGCGGCACCTTTAGAAGTTCTCATTTTTACCTTTCGTTCAGTTCGTCAGGCCCTGTCTCGCGACAGCGTTTTTACCCACGTACTTGGACCGGTTCCAATCCAAAGAAGTTGATCTAGCTGCTGTATTTGCCCAAGGAACGGACAATTTGTTTTACAAAGGTCTCATCCAACGTGTCCGTACCGCGCAGATTACGTTTCCGCTTAGCGCTTACTCGAACATTGCGGTGGCTGGTCCCAGCAGATCTGTGCTTAACCTTTCCATTCGCAGTCAAACGGAACCGTTTTTTGGTTCCCTTATGCGTCTTCATTTTGTTGGCAGTCATCGCCTATTCACCAATTAATTTCCATAATTAGAATCGGGGATTTTACGGGCATTAGACAACTATTTAAAGGGGATTTTTACAATTCGAAAGGAATCAGACAAATTCTTCGTCTGTAACCGGTTCGAGCAGTATCGAACGCCCCATATCGACAGGAGTTTCAAGCTCATCCCGCAGATACAGTTCATTGAAATGGCCATGAGACGTTGGCCAAATGTGGAATGGACCCGTGGATAGGATCTTCCAATTGCCTTGGATCCCATTGCTGGTGCATTGGCCGTGATAGGTCACCGAGTGCTTACCAACGTACTTTTTGACCCACGAGCAATCGCCAGACTTTTCGTCATAAGTCCCCGTAGCAACCCAAGGTCCCACGTAATCGGTCCCTTCACCACGGACCTGGCCGTTTTCGAAGGCCAAATAAAGATGCATCCAGCCACGTTCCGGCCTATGCGATTCCAGATAAAACCCGCTCCATTCACCTGAAACGAAATGATTTTCCATTTGTATACACCAACAAGACTTGTGAAACTCCTTCAAGAATCCTCTGCTCGAGCCCACTAAAGGTCAATTCAGGCAAGAATTACCGGGATTTCATGAACCGGTCACTTTCGCAGGACAACCCATTCCAACGTATGGTTCGCCCGGCATATTGCCAAAAACGCCACGTTTCCACGGTAGTATCGGCTGAGAAACGATCCCAGTTTCGATAAATGATGCTTTCGGAAATCAAATCGCTATTATTAAAGGAATACTGGTAAGTAATTGGGGCAACTACCATGAACGGGTTTGAGCAAAAAAGAGGAGTCAAGTATTGGTTTATTAGACTGCTCGTGATCATTGCGATTATTTCTATCCCCATACTGATGAACAAAGACGTCAGCGACCGGGCTTATAACTATGCAAGCGTCCGACAAGAGGCCAAGATTGTAAATCCGACCATGATGGATATGCTTTGCTTCCGAAGGTTCGTGTGGGTGAGTGACCAAGCCTTCCGAATCAATATGTTCGGAGTCGAAAGAGTCTACGGACGGAGCGCCCCGTCGAAGAAGTGACCTCAATAACAGTTTCGAAGTCCCCAGCACCAACTAAGATCACAAGACTTCATTCCATTGCCTGCTAACCATACGATCTCCGAGTTTCTGAACCCGCCGGATATCGAGTCTCAAGTCATCATCGACGTCCGCTCGCCAATCGAGTTCGCGCAAGGGCATATTCCCGGCGCGGTGAATGTACCGTTGTTTGATGATGACCAACGAGCGGAAATTGGCACGCTTTATCGGAAAGCTGGTCGGCAGGAAGCGATCTTGAGAGCGTTGGAACTTACGGGCCCGCGGATGCGGAGCATTTCCGAATCCGTGTTGGAACTTAATCGCAGCGGAGTCATCCACGTTCATTGCTGGCGTGGAGGTATGCGGAGTCGGTCAGTCGCGTGGCTACTGGAGCAAGTCGATTTGGATGTTGTCGTGTTGAACGGCGGCTACAAATCGTTCCGCCGACATGTACTCGAATCATTCAAACTCCCATTGCCGTTGGTGGTGCTTAGTGGCCTGACCGGAGCTGGCAAAACGAAACAGCTGCAACTGCTCGCCGCGGAAGGCCAACAAGTCGTCGACTTGGAAGCACTGGCCAATCATCGCGGCTCCGCCTTTGGGAACATCGGCCTGGCCCCCCAGCCGACGGTCGAACATTTTGAAAACCAACTATTCGCTGAATTGCATCAACTTGACTTGAGTAAGCCAATCTGGGTGGAAGACGAAAGTCGGCATATCGGATCCGCTCAACTACCACATCACTTTTTCGAGCAACTCCGCAATGCCCCGGCGCTGTTCATGGAAGTCGACCGACCGCACCGGCGAGCGATGATCGACGACGAATATGGAAACTTGCCGCAGGATGAGCTGATCGCTTCGATTCGCCGAGTCACCAAACGGATGGGCGGCCAGAATGTAAAAGCCGCAGTTGAAGCGATCGAATCCAATCGCATGCCTGACGCAATCGATCTGCTGCTTGATTATTACGACAAGCTCTACCTTGCCAACAAATCCAAGATGAGCCGCCAGGTATTCATCGACGTGCCAGTCACCAACCCGCTATCAGCCGAGACCACATCCAAACTGATCTCGCTGGCTTCTCAAGTAGACATCACCTGCGCTACGTGATCGGCGAACTGATTGGCTTTTCGGCTCGGGTTTGGGGTTGGGTTTGACCATCGCTCGATCCGGCACCATCGCCTGTCGTATCTCTCGCCTCTTCCAGTTGCTCCTGCCAACCCGCAATCTGCGAGACGATGACGATGAAACAAACACCAGCAAACAGATACAACAAAGATTCTCCAGCGCTTAGCAAGAAATAGCCGCTTGGATCAAAGGAGTAGGACAAATACAACCACGTGGCTGCCACAGCGACAACATAACGCAAAATCCAAAACAACCACCAAAGTTGCAATAGATACGGTTTCGCATCAGCACCTTCTCGTCCAATAGCGTGGCTCAAACGGTAGATCTCTTTGACCACCAGGTATGGCTTAAAAAGATCCATGATAGGAACGAACCACCATCCCACCGACCAAGCCGGCGAATAGGTTAACCCGGTTACTACCGCACTTCTCAAATTTGCATTGGCTCGATAAATAAAAACACAAGCGAGTACTACGGTGACAAAGCCAACGGCAAGCATCACAAAAGTGAGAACGTTCACCATTAGCAAGACTTGCTCTTCAAAAGGGTTGAGCAAATCGGAGTCATAGATGTTCGGAAAAACAAATTCCACGACTGCATCGACCATCGAAAACACAAAACTAAAGCTAATATCAAGCGATAAAGCAATTACCAGCATCCGGCTCAGCCGCCGCAACGGAATGAACCGATATCGATTTCCATCCTGCCAGGATAAATCTTCGCCCGCTGTCAGAGGGGTTTGGTATGGATTACTCGGTAGGTTATTCACTGGGCATACACGCCAACAGAAAAGTACACTAGTCCCAATCAAATGTGACCAGCTTGGACCGACGCAATTTCCTAAGCTTGCTGGGGTAC
This sequence comes from uncultured Pirellulaceae bacterium, assembly GCA_964641465.1. GTDB lineage: Bacteria > Planctomycetota > Planctomycetia > Pirellulales > Pirellulaceae > Mariniblastus. The sequence goes on along the minus strand of CAZXLW010000024.1, from coordinate 28,952 downwards.
GTCAGGTCTAACAGTTTGGCAGCAGAGAATTGTCGTTCGTCATTCAGTTTGTTGTTCAAATCTTCTTCGTCAAACGGCGACCCTCTGCCGACCGAACGACTCGCCCCCCAATATTGATCTCCTTCAAATTTCAGAGCCGCGCTCAAGGACTTGGATTGCCGTGTTACCGTTCGCTGCTTCACGCCCCTACCAATAATGTTGTAGTTCTCCTTAACGGATTCTCCGACTTTATAAGTCAGGTGCAAAGAAAACGGCCCGTTGTCGTCCAGAGTCACCCCGCCCTCAGCGAGGTCTTTTGCGACTTTCTCTCGAATCCGATTCTCCATCGATTTGTTGCCGCCAATATCCATCGTCAACTTAACCTTGTCGCCACTTTTCATAACTACGATATCCGCCTCCGAAAGGCTTCGGCTGTGGGCTTCGATGTTCTCAATCGGCATCTGAGCAACACCAACTGCCGATTGGCCTGAGGAATTGCTACCGCCACTCGAACCAAACACTGAACCGCTGGAACCACTGGAGGACTTGTCGCAGTACACGATCGTCTGAGAATCCATCAGATTCTTGCTTCCTCGCGAATTCGACATGCTGCCGATAACCACGTTCAAATTGAGGTCGTATACTGAGTCACTGTAAGTCGTGATCAGGTTCGGTCCAATCCATTGAAATGAATCGGATCCTGTCGGACTTGACACGTTCCCGACCGTATATGATTTGGTTTTCTTTCCCGTAGCCAAATCGAAAATCGACAAATTATCTTCATCCGATCCGTTGGTAGCCACGGCCAGCTGCTTACCATCTCGGGAAACACAGACAGCCGCCCCGATCTTGCTGCGGGCAGAATCCAGAACCCGCAGTCCTCCGTTACATTGTTTGGTTTCAACGTCGATGCCGTAAAAGGAACTACCGTCGAAGTAGTGAAGCGTTTTACCATCGCCGCTCAGCCGAATTCGCGCGGATCGGACGCCGGTTGATTTTGCGTCGACGACATGTGTGGGTGTAAGCGAGTCACTACTAATATCAAAGAAACCCAATTGCCCGCTTGAGTTCATGACAACTCCGGCCGCATCACTGAACAAGATAGCCCGAGGCGAAAAGAAAGATTCGATCGGAAACGAAGCGATCGGAGACAGGGCCGTACCCTCCCGCCCCCAGATTTCCAGGAGCTTCCCGGATGCGCTGGTTCGATAAAGAGCAAGGCGATTGCCCGACGGAGAGATTGCCAGCAACTCGTCTTTCTTGCGATTGCGACCAGCCCGCAGCGAAAACCCTTTCTTAATCTTGGATTCCCCCGGACCGTGCTCTCCGTTTTCCAAATCTTCCGTTATCACGTCGCCACTGCTGGCGTCCAGGATATGCAGCGTCGTCGGAGCTTTTTTGAACGGGTCACTGGTAATCACGCTGATATCACCGGACGCCCTCGAGCAAGTCAACCCACTGAACTTGGTGTGAAACGTAATGCCAGACAGTGCAGCAACAAACTGATTGGAGCCCCAACCATTAGGCCGGCTCGAAGGGCCAGTCTCAAACGGCATAATCTTCAACTTGATCGGTCGAGCCTGAGATGCCTTTCGCGCCGTTGACTGTTGCTTTTCTTCGACCGCTAACAACTCCTTCCGCCTTTCGATCAGCAACAGTACCTCTTCGGGGTAATCGTTCTCAGCCTCGGATCCTTCATCCTGACCAAACATCCGTCGATTCTGTTTGATGTAGCTTCGATCCCTCTCACTCAGCTTTTTGATATCGACTTTGAGAACGCCTCCGTCCTCCTTTTCAATTTCCACTTTCTCGTCCGACACCCCGATCATTTTTCCGCTGATCTTGAACTTCCCGGACGTAGAGCTCCACATTCGTTTCTTAATTTTCGCGTCGCGTGACTTGCGGTACCGATCAACGAACTTCCATTCTGCACGTACACCGGCTACAACTCCGCGCTGAAGTTCGTTGTCGTCGTCAACGTATTCGACCCGCAATCCTGACGAGCCAAAAAAATCAACAACCAACCCGTACCTGACTTCGCGAAACCGTTCGTATTTAATAATATCCCCGATTACAGGGGCACCCTTTTTCTGGGCAACTGCCATCTCGAGATTTACCAGAGATGCCAACACAACAACAATCAAAGTCGCTAACAGATGTTTTCGATAATTCATCGCTTGCTCACCAAAGACTTTCAATCATGTTTCTTTCACAACGCATGCCACCACGTTGAATCGAGGTGAGCCGCACGAGTCGTTCGGCTGTCGCACCGCGCTGCGGCTGTCGCACCGCGCT
>CAZXLW010000024.1:0-26578 GCA_964641465.1 uncultured Pirellulaceae bacterium | reverse complement strand
TGAGCCGCACGAGTCGTTCGGCTGTCGCACCGCGCTGCGGCTGTCGCACCGCGCTTCGGTTGTCGCACCGCGCGGGGCGATACGAATCCAAGACAACAACCTGCCAAGATTGTATTAGAAAACAACAGATGTTGAAGCTACCGTTTTTTACAAATCTGCAACTATATAGAATCGAAACCGCTGACTTTATTATTTAGCGAGTTTCGAATAGTTATTTTTCAGAGCCTGCAGGAAATCACCCTTGGCTGGCTCGAATTCCAATAGTTCAACGATGAGCAGCTCAAGGCCCAGGTCGGTTGCGATTTGCTGAACATTTTCGGTCGGCGAAAAGTTACATAACAACTGCTCGCAATCGCCGTTTTCGGATAGCTCAGAAAGTTGCTTGCGAATTTCCGCATCACTGGATTCGCTATCCTTGTCGAACACCAACAAGTGCTTGTCTTCGATACCAGCGGCTCGTGTCAGAAACTTCATCTGAGGATTCAGCGAAATCATGGCAATCGCTTCTCGTTCGATTTCCGCCAGATCGTTCACAATTTCTTCCAGGTCGAGGACTAACTGACTCAGGTTTTTCTCAATCTCATCCTTCTTTCCAGGATAGATCTCCAGCAGAGCAGCAGCAATTGATTTCGACTGCCGGATCGCCAGACTTGGATCGAGCCAAGTGTAAGGCACGAAGTAGGGATGCGAGTGCTCGCCTTCCGGTCCATGCGAGTGGACAACTTCATGATCATTGATAGGCATGTAGTCTTCGATTGCAAAGTCAGAGACGGAACGGCATATTTTTGATTCATCCAAAGTGACGCGCTCAAGCCATTCTGCGTAAACAGCTCCAGGCCCGTTGGTCACGATCAAGTCAGCTTTTTGCATCGAGGAAACCGCATCCACATCCGGCGTCCAATGCGCAGGGTCTTGCGAACCGGCAGCCGGAAAATCGACAGTGATGTCGTCGCCAGCGATTCGCTCGGTCAGGTACTGCAACGCGTACGAGACGGCAACAACCCGATTGGATGGCGATTGTGATTGCGAATTTGAGTTCGCGGTATCGCCGGTTGGCTTGCCGCTGCAGCCCGCCAATAAAACGACAAGAACAAACAACACCCAAGTTTTATTCATCTGATTCAATAGTTGCTTAATCATGATCACCTACACCATTCCCATTCGATTCCGGCAAAATCTCAATACGTACAAGCTCGACGCAACGACGATTAGCTTGTTCGACATGAAACAAAACGTTGTCGACGACCAAGTCCCGACCACTACGGGGAATCTCATTCAGCTCCTTCATGATCAATCCAGAGACGGTATCGAATTCCTGATCCTCGGGCAGCGTCAGTCCCATCGCTTCGTTCAAACGATTCAAATGCGTGGTCCCGGATACTTCGGCCGTCGTGTTACTTAGCTTCTTGATATCGTCCATTTCATCCGGATCAGCTTCGTCTACGATCTCACCGACGATTTCCTCCAGGACATCTTCGATCGTCACTACGCCGGCGACTCCGCCGTACTCATCTTTTACGATAGCCATATGAACGTGCATATCAAGAAATTGTTGGAGCATTTCGTCCAATAGAGTACTTTCCGGGACCTCAAGCGGTTCACGGATCAGTTTCTTGAGCGTTCGACGCTTACTTTCTGATCGCAACGACTCTCGCAACAAATCTTTCGTGTACAAGACACCTACGACATTGTCGATTGTTTCTTCGTAGACAGGGATTCGCGTTCTTCCAGACTCCACCACGTACGTCAGCATCTCGTCCCATTCCGTTTCGAGCTCCAACGCATCGACACGAGAACGAGGCGTCATGATTTGCGAGACATCATTGTCATCCAACTCCATCACGCCTTCGATCATGTCGCGAGTATCTTCGTCGATGTGGCCTTCGTGCTCGGCTTCAGCAACCATCGACATGATCTCGTCTTCCGCGGCTTCTTCGTCCATCTCTTCTTGTTCTTCTTCGCTGATACCACTGGCGCGAGAAATGGTGTCTTCAAAATATTCAGCGCTGATTACGAGAGGCCAAGCCAAGCCGGACACGACCCACCAGAACCGCCAGGTATGAAACAGGAACTGATGCGCAGAGACCTGCGAAACCGCCCACGGGATCAAACTGCCGCAGAACACCAGCCCAAAACAAATCAGAGCCATCGAAGACCAGAATTTCGCAAACGTCAAATTGGCGTCGGCAAAGAAAAGATAACACGACCCAGTCACGGCAATCCCGACCGAGACCATAAACAGCAGCAGCGTTCCGAGCGCGATACGCTCTCGCAAATCAAAAATGCGACCAAAAATATCTTCACGCTTCTGCTGGCAATACTCTTCGAGTTCATGCCAGGAAACTTCATGGATCACTTGATGCGCAGTCGCAGACAGAATGGTAAGCATCCAGCCAGCGAAGGCCACGAACCAGACAAACTGGGAATCCATTAGCTCGCCTCCGTGCCAGATTCAGGTTGGTCCGGACATCGATAGGCAATTTCAAACATCTCCATGAAGCGTCGTTCTTCCGCCCGCATTTTGCTCCGAGACGATTCGTCCTTGTCATCAAGCCCCGCCAGGTGCAACGCTCCATGAACAACGTACAGCAGCAGTTCGTCGATTGTTCCAATTCCATGCTCGCCAGCCATTCGAGCCGCCGTGTCTGCGCTGACAATGATCTCGCCAGAAAGGAATCGGTCATCGGACCGCTGTTCGAAAACAAAACTCAACACGTCCGTTTCGTAGTCGTGTTGGAGATACTCACGATTGAGTTCATGGATCGTCGGGTCATCGACAATCGCGATACTGACTTCGCCACGCTCCCACCGAAATTCCTCGAAGATCTTCCTGACGATCAACTGGACCTGCGACTCCGAGACCTCGAGCGCATGCCGATTGGCGACGTCGATGACAAGTTCTTCCGCAGGTCCCGACGGCTCAGGTTCGGGTTCAGCTGGAAGGTCAGGCTGATTGTTGGTCTGGGTATTTGACTCGGGCATGATACATCGCATTGAGCGACTTAATAAGGTTTTCCTGAATGACGTGCAACTCCATCAAAGTTATATCACACTCATCAAACTGTCCGTCATCGAGCTTACTCTTGGCAATATCGTTAACGAGATTTTCGATCCGTGATGGCGTTGGCTCCCGTAACGCACGACTGGCACTTTCGACGGCGTCGGCCAGCATCATCACCGCGGCTTCTCGCGATTGCGGCTTCGGACCAGGGTAACGATAATCAATTTCGCTAACCTCAGTCGCTTCGTCGCTGGCTTCACTTTGCTTGGCCGCACGATTGTAAAAGTAACTGACAAGCGTCGTCCCGTGATGTTGTTCGATCAGATCGATAATGCGCTGCGGCAAGTTATGCTGGCGAGCCATTTCGGCCCCTTCCTTGACGTGAGCAATAATCACCAGCGTACTCATCGCTGGGTTCAGATCATCATGCTTGTTTTCGCCGCCGCCCTGGTTCTCGATAAAGTACTCGGGCTTGCGAAGCTTTCCAACGTCATGAAAATACGCACCAACTCGACACAACAAACCATTACCGCCGATCGCTTCAGCGGCAGCTTCGGAAATCGACGCAACGTTGATACTGTGATTGTAAGTACCCGGCGCGCGCTGGACCAATTCTTTCAATAGCGGATGGTTCGCATCGCTGAGCTCTAACAGGTTGATATCGGTTTGAATTCCGAACCAGCGTTCCAGGAAAGGGAGCAGGGCAGTGATCACCAAACCTGCGAATGCCGCGTTGGCTGCAAACCAACTCGCGTCAACCATCAGACCTTTGGAAAACGGTTGACCAAGCAGATACTGCACACCGATAACCATCGGGAACACAGCAATCGCAACGACCAGGCCAACGTACACCAACTTGGTACGACTGCGGATTCGACTGCACAACAACGCCGCGGTCGAAGTCGCCGTCGACAGGATCACGAACTCGCCCAAACCATAGCCGTGAGCAACTGAGAATATCAGCGCAAGCATTGCACTGAGGAAAATGGACAACTCAATTCGGTAAGCGATGGCAACGATCGTGGCGAACAGCACCATCGGAATGATCTCCACTCGCGAACTGACATCCAGACAGACGATCCAGGCCACGGCCAACGTCAACGCAAACAGCCCGGACAAAATGGTGAAGTGACGGAAGTCCTTCAGTAACCGGATATCGCGATAGTACAAATAGCCGCAAATCAGCGCCGCCACGGCGGAGAACAACCCAAAGAACGAAACGGTCCGGACTAGCTGTTGTGGCACCGTCTGGTCGGCAACGAATGCCTTATGCTCGGCACGCAGTAACTCGATGTCTTTCTCGTCCAGAGGCTCCATCGCGCGAATGATTGGTTCATCGGCCCCTTGATAAGTCAGCTTTTCCAGCGGCTCGCCCGGCATGTACTGTTTGTATTTATCCTCAACCTCGCTGGCGACTCGTCGCCGTCCGCTGGCGGAACTGTCGGCATCCCATGTCAGCGTGATCGGCAATCGCGGTTTCAACCAATTGAAAATTCGATCGGCAACAACTTCCGGTGAATCGATAGTATCTTCGTTCCGGGAAAGTTCTTCGATCAGTTTATCACGCAGCCTGTCCAGCGATTCAGCCATCCGAACTTGCGTTACATTCAACAGCACCGCATCTTCAATGGAATTCACATAGACCTGGATTGTTTCCGTGTCGCCATCTTCAAGCTCATGTTCGAGCGTCTTCAACAACCCGTACTTTCGCATTTCGGAAATTGCAATTTCCACCGCGCTTGAAATTGCGGACAGTTTCTCGTCCTTGATCAACGCATTTTTAAATTCTTCGTATATCTTTTGCGAGTCTTCCGCCGGGTCTGGCAAGTTGGACGCAGGATCGACAGCCAGAAATCGAGGCCACAGATTATCTGTCGATTGTTCGGCGTACGATTTCTGTTTCACTTCAAACAGATCGTCGATCAATCCCTGGCTAATCTTATCCAACGGCCGGGCAAGGTTAACGTAGTAACAAGGGAACTTCTCGCGAGCCTGAGCTCTCGCCGCCGCGGTTGCGTCTCGGTCGATAGCTTCGAAAGATGTTCGCGCGTGCAGGTTGCGAAGCGGTGCGACCCGCGTTCGATAAGGGAACGCAGGATTCCAAGCCATCATGAGCACATACAGAACGCTCGTGAATGCCAGGAACATCCCGATCCTTGCCCAAACGTCCGAACGGCGCAGACTATCCTGGACAAGTTTCCATGCTCCGTTCGGAGCAGGCGTCATCCAGCGACCGCGATTGTATTGTTCTGCCATTGCAAGAGGTAAGACGATTAAACGTATTGTCTTACGCTGCTCCTTTTATTTCCGTCAATTGGTTTCGTATGCTTCGACGATTTTTTGTACGAGCTTGTGCCGCACAATATCGCTTTGCGTTAATTGAACAAATCCAACTCCCTCTATTTCCTTCAATCGTTGCATCGCGTCTTTCAGACCACTGGTCTGATTGGACGGCAAGTCAGTTTGCGTCGAGTCACCGGAAACGACGATCTTGGAATCGTTGCCCATACGCGTCAAGAACATTTTCATCTGCGAGATCGTGGTGTTCTGGGCTTCATCCAAAATGATAAACGCATCGTTTAACGTCCGACCTCGCATATATGCCAACGGTACAACTTCAATGACGTCACATTCCATCAAACTCTGCATTTGATCGAAGCCGATCATCTCGTTGGTGGCATCCAACAAGGGACGAAGGTAAGGATTGATCTTCGCATGTAAATCGCCCGGCAGAAAACCAAGACTCTCACCGGCTTCGACTGCGGGCCGCACGAGCACGATCTTGCGAATCTCCTGATGCTTGAGAGCTTCTACTGCCATCGCGACTGCGAGATACGTTTTACCTGTTCCAGCCGGGCCAACGGCAAACACAATGTCGTTGTCGCGAATTGTTTTGACGTAGTTCGCTTGCCCTTGAGTCTTCGGACGGACTTCGCGTCCCACCTGGAGAATGTCGATCGATTGCTGGGCTCGGGGAGGCGCGGCCTCGCCGGTCACTCGTGCGATCGCCTGATCGAATGAATCAGGACTCAAATTACCCTGACGACGGACAATTTCTGTCAGCAGCTCAATCGCTTCTGCGGCCTGAACGACATCTTCGTGCTCACCAGCAATTCGAATTTGACCGCTGCGATGGGTGATGTCGACATCAAACTTGTCGCGGAGCCGGCGCAGATGTTGATCTTTGGCGCCAAAGAGCGGGAGAACCAAATGTGGCTCTACAGAAGAAATTGTCGCTTCGGTCATTAAATGGCAATGGCTTTGTACACTGCACCAGAATCACGAATCTTGAATTACGGTTAAATATAGCTGACAGGTAAGGCAGCCATTTAGTTCGCCGACTTCATGTTCCAATTATACCGATTCTGAGTCCAGATGGACTGCGGGTGGGAATCGGTTTCATTCGATTTTGGCGAGAATACATGATAGAACGCCATGTTTTTGACAACGAAATATCAGTAGACAATCCGATTTTTCGTTACTTCAAGAGGATCCAGAGAAAGTAGGAAATCGGGGCGGCTAAGACAAGCGAGTCGGTAATATCCAATACACCACCCAAACCGGGTAGCCATGAGCTCGAATCTTTGATTTGGGCATCCCGCTTCATCATCGATTCGGAAAGATCACCCACCACGCCAGCGATCGTAACCACGATCGCATAAACAACGACCCACCAGATCGGAAAGTGCATTTGGTATCCGAGCAACAGCCGTGCCACGACATACAGCACGATCGCGCATCCGACAATTGCACCGACGACACTTCCCAGTAATCCTTCGACTGTTTTCCCAGGACTCAACGTCGGAGCCAACTTGGTTTTCCCAAACGCTCGCCCAAAAAAATACGCGGCAGCATCCGACATCTTTACCGTCGCGATCAGATTCACCAACGCGATGATGCCGATCGCATTGCTGCCGAACATCAAGCGATGGGCAATGAAAAATCCAAACAACAAAATCAGCTGAGTATGAATCAACACCGCGCACGCTGCCCGCGACGAACCTTTGCCGTCGCCTGAGTAACTGATGACTTCCAGCAACCAGGTCATCCCTACCGCAAACGTCAACGCAATCATACTCCAGCCAAACAGACCAATCGAACAGTCAACTGGGTAATCTTTCCATAGCACCGGCGCGGAACAAATTGAAATCGTGACGACACTGATCGCCAGGTGGTTCCGCAAACTGAGTTTCGGGAAGTGCTGTTGCGCCAGATGCACCAACTCGTGGCAACTCATCACCGCAACCAAAATCGCAACCACCGAGAGTACGATTCCAGGTCGCCCGAATCCAGAATCGATTCCGAGCTGGAAATCGACGACCATCAAAGCGATGACGGCAGCGATGATCACGACAGCAGACGCCAGACGCCTTCTCAACACTAATCTTCGCTCCCAAGATTTATCAATCCGCCATATCGTCGATCCCGAGCCGCAAAATCGGTGATGGCGGTATGCAAGTCGTCGATCCCAAATTCAGGCCAGCATTTCTGTGTGACCCAAAGTTCCGCGTAACTGATCTGCCACAACAGGTAGTTACTGATTCGCATCTCGCCAGCGGTTCGAATCAACATATCAGGATCAGTCATCCCGGCAGTATACAAACGATCCGACACAAGTGCTTCGTCAATCTGCTCGATCGCGAGCGATCCGTCAGCGACTTCGCCGGAAATTTTGCGAATCGCGTCGACAATCTCACCGCGGGCGCCGTAGTTAATCGCCAAGCACAGGCACAGCCCGTCTGAATCCTGGGTCATCTCGATCGTCTTATCCATCTCCGCCTGAACATGGGCGGGGATTCGCTCGCGACGTCCGATGACCTGCAATCGAATGTTATTGTCCAACAACGTCTCACGCTCTTCGATCATGTATTGCTGCAACAGATGCAATAGGAAGTCAAGTTCGTCCTGCGGCCGTTTCCAGTTCTCACTGGAAAGGCAATACAGCGTGAGTTGTTCAAAATTCAGGCGCGCGCATTCTTCGGTAATCGTCCGAACGGTCTTGGCTCCATTTTGATGGCCGACAATCCGTGGCTGATTCTGATTGACTGCCCAACGCCCGTTCCCATCCATGATGATGGCGATGTGACGCGGCCGTCGCTCTTCGGGGAAATCCGCAAGCGGATCGGGTAAGGCGTCGGTTGCACTTTTTTCGGACAGGCTCATTGCGAGTTCCAGTATGTTCGATCAGCAAGCTGCCATTTGACCAGCTAACCAGTCAGCAAATCAACTAGTTCGGGACGGCATCAACGCTTGTTCGTTTTCCACAACGATCGTCTGCGCTCGATCCGGACCAACCGAAATGAACTCAATTCGCGTCTTCAGCAATTCCTGGAGCCGACCGGCGTACGCAATTGCCAGCGACGGCAAGTCCTCAGTCGTGCGGCAGCCAGTAATATCCTGCTTCCAACCTGGCAGCGACTCGTAGACAGGCTTTACCCGTTTTAGCTGGTCAATGTTTCCGGGGAAGTAGTCGATTTTTTCGCCATCCAATTCATAGGCGACACAAACCTGAATTTCGTCCAGCTCGCTGAGCACGTCCAACATCGTCAACGCGACAGAATCAATTCCGCTCAGTCGACAAGTGTAGCGTGTCGCCACCGCGTCAAACCAACCACAACGACGCGGCCGACCTGTCGTCGTTCCGTATTCGTTGCCCATGTCTCGGATGTGCTGCCCCGTATCATCGTTCAGCTCGGTCGGAAACGGGCCGCCGCCGACGCGCGTGCAATACGACTTGGAAACGCCGATCGTTTTCTTGAGCCATTTCCCGGGCACGCCTGAGCCAGACGAAATCCCGACACCTGAGCTGTTACTACTGGTCACAAACGGAAACGTTCCATGATCAATATCCAACAACGATCCCTGCGCGCCCTCGAACAGCAATTGCTTGTCGGACTCAACGGCATCCAACAACATCCGGGTGGTATCCGTGATGTACGGTTTTAGTCGTTCCGCGTAACCAAGGAACTCGTCGGCAATTTCTGCAGCGTTCAGTTCCACGTTTTCGTCACCAGCGATCGCAGCCAGGATGCGCGATTTGACTTCGACGATCTGCTTTACTCGCTCCGCGAAATTTGGCTCCAACATGTCTCCCAGACGAACCGCGTAGCTGCGCCCGACTTTATCGCGGTAGCAGGGCCCGATACCTCGGAGCGTCGTCCCGATGTTGTCGTCACCGGAAATCACGCGATTCCAGATTTCGTCTTCTTTGATATGCCACGGCATCACCACGTGAGCTCGCTGAGAAAGCCACAATCGGTTTTCCAGCTTGATCCCGCGTTCGAGCAGGCCATCCATCTCGTGAAGGATCGTTTCGGGTTGCACCACGACGCCAGCGGTGACCAAATTCGAGACGCCAGAGTTCAAGATCCCACTGGGGATCAGGTGCAATTTGTAGACTTCTTCTCCGACGACAACCGTATGGCCGGCGTTGGCACCACCTTGGTACCGAACAACCATGTCCATTCCCTCGGTCATCCAATCAACCAATTTTCCCTTGGCTTCATCTCCCCACTGCAAACCGACAATGCATTTTCCGGGCACAATTCGTCCTTAGATTTATCACAAAAACAAATGGTTCGTGTGTCACGTAGAAATAGCGACAGCAACTATTCAGGCAACGCAAGAGTCTAAAGTCGGATAGACGATACGACAACGGTCGATTCAGATTCCGTGGGATTCTGGGGAGATTCGCAGTTGATTCCGGTTTTGCGGGTCGGCGTTTGCCCATACATCCGGGCTACGTTTGAATTGTGTCGGGCCTGAGGTAGGCCCTGAGTAGGCCTGCAAGCTGGGCAGAGTTTAGGCAGTCAATATTGCAAACTTCCGCCCACAAAGCTTAACTATTAGTGTCAGACAACTTTAATTGCCACTCCCAACAGAATTCAACATGTCGATTTTCAAAGCAAACGGCTCAGTTTCGTGCACCATCTTACTGGTTTTCCTGGCCTCCATTTTCGTCGGTTCGGAAATTCTGGCGCAGGATAAGGAAGAAGCCGGATCCGGCAAGAAGAAGGATGAGACCACCCTGGCGACGGTCAAAGGACGACTGGTTCAGCACGAGAACAAGAAATTCAAGATCAATTTCGACGAGTTGAAACCGAGCTTCGACCAACGTGTTGAATTGCCTTCCGAACCACTACCAAAAAACTGGAAGGAACTGACCGAAGAACAGCGTCAAAAATGGGTCAAAGACTTTGATGCCAGCGAAAAAGGAAAAGCACTTGCCGCAGCCAGAAAGAAAACACTTGAGGAAGCTGAAAGTTTCAAAATCACCGCCGAAGAGAATGGGAATTTCGTAATTTACGATGTCCCAGCTGGAACCTACGGGATTCGGGGGCGAATGGAAAAAGTTATCGATGAGCAAAACTATGTGTTCGAGATTTTTGGCCAGGTCGTTGTCAGCGAAAAAGCAGAAGAAGTCTTGCTGGACCCGATTTCGGTTCTCGGGACGCGGTTGATCAAACGTGGCGAACCAGTTCCCGAATTCAAGTTTGCCACTTTCGATGGCAAGAAGAGCATCACCGATAAAATGCTAGGAGCCCGCCCGGTGATCATCAGTTTCTGGGCTTTGGAAAGCCCCCCCAGTCTCGAATTCGCCAAAACGATCCAGGAAACATACAAGTCTTTGCAAACCAGCCACAAACTGCACTTAGTCTCAGTCTGCATTGGATCGGACCGGAAGAAAGCCTTGGAGCATGTTCAGGAAAAACAGATTCTTGGCTGGCATGGCTACGTCAAAGACAGTAACCAAAATGTCATTGATGAATTTGGCGTGAGAGTGATCCCGGCAATTTTCCTTGTCGATGCCAAAGGCAAAATAATGATGACTCATGGCGATTTTAAATTCGCTTTCCTGAACCCCAAGAACGAACTGAAAAAATTGGTTTCAGACGCCATCGAAGGCAAGAACATCCCGACTCCGGTTGTCAAGAAAGAACCGGCTGAGGATGAAAAATCCGGAGAGGCAACGGACGAGCAAAACGCGGAAGAGCAGGATTCTGACGCAGGCAGTGGTTTGAAACAGTAGTTTGATCGCGACTTGCGAGCTTAGACGTGCAACCTCTAACGACGATCAGGCGGTCTGCTGTTTGCGAGCTCGCGGATGTGCTCGTTCGTAAACCTGCTTCAGCTTGGCAGTGCTGACGTGCGTGTAGATCTGAGTGGTAATCAGGCTCTTGTGCCCAAGTAACTCCTGCACGCTGCGGATATCGGCGCCGCGATCGAGCAAGTGCGTTGCGAAACTGTGGCGCAACGTGTGAGGCGAAGTACGAGTATCCAGGCCAGTGGTCTTTAGATACTTTTCGAGCATCCGGCCGATACTGCGAGTCGTCAGCCGATTTCCGAAACGATTCAAAAACAGCGCCGGATCTTTCAGCTTTTTTGACGGCACGCGGACTTTCATCCAACGCTTAATCGCCTTGACCGCGTGGGAACCAAGTGGTGCGAGTCGTTCCCGTTTGCCCTTTCCGCGGACACGTACGAGGCCGTCTTCGAGGTCCAAATCGGGAATATCAATTCCGACCAGTTCGCTGACTCGCAATCCAGCCGAATACAGCGTCTCCAGGATGGCTCGATCACGCAGCCCCGCTTCCTCGCTGACCGCAGGTGCTGTCAACAGCTGCCCGATTTCCCGGCCGCTCAAGAAGTGCGGCAGCTTGCGTTCACGTCGAGGGTTGCGGAGCGGTTTGGCCGGGTTCGTTTCACAGATGCCTTCGCGTTGGCAGAACTTGAAAAAACTCCGCATGCAGGCCAACCGACGTGAAACCGATGCCTTCGCGTACTCCGCTTCGTGCATCGCCGCTACGAATTTACGCAGGTCGAGCGGGGTGATTGATTGAGGCGACGGGCAGCTACTGTTCACGTCCTCCAGATACTCCACGAGAATTTCGAGATCCTCGCCATACGACTTGATCGTTAAGTCGGAGCAATTCCGTTCTATCTTCAGATATCGCAGAAACCGCGTGATCGCGGAACGCATAGGGTGCGCAGATGTGACCATTCAACTGTCTGATGGCGAGAGTGCTGTGCTGCTGGGCAACAATCAGCGACGGTACTTTGCCTGAATGCTAGTATCTACGTCGCTGGCCGGCGGTCTGAGCCCGTTGTCTTGCTTTGCTTTCACGAATTAGCGATTTAAGCGATCGGCTCTTCGCCTGATAGCAGATCTTCGATGGCAGGTGCTTCGAAGCGGGCAACCGGGACTGCTTCGTCAAGAATTTCTGAACTCATTTCAGCAGACATTGATTTGCGTACTTTCTGGCTCATGACAGCAGCGTCATACCAGGAGAAGCTGAGTTCGGAGTTTGATGCATACCGACCAAGCATCCTGAGCGTCTCATTCCTTGTACTTTCGTTGTACAAGAAGATGTAACGTTCTTCGCCTTTAGCCAACGCCAAGATGTTAATGTCGTTTTGAGACATGCGACCCCTTTGAGGTTTTCCAATCGTGTTTGCATCTGCGATCGGAAACCATTCCAGATTTGCACCGTTGCAGTTTGCTTCAATACAAATGGGTATCGGCCAAACGATTAACCTTCAACACTGTGAATCGGCTGGGTTGGAGTTGTTCAAGAAATGCCTGTAGCGCAGCCGGCGCAAGCCAATGTGCTTGCGTTCGAACCGGTGGCACGTACCACGAAACGACGTCTCAGACGTTGCGATCGTAACATCCAATCGGACGCGCACTAACGGAGCAGGAAATGGGAGCCAGCAGCCGGACGAAACAGCAGGCGTCCGGCTTGATCGATTTGACGCTGATCAGGAAAAACGCGCGTCAAAGGCCTGTTTTTTTCGACAAACGACGCTCGATTGCTTCCACGGGCAGCGGAGTCACCTTGGTCGTGGCAACCAGATCGACTCGCAGGATATCCGTTTCTGTTTTGGATGTCGGAACATCAAACTGCACAATGAACGCGCCGATTTGGATGCCTTGCATCGAATATTCCGGCGGCCAAAAATCTTCAGCCCGAGTTGCCAGTGCTCGTGCCAGCAAACGAGTTGCTCGCCCCGAGAATCCGCCCAGTACCATCTCCAAACGGCCTTGCGACTCGCGATGGATGAAAAAGACAAAGCCAACTTCTTCGTTTGGTTTGTCAGCGGTGTATCGCTTCCACGAACCGTCGGACTGCTCAAAATAGATGCCCGGTGACGTTTCATTGGATGACTTGCTCAGCTTCAAACCGCCTACGCAGGAGTCTGGATGTGGATCGCTGTCACGGTAACGAAGGAAAAAGGGCAGCGAGCGATCCGTTGGCTGTTCAACCGCGTCCTCGGAAACAAACGGATCGCAATTGAATGCATTAGCCAGAATGATCTCGACGGTCGGATTGCTCTTGGTGCTACCAATGCCGACGAACGCCTTGTCACCCTTCGATTCGGAAAACTCGTCATAAACCATCTTCGCCCGCTGGATGACTTCAGCTGTAGAAGCTTGCCCGGGGCTCCAGACCAACGATTGTTTCAAATGGTCCGGCTGTGGAATTTCGGCACTGCCAGCACTCGCTTCGTCGTCAGCTTTCTTGAGCTTGGCTGTACCGCCCAATGTCGTAACGCCGTTCAATAACTCACCAAGCAATACCGAGTCGGCGGCCACGACGAACGACACGTCTGAGTTCTCGGCCACGTCGCGGCGAACTCCGACGCACATTTCCAATCGCTTACGACGTGCCAGCAACTCCCAGAAATTCTCTGGCTCAACACTAAACAGTGCGCCTGGCAATTGGTCGGCCGAAGCATGCCCGTTCTCAATCAAGTAATCGCACAGCCGCGAAAGTGCTTTGAGCGGGATGTATTTGACCTCGTTTTTCAATAACGCCGCGACCTGATGTCGATCGAGCCCCGTGTATTCGACGATTGCCTTGATCGTTCCCGGACGTTTTCTCGGGTCTGGCACGTGACCTAAAAGTTCAGCCAAACGAAAACTGTATTGCATTGCACCTGCGGCTACCGAACCGCCCCCATTGGTTTAAATTGAAAAGAGACCACGAACCTATGAATGAAGTCTGAACGCCCTTAACACGAAATATATCCAGAACAAGGTTGGGTTCAATCACTTAAGCCGCTTTTGGATAGGTTTCAGTAGCAACAATACGATCGACGTAGTATCCAATTCTACAATCTGGTACTTTCCCGCGGAAATTTGCTCTTTCCATTCAACTTGGAGATTTCCATGGCTATTTCCATGCGAATCGGTTTGTATTTGGTTTTGTTTGGACTGTTTTTTGCTGATCCTTTGGCAGCACAATTGAAAATGCCGTTCAAGCGGCACAACAATCGTGCCGCTACCAACAGCCTGGAACTTTCTGCGAAAAACGGTCCGTGGCTGATCATGTGCACGTCATTCACTGGAGAAGACGCTGAGCAAAGAGCCAAAATGCTGGCAAACGAACTGCGTCAGCACCGTCTGAGCCCGTACATTTTTCGGAAAACGTTTGACTATTCGCATTCGACGACTGGCGTTGGCTGGCAAATTCCAAAATCGGTGAAGCCAATTGTCAGCCCTAGCGGCGAACTGCCGGATGTGAAGCTGAACGATCCACAACCGGAACTGGTAAAAATGAAGTCGGCTAATGAAGCAACGATCCACGAAGTTGCCGTGCTTGTCGGAGACTTTCCGTCTGACGATGACAACAAAGCTCAGAAGACGCTGAAGAAAATCAAGATGATGGATGTGAGATCGCTGAGCGGTAACCATCAATCCAATTCCGACGCGCGAAGCGCTGGCGTTGTCAAGAAAACAAATGGTGGGCCACTTCGAACAGCGTTTTTGCTACCCAATCCAATGTTGCCCGATGAGTATTTTCGCAACAACCAGCTTGATGAATTCGTGATCAAGATCAATCGAAACACGCAGTACAGTCTGCTGGATTGTCCCGGTGTTTATTCTGTGCGAATTGCCAGCTTTCGAGGTGATTCGACAATTGATCCTGCCAGGATTCAAAAGGGCAATACGGAACTATCGAACCTGCGAAGAGCCGGTAAAGCACTTACCAGCAGCCAATCCGGGAAGGCTTTAGAAGACGCGCACAAGTTGGCGGAGATGCTGCGGAAAAAAGGAGTGGAGGCGTACGAGTTCCATGATCGCTACGAAAGCTTCGTTTGTATCGGGAGCTTTGATTGGGTCACGAGAAAATCGAACGGAAGCGTACTTAACAACCCTGAGATTGTCCGGATCGTCAACAGCTGCCGACCGGAATCAAAAAGCCTGCCCGGGATGCCGCCGTCGATGATCCCCAAAACGCTGAACGGGATCCTGCTGGACCCTGAACCGACTCCGATTCTGGTCCCGAAAGTAAATTCGAGTTCAAAGACTGCCGGCAGACTGAGCTTTTTGCGATAAGTTTCCCCGTGGCCAAGGGTTTCCTGGCGACGTAAATTGCTCAAGGCAATACGATGTAATTTACCGACGCGGAAATTGCTCGCCATCAATCGCCCTGCGCGAACTTACCTGAGGTTGGGCCGTATTGACGATCGTACCCGTTGGAGAGTTCCTTCGACTCGGAGTGACTCTATTACGAATCATCTTGCCCCAATCAAGTCAGCAACATGAAGCTGCTCAACCTTTCTCTGATCCTGCTGGCAGTCGCATTGGCGTTGTACGTTGTGTTCGGGACCAGCATTCTCCGCGGCTTCGCTCGCGCAGGCAACACGGAGGAATATGCCGCGGGAAAAGAACTTTCGGAAAAAGCTCTTACTCAATTGGGGACGATTCAGGATCGACGGTTGACGGAGATCAGCGGGATCGACACGTCACTCAAATACTTGGATTGTTTTTGGGTCCATAACGACTCAGGTAATCCGGCAGAACTGTTCTTGATATCGAAGACTGGACACACGCTCGCGAGAGTTAAACTAACGGGTGCCAGGAATGTCGATTGGGAAGACATCAGTGTTTGCAAATTGTATGGGCAACCGTTTATTGTCATTGCTGACGTTGGGGACAACGTTGGCCAGCGGAAAAATTGCCAGCTGTACCTGCTGCCTGAGCCTGACTTGGCTGTAGACCTCGAAGCGATGGGAACAGCGGGAAGGAGGGGCAAGGCAGAGCCAGAAATTGTCGAACACGAAACTGAAGACTTTACAAAACTGGACTTTCAATATCAGGGCGGACCTCGGAACTGCGAGGCGATGGCG
The DNA here is from genome assembly GCA_964641465.1 of uncultured Pirellulaceae bacterium. Taxonomy (GTDB): domain Bacteria; phylum Planctomycetota; class Planctomycetia; order Pirellulales; family Pirellulaceae; genus Mariniblastus. The sequence goes on along the minus strand of CAZXLW010000024.1, from coordinate 10,443 downwards.
ATTTACGCACACCAAGGTCGAATCATTCTTTTCGAGAAAGCAAAGAACAACGGCGACTCGAAGTCGGAAATCGGAATCTTCGAACTTCGCTTATGGAAAGATAAGCTTGCGTTCCTTTCACCAAAGGCTCGAAAAACCGGCCGTGTCGCAGAACGCTTGATTACCGGAGCGGACATGAACGCCAGTGGCAAGTCTTTGCTGACGTGCAACTATGCTTTGGGAGCCAGATACAACCGTAGGCTTGCCGAGACTTGGGAAAGGCACTTCGCAGCTCAGCAATTCTCGAGATTCTCTCTACCTGTTCAGCGTCAGGGCGAAGCCATTTGTTTCTCAGCGGATGGTAAATCTGCGATAGTTGTCAGCGAATTCGGGCGTCAACCGATCTGGCAAGTCGACTTGGAAACGGCAATTAAGGCCAAAAAAGCGTCAGGATCTGCGCCTAATTAATCGAATGGTGGACAAAGCCGGCTGTGCGGGATCCGAAGACGATACGGATTTGACGCAAAAACGGGGCAAATAGCTAAATTTTCATGAATTTGAAAGTCCTAAGGCTTGAAGCTGAGAATTCGAATACTTAGACTAGGTCTATTAATAGCAGGTGGGATCCGCGCGAAATCCAGTCCAATTGGACGGACCCAGAGAGGAATTGAAATGCGTTTTAAATTTGTTACTTCGTTAGTGCTTGTTGCGATTTTTTCTGCAACTAGTTGTGCACAGACTGTTTTGGTCGATAGATCGCCCGATCCAGATTTGCTTGGGGGCGGTATCATCGGAGGGCTCTTCTCAGACCAAGCTGTTAATGCAGTCTCCACGCTCACGGAAGTGACTTTGACTGAAACAGTTACCCTCGGCGCAGTCACCGTCTTCACAACGAATTTGAATGGCACATATCCCGTTGGCAGTACAAGCTCAGCGATCCTAAACATTTTTGTCGGCGACACGCTTGATTCGGGCGATAACACGCTCTCGGGTGGTGATCTGGGTAGTGCATCGGCTACGGCTGATTACGTCGCGACTGCCGATGGCATCGAAATCACAGTTTCTGGCTTGGATATCACCATGCCGGCGACAACTTACTTGATTGGTATTACTCCAGTTTTGGACTTTGCCACAAATGGGCAGGAGTTTTTCTTGGATGCTGGAGCCAACGGTGAAACAACTTTTTTGAATAATCCCGGTGGTTTGTTTTTCGTTCCGATTTTTGGGACAGAAACGATCAATGCGAACATCTTGGATTTGCCTACTCCATTCAGTGGACAAGCGATCCGATTGACGGCACCGGATATGGATGTACTAAAAGGAGATGTAAACGGAGACGGAAGCATCGACTTATTAGACGTAGGACCGTTCGTAGACGCGATCGGCGGTGGAGTTTTCGTTCCAGCTGCTGATGTGGATTGTAACGGTGTAGTTAACCTCCTGGACGTTGATCCATTTATCGATTTGTTAAATGGCGGTTAAATAGCAGGAAATAGTTGCCTAAATTGTTGAGCTCGGCGGTCAGGCAATTTATGATGAATTTTTGGGGTTGAACAAAGCACGAATTGTTTTCTTCCCAGTTACTGGGTTTTACACATCTTGATTGGAGAATCTTCACGTGAATGTAAGAAATTTTGCAATGGTACTCGCCGTTGTCGCAATGAGCGCTAGTAGCGTTTTTGCACAGGGCGACTTTTTTTGGTCTACATCGGCACTAAACTCTGGTGCTACTAACTCTGCTGCCGAAGTTACAGGCGCAGTTGGTGATTCTGGATCACTTTACCTGTACTACTCAACCGCTAACAGCGAGTTGGATACAGGTGCTGGACTTGATTTGTCTTTCACAAGTAACGGCATTGTTGAGTTCACTGGCGCTCAAACGTTTGATTTCGACGTAGCTTTGGCTTCAGATAATGACGTTGTACTCGGTGCTCGTTGGGGCGATGCCTTTGGTCCTGCTGGTGAAGTTTCTGGTGACGCAGTTATTGGTTTGAACGCGTTCACAGTTGTTGCTGGTGACGGTATCGTTAACGGTAACGATGGCTCTGGTGCTTTCCTTGACCTTGGTTTCGACCAGGGCGCTGATGCATTCTTGTTCGCTGAAGTTACTTACAATTTGGTAGGTGATGGTTCAACTAGCATCGATGCTGTTGCTGGTTCAATCGGAATCGTTAATAATGGTGCGACAGTTAATCCAGCTTTCGGAGCTGCTAACTTCACTGTTGGAGTTCCAGAGCCAACATCTGCTGGCCTTTTGGCTCTTGGCCTAGTTGGTCTTGTAGCTCGCCGTCGTCGCTAAGCTCGCTAAGCGAACGGTAATTTGAAAAGATATAGCCGTACCAATTTTGGTGCGGCTATTTTTTTGCCGATCACTTTCTTGGCTCCCTCTCCAGGGCAGGGCAGAATTAATCTAACGACGTCCCATCTCATTCTGTTCCAGGCTCGATTGTGATGGTGGTGCAGCAGTCGTCAGTCAACACGCGTTGAGAAGACATTGCTGCAAGTTGGCAGTTGCCATTCCTGCTGCCTGACTCTAATAGACGCGAACTTGCAATTCGGCTATCGTGGTCTCGAAATTAATTTATCGAGAAGGAACTATGTCTGAACTCGCAATCGGCGCGAAGCTCGCTGCAGTAGACCTGAAGAATGACGACCGAGTCAAAAAGGCAAAAGAGTTGTTGGTCGAGGCGTTGAGAGAAAAATCTGACGCCATCACTTCTGTTCGACCTCCGCAAGAATCGCTGGAATCGGAATACTCCAGCCTGTTGGAAAAATTTGGTGCAATTCGAGGCAACAATCTCTTTTTCCCATACCTTTCCAGCGGTATTGGCAATGGTCCGTTTATCGAACTTGCCGATGGCAGCGTAAAACTGGACTTCATCACGGGGATCGGAGTCCATGGATTTGGACACAGCCACCCCATGCTCGTCGAGGCTGGCGTTGATGCGATCATCACCGACACAGTCATGCAAGGCAACCTTCAGCAAGGCAGCGACAGCTACGAGATTGCCAAGCTGCTCACCGAAACTGCTTGCGAAAGCGGTGCGAAACTGAAACATTGTTTCCTCTCGACTAGCGGAGCCATGGCCAACGAGAACTCGTTGAAAATGGCCTTTCAGAAAAACGCTCCGGCGAATCGGGTGATCGCATTTGAACATTGTTTCGCAGGCCGCACGTTGGCTCTGTCGCAATTGACAGACAAAGCCAAGAACCGGGTCGGCTTGCCGGAAACGATCGCCGTCGATTACATCCCATTCTTCGATCCCGACGACCCAAAAGGCAGCACCGAGCGATCGCTGGGTTGCTTAAAAGAACTGGTTCATCGCTACCCTGGCAAGCATGCTTTGCTGTGGATGGAACTGATTCAGGGTGAAGGTGGCTATTATCCTGGAGACAAGAACTTCTTCCGCAAGCTGGTCGATTTCGGGCACCGTAACAACATTGCGTTCATTGCTGATGAAGTCCAGACATTTGGGCGCACCACGCGTCCTTTCGCCTTCCAGCATTTTGAATTGGATGATGTCGTCGACATCGTGACCATCGGAAAAATCAGTCAGGTATGTGCAACGTTGTTTACAGACGAGTACAAACCAAAGCCAGGATTGATCAGCCAAACCTTCACTGGCAGTAGCTGGGCCATCGTGGCTGGGCACCGGATTTTGAGTGGACTGATTGAAAATGGACACTATGGAGCGGACGGCAAGAACCAACGGCTATTCGAAAAGTTCGCTGGCGGACTTAAAGATATCGCGAGCCGTCATCCGGACGCGATTTCGGGCCCGTACGGTTGCGGCGGCATGGTCGCATTCACCCCGTTTGATGGAACGATGAAGAAGACTCGCGAATTGGTTACTCGTTTGTATCATGCTGGATTGATGTCGTTCTCGGCGGGCGCTGACCCTGTTCGCATCCGGTTCCTGATGCCGATCGGATGCGTTACCGACGATCACATCGACCTGGCTTGCCAGATCCTTGAGCAGACCATCGTGGAAATCAAAAACGATTCAAAGTAACAAGAATCGGATGCATCCAATAACAAGCGATGCAACCAAAAATATCTCGCACATCTCGCTTTAGGCTGGTGGTACCATGTTGTTGGTTCGCAATGTAAGGCTTGCTGATCTTGAGTCGTTGTTCGACCTGATCGGCAAGTCTGAATTTGGCCTGACGACTCTGACGATTTCCAAAGACAAGCTTCGCACGCGCATCGAAGATTCCGTTTTTGCTTTCCAACGGAGCGACGCCAAGCCGGCCGGGCAACCGTATGTGTTTGTTCTGGAAGACACCAGCAAACAGGAGTTGGTTGGCACATCTGCGATCTACGCCAAGGTCGGTGGTTTTGAGCCATTTTACTCCTATGAAATCCGCACCTCATTGCACGAATCGTCCGAACTCGGAATTCGCAAAGTAGTTCCGGCTCTGCACTTGAAAGAAGAGCATGATGGTCCGACTGAAATCGGCAGCTTATTCTTGAGTCCGGACTACTGGGGCAACGGGCATGGCCGACTCTTGTCGCTGTCGCGGTTTCTGTTCGTTGCACAATTTCCGGGCAGGTTCGAGGACCAGATCATTGCTGAATTGCGTGGAGTGGTCGACAAGAATGGCAAGTCACCGCTCTGGTCGGCGGTAGGATCTCACTTTTTCCAAATCGGATTCCCCAAAGCTGAAACACTGACATCTGAGTCCAAGAAGTTCATCGCGGACTTGATGCCTCGCCACCCGATTTACATCCCATTGTTGCCTCCTGAAGCCCAGGAAGTTATCGGTCAGGTACACCGAAACACGCGGCCCGCGAGAGCTATGTTGGAAAGCGAAGGATTTGAATACCGAAATATCGTCGACATCTTTGACGGTGGCCCGTCAGTACACGTTGCCACCAAAGATGTCCGAGTCGTCCAGCAAAACCGATTATGCGCAGTAAGAACGATTGGCGACGTACAGAATGCAGGACCAAGAAAAATCATTTCCAACTGCAACTTGAGCTTCCGGTGCTGTCTGGCAACCGTTGTCATTGATGGCGAATCGGCTACCATCGACGAGGAGACTGCAAATTGCCTTGAAGTCAATATTGGCGATTCGATACGGGTTGTTGATTTGAAACCAGACAAAGCGCGGTAGTTGTCTTATCCAATCATGGGGACAGGAAAGCATGACGCAATCAGTTGCAATTCGAAGACTTGAGTCTAAAGGCCAGCATATCGGAGGCAAATGGGCACACGATTCATCTGAGGAGTTCGTATCTCTTTGCCCGGTCGATGACAGCGTCGTGATGCGAACTCCGTTTGCGACTGAGGCTCATGTTGACGATGCGGTTGCAGCCGCACGGAGCAGCTTGAGAAATTGGTCGATGGCACCGGTCGATGAACGGATCAAAATCGTTGAAGTCTACGCCGATCTGATCAAGGAGCATGCGGACGAATTGGCGGAGCTGATCTCGGCAGAAACGGGGAAGCCACTGTGGGAATCAAAAACTGAAGTCGGGGCGGTGATCGGTAAATCAGCGGTCTCGATTGACTCGTTTCGCACCAGACGCGATACGACTTCGTTCGAAATGGGTGACCTGCAAGCTGTCACCAGGTTCAAACCCTATGGAGTCCTCGGGGTGCTGGGCCCATTCAACTTTCCCGCGCACTTACCAAACGGCCATATAGTGCCTGCTCTGATTGCCGGCAACACAGTCGTTTACAAGCCCAGCGAACACACGCCCGCGGTCGGGCAGTGGATGGTTCAAAAATGGCAAGAAGTCGGGCTTCCGCCAGGCGTTGTGAACATGGTGCAAGGCGGGCGGGAAGTCGGAATCGCCCTTTCCAGCCACCGGAACCTGGATGGGCTGCTGTTCACAGGCAGTAGTCTTGCCGGACGCGCGTTACACAAAGCGTTCGGTGAATCTCCTGAGAAGATCCTCGCACTTGAGATGGGTGGGAACAACCCGTTGATCGTACACGACGTTGGCGACCTCAAGGCAGCAGCCTATTTGACGATCAACTCTGCATTCATTACCGCCGGGCAAAGATGCACTTGCGCCCGCAGGTTGATCGTAGTTGAAAACGACGCTTCCAATAAGTTTCTCGATGAACTGGTTAACATGATGGGCCAGGTACGCATTGGGCCATTTACAGATTCGCCTGAACCATTTGCATCGACAGTGATATCAACAGGGCAAGGCAAGAAACTGTTGGAAGAACAACAAAAGCTCGTCCAGGAAGGTGGACGCAATCTGGTCGAAATGCGTCCGCTCAACGGCAACGACGCTCTTTTGTCGCCCGGGCTGCTTGATGTTACCGAAGTATCCGATCGCTCCGACGAAGAGATGTTTGGACCGATCCTGAGCTTGATTCGTGTTCCTGATTTTCAGGCTGCGATCGACGAAGCCAACAATACAGCGTACGGACTGTCTGCCGGATTGGTTTCCGATAGTCGCGACTTGTTCAATGACTTTATCGGGCAAATTCGAGCAGGCATTGTGAATTGGAATCGCCAGACGACTGGAGCCACCGGCAAGATGCCCTTCGGAGGTTGCGGGCTAAGTGGTAACCATCGCCCGAGTGCTTTCTATGCTGCGGATTATTGCTCGTATCCAGTCGCGTCTCTCGAATCTGGCAAACTTGAAATGCCTGAGAAGCTCGCGGTTGGGTTCGACTAAGCCAAACTCGACTTGCAGGATTCGAATTGAAAATACACGATGCCCAAAAAACCACATTGTATTTGCGATTCTATCTACGACTCGCCGCATGACACATGCGAGCCGAGCACTGGTTACTTGTGCCGGTACCTCGCGAGTGATGCAGACCCGAGCTACGAGTCTTACGGCAAGTCGATTACCAAACACGAGGCAATCGAAACCGCGAGAAAGATTCTTGCAAACGCCGAATATCCACTGATTGCCGGCATCGAATCCCTTGGCGTTAGAGCCCAACAAATTTCGGTTGATTTAGCTCGGCAAGCAGGAGGGGTTATAGATAGCGGCGGAAAATCTTCGGGGTTATTTTCACTTACTCGCGAGGGCATGGTTTCCGCTACGATCGGAGAGGCTACCGCTAAGAGTGACCTTGTTCTGGTTATTGATTGCTCTCCCAGTGACTCGCACCCGCGGCTGCTCAAGAAATTCGGCAACACATCGAAATTTTTGTACTATGGGACGAAAACAAACCAAGACACGGCAATCACTTGGCAAAGTGAGTTTTTAACAGATTTTGAACTGGTCGAAGACACCCTCGTCTATCTACTGCTTTTGCTTCGGGGGGAATTGCCCAATTCACTGAAAGAAAACCTGACAGAAGAGACTCGTAATGCCCTGAACTCAGTTGCGGAAAAATTGCAACAAGCCAGTTACGTTACTGTGTTGTGCGCCAACCAAATTGAGAACCGCGAATTTGACTCAACCCTGGATACTGTCACTGCGATAGCCAAGTGCTTGAATGCGAAAACGAAATGTAGTGTGATTGGATTGCGAAACGATCAAAATGCGATCAGCGCCGAGAACGTTTTGGCTTGGTCAACTGGCTTCCCGGCCAGCGTCGATTTCTCGCTCGGATTCGCTCGCGGAAACTATGACGAGTACTCGAGACAACGGATTGCCAAGCGGGCAGATTTTGATGCTCTAGTTTGCTTCCAAGAGTTCCAACAGGGAGCTCTAGATTTGGGAGCTCAAGATTTTTGGGAAAGTTTAGGATCCAATGCTGTTCGGTTTCCGATCATTCGCTTTTGCTGGGACCAGGTTTCTAGCGGTGTTGCCGGTCCGCCGTTGGACTCATGCCAACTTGTTATTCGAAACCTGTCGGTCGTTCCAGATGACTTTACGAGACTGGATGACGTTCAGTTTTCCGTGGAAGCCAATTTCCAAACGGCCGACCCAAAACCCGAGAAAGAGTGCCTATCCCAGTTCCTTAAACGACTCTTAGATGCCACAAATCAGGCAATTTGCTAGCAAATCCAACTTATTAGCTAAGTCACAATTCCCAAGTGTCCCATTAATCGCCTGGACAACAAGGGGTTTTATCACACCATTATTGTTGATTTTCAAGGCTTATGTGGCCAATATTCCGGCCTTGCCCACTAACAAGCGTGTTGTTGGATTGCAATCTGCATCGGATTGTTTACGATGAATGCGTAGCCGGTGGGAAAGTTACACACACTAATTGTTTGGTTGTTTAATTGGAGTTTCATATGACTACGAGAAATCGTCACGCCTTTACACTTGTCGAATTGTTGGTGGTAATCGCCATCATCGGCATCTTGATCGGTATGCTTCTACCTGCGGTTCAAGCCGTTCGTGAAGCAGCTCGCCGGACAGCATGTTCGAACAACATCCGTCAGCTTGGTCTGGCCGCATTGAATTACGAGTCCGCATTCCAGGAGTTCCCTTTCGGACTTCGTATTGATGACGGTTCGGACGGAATGCCTTACGAACCAGATGGTACTGCTACCTCACAACATGCGCAGTGGTCATGGTCGGCATTTATGTTGCCATACATCGAACTAGACAACGTTGCCAATCTGCTGAATGTCACAGGACGAAACAGTGCTGCAACGAACTTGGTGAATGCCCAAAACTATGTGACTGGCGGTCCTGACCAAAAAGATCTGATCGCCCAGGCTCTCAGCACCAGTGTTGAAGGTTTCCTTTGTCCTTCAGACTCAGTGGACGACAATAATGAACACCGAGGCGACCCAGATGGGGATGGCGTCAGTTGGAACAATCAGGCACTCGGATCTGCTGGTCCGCTTTTGGATGACATGGGCTCGCCAATTACCGGCGATAGAGGGCCTTTGACTGCTGGTATTTCAAGCTACGTTGGCTGTAATAATGTTCATGTTTGCCATGGCGAACTATTGCCTAATGCGAACATTACAGGTAGCGCGACACCTCAAGGTACTTATTGCTCATTCCAAGCAACTACTTTGGGTCGTATGGCTGACGGTACATCGAACACAATTGTGTTTGGCGAGCGAATCTATGCTTCGCCTGCCGCTAATCAAGACGGTCGCCCGAACGGTGCTGGTTTGTTGCATGTTGCTCGCGGCGGCGGCGGACCAATGGAATTTGAATTCGGCATGCCTGACGTAAGTTTCTCTGCATGGGGTTCCGTTAACTTGATTGTTGACCAAGAAAACCCTAATTCTGACGTCGTTTGGAACCGACGTCGGCAGGGACTTTCAAGTCGTCACGCTGGTGGCGTAAATATCGTTCGTGGCGATGGATCAAGTACGTTTATGCGTGACTCGATTGATAGCTGGTATGCGGATCCGACGTTGGACGCATCTATTGACAGCGCTCCAATTGCCCAGGAGTTCGGAGCATTAGAAAAGGGATGTGCCGTTAATGATGGCCAGCCACCTTGCGAAATTCGCTAGTATCTGATCAGAATCGAAGATTCGAAAGTAAAAACGGGCCTCCCTTTTGGGGAGGCTTTTTTTATGCGCTCGTTGGGCTGCGTTTTTTGCCTGCCTCCTTCATCCAAGGAGGAGTCGGCAACGCGTAATAATCCAGCGAAGTAGGCGGCCGGCGGACGACATACGAACAGAGTCCGGCGGATCCAGCCTGCCCTTCCTTTCGGCTAGGCTTCCAGCGCTAGAGAAGCAAATCGCAATTGTGTGTGAGAAACTCCGTGATTCGCCTTCAAGAACAGGAGCTACAAATGTTCAGGTTGCTTTATTTGGTCACGGCAGATGATCGTTTTGCCAAAATCAGTTGTTTGTTTTACCTTCGATTTTCGAATCATTTACTTTAGCACCCACCATCGCATTGCAATCGTAAATCAACTGCAAAAGCGCAGCCGTTTTCTCAAACGCGGTTACGACTCGGAGAGTCGTGCTACTTTGGGCAACAAAGCGTTTCGAGTCTCAATGCATCTAGCTGGCCAAGGATGTGATTTGTTTTGCTTATCACAACTGCCAAGTTTTCAATTGGCTGGACATCCAGCGATACTGTTCATAGACACAACCTTCAAGAAATACCGTCGCCAAATTTTCAATTTTTCCTGGGTACGGTCGGAGGGAGATTCGCCATTTGGTATGCCAGTTTGCTAAACTGATTTGGCAGTCAGCGGATAGTAGCTCGACTCTCCGAGTCGAAATCGAATGAATAACAATGATTTGCAAACGTATGGGTGATCTTGAGTAGCCAAGAGCGCTGTTCTATACCGTAGAAACGACTCGGAGAGTCGAGCTACTTTCGGATACTCGGTTGAGCGTGGTTGTGAGCGAAAAGCGAGAACAGAGCGATTTGCCGGAGGTTGAGTTCGGTGTCTTTGACCGCCAAGCTCATACCGATCAACATCTTCGCAAGCTACCACATTGGTTTCAGCCCAACGTTGCTACGTTTATCACATTTCGAACCAAGGATTCGATGCCTAAAGCGGTCGTAAAAGGGTGGCGTGATGAAATTTCCCTATGGCTGCAACAACAAGGGGCTGAGATCCCTGATCCGTTGGATGAGCTTCCAGGTGTAGATTCGATCCCTGA
>CAZXLW010000023.1:18944-60712 GCA_964641465.1 uncultured Pirellulaceae bacterium | reverse complement strand
AATATTTTAAAAACCGTAGATCCATCCGTGCTCTCTGGAACATCCATGATTCACCAAAACCCCTTCCAAAGACGGCCTCGCCGTCCCACCTCAAGTTTTGCACAGATCACCAACGGACTTCAGGACGAGCGATCGTCTGCTCAGGTCACTATCCATCGTCGCTACGTGTACCAACTCATTCGACTCGCGAGCACCAAGATTTCGAAACGCTTCAACGGCAAGATCGAAGCGGAGGATATAGTTCAATCCGTCTTCCAAAGTTTCTTCGCGCGGCACAAGCAAGGAAAGGTTTCCCCGCAAACGTGGAACGAATTGTGGGGTCTACTGGCGACGATGACGATTCGAAGATGCTGCCGTCGCAGCAACGAGTTTCAATCTGACAAGAGAAACGTCGCTCGCGAGAAATCTTTATTGAAACGTAGTGTCGGAAGCACGTGCATCATCGACACTGCCGATCGGCAACCAACACCGCAAGAACAGCTAATGTTCGATGAAATTCTTGACCGTTTGCTGGATCCGCTTACCGAACTCCAAAAAGAGATCGTCGCACTCAAGTTGTCCGGGCATTCCAAAGTAGAAATCAGCCGTAAAGTCGGACGGACCGAGCGTACGGTGCACCGTGCCTTCGATAGGATCCGGTTGCGCCTACAGGAAATCACAACTGAAGAAACTTCTTAACATTCAGCCAAGGCCGAGCCGATGCACTTTCCGGAAATTGAATGGAATCAGGAAATCGAATCGATCGTCGAAGCATTCGAGTCACAGTGGACCCCTCAAACCGACCCCCGTGATGTTTTGCAGTTCCTGCCCGAGGGGCCTCAGTTCCGTGAAACTGTGTTCGAAGAACTGGCAAGTACCGACATGGAATTGCGATTTGCGGCTGGTCAGGAAGTAGACGTGGAGTCTTACATTAGACTCCAAGACACCGTAACTTATGGCGAGCAATGGCTAATCGAAATGCTCACCAACGAATACGAGCTGAAGAGCCGCTTGCGGGGTGAGTCCCCGGACCTGTCGGAATACGAAACTCGTTTCCCGGATCGCTTTCCAGCATTGGTGGCTCGCATTGGCAATGATCGCAGTGCTTACCCAGCACCCCCTTCCGACCGAACGACGGATCGCCAGGAACGTTTCCAGAAAAAACAACTACACAAGACTGGCGGATTGGGAGCGGTCTGGCTGGCATACGACCGTGAACTTGATCGCTTGGTAGCGTTAAAGGAAATCCGTCAGGACTACGTGACGGAACCGGCCGTGCGGATGCGTTTTGAACGGGAGGCACAGATTACCAGCCGATTGGACCATCCAGGCATCCTGCCGGTATACGGGATTGGCGAAACTCATGATGGTCGACCGTTCTATGCAATGAAGTTTGTCGAAGGCGAAACGCTCAGCCAGAAGATCAATGCGTTTTATTCCGGCGATCCACCTGGAGACTCTGCCACGCGGGATTCGGAATTCGTCCAACTGCTGAGGCATTTCGTCGATGTCTGCAACACACTTCAATTCGCACACGAGATCGGCGTAGTACATCGAGACATCAAGCCTCACAACATCATGGTTGGCAAACATGGCCAAACGCTGGTTGTCGACTGGGGACTGGCAAAAGTCACCAATAAGCAGTTCTGGCAAAGCCCGGAAGATCCTTCAAATGCTGCGGGAAACAATAGATTTACTTTGCAAACACAGGAGGATGAACCTCAGTCTCGAATCGAATCGTTACAAGAAATTGACGCGACGCTTTTTGGGTCTCGGATCGGCACTACTGGATACATGAGTCCCGAGCAAGCAGCAGGGAGAAACGACGAACTCGATGCAAGGTCGGACGTATACAGCGTTGGCGCTTTGCTTGACGATGTGTTAGGGGAACGCATGGAATCACCTACGCACTCGCCTCGCTCAAAGCAGGTTCTGAAGTCGATTGTGGCAAAGGCAATGTCGGATTCACCTGAAAACCGATACGCCAACACGGCAGCAGTTGCAGCGGACATCGAAAAATACCTTGCCTACCAAAAGACGGATGCGCACCCTGAGAACATCGCCGAACGTTCCCTGCGCATGGCCAGTCGGCATCGCACTTGGCTAACATCAATAACAGCAGTAACCGTTTGTGTTGCATTGGTTGCGTTTGTCGCAATTAAACTGATTCGACTCGATCGAATTACGACGGAAGCGAAGTACGAAAACACGGTCGAGGTACTTACCAGGCTGTTTGAAGATTCTGATGCCCCACAAACTCCATCGACAGTTGAGGCAATGGAAAGGGTGCCGGGGCTGAAGCCCCAAATCGCTCGGTTGCCGCGCAAGCACCAAGCCCTGATTAACCATGCGATTACCAATGGTTATCTGACAACAGGAAAGTATGACGAGGCTCTGTCTTTGGCTCGCGAAGTTCAATCAATCGTAGAGGACCTACCCACCGTCGACCCAGATTTTCGTGTCCGCAACCTTTTAAGAATTTCCGACACATACAGTCGGGCTGGCTATCAGCAAGATGCGTTAAACGAAGTCTTGAAAGCCCAACATCTCGCGAAGCAAGAGCTTGGTGAGGAAAGCAACGGTTATTTGAACTGCATTTGGCAGCTGAATACTGTCTATCGTAAATTGCAAAAACTGGAATTGGCAAAAGAGTCCGGTAGAAATTTGAATCGACTGGCCAGCAAAATTGCGACTAACGATGAGGATGGCTTGTTCGTATTGAGTTCCATGGTGGCATTGAAGCACGACGCCAGGCAGTTGAACATGGAACAATGGAAGGAAAAAGCAACGAAAAAGGGAGTTGAACCAGACGCGTTTGACGTCGCGTCTTCTATTGAAGAGCGACTTAAACAATTCGAAGACGTGGAAGACTGGGTGGTGACGACGGTCGACTTTAATCGAGGGTTGGAACATCTGCAAAAAAGGGAGTTCGCTTCAGCCAGAAAAGAATTTCAAGATGTGCTGGATCGAAGAGTGCAAATCGTCAAACACGAACATCCAGATGTTCATCAAGTGATTGACGCCATGTGTTTCTTTCAAATCTTCGAAATGTCCGAGTGCTATAAGAACTTCCGTGTGTTTTCGGCCGAATGCGATGCCGTGGACTGGATTCAAGAAATGATGGAGAAATATCGAGCTTGGGGAGACGATTCTCCTGGAACCTACCGGTGGATACATTGGCTGGCCTATGCACATTTCAACAAATTTGAATTGGAAAAAAAACAGCTGCATCTACAAGCGGCAATTGATTTACTGGACAGCGCGATCGCGAGATGTAAGAAAAGCAAAGTTGGCCCGAAGAGTTTCGCTGTTGCTGAGCTAATGGCGTTGCGCGCGAGGTTCGAGCATTACGTACGTGGTCCGGATTCTGTAAAAAACGCAATCCGAATGCTCAAAGAAACAGAGAATCTTTACGATGAATTGAGGGACCGTCAAAAAACTGATCTTTACGATAAAGGCCATCTACAATTGTTGATTTCGACAGCAAAAAATCTGGCGGTTGATAAACAGCAAGCGAGTGCGGACCAATACTTCACCAAGGCATATGAAATCAGGCAAAGAATGTCGGGCGAAAATCATAGTGAAACTGTGAAGCTTCGACGTGATATGGCAAGGTTTGGTTGCCGCCTGAAGTCGCTTTCTTCAGAATCGGAATGATCCTTTTCCGCCTGCAACATTGACTGCGGTTTAACGCTGCCGCCGTATGGTCGCTTGATCGTCGACGAATCCGTATGGCCAATGTGTCCAGTTTGCTGAGCCTCGCCTGTTTGTTGACCGGATTGTTTCCTGGTGTGAATTCGCACAAAATTGGAGTGGCTGGGACCACTTCCAATTACCTACCAAGGAACACTCATGGACGCTGAACAACTTTTAGAACAACTTCTGCAATCGGGAAAAGAGCTGGCGCAGCAAGGTCGTGAACTTGCGGCCAAAGGGATGGAGCAGGCGCAAGAAGGTGTCGATTATCTAAAAAACAATATCGAGATTCCGGAACCAGGTCCGGAGCGCGATGAGTTGCTCAAGAAACTGGGTAAGGGCGCGGCGGTGGGAGGCATCCTGGCTCTGCTGGTCGGCACCAAATCGGGTCGCAAAGTTCTCTCGCCCGTGATCAAACTAGGTTCGATCGCAGCCCTTGGCACAGTCGGCTACAAAGCCTACCAGCGTTGGCAGGAAAAGAACGGTCAGATCGCTGGCGAGAACTCGTACAACCATCTGGAAGGACCTGCCGCAGCCGATCGCAGCATGGCGATCTTGCAGGCGATGATTGGGGCGGCCAAAGCGGACGGCGAAATTGATGCCGACGAACGCGGCGCGATCATGCAACATGTCGAATCTTGCAGCCTGCAATCCGAGGCCGCGGAATTGTTCATGACCGAAATGCAGAAGCCTGCCGACGCAGCTGCCATCGCAACACTTTCCAGCTCTCCGGAAATGGGAGTCGAACTCTACCTGGCTTCGCTGGCAGTGACCGGCATCGGCGACGAGCAAGACGAAAAATACCTGGCAACACTCGCCGAGAATTTAAACCTTCAACCAGAGCTCGTCGACGAGATTCGCTCCGAAGCATTAGCTCCGGCGTAACCGACGAAGCTCCGGCGTGACCCACGAATATCTTGCGGCTTGATGGCGCGGGTGAATGAACTTTTCGTTTTCTGATTAGTTAACGTGGCAATCCTTTGCCAGCGAGAGCGTCCTCTGCCCGCCTCTCGACAATAACCAGCGAAAGGAATCTTCCTTTCGCTGGCATCAGAACTTCTTCCGCATTTCGAACCGCATGCCGAAATCATCGGAATCGTTGCGGAAGAAACCGTACGTGGCGTCGGTTCGGAAGATCCAACTGTTCGATAGCGGCAGTTGATATCGCATGCCGATTCCATATTGATCGCCAGCCAAGTCAGACGCCTCGCCTCGGAATACTGACGCGAATTCCAGGATCAACTGTTGGCTGAAATCTTGTGCTAACAGATTGAGCCCGATCGCGCCTCCGAATGAGTCTTGAGCCCGACCGTCAAGCGTTGGGAAGCCCGTTATCCCGTCGCTTTCGAACAGGATCCCGGTGTTCACCAACTCTTGGTCACCAGCCAACGATTGCGGCCTGTCAAATCCCGCAAAGAAATTGAAGTACGGGATGACCGTGTAAGGGTTCCGCGTGATCAAGGAATTTTCGAGCAACAGCAACACTCCGTCCGCCGTTTGCGGGCCAGACGAAACCTGCTGCCCGGCATTCGCGATTACCCGGGTACTATGCGACAGGAACCTGCCAAACCTGCGCGTGTACGCGAGTCCAATATTGTGGTAGCTGCGGTCAAGCGCTGTCCGGTCTTCGAGATAAGCGTAGTCAATTTCAATGAATCCGTTGAGTGCTTCGATGAAGCTATAAATCAAGTAGCCCTTGGCCGCACTGTTGTCGTCACCGAACGCGTCGCTATCGATTTGGTCCCAAACGAATCCGAATGAAATATCCATATTGCTGATATCGAACCTCGGGCTATTCCTGGCCGGAATGGTGAAGAACACTCCTTCCAGCGCATCGTTGGCCCAAATCCCGTTTTGAATCAGGATCGGTGCCTGCCCAATCGCAAACGGAGCGTCAAACGGCAGCGTCTTGCCAGTAAACCCGCCAAAGATCGCACCAAGATCGCCTTCCAGATACCCAAAGTCGAAATCGAAATCAGTTTCGAAGTCGAATTGATCGTCATCGAACAACCAGCTCGTGTTCCTGGCTCCGTTGTCAAACGGGGAAATCCCCCAAACCAGACGTTCGGTGCTGGTTAGCGACAGGTTCCAAAACGTGTTCAGCTCAAACGCCAACTGCGAAACGTTGTCTCCATCGACCGTGTTGGACGCAATCGCCTGGCGGTAGTCGCCAAAGATCAGGAACTGGGGATTCACATTATTATGAAAACCGAGAATCGAAGAACCGGGAGAGAGTTGCCCCAATTGGTACCACGGACGACCAAGCTCCAGCAAAGGTCGTTGGTTGGCATTTAGTTGCTTGCCTTCGTAGACAAACTGGTTCAGGTAAGGATCGTATGGCCGGTGCTCGTCGATCGGATCCGGCGAGAAATCATCCGTGTAAACTTCGGTCTCATGTGCTGCCCGATCGTGAGCCGGAGTCTCCGACTTAAACCGATCGCCTAACTTTGGTTGAGGTGCCAGGCGGTAGTCAGTGGTCCCCTGTGTTGAACTCGACGGTGCACCGTCTTTCGCAGTTGGGACGATGGGAGCCGCAGGTGGAACTAGCACGGCGGGTTCAGTAGTTGCGGCAGCTGCGGCAATTGCGGCAGGTTCAGTAGCTGCGGCAGGTGTGGCTGGCTCGAATGCAACTGCGGGGGTTATTGCTTCCGCCACGTTGACAGCTTCGGCATTATTGACGGCTTTTGCCAATCGCTCGTTGGAACTGCCAAGCTGAATGGAGCCTTCGGGTAACAACTCACGCAACCCGATCGCTGCATCATTTAACTCGAAATCTGCCTGCTGACTAGCCAGATCGTAGCTCGGCTGATTGGATTGTGGCTGTGGGGGCTGCTGGGAAGGCTGTGCCTCGAAAAAGGGATTCTGAATTCGAGCTGACTTGAGCTGTTCGTTTTTTCGAAAGAGTTCGTTCGATGCCTGGGTACGATCGGTCCTGCTTCTTTCTGGCTCCGGTGGCTGACTGAATTCCCCAAGCTGACTCAAAGGCTGTGCGAAATTGGCGGCGGTTGCGGCCATGGCCGGCGCGGTCAAATTGGACTCATAAGATTCTGATGGGACGACTACATTCGAACCAAGTAATTCGTCCGGTTCGAAATCAGACACACGATCCAACATTCCTTCGGCAACGCTGACGATCGTTTCAGGTACAGGCACCGATGCAATTGGACCAACCGACTCTTCTTTCTGCACCACGCCATCGGCCGCAACGAACCCGGTGACAACGACTTGCTCGTCGACGATGTGAAAACCTTGTGGGTCGCTGGCTGGCGATTCCGTGTTCTGCTGGATGCGGATGAGCGCGGCATCGGACTCAAACTGACGTGGCAAGCTCTCTGGCTCAATCGTTTCGGGCCCGCGGATCGACTCTTGCCCCACTTCACTTACCGGAATTCGCCCCAAGGATAAAACGGAATCGTTCTGTGAATACTTGCTGAGCGCATAGCAAAAAATTGCGGACATGATCAGACACGCCGCAATCGCGAATTTCCTGTTGTAGGCAAATCGCTTCATCAAGTTTATTTCACGTCAAAAACCACCGAGTACGTGTGAAAGTCTGCTATCCATTCGTTCATCATTCGCTCCATTTCAGGTGTCGAATCGCAATATCGCATAAAGTAAATTGGCTCCGCCCGACTTCGCATCCGAGCACTCAACCGATACGTGCCCGGCGTCTGCATGATTCGCTTGGGGATACTGAACCGAGCGTTTCTCGATCCCAGCGCCGGCAACGAATGGCCTTCCATGCGAATGAGCGGTGGGTGATTCAAAACGGTGGTTGGCACAACACCTGGCCGAATGAACGGCAACTGGTCGACATCGACAGGGATCGGTAGCAGCATTTCACGATCCGTTCCCTTGACGTTGGTTGTCAGGAACTTCGTTTGCAGATTGAACAGCTGGCGATCGAGCGGAAGCCGCCGGTTCTGAACATCGCTCGAATGGATGTCGCACAAATCACCATTGGAATCGAGGTGCCCTGTTTCCCAGACCCGCCTGCCGTTGGGATCGATCAGGACAACATTCAGCCAAACTTGCGGCTGCGCCCCAAGCGAACCACTTGGCATATTGTGCCCGGGATTGATGTTGGTCACACAGTAATACAAATTCAAAGCTTGCCCGACGCGGGGCGGCTTGATAAAGAACGGACCATCCAACTTCGATCCGTTTTCGAGTAACTGTCGGCGAAGATCCTTTTTGTATTCCAGCTTTTTGAGATTCGCATCGACGATGTCGCGGGCGTCGTAGCGATCATCAATGTCCTGCCACGCCGGAGGGAACATGCCATCGGAATTTTCAGGTAACGCGTCTTCGAACTTGTCGGTTCCCCATCCGGCTCGCCAATCGAACTCCAGCCAATCGTTGAACTTCCAGCGATCGGACTCTTTTGTCAAAGGAAAGACTCCGGGATGCGCGATTGAATAGCCTGGACCGTAAAAACCATGGTTGGAGTGTTTTCTTTCGGGCGTCACCACGCGCTCGCCCACGACAGCGGCAGGCCCAACGCTGTAGCCTTCGTCGACGCCAGGCACCTTGCCCATATGACAATCCTGGCAAGTGACGCCTTCGCGGTACGCCGGCGAACCGCGAAACTGGTCCCAGACGACTTCGAGCTTAATGCCCGGCTGCACTGCGACTTGATGGCAGGACATGCAAAACGTTGACTGGGATAGCTCTTCGAATTGGATCGAGCGACGATGCATCGACTGCCCTGGAATTTTCGACTCAGGCGAAGTCTTGGTTTTGAAGTACTGATCGTACTTGGATGCAATCTCGACTCCTTTACCGTCTCCGGAACCATAGACCGGAGCGAAGATGTCTCCCGGCTCGATCCGCCGTTCTCCATTGGTTTTGACGTACGGAGTTTTCACGCGGTGGCAGGCCACACAGGTTACGCCTTCGCGAAACACTTTGGGTCCGTCCCAAATAGCTTGGTCGCGTCTGAGTCCCATCGTTGTGGCAACTGGCGCATGGCAACGGAGGCAGAAATATCCGATCGTCCCGGACGTGAGTTTGTTGATGGTATCTTCGAAGCGATGAAACATTGGCGATATCGCGGCATAGGCGTGGCTCGACATCGCCCATTCGTCATAAATTTGCTGATGGCAGGTTGCACATTCCTGGGCAGACGGAAAAGCGGTCCGTGAAAAGACGTCCAAATGCGGGTCGCCGTCGCCAGGTTTTCCAGGCTTGCCGGGCTCGTTGTAGCTTGCCGATGCGGCAGCATGTGGATTGGGCATCTGGTGCCCGTTAGGGGCTTGGGGCTTGTTCAACAGCGCCCGTTCAATCGATTCGCCTTGAAAGATTTGTTCGATCGCCAATCGATGATCGGCGAGCTCGTCTGCTCGCCATTCTCCACGCTCAACACCGTGGACTTGCTCCAGCGGACGTTGCTGATGGTCAATTCCGGGGAGCTCGGATTGGCAAACAGCAGGCAGATCTTCCAGTGTTTTCAGATCTTCTTTTGAAAGCTGATAGCGTTCCTGGAGAAGATTTCGTTGCGGCTTTGCTTGCTGGCCGCGTTGATGAGCTGAGGGATATCCTCGCGAGGGCGTTTCTTGCAACATCACCAGCGCTGGCAAGCTGGCTCCGAACGTACGGATGCCCGCAGGTGCCTCCGCAGCGACCTTGGCGGTGCTGGAATGGAACAAAATAACCGCTATGCATACAAATACCGTCATATTGGTACGTACGCTGAGCCTTGTTTCCCCCCGATCTAATGAATCGGACATAACTCAAAACGCTGGAATAGTCGACGTAATCCCTACATATTTAAAGGGATCGGAACCTCACCCCCGCAGACTTTAGCCAACCCGCACAAACTATCATCAGAAAAACATGCGGCCAGAGTGTCCAAAGTGCCGATTTCGTGGAAAATCAATTGTTTTAGCCCTTGTAACTCTCGTTGTAGAATTCGTATACTAGCGGGCTTTACTGAAACAGGACTTTGGGGAAAAAGGCCAACAATGAAGGTCCGCGCCAGCGTCAAACGAATTTGTGAAAATTGCAAGGTTGTACGCCGTAAAGGGCGGGTCTATGTGATTTGTAGTAACCCTCGTCATAAGCAACGACAAGGGTAATAGGCCTGTTTCCGGTCATTATATAAAGAGCAGCCCCAATGATGAATTTGGCTGCCCGTAGTCATTGTCGTTCGTCCGATGTCCTCGACGAACAAAGATTGGAGTTTTTGAATGCCACGTTTGCTTGGTGTTGACATCCCGAATGATCGCAAGACGGTAATTTCGTTGACTTATCTGTTTGGTGTCGGCCAGCAGACAGCTCGTGATTTGTGCCAGAAAGCCGCCGTTGAAGAAGACAAGAAAGCGCGAGATCTGACCGACGAAGAGATCAGCCGAATCACGATGATCCTGGAACGGGATTATATCGTCGAAGGCCCTTTGCGTCGTCAAGTACAGCAAAACATCAACCGACTGCGTGACATTAAATCGTATCGCGGTATTCGCCATCGTGTCGGGTTGCCGGTCCGAGGGCAACGAACCAAGACAAACGCGCGGACACGAAAAGGTCCGAAGAAAACCGTTGCGGGTAAAAAAGGCGTCAAAGACCTGCGATAACTATTAATTGAGAACAAAGTAAGCTGGAGTATCCACGCAGTGGCAAAGACAAAGAAGAAACGCGTTCGCAGGAATGTGACCCACGGAGTTGCCCACATTCACGCAACTTTTAACAACACGACCGTTACGATCACTGACACGAAAGGTGAAACTTTGTGTTGGGCAAGTGCGGGAACGTGTGGTTTTAAAGGAAGTCGAAAAAGCACTCCTTTTGCCGGCCAGATGGCTTCGCAGCAATGTGCTGAAAAGGCAATCAAATTCGGCATGAAGGAAGTTGATGTACGCGTCAAAGGCCCCGGCAGTGGGCGCGAAAGTGCCATCACCGCTCTTCAGGGTGCTGGTCTGAACATCAAATCAATTGAAGACTGTACACCAATTCCGCACAACGGATGCCGACCTCGCAAGAAGCGACGAGTCTAGTCCGAAATTTTTGCGTTGAATTGATCATTTATTAGAGCATTACCTCGTCGCTTCTCACTCGTATTAAGCAAGCGGCAATATATTCGCGGAGTTGATTTATGCATATTCGATGGCGTGGTTTGGAGCTGCCAAGTGTCGTTGATTACGATCGAGAAACATTAACGCCGACCTACGGTAAGTTCTCTGCCGAGCCGTTCGAGCGTGGGTTTGGTACGACGATTGGAAACAGCCTGAGAAGAATCCTGCTTTCCAGCCTGGAAGGTAGCGCAATCACGCAACTCAAGATTCGTGGTGCCAACCACGAGTTCTCTTCGATTGAAGGAGTGCTTGAGGACGTTACTGATATCGTGCTGAACGTGAAGTCTTTGGTTGTTAAAAACAACTCGCAAGACAACATGAAAGTGATCACGATCGAAAAGGATACCGCTGGCCCCGTTTTGGGATCTGATATTCAGACCAGCGGAGACGTCGATATCATCAACCGGAATCATGTGATCTGTAACTTGACTGCCGACGTTCCATTCATGATGGAGATGGTTGTCGAAAACGGACGCGGTTATGTTCCGGCGACAGAACAAAACAGTCGTGAGCAGGAAATTGGCATCATCCCTGTCGACGCGGTATACAGCCCGGTGACACGAGTTCGTTACCAGGTTGAAGAGACACGTGTTGGCCAAAAAACAAACTTCGATCGCCTGATTCTGGAAATCTGGACCAACGGTTCGATCTCGCCGAACATGTCTTTGGTTGAATCAGCCAAGATCATGCGAAAACACCTCAATCCATTTGTTCAGTATTCGGAACTGGGAGCGGCGGTACATTCGCAGCCCCGTTCGGCTGGTGGACTGGATGCGGCCATGGAGGCCAAACTCAATCGCTCAATCGGCGAGCTACGACTTTCAGTTCGAGCCGCCAACTGCATGGAAGCCGGCGACATCAATTCGGTACGCGACCTCGTTCAGCGTACCGAGGACGATCTGATGGAAATCAGAAACTTTGGCGAAACGACATTGGTCGAAATCCGCCAGGTGCTTGACGAATTGGGCCTGCACTTGGGAATGAAAGTTCCTCAGGCCCCTGTAATTAACTAACAAACAATCGGTTGGTTTAACTAATTAACTAATTAGTTACCGACAGCCATTGCTGGTAATGCTGGTGAAATCATGAGACATAAACGACGTGGCCGACATCTCGGTCGTACTTCCAGTCATCGAAAAGCGTTGATGCGAAACTTGGCTTGCAGTCTTTTCCTGACTGAGCGAGACCCAGGTTTTTACGAAGGCATGTTCCAATCGGACGGTAAGACGGAGGTCAACCCTCCCCGATTCCGCGGTCGCATCGTTACGACGTTGCAAAAAGCCAAAGAAGTCCGTCCTCTGGTCGAAAAATGCATCACGATCG
The DNA here is from genome assembly GCA_964641465.1 of uncultured Pirellulaceae bacterium. Lineage (GTDB taxonomy): Bacteria > Planctomycetota > Planctomycetia > Pirellulales > Pirellulaceae > Mariniblastus. Next base: position 48,644 of record CAZXLW010000023.1, on the reverse strand, counting down.
CCAAGAAAGCTCTTCCGCATATCGAAAAGGCGGAAGAATTCGGGACTGATGCCGATCGCAATTCCGATGGCTGGTCTCAGTGGCGAAAAAGTGAGAAATGGCAAAAGTGGGCCGAAGCTCGTGCACCGATCGTCAACGCTCGCAGACGGGTTTTCTCGATTTTGCGAGACAAGGAAGCGGTTGAAATCCTGTTTGACGAGATTGCTCCCAGATTTGAAGGTCGCCCGGGCGGTTACACACGTGTAATGCGACTGGCCAAGCCTCGATTGGGTGATGCAGGAACCCGAGCGATTTTGGAACTGGTTGGTCAAAACGATAAGGTGAAAACGAAATCAGCGGCCAAGCCAGCTTTCGTTGCCGATCAGGAGCCAAAAGCTGAAACTGTCGACGAAACTAAAGATGATGCAGCAGAAGAGGCCGCATCCAATGAAACTGATGACGAAGAGTGATAACTGACTTTCGTTAGAGTTATCGTCGACCTTTGTTTTCGGTTTTCATACTCGACACTCACATGCCATTCCGATACGCGAAAAGCGAACGGGATGGCTTTTTTTGTGTCTGCGTTCGACGATTCGGCTGGCTCGTTGCTCAATCATCCCAGTCGCGTCTGCCGTACTCCGCCGCTTGCTTGTGGCCGCATGCATGCTTGTGGCTATTCAAATCAAGACAAACCGGCCCGTTCGTTTCTTGGTGCCAGCCTGTTCGTGGCTCGTTGGTTGGTCTTTCCCTAACGGTTGTCTGCTAGCGATCAAGCATCCAAATTGCAGGCTGGAGCAACTCTTACTCGCTGAGCGGGTTGAAGTGGTCCCGTAATCAGGTGGGAATATCCACGTTCAACTTTGCCGGTTGGGCAGTTTCAGTTGTCAATCTGTAACGGTTTTTTCTGTCGTACGACCTGCCGCCGGGTAATTCAGACCAAGCGCATAATTATGTTTATACGCATAATGAGCGATAACCGAACGAACGTAATAACTGTCATAACATGTACTCGAAGATGACTATGAAAAATCAATTTGCTGTCTCACTGGTTTTGCTTGTTACGAGCGGTTTGGTTGCCCAGGAAAATTTGGGGCCGTTTCGCAGTATTAGCTCCGTTACCAATGTGGCAAAGACTCAAGAAGATGATCAAGATGTTGACTGGAAAGCGGAGTTCGAAAAACTCGAATATCGACTGCGTGAGTTGGAGGATGATGTCGTTTCACAGAACTCTGGTCTGAGCGAAGACCGTGTGAGCCAAGACGACTTTTCCGAGAGCACGACTTCGGAACTGAAGGAGCTCAGTAAAACGGTCGAGAGTTTGAGCAAGTCGGTATCCAAATTCGAAGACACGTTGCCGAATCTGGTTTTTCACCGCCGTAAAGGTGGTCCGAGGCTCGAACTGTTCGGGCGAATTCACACTTCCTACTTTGCATTCCCTGACGTTGAGTCTGGAATCTCTCCGCTGTTTGGTGGCAATCCGGAAGACACGTTTGGCTTTCGCCGAGTCCGGCTCGGTGCCATGGGTGACTTGAATGATAACATTTTCTACCGGATTCAGACTGAGTTTGCAGATCCTAACGACTTCCAGTTCCGAGACGTGTTTATTGGTATTCGCGATCTTCCTCTGCTCAATACCGTGATCATCGGAAATCATAAGCGTCCATATAACCTGGATCAACTTAACAGTAGTAACGCAAACGTGTTCCTTGATCGTCCGTTTGTCGCCGATGCTTTCAATGATAGTGCACGTCGATTTGGAGTCTCAACCAATAACCATACTGAGGACCTTCGTTTTAATTACAGAAGTGGCGTCTTCAATCTGGAGAACATCCAGAACAACGGAGCGTTCTTCGGTGACGATTATCAGCTTGAAGTCGGAAGTCGATTTGCGACGACAGCCTGGTACGATGAACACTCCGGCGGACGCGGGTATCTGCACCTTGGCGTTTCCTCAGCGCACCGGTTTCCGGATGGGAATGGAACGAATAATCTTGCCGAATACTCGTCCAACGCTGAAGCTTTAACGCCAAACATCCTTGCTACTGGCCCAATTGCGGGTGCCGATTCGGATTCGTTGTATGGCCTTGAGGCGGTCTTGAACATTGGTTCATTCCAAGTCGGTGCGGAGTATATGGAGACGTTCGTTGACCGAGGGCCAGTTGCCTCGAACCTGAATTTCCACGGTGGCTACATCTATGCTTCCTATCTATTGACCGGAGAGCATATGCCATGGAACCGAAAGCGTGGAACGCTAGGTCAAGTCCAGCCATTTGAAAACTTCTTTGCAGTTCGAGATTGCGACTGTAATGTAGGACGTGGGTGGGGTGCGTGGCAGATAGCGGCACGGTATTCCTATCTTGATCTGAACGACGAAGACATTGCCGGTGGGCAAGCAGACTCATTGACGCTCGGATTGAACTGGTGGTGGAATCGGTATTCCAGGATGCAGTTTAACTATGTCAACGGCGACATCGATCGCGAACAATTCGAAGGAAAATACGACATTATCGGACTTCAATTCGAAGTCTTCTTCTAAACAAACCAACACAAAACCAAAACAACCAAAATCACGACCATTTGAATCGGTATGACTCTAATGAAGAAACAAGTTTTTTCAGTTGCTGTTGCACTGCTGTTTTGCTTGAGTGCTTTTGTAGGCGTTCAAAAGTACACCAGCTCGCCAGTGATGGCGGGCGAATGGATCCAAAGACCAGCGGTAAAAAAGCGTTGCAGTTGTAACGCATGTCGTGGCCGTAGGGTGAAAAAGCGATGTCGCAAGTGCCCGAAATGTAATCAGGATACCTGTTACCTCAAATGCGAAAAGAAAGAAGTTACAAAGACCTGTTACGATATCGATCAGGAAGTGATTTGCATCCCCAGGGTCACTTTCCCTTGGCAAAAGTGTCCCAGTCGATGTTCGCGGGCCCGCACTGTCAATATATTGGGAACGAAGGAGTACGAGTGCACCGAGTGCAAATATACCTGGAAGCTTTGTGAGCCAGAGCTTCCAAAACCAGCCGGAGACAAGGAAGGATCGTCGAATCGGTCGAAAAATTCAGCTCCAAGTGATAAGTTGCAACAGCCTGGATTTGAACGCAATGAATTGTATGATCCAGCTGGTTCGGATGTTCCAACTCCACCACCGGCAAGTCAGATTAATAACTAAGAACCGGATCATCAGCTGAGGATTTACTCACGACCACACCTAGGACCTAGGTTGAGCTTTGCATGGTGCAGCTGAAAGCGGCACACGCTGCTTGCGTCATTCGGCTCTTCGGGAAGGTGGATGGATGGCCACTTCCAGGCGCAACCTTGGTTCTCCAGTGAGCGCAAGAAAAAAGCCGCGTTACAAATGTTGTATCGCGGCTTGTTGTCATTTAAAGTCTGGCTGGTCCAAAACCGTTTCTGCCTTAGACAGGAGCAACGAGGTTCCCGAAGATTGTTGCTTCCGCAGTAATCTGGAACCTCTCGTTCGCCCCTGTTGCCTGGTCGGTCAGGTTCACCAGGTCGATTACGGTCGTTCCAAGAACAAGCGATTCGACCTGGAATGCTCCACGGGTCTGCTCTTCGATAGTAACCGTGGTGTCGGCAACAGGGCTGCCGTCCAGCGTTAATTGAACAACCAGATCGCGGCCTTCCAAACGGAACGTAAAGTCATCGGACAGATCAAAAGCGTCCAATCCTGGAATATTGATGAATTCCAGGCGGTCGCGGCCAGCAAGCTGTTGCTCGTTGATACGGTTGTCACCATCGGCAATCGTAAAGGCAAATGTATCAGCCCCGGCGCCTCCGGTGATCACATCATCGCCTCCGTTGCCGCGGATGAAGTCATTACCGTTGCCACCGATGATTCGATTGTCCAGTTCATTGCCAAAAATCGTATCGTTGTTGTTACTTCCAACGGCATTTTCGATTTCCGCACCAAATGCAATCGAGATGTTCCCTTCGATTCCCAAAAACGGATCCGGAGAAACTGCTCCAATTGCACTGAAGAACCCTGGCCGCAAATCGACCAAAGCACCGCCATTGGTTGACCCAACGGCTGACAGAGTGTCGATCCCGCCCGCATCCCAAATAGTTTGACGGGAACTGGCACCGAACGTCAGGTTTTCAAAAATGCTATAAGTATCGTTGCCAAGATTAAAAGAATTATTGGCACCATAGATTGTTTGCAGATAGTTGACGTCGTACAACTGATAGCCAGTTACTGGATCCGGACTGAAACCACCAAGTAAAACCGTGTACTGATCATTTTGGGTCGCCAGTGGGAGAATCGGGTTTTGGTCAGCTGGCCCAATGAAGTCAACTGGAGCACCGAGCCCCAAGTTTGCACCGATACCAGCTAACAAAAGATCGTATTCGAAAGTCCCGACATCAACATTTGGATCACCATCCGCACCTAGGTAATCCAGTCCGTTGCAGGATGAAATTGCAGGAACTCCGTCGTTGTTTGTATAGAACGGAAACAAGCCACCGCGATCAACGTTGAACCAAAGATCACCACTTTGTGGCGTGGTTCCTGCACCGAATGCCGTAAAACAGCCTGGCCCGCCGTTGTCAGCAGCCATCGGAGCCGCACCGCCAAATTGTGGAGCCAATGCCCGATAGTAGTTTCCAAAACGGAGTGTACCGCCGCGATTCCCAGACACCGGATCGACCGTTTGCGGCGAGTCAGGAACTTCAGTGAAACGAATATTCGTAAATGTCTCGATGTGCTCAAGCGCACTACGTGTAGCGATTCTTTGTGCGTCTGTGAACTGGAAAAACTCCCTCGGCGTTGGCTGGCGGTTTGGAGCCTCTTCGGCTTCCCCTCTTTCGTAGTCAGGAAGCTGTTGAATGAAACTGAATGTTAATTCCAGCGGTTCGTTTCCTTGAGTTGGAACAAAGAAATCCCATGTCGGTACGACTGCTCCGGTTGCCTGCAGCCGTTGAAATGCCTCGAGGTATTCCGGCTCAGTGTAAAAGGTCTGCCTTGTCCAACTGCCCTGGAAGTTACCGTTGTCGGCCCGCACATAAATTTCATCGTAGTGCCGGTTATCAAAGACTCCACTCCGCACTTCCAGCTGGGTCTCATACTGCTCATCGGTAAACGTCAAGACAGTTCCGGATGCCTGACGGTTGCCATTCAACCAGATACTTGCGGAATTGTTGACACCATTGGCGTCGATCACTTCGTATGATGTTGCTGGAAAGCCGTCGTCCGATTGCGTAGTCAAATCGTTGATCGGAACGAAGAACAATTGTTCTTGCACATTGATCCCAGAATTTGTGGCAGTCAATTCTGGAGCACCGACATTTGGGCCATCCCCATTTCCACCACCGCCGGCAACATTTTCCAATGCGATTGTGGCAATACCGCTACGAAAACGACCATCGCCGACGCGATACCGAAGTTGTTCGGTAATGTTTCGTTCTCCCCCACGGAAGAAAACTTCGTCCAATTCATCGGGAGTGAACTGGTGGAATTCACCAGGCGCCAGATCTTCGCCCCGGAAGACAAGCGAACCGCTGAAACTGCGAGAGTTGCGATCTCTGATATCGATAAACTTAATAGTATTTCCATCGGCATCGAAATAGTCGACTAATGGAGCAACCGGTATCAGTTCGTCTTGAACGGTAATTTCCGATGCAAAGTTGACCACTGGGCGGTTCAAGTTGGCCTGCACCTCAACGATTCCAGTCGCAAACACACTGTTAATAGTCCCATCGAATGCGAATACGTCGATGTTTTCCGAGCGACGGCCCACGCCGTTGTAACGCAATCGAGCAAACTCAGCTGCCGAATAAATTCGGAACTCGCCTTGAGGAATTGCATCACCATCCAAGCTGAAGAAACTACGATCATCCTCACGGTCACGAATGTTGTAGGATAAGATCGGGAATCCATCCGGGTCCGCCGCACTGATGAACGACGAAGCCAAAATGGATTCGTTGCCAAGGACGGACACGTTATCAACCTGCGCGATTGGACGGACCGATTCCTGCCTGGCGGTATAGACCCTGACCAGCGAAGGACTGCTGAGCAAAGTACCGTCCGATGCCTGGATCTGAACAAGCTCGTTGGCTACCGTTGGGCTACCAACGTAAAACAACTCGTCCAGATCATCTGCTGAAATTGTCAGCTCAGCACCGTTAGCTTGAACGACGCCTTGGAAGACAAGAAAACCCGAATTCGCCGAGTTGCCATCCCTAATAACGTATTCTGTAATCGGATCGCCATCGGGATCCGAAACACTGAACAGTTCCGAAACTGCTATGGACTCACTAAGTAAAATTGCCGTGTCAAACGGAGTAACTTCTGGTCTCAAACCGGGCATGCCTCGTTCCTTTGTTTGAATCGACCGCTGCTTCACTGTGGATGGAAGTCACGCGGATTGCGCGCAAAACGCCTTGCCTGTTAACGGTACAGTCTAGTCAGAGGGCTCAATTCGTGCAAATTTATGCGGTATTTTCCAGCATTTTTCGATAATCTAGGTAAGACAATTCACAGAACCTAAAACAGCCGGTTGTAACCGTTTAGCGCAGCAACTCGGTAAGCTTCTGCCATGGTCGGATAATTAAAAGTACTATTCATGAAATATCGCAGAGTGTTGGCTGGACCTTCCTGATTCATGATCGCCTGCCCGATGTGAATAATCTCTGAAGCGTTTGCCCCAAAGCAATGCACACCAAGTACTTTCAACGATTCCGGATCGAACAAGATCTTTAACATCCCGACGGTTTGACCAGTAATCTGAGCCTTGGCCAAGCTCTTGAAATGGGAAACACCAATCTCGTACCGAACCTTCTCGTCGGTCAGCTCACGTTCCGTGCGACCGATGCTACTGATTTCAGGACTGGTGTAGATGCCAGTTGGTATCTCGTGTGCCAGCTTACAGAAGTCTGTTTCATTATCCAAAATCCGATTGGCGGCAGCGCGTCCTTGAGTATACGCCGCGCTTGCCAGCGACGGGATTCCGACCACGTCACCGACGGCGAAAACGTTTTCAGTCTCCGTTTGAAAACACTCGTTCACTTTCAGGTACCCTCGGCTGTCAGCGGTCAAGCCCAAGTGCTCGATCCCGAGCTTATCGGTGTTACCAGTTCGACCAATTGCCCAGAGCAAGATATCCGACTTGATCTGCTTGCCACTTTGCAGCTGAATGACGACACCATTTTCCTGCCCTTCGATACTCTCAAACACTTCATCGTGTCGAATAGCAATCCCCTGATCGCGCATCTGGTAGCTCACGGCGTCGCTGATTTCGTCATCGAGGAAATCCAACAACCGACTTCGACTGTTGATTAAGTTGATTTTGATCCGCAGGTTCCGGAACATCGACGTGTATTCGCATCCGATCACGCCCGCACCATAGACCGTCATCGTGGACGGTTTGTGCTCCATCCCCAGGATGGAATCGCTGTCAAAAATGCGAGGATGATTGAAGTCAACTGATTCTGGCCGATAAGGCCTCGATCCAACGGCAATCACAAAATGGTCGGCTTGTAGCTGTTGTTCACCATCGTCAATGGAAACAACATTTTTGTCGACAAATCGAGCCGTCCCGTGAACGACCTCGACATTGTTGCGAGTATAGAATCCGCGTCGCATTCCCTCCTGCTGCTGGATGATCTGCTGGGCGCTTTGTCGCAACTCCTGAATGCTTGGCCGGCCTTCATTTCGGATCAATGGATTTCGCATCGACTCCATGACTTGAAAGATCGCGAACCGCAGTGCCTTGCTGGGGATTGTGCCCCAATGTGTGCAACCACCGCCAATTTGCCCAAACCGTTCCACGATCGCGACCCGCTTACCACTCTTGGCAAGTTGCATCGCAGCGCCTTCACCGCCTGGGCCAGAACCGATTACCACTACATCATATTTGTTCAATTTACTGTCCCTTTAAATTCCGTCCCTGCATCCGCAAGAAATCCATCTGTTCATTGGTTTCATTTTTCAACAGTCCAACCAGGCGATCGCCAATGATCGGCGCAAACTTGAAACCGTGGCCCGACATGCCGGCAGCGAAAACGACCTGATCGGAATCCGGGTGACGGTCAATGATAAAATGCCCATCGCGACTCATGCTATACATACACACGCTATGATGCACCAATCGTCGTCGAGTGAAGTTCAAGTAGCTATCGATGAAGGCTTCCGTGCCAAGCAACTCGTCACGATTGCACTCCCGATCCAATTGTGTTGGGTCCGCGACCGGGCTTCCACCCGAATGTTCAGCGACTTTCATTCCCAGATAGTCGATTTCCGGAAAACCGTAGTAACATCCGTTTTCAGTATCGATCAGGAATCCAGGGAATCCGTTTTGGTATTTGATGTCAACTCGATCCAGTTGAAACCATTGCTGCTGCTTTCGAACGACTTCGATGTCGAATGGGAGAGCCTGGAAAAATTCAGACGACCAAGCTCCGGCGCAAACGATTAGTCGCCTGGTTTCGATCTGTTCGTTTTGAAGCTGAATGCTAATTTCGTTCGCTTGGGAAATCTTCAGCCCGTCGACTTTCGCATTGGCTCGGAACTCCGCACCTTGAGCGCAGGCAAGCTTGATCGTTTGAGCGACGCAGTTCTCGATCTTCAGGAAACCTGCTTGCTCTTCGTACAGACAACTTGCCCCGGTTGGAATCTTAAACGCGGGGTAACGCTCCATCGTTTCTTGCGGGCTCCATTCCTGGATCGGAATGTCGTGCTCTCGGGCACTTTTCAGCACGCCTTGGATAACCTCACCGTCAGGATCACCGACCTGCAGTAACCCCGTAGGCTGAATCAGCTGAACGTCTGACTGCGACTGAAGCTCGTTCCATGCATCCCATGACTGCCTGGCCAGCGGGACGTAGTTCGGATGTTCAAAATAAGCTGTGCGAATGATGCGGGTTCGTCCGTGAGAACTTCCCTTGTCATGAGCGCCGCCGAATTGGTCCAGTCCCAGGACCTTCCAACCTTCACGAGCAGCCGACAACAAAGCCGCGCTACCAATACCGCCGATTCCAAGAACTACGCAATCGTACATTAGTTAAAACCCACCCTGTGCAAGTGGATTGATTCATTTGACGAATAACAAACAGGTTTTACTCAGTCGATAATCGTAAGTTACTTGTTGGTCAGTCGACGAGTCCCCTGCCCTGCGTGATCGGAGTTTTTCGTTAAGTTTTGAAAAAGAACGCCAACAAGAAATCGCGTCACTTTGACTTGCCTGCCCACCCCGGTTACATTCCCGCCTGAACCGGATTCATTAGGGCATTTACAAGTACAGGGATTTAGTAACTAAGACGAAGCCCTGATGACGTAAGTCAAAAAGTTGGCCAAGTCTTGAATGCCTTAAATGCGATATGCAGGGACGCTGTTGGAGTTCCACCACGATTAGTGGCTATCAATCAACTAGACTCGAGGCACACATGAATTTTCGTCGATTGTTTTTTTCTGGCTTTGTATTTTCCTGTTGTTTGTGCGCGGGAAGTTTGCACGCACAATTATTCTTTTCCGAGAGTTTTGACTACGCAGATGGAGACTTGGATACGGTCTCAGGAGGCGTTTGGACGACTCACAACGGTGATCCACCGTCAGTCCAAGTTGTCGGCGGTCAAGCGGTGATATCCAGCCCTGGTCTAGCTGACCACAATCGCCTCACCGGCATTGTTGCTGGCGTCAATGATGTTTGGTACTACGCCGTTCGCTTCTCAGTAGAACTGGGCGTCGGAGACGCGATCAACAACGATTACTTTGCACATTTCAAAGACGACTCTACGTTCGGATTCAATGCTCGTCTTGCCCCCAGCGCACCTGCGGACCCCGCAAATGACTTTAGCCTGCAGATTTGGGCGTCATCGGGAGGAGACGGTATGGTCGACTGGGACGGGGATTTTTCATTTGGTGAAGAGTTAGTCTGTGTTGTTCGTTGGAACAACGGAACCGGTGAAGCAACGCTGTGGGTAAATCCAGTTGACGAATCGAGTGTGAGCGTAACTGATGACGAAGTCGCAGATGCAATGCGACCGGTTGAATCTGTTGCCTTTCGCCAGGACGGTGGCGACGGAATGAACGGTAGCAGCGTTGTTTCGGTTGACGCGTTAGCAGCCGGGACCGACTTTGCAACTGTGCTCAGCGAAGTTCAGCCAATGGGCTTTTTGTTGGGGGACGTGAATTGCGATGGCGTCGTAGACTTGCTGGATGTCGGTCCGTTCGTCGACTTGCTAACCATCGGTGGATTCGATGCCAAGGCTGACATTGATATGAATGGCGTTGTTGAGCTGTTGGATGTCGCTCCGTTCGTAGCACTTCTTTCTGGTAACTAACCGACGGCAAGAACGAACTCAAAAACAGCACGTGCCAAATTGTGGACAAGCGGGCTCGCTTACTTCGATTTGGCACGTTGTTTTTTTGCAATAGCCCAAGATTCGAACAGCTTGAAATTGCATTGTTATGATTAGAAGAATTTGCAGATTTGATCCTTTCTAGTCGATTCGGACCGTGTTATTTTTCTATTCCACTGAATCCACTTCTAAATCTTGAACCTGGAGTTTTACGCATGTTTAACAAGATGGTTTTGACACTGGCGGCCTGTATCGTGGTTGCCTCTCCAGCCTTTGCACAAGTCATTGGCTCAGATGACTTTGATGGCGGTGAGAATTTTCTTACCCGTACACTGACACCCGATAATTCTGCCAACGGCGGAACTTTCCCTAATTCAATCTTTGACGTTTTCGGGATCGTTGACCGAACCGTGAACCTGGATTTTTCAGATGACACGCTAATAGACACAACGTTCACAGGCATGCTTCCCACAACCGTGACCGACAGCTTCTTTGGCTCAGAAGACCTCGACAACCCCGACAATATGGATGGTACAGCATCGATCGTTTACGAATTTGATGTTGCTGGCGCGACTGGCTTGTCATTTTCAGCCGACTTCGCTGCCTGGGGCGACTTTGAACCTGGCGATTTATTCGAAGTTTCAGCTTCCATCGATGGCAGTGCGGCTGAGTTGATCCTGGAGATTCTGGTCGACGATGACGGAATGCAAACCTACACGTATGAAGATGGAAGCACGGAAGACCTCAATGATCCGATGACCATTCAAGGTGTCGCTCTCGACAATAACTTCCAAAACTTCTCTGCTCCAATTGCTGGCACTGGAAGCATGCTGACTTTGTCGATCGCATTACAAGGTAATGGTGGCAATGAAGTCATCGCCATGAACAACCTTGAAATTTCTGCGGGAGGAGGCGGTGGTGGTGACTGCCCAAGCGGATTCGCTCTTGGCGATGTTAACCAGGACGGTGCGGTTACACTGCTGGACGTCCAACCATTCGTCGATGCGATCACAAACGGCTTGAACATTTGTGAAGCAGACATCAACCAGGACGGTCTTGTTGATCTTCTGGATGTGGCTGGATTTGTCACAATCCTGCAAGGTGGCTAATTCGCAGCGCACTGAATTAAGAATCAAAAGCCAGGGTAGATCGACTACCCTGGCTTTTTTTGTGCCGCCTGCTGAGTTCGAAAACCAACGATAAGCAAGGTCGTCGCAATTCCCGTCAAGATCGCGGCCAACAAAAACGCCGAGCCGTAAAACTTGGTCGAAGCCTCCTCACGCAGAAACCATGAAAACACCTGCGTCATAATCAACGGGCTAAACATATTGGCAATTGCACTCACACTCGCGATCGCACCTTGCAACTCGCCCTGAGAATCCGGGCCGACTTTCTCCGACATCAAGGCATTGATCGATGGCCCGGCAACAGCCCCAAGAGCAGACACTGGAATCCACAGGTAAATCATCCAGGACTGGCTGGCGAAGGCGAAACCAATAAACCCGAGAATATTGAACACCATTCCGACAATCGCCGTTTTCTGTTGCCCCAACCATTTCAAGACCAGCCCAATCAATCCTCCCTGGACAATCGCCGAACAAATACCGAATGCCATCAGCGACCAACCAATCTGTTCAGCTCCCCAACCATATCTTGCATCGGCGTGAAAGTTCCAGGTACTCGGGTACACCAGATGTGCGAAACTACTAAACAGGCTTACGACGAACAGCAATTTGAGGGCTGGCAGTTTCTTGAAATGCGTTAGTGCACCCAGTGGGTTCCCTCGTGACAGTTCAAATCGACGGCGGTTCTCAACTGAGAGCGATTCTGGCAACACCAGGTAACCGTACAGCATGTTCAAAAACGCCAATGCGGCCGCAACAAAAAACGGAGTCCTCGGATTCGACGCCCCCAACAACCCACCAATCGCCGGGCCAAGAATAAATCCAATGCCAAACGCAGCCCCCAGCAACCCGAAAGCCTGCGCGCGATTTTCCTGGTCGGTCATATCGGCGATGTAGGCGTTTGCGGTCGAGGAAGTCGCACCACAGATTCCTGACAAGATACGACCTACGAACAATACCCAAATCGTCGACGCGAAGCCCATGATGATGTAGTCCACAGCCAAGGACGCTAGAGACAACAGCAGCACGGGTCGCCTTCCGAACCGGTCACTCAAATTGCCAATCAACGGACCGAACAGAAAATGCATCGCAGCATAGGCAAACGTCAGATAACCACCCCACTTGGCAGCCTCTTCACTGGTTTGCCCCAACAACTCCTTCAGCAGTACCGGCATCACAGGTATGATCAGCCCGAATCCAATCGCATCGACCAGCAACGTGATCAGGATAAAAATGAGTGGCAACTTTCTCAGTTTTCGATCGGGTCCTTCGTGGATTTCGTTAAACTCATCGCTCATACACGCAGACTATCAGGAGCTTGCCCGGTTGCAAACGCAGGTTAACAAGGAACCCTCGTCATGGCACTAACCAAAATTCGCCCGATGTTTACCACATGGGATCTCGATGAAACCATCAATTTTTACGTCGAAGTTCTGGGTTTCAGCATGGGATGTCGAATGGACGAGTGGCAATGGGCGAGCCTCAATCGGGATGGGATCGAGTTAATGATCTCCGGACCAAACGATCGCTTGGATGAATCGGAACCAGCGTTTACAGGTTCGATTTACCTCGATTGCGATGACATCGATGCAGAATGGAGCCGGCTCAAAGACATTGCCCGAGTATGCTACCCGCTGGAAACATTTCCCTACGGCATGCGAGAGTTTGCGATCTACGACAACAATGGCTACTTGATCAAGTTTGGCTGTCCTAATTCAAACTGACCAGCTGCATGCATTTGAAATCATTGCATGTAAGAAATACAAAACGCTCGAGGAATGAGTTAACTTAGAACGAATGCGAGCCTTGGGACAGGCAATTTCGCTTCGGATTATTGCATTTCAAACATTAGCCGAGTTTGGCACGGCAAGTGCATTACTCGAAGCATCTATCCAATGACACCGGAAGTCATCTGTGAATCTAAGGCATCGGCCGCAAAACTATGCGGATAACCCGAATTACTGATAACCAACTCAGTGGCCAGCTTTTCACAGTCAGAAAGGGTCCGCCGTTACGATCAACCCGATCCAGGCGGACCATTTTTTATTCTGTTCAATGGACGATCGGTCGGCTGCCGGTCGAATTCGTTTGCCAGATCTCGTGATCGCCGGACAGATCAACCGGTGCATCCAAATTGGGTGCCACGTACATCAATTCCTGTCGTAATTTTAGATCACGATTCTGATCGGTAACCACCGCTGAAAGTTCGTATTCGAGTTCCGGATCATAATCGTCAGCTTCTAGTTCCAAAGTGGAAACTGGTGCGAATGCCGGCTGAGCAATCACCTCGACATGCGGTCGGACTGGAACCCGAATCGGTTCTGGAATTGGTTCCGGAATCGGCGCGAGGCCGCGGTAGTCGATTGGCTCGGCGTCGTCTTCCACCACATCTTTGTGATGCGGCAGGACTTTTACCGACACGTTGAGCGTATGGAACAAATCTCGCATGTGTTCGTGACACGTAAACATCAACAACTGGTAACCGTTGCGGGAGAATTCGACCAGCAACTCCGCTGCTGCCTTGGCCCGCTTAGAGTCAAAGTTCACCAGGATATCGTCCATCACCATCGGCAGCACTGCTCCGCGGCGAGCATACGCACCGATCAAAGCCAACCGAAGACTCAGGTAAACCGCTTCACGCGTTCCACGGCTTAGCTTGTCGACGGTGATTGTTTCGTCGTTCTTATTGTCGACCAACAACTCCTCGCCCACCAACCGCGTCCAAATCCGCGTGTAGTGACCGTCGGTCAGCCGTTCGAGATACGTGGATGCTTCCAGCAAAGTCTCCGGTTGTCGTTTCGACTCGTATTTCTCTCGAATCGCTTCAAGCATCTGGGAACTGGTCGCTAAGACCTGCCATTCCCTTTTGCTTTGCGCGATCTCAGCATCGACTGAATTCAATTCCAACCGAGCTTCGTCCAAACGAGAATCCTCGCCCAACATCTTGACTTCCTGCAGGAACTCACCACGTTGCTGATGCAAGCGAGTCTGATGCTCTTTGGATTCTTCGATCGTCTTCTGGATTTCTTCCCAGCGTTTTTCCAAACCGGCGTATCCATACGCTTCGACGAACTCTTCCACGTCATCTTCGACGAAGTTATTCCCGAGTGCCGCAGCGATTTGTTCGGTCAGGTTGTTACGCTTCTCGATCAGTTTTCGACGCTGGACATGCTTCATTTCAAATTGGCGATAAACCGATTCGTTTTCGGCACCAGCACCAGCCAGTAAACTTCGTTTCTGCCCGACCAAACGCTCGTACTCACGCTTGCATTTGGATAGCTTCGTTCGCAAGTTCTTATACTTGGTGGCCAGTTCCTTCCGCGAATTCACCATCGTTCGTTGCTTGTTCAGCACGCCCGTCAGTTGCGTCAGTCGCTCGAGAATATCAGCCGACTGGAATTTCAGGCCGCAATCCTGAAACATTCCATCAATCCGCAATCGCAGCGAATCCAATTCCTTGTTTCGATCAGCAAGGTCTGTTTTGAACTGGTCCAATCGAACATTCGACAACGCAATCCGTTGCGATCGCTGCGAAATCTCTTTGAGTTGCAAAGGCTCCAGCGCTTCGGGCAGTCCGGCGGTACGCAGGGCAGCTCGCCATTGCTCCTTGGCCAGTGCAACTTCGCGTTCCTGGTTTGTAAACCGGCGACGATGGTCTTCCAGTGAAGCCTGTGAAGATTGGAAGCGATGCTCCAGTGGAACCAGCTCTTCCATCTGAGACAATCGCGATTCGGCGTCCTTGAGTTCAACTTCCCATTGAACGATTGACTCTGGCAATTGACGCTCGATGTCTTCCTTTTCGACATTGGAACGTTTCAGTTGCTGGCGGATCACGTCCATCTGGTGTCGGAAATCGTCCAGCTCATCTTTGGCAACTCGTTCCCAATGGTACTTGAGGCCCATCGAGACAAAGCCGGCAATGGCCCCCATCAACATAAACATTACGCCGACTTCGACGGTCGACTGACCAAACGAGGTCGCACTGAAAAAGTTCGTCAGGCCCAAACCGATCAACACGATCCCGGTAATGAAAACGATCCCGATGATTCCCAGTTTTCCAACCGGCAGGACTTGCTCGTTGACGATATCGTCGATGTCTCGTTCGAGCTCATGACGTGAATTCTGCAGCTTGGTGATCTTTTCATCCAGTTCGATGCGTCGTCGCAAGCGATTAACGTACCGATTGGTGTCTTCCAGCGAATCACCGCCCCGTTTGTCGTGGCTGAACTTCAAACGATCCTGCTGTTGTCCTAAATCGAATTCCGATTTGTCGATCTCGCCTTTGATTCGCTTCAGGCGATCTTGCTGTTCGAGAACTTTCTTAGCCGTTGACTTGAGCGTGGAGAACCCACGGTTGCCAAGATCTTTGACGTCCTTGGTGCGGATCTGTAACTGGCTACCCAGTCCGTCGACTTCACCCACCAGGCTGTTTTCGATCGTGTCGATTTCACGCTTCAGCTTCTGGGCTTGTCGCTGCAATGATTCGACCCAGGGCGAATGCTCAGTCAACGCGTCGATCCGAGCTTTCTGAGCCCACAATCGCCGATTGATCGGCAATCCCATCGCTTGTTTCTTAATCTTGCGCCGCTGATCAAGGATCTGATCGCGACGTTCTTTCTGAGTCACGATTTTCGCGTTGATCGAATCGAGTTGCTTGACCGAAACTTCCTTCGGGGCTGGCAGTTTCCCGAACGAACTAATCTGGTCAGTCAGTACGCTGCGTTTTTTCCAACGTTCGCTAACCTGCATCGAAACCTCAAGCAACTTTGCCTGACGATCAAAACGAGCCAGCTTCTGGGTTAGCTCCTCCAGTTCGTTGGAAACTTCGTTGGTTTGAGCAGCAATCTTGGACCAGCGCTTGGAACGAGTCAGCAATTCCTCAATTTCCAACAGCAGTTCGTTGCGACGAATTGCCAATTCGGTCAATCGCGATTCAACTTCCCCTTCACTGCCCCAGATTCTTTCGCGGCGATCTCGCAAGTCCCGCATCACATCAACCAGCGAGACTCGATCCAGCCCGCTGGTCAGCTTGTACAGCATGTCCGAAGCATCAGTGCTGTTTAGCGCGTTGAGTTCCTGGATCTCGCGCAAGCCGATCGCGAACACGTTGTTGAAGATTGACTCGTCAATCTCGCTCAGCACGGTCCCGAGCTTGGCTCGACCATGAACCGTACCGTCGGTTGTGTCGGTGATGGTCAGATCACCGGAGATGTCATGGATTCGGTTGGGATCGACGTGACGCTGGATTTCAAAGTCACCCAACGAACTAACGATCTCGGCAGCACCGCCAGCCAGCCCACCGTAGACGGGCGGGATATATTTGTCGCGCCGATCGTCAGAAAACCCGAACATCATTGTCCGGATGAACTGCATCAGCGTAGTCTTCCCCGCTTCGTTCTGACCATAAAACACGGTCATATTTTCAGACAGCGAATCTACCTTGAGGCCTTTCCAGACACCAAAGCCATCGACATGTAAATCTGTAATTCTCACCGCGGCCACTCCTTGTCGCAGTTATTCTTCATTCGTGATTAATTTGGGATGCGAACCTGCCCCGCCGAAGACCCAACGCCAATATCCGCTAACTCTTTAAGCGAACCCTTGGCTGCGTCCTTGGACAAGTCTTTGGTTACATCTTTATCAACGCCCAGATATTCGATCCCTACGAGCGCTGATTTTCGTAGTGTTTTGTCTCGTCGTTCTTTGCTAACGCGGGCGACACCGGCCAGTTCGTTGCCTTCGCCCATCGCCGGAATATATTCATGCAGCGACAAGTTCAGTGAATCATCGCTCTGGTATCGGCCGATCGCTCGCAAGTACTCGCCCAGGATCGTGTCTTCTTCGTACCAGGAAACCGGGATGTTTTCAGGAGACTCAATCGTGAGGTTAGTACTCCAAACACCCGTTTCGCCGCGGCCGAACTCGTCTCGCAGCCAATCAAGCATCCGGGCGACGAACTCTCGATGACGAAGCCGCGGGTTGAAGTCACCGTTTGGAACCAGATTCCAATTCACCAGCGCTAATTGTTCACCGACATCAGTAACAATCTTGATCGCCCGTTCCGAAAGCGTATTCTTCAGCTCGGTTTCGGTTTGTGACTCGTGAATCGCAACCTTCTGCGGCAGCCAGCGAACGGAGTCCGTTTCAACAGACTGCACGCGAATCTTCCCGTTGCTGTCGACGCGGCAAAGCATACAGCCGTTCGTCCCGGATTCTCTCGGCGAACGACCTTGCGTTGTTCCGGGATAGACGGCGACGGAACCAGGCTTTTCGATTTTGGTTGACTTATGCTTTCCGCCTAACGCCCAGTACCGAATCTCATCGAATGGCATGGTGTTGCAGTCAAACTCGCCGTGCGCGATGCCGATTGGAAAGACATCTTCTGAGGCAGTCACAAAGTCCGATGCCGTTTTCCGCTTGGCGTCATAGCCAATGCCATAAATAGTGGCAATCGTCTTGGCGTCGCGACGATGCGAAACATCCTCCAAAATGGACGCCGAAAATGTGTTCACGTTATCCGGGAACTCGATACTTGCCGGCCAGCGATCAATCGGATCGACACTTCCGGAACACCAGTAGACTTCGATTCCTTTATCATTGAGCCGTTCGAATTGACTTAACAGAAACGCAGCCGGACGCGGCCCGCTTGATGACAGGTCGAACATATCACCAGATAGCAAAACGAAATCAACTCGTTCGGCGACCGCCAAATCGAACACTTTGCGTGCTGCCTCGTACGGTGCGTTGGCAAGCACACTTTTCAAGTGATGCGGCAAGTCAACCAATCCACGGATCGGCTGGTCGAGGTGAAAATCGGATGCATGTACAAATTTGAAAGCCTCTGCCATCAAGAGCCCTCCTTGTGCCTTGTCAGTGTTGCTGTATTGGCTGAGTCGGTCGGACGACCGCAGCCATTCCAACCACCGCGGCCTAATGCCGCGGCTAACGTTGCATTCCAAAGAATGCGTTGTCAATTTGCCGATTTTATCCCAACCACTATACACCTCCTATATCAATCTTGATCCGCCCAATAAACAACGCGAGGACTACTCGAAACCGGTAATTGAAGCTCCTGCCACCACAGCACCGAACCTCCACCAGGGCTGATAGGAGTTTCCAACTTTCGTGTCGTCAGCTGGCAATTTCGCACTCAGTACACAAATTCTGCTTGGATACGGACCGAATGCGGTGGACGCGAGCAACCTCCAGCCCGACAATTTGCGATCCAGATTTGACAGACGCTAGCATCGCTCAAGAAATTTATTCATGACAACTCAGCCACAATTCATTTATCTGATTTGTCAAAATGGAGCGGAAGCGGTTTGCAAAGCAGAGGTCACCGCCAATCATCCGGAACTTCGACTGGCGTTTTCACGTCCAGGATTTTTGACCTTCAAGTGCGACGGCGATTCGCTCCCGGAACGTTTCCACCTCAAATCGACCTTTGCCCGCAGCTATGGATGGTCGGTAGGCAATTCCAAGTCGGATGATCTTGCCGGTCACCTGGAATCATTCCGCCAATACGAACAACTACCCACATCAAATCATCTGCATGTCTGGCAACGAGACACTCGATTGCCTGGACAATCCGGTTTTGAACCAGGCGGGAACCCGCTGACCGAACAGATTGGTAGCGAACTGGCCGCCGCATTCGAAAAACAGTTCAACAAGAAACTGCCCGTCAACAAACACGCCAAAGCGGACGAGCAAGTATTCGATGTTGTTGTTGTCGAGCCCAACCATTGGTTTGCTGGCTACCATTTTGCTGCCACAACGTTCCAGCGGTGGCCCGGCGGAGCGCCGAATCTGGACACCGATACACCCGTTGTCAACCGCGCCTATTTCAAACTGAACGAGGCGCTGCTGTGGTCGGGGATACACATCCAACCCAACGATTGCTGTGCCGAGATCGGCAGCAGTCCGGGTGGAGCCTGCCAGTTGTTACTGGAAAAAGGGGCTCGCGTCATTGCGGTAGATCCGGCGGAGATGGAACCTGCGATTCTTGAGCATGAGAACCTGACCCACCTGCGTTGCCGCGGAAAAGAGGTCCGCAAGAAGGAACTGAAGGATGTCCGCTGGTTGCTGAGCGATCTGAACGCCACGCCTGTCTATACTCTCGACACCATCGAAGAGATCGTGAACAACCAACACGTGAATCACATCCGTGGCCTGATCCTGACGTTAAAACTGACTGACTGGGAATTAGCGAATCAGATACCGGAATGGATTGAACGCATCAAGAAACTTGGTTTTCAACTGGTGAAGACACGGCAACTGGCATTCAATCGCCGCGAGATCTGCCTGTTCGCCGTTCGCGATCGCTTCGCGTTGCGTTCGAGTCGCAAACGATAGTCGCCAGCCATGCCAGCCATGCCAGCAATTTGCATGGATCGCTCTACTTCGATTCCGACTTGACTCGCTTTAAATACTGCACGAGTCGCTTCATGGTTGAGACACGCTTTTCTTTGTCGATTTCGATACAGCGATGGATGGTCTGGGCAAGTGTTTCGTCCAGGTCAGGTCGATACTTGCGAATATCATCTGCGGGCCGTTGATCATGGGCCAGCGCGGCCATGCCGGTTGTGTCAGTCGAACCCCACGGGTGCTCAAAGCAAAGCATCCGATACATGGTTACGCCAAACGCAAAGATATCCAGCCGCACATCAGTCTCACGTCGCCGAACGACTTCTGGCGCCATGTACTGAGGAGTTCCCGTGCGATTGCCTGGGCGACGGAACTCTTCTTTGTCGGGAACCGTTAACCCAAAGTCAATCAGCTTGATGTTCGACAAGTCCTTGGTGCAGATAAAATTGCGTGGGCAAACATCGCGGTGAATGAAGCCCGCCTCGTGGACAGCATTCAAAGCCTCCGCCATCTTGATCATCAGCATCAACCGGTTCGGTCGCAGCTTCTCCTCATCCCGGTTCTTGATCAACACGTTCATCCCAGGCCCGTTGACCCACTCCATCAGGATGTATTCTTTACCCTGAGTAGTGAATCCAAACTCAATCGTTTTGGCGATCAGCGGATGCACAATCAACTGGCCAATTTCACCTTCGGTCGGCGCGTTGAGGCCTTTGAAGCGTTCGCGGAAGTGCTTCGTTTTCTCTTCGTCGAGCAGCTTGATCCCAAACACATCGCCCGTCTGGATATCCTTGACGACGTGGAATTTTGACATCGTGCCATGAAACGCGTGACGATTCATCGCGAAACGCTTGGAGATATCGAGCTTTGTCGCTCCTCCAGAGAAGGCCCCTTTTAACTTGTCCAATATGCCCATGGATGTGATAGCAGAGTAGTTTGATGAGGAAAATCGCGTTCAATAATTCATTATACACCGTCGCGGACTCTGACAGCTGATTTCGATTTTCGGAAAAATCGACCTGTGACCGACCAGACGTGTCCGGACTATGTCGAAGAATACAGCAGACCTCAGTTGAAAGCGAGACATGAAAACAGATCCACAACCAACCAAACGCCCCATTAACTGGATGCTCCGACGGGCAATGCAGAATCCTGACGATTTGGTGATCGAACTGGACTACCAGGACTCCAAGGGCAAGACAACTCGCCGAACCGTCAGCCCGATTCGATTTATCTCGTCAAATCGCTTCCTGGCTCTCTGCCTCTGTCGCGAGGCCCCACGGCAATTCTATCTTGACCGTTGTAGCAAGATAACGCTGAGCCAAGCCAACGATGTCCTGATGCCGGTTCCGATGGGGTAGTGAAAACCCGTTCGGTCAGAAAAACGATACGTCGAGAAAAAAACCAGCGTGATATTCACGCTGGTTTCTCAAATTCAGCTAAATTGCTTCAAGGACCAACCAGGTCCTTTTTTTAGACCGAGGCAAGAATCCCAGTATCACGCGTACCCAAATCTGCGAATTGGTCGCTATCTCGGGCGGACAACGGACTCGATGACAACAAATCAAATTCATCATTGGAGTTGTCACCAATGAACCTGAGTGAGATTCGATAGTCACCCTGAGTAGTACCCACGGAATTCAGCCTCAGCGTATACGTTTCTCCTCGCTGAACATTGAACCCAATTCTGGAGTCCAAGCTATCTCCGAAATTATTATTGGTGTCCAGCAAGTTCCGATCCGAATCCAAGCCACGAAGTACCGTGTTCAAATTTCCGGACAAGGCCTTGGTCCTAACGACAATCTGACCATCACCACGCGCAACAAATCGGTAAAAATCGTTATCGATCGAAGACTCAACAGACGCGTTAAGGAAAGTCGTCGGCGCGAATGGATCCAAATTGATTTGAATCGGATCGTTGAACCGATCCCCTCCCGAGGTTAACTCGTTTGAGACATTGGCATTGGTTCGAACGGTCACCCGGTAATCACCGGTTGATCCTTCCGAGCCACCCACAACGACAAAATACTCGCCAGCATCCGCGTTTCGCAGGATCAACTGACTATCATTGGGATTGGCAGCATTCGGGTTTTCGGAATCATCATTGGACGCAATGATGTTGCCTTCGGTGTCCAACACCTGAACCGTCGAATCGAACCCGTTCGATCTGGCTCGGGCATCAACGATGATACGTCCCCGGTTGGTCGTCTCGAACCGGAACACATCTCGGTCTTCGAACGAGTTCGTCCCAAACCCAACACTCCCCAAGTCGCGGGCAATGAGCCTGGTTCCATCGTCTACGAACTCAAACCCTGTGGTTTGCAACTGAATACTGTTGCTGTGATCGTCTGAAGCAGGCAATTCCCCATTACCACCGCCACTGCCACCGCCGCCGTTAGATTGGAACTCACCGCCTGCGGATTGAATCTGCGATTCAAAACGGCTTACGCCGGTCCAAAATGCAAAGTCGCCGTAAAAGCCGAGTACCAAACCACCGGTCGAGACAGCAGCAACCACCAGCTCACCATTTTGCTCGACTAGCAGCGGACTTCCACTATCCCCGCCAGCCACAATTGCTTCGAACTCCAATGGGATTGCGTTGCTATTGATGTTGCCACCACCCAACACGTTTGCTGATTCCGAACCATCGTCGAAGTCAGCGAGAAAAAGGTTCTGGCCCCCGCCAAACTCTCCGTAGAAATCAATCACGTTCTGGCCACCCCACCGAAAACCATCAGCGGTTTGGTCGCCGAGAACGGAATCTCCATCCAACACAGATCCTGTTCCGTTAAATCCGTATCCGGCAATCGTCGCCGCTTGACCGACAAGCGACGATGTCTGGTTCGACAGACGCAATGGCGTTGCAACTGAGGCCGGAACATCCGAATCGAGGAACACTAACGCTACATCATCTCCGTCCAGGAATTCCTCAGCGTCTTCCGGTCCACCTGGCAACGAAACTGATTGAATACCAACGGTCAGGTCCGGGTTGGGCAGGTTCGAACCAAAGGTAACTTGATCACTGGAAGAAATATTACAGTGACGCGCGGAAATCAGAACGTTAGGAGCAATCAAAGTCCCGGCACAGAAGTTACCATCCTGGTCACCAATTGACGCGATCGAATTCAACGATTCACCAAATGCACGAGAACCACCTGCCCCAATCCCATCATTGATCGAAATGAACGGAGTGGTGTAATCCAGAAGACTTGCGCGATAATTGCTGGCCGCGTCGACGCTCGACTGACTGCTCAATCCCTGGCTTGCAAAAACTGATTCGTCTGAACCAGCAAAGTCCGCTTGAGGGTTCAGCTGATTGCCAACCGAGATTGGATTGTCTATCGACTCGAGGCTCGTGGTTGGCACCGTTGTCGGCAACTGCGGGCCGACCAATTCAGGTCTTTCCGATGTCACTTGGTTCGTTTCTGAACCAAATAACTCGGAGTCAAAGGCGCTGCCGCCCACTGCCTCCACCGTTTGTAGAAATTCGTAAATCTGCTTTTCCATCTGTTCCGCTCCAGAAAAATCATTAAAAATTATTCAGGTAATAATCAGTTATAGCAGTTAGTTTTTCACAATCAAAAACCAATCCGAGTTGTAGGCCATAACACCGCTAAGCGACAAAACTACCGCAAACGCCTATAAATTTTTGGACACTTGGTTTCCAATACACGCTATTCTCGACGCATCGGACCGATTTAGATTTCCCTGAGGATCACAACCAATGAAGAACAGCCTTATCACTCAAGCGATTGCGATAGCATTCACGATGCATCTTTGCCTGAATTCGCTGGCATTCGACGATGACCCAATTAAGGCGACCGAAGGCGTCAAGCCAAGAATGAAGTATGCAATTGCGATCCACGGTGGTGCTGGTTCAAACCCTCGAATCTTCACCAAGGAAAGCAACGATGCACGTCGCAACTCAATGCGCAAGGCACTCGAGATCGGCCAAAACATTCTCAACAACAATGGCACGTCACTCGAAGCGGTCGAGAAAGTACTCCTGTTCCTGGAAGACGACCCGCAGTTCAATGCCGGAGTCGGAGCCGTTTTCAATGCCGCCGGCAGTCACGAACTGGATGCTTCAATTATGAACGGCAAGGATCTGTCATGCGGTGCCGTTGCCGGTGTCTCCAAAGTCAAGAATCCGATCAGCCTGGCGCGAATGGTTATGACTGATACACCGCACGTGCTGCTGGCCGGAATTGGAGCCGAAGAGTTCGCAGAAAAAATGGGGGTCGAGATGGTCGAACCGAATCACTTCGACACTAAGCGGACCTTGGAAGCGTTCCAACGGACCAGAGCCAAGATCGACGAAGAAGGTTCTGGGAAGAAAGATACCAAACGGAACATGCTGGAACTCGACACTGGTTCGTACCACGGTACGGTTGGCTGCGTTGCCTTGGACGCGCATGGTAACCTCGCCGCCGCGACTTCTACCGGAGGCATGACCAACAAACAGTTCGGGCGAATCGGAGACAGCCCGATCGTAGGAGCCGGAACATACGCCGACAACAAGACCTGCGCTGTGTCCTGCACTGGCCATGGCGAACAATACATTCGCAATGCGGTCGCCTATGATGTGGCGGCCCAAATGCGGTACCGGAAATACAGTGCCCAACAAGCGGTCAAGGATGTCCTGAATAACCGCCTTGAGCCCGGCGCTGGTGGAATCATCGTGGTCGACAAAGATGGCGGAATTGTGATGGATTTCACCACTGGCGGGATGGCGCGGGCGGCGGCCGATTCGACCGGCAAATTCGAGGTTTTATGGGGAGAAAATCTCGAAAATGGGAAGTAGCTGTTGCCCTTCCAGCAAAAATTCTTAGTTTTTCGTGTCCCAGTAAGTTCTTTGATTTCGCTACGTCTTATAGACGGTTTTGTATTGAACTAGAAAGGACCCGAAAGATGATTGAAACACGCCTACAATTTGCGATCTTGACTTTGTGTGTAATGGTTGGAGCGGCAATCACGCAACTTATCAATTAGCGTTCAGACTCTGCTTGCCTTTGAATCAAGCAGAAACAAACTTCGCCGAATCGTCCTGCATTTGGCGCATTGAACTCGTCGGCTTGAGCTTCTCATCAACGGCAGCAAGCTCGCCCAATAATCCATTGACGAACGGGATCGACTTACGATCTGCCCAGAACAGGATTCCCCCAACATGAGCGGGGAATGAGAACCCGTTGATGATACAGACGTCGATGTCTCGTGGGTCTTTGACGATCCCTTCATCGAGGATACAAGCAGCCTCTCGGACGATACAACTGCAGATCGAATCGACAATTTGTTGATCGTCAATTTCCGCCGCCGCGTCCTGGTCGACATAGGATTCGAGCAGCTTGTCTACGTCAACGTTCCAATCGGGTTCGGAGTCAAAAGAACTGTATCGATAAAAGCCCTGCCCTGACTTGCGCCCGAGCCAGCCTTTTTTCACCAACCGTGGCAGCACCGGTGTCACCGTGACGCTCTGCACGCCACCTTCGTACATTTCGCGTCCCGCGTACATGCAAGTGTCGGCTCCGATCACGTCTACGATTTCGAATGGCCCTCCCTGGAATCCAAACGTTCGCATCGCAACATCAATTTCGCGGATTGGAACACCCTGGCTGTACAGTCGAAACGCTTGATCGAGCATCGCCGCCAACAAACGATTAACGACGAATCCGGCGCAGTCTTTCACGACGACGGGCATTTTGCGAAGCCTTCGGATCCAATTCGTAACGTCGGCAATTACTTCCTCGGACGCCTGCTCCGGCTTGACCACTTCGACCAATTGCATCAACTCGGGATGGCAGAAATGCAAGCCGCAAAAACGTTCGGGATTCCGAATTGACGATACCAGCTTCGACAACGGAATCGCGGACGTATTCGTAGCAATAATCGCTTGCGAGGAAACAACCTGACTGACGCGTTCCAGCACGCTACTCTTCACATCAGTCACTTCGACGACCGATTCGACGACCAGGTCACATTCGGCAAACTCCGAGTACTCGTCTGTGAACTTGACCATCGCCTCCCCAGCGTCATCGCGATGGTCACCTAGCTTGGCTTGGGCCTGCTCCATCGCAGACTGATCAGCGTCCAGCATGATCACGCGACATCCAGCCTTAAGACAGATCGCTGCGATACTGGTCCCCATCAAACCACAACCGACAAGACCAACGTTGGCAATCGGCCGTTGGCTTAACTTAACATCAACAAAGCCCGGGGTCTTCTTGTTGTGCTCACCCAGGAAAAAGTTATTCAACAAACCATAGCTCGGCTCGCTGCCATACACTTGCGCCATCGCCAGCGACTCGCTGTGACAGGCATCATCATGAGACATGCCAGCGGAACTCGTCATGTGGTCCAATGCGACCTGACAGGCAAACGGATTGATCGCCTTGTTCGCTTCGATCTTCGCACCAAAGCCAGCCCGCAAGGCTTCGATATCTCCACTGGTTGCCACTGGCCCCAATATCGCCTCACGCTGCGATTTGACAGCCGCAAAATCTTTGTCGCGAACGAGCTGGATTGCAGTCTCCAACAATTCTTCCGAATCGACGATCGCCTCAACAATCCCCAACTTCAGAGCTTCATCCGCTTTTGCTACGCGACCAGAAGTCACAAGATCAATGGCAGCTTCCAATGACGCAATTCGTGGTAAGCGGACGGTGCCGGCCCAGCCGGGAACAAGCCCCAGTTTCACTTCCGGCAAACCGAGAATCGTCTTGCGATCTTTAGAAGCGATCCGGCAATCACACCACAGCGTGATCTCAAGACCGCCACCAACACATGCGCCATGAATGGCTGCGACGGTCGTACAAGGCATCTTGCTCAGACGCGCCATGACCGCCCGACCGTCCTGGCAAAATTCGATTATCTTTTCGTCGGGCCAGTCCAGAGTCGAATTGATCCGTTTCAGATCCGCACCGGCGACAAAGATCGATGGCTTGGCCGAATACAAGACTACGCCATTGAGCCCGCTGCGATTTTGCAGCTCAGAAAATGTCGTTTCCAATTCGGCAAACAGCTCGACCGTCAGCACATTGGCCGAACTTCCAGGCATGTCGAGCTTGACGAGGGCGATATTGTCTTCAGTCAGTTCTACTGAAACTGAATTTGTGGTCGTGACTTCCACGCACTTCTCTCTTCTGTTGTTAGTTCTTATCGTTTCCGGTTACCATGCTACTTTTATTTGAGTGCTTGAATAGTGAATGGAATGCCCCCCAACAAATTATTAGCCACACTATCACTGGCGGTTTGCCTGTCTGCCATGCTGCTTGTCGGGTCTGGCTGCGAGCGCCAGCCCACTGCTGGGCAGGACGTTGGGCCTAAAGCCACCAATGCCAACCAACAGGACCTGACTGTCAGCCTACAAATTGACTTCATGGGCCGTGGCGAGAACCTGGAAATCGAATTGGAAGTTCCCACCGAGTCGACGGTTTTCGACCTGCTGGATGCCGCGAGAGCGGGTGGCAAATTGGATTTCGAGTCCTCGGGCGAAGGTGAGCTGGCGTTTGTCCATTCGATCGGGGGAGTCAAAAACGAACTTGGCGATGGATCAAATTGGGTGTTTTACGTCAATGGTGAGCTGGCAAAGCGCGGTAGCGGAAGCCAACAACTTGACAATTCAGACAAGGTGCAGTGGAAGTTCAAACCTGATGGCCTAAAATAGTTCGATTCAACTCCCACCTGATTCCCATCAGCGATTCCATTACGTTGCAACGTAACCTGACGACATGATTAGTAATAAAGCGAAAAAAACGAAAGCGACGGCCAACACACTCGCCAACAGAATCAATGGCCGCCGAGCAGCAACCGTCGGGTTGATCCTGCTCGCGATGGTGATCGCGGCTGTACTCAGCCGTTTCGTGTTGATGGATTGGCCAAACTTCAAGCCGCTGGCTGCCATTGCCATCTTTGCTGGCTTCCTCTGCAAACGTTGGTGGGTCGGTGCTGCGAGCCTGGCGATCATCCTGCTGGTATCCGATGCGATCATCGGCTTCTATGAGCTACCGATCATGCTGGCGGTCTACTCGAGTTACTTCCTCGCCGGAGGGTTTGGCTTAGCGATCAAACGCAAATTTTCGACATCTCGAACCTATGCGTTCAAAATTGGCTCGGTCTCATTGGCTGCCGTTGCAGCTTCGGTCGTGTTTTTTCTGACGACCAACACGGCGGTTTGGCTTGCTGGCTGGTACCCGCAGGACCTGGGAGGTTTGCTGGCATCGTGGACTGCCGGAATCCCGTTTTTCAAATTCACACTGGCAAGTGATCTTCTTTTTTCATTGTTTCTGTTCTCTACTTACTTTGCTGTTGAGGCGTCTTTTGATTTGGCCCGTTTTGGTCAGCACAGAAGCGCACATTCGGCAATCGAAGCCAGGTAATCGCATTCCTTGCCAACATCAATTGGCGTGACGGGAATTATGGACGAGTCTGAGAACACTCCTGAAGAACAAGAACAACCACAAGAGCTCTCGCTGGAGCAGCTAAGCCAGGCATACGCGCAGGTTCTCAAAGAACAGGGAGCGGAAGCCGACGTCGATGCGTCGGTCGATGAAGAACCTCTGGAGGAGGATGCCCCCGAGTCGGTTGAATCCGCCCCACGCCGCGTTCAAAAGACTTTGGAACAACTCGACAACGAGGACAACGAATCCTGTCCGATTTCTCCCAAGTCGATCGTTGAGTCGATCCTGTTTGTTGGTGCGCCAGAAGGCAGTAACCTGACAGCCCGCAAGATCGCAGCCGTGATGAGGGATGTGAGCCCCAAGGAAGTAAAACAGGTTATCAAGGAACTGAATAACGACTACGAGCGGGACAACTCGCCATTACGAATCGTTGAAGAAGACAAGAACTATATGCTGCGACTGACGCCCGACACGGCCGAGTTGCAGAACCATTTCTTTGGCCGGAACCGACCGGCGAAACTGAGTCAAAGCGCAATCGACGTTCTGGCTGTGGTTGCCTACAACCAACCAGTCACCCGTGCGAAAGTCGACAAGATTCGTTCCCGACCGAGTGGTGGAGTCCTTGGCCAACTGTTGCGCCGCGAGTTGATCGCAACCATCGAAGGCAAAACTCGCAAGGACAATCAATACGAAACAACAGACCGGTTCCTGGATCTGTTTGGCCTGGAGTCTCTCAAAGACCTGCCTCAAACCAGCGCCGCGTCGGACTTGCAGGAATTGGCAGACTACTAACCGATTCCCCATACAGCTAAAGCAATCTAGAGCAACAGATGGCACCCGTGAACAACGCTGGCAAACATCTCGCGTTGCTGCGGGGCATCAACGTCGGTGGGCATAACCTGATTTCCAAAACGGAATTGCGTTCCTGTTTCGAGGAACTGGGCTTTGAAGATGTGAGCACTTACATTCAAAGCGGAAATGTATTGTTTCGCTCCAAATCGAAAAGTATCAAACAACTCATAAAAAAAATCGAACAAGGACTAAGCGACACGTTTGATTATGCAGCGCGGGCAGTTGTATTTTCAGCACAAGATTACAACGCCGCGGTTTCCAAAGCTCACCAGACCTGGGGCAGGAAAGACGGCTTCAAGCACAACGCGATGTTTTTATTGCCCGAGCTCACGCCTGAACAGACTCTGGAACAACTCCCCAAGCCAACTCGCGGAATTGAAACTGTTTCTTTATCGACCAATGCAATCTTCTGGTCGGCCGACACCAGGAATTTGGGCAAGACAACGATGATGAAATTGTCCAAGACCAAGCTGTATAAGCAAATGACGGTCCGCAACCACAAAACTACATTCAAGCTGCAAGAGTTGCTGGATGCGATGGATTAAGCAGGCTGGAATGCACTACAAGAACTTGAAAAGCATCCAAATTCGACGGGAGACAAAGCCAATCGGCCAAACAGCATTACAACGAACCTTGTAAGCAATCGAACTAAATCCAAAAACAATTGGAATAAATCGTCT
>CAZXLW010000023.1:17273-18844 GCA_964641465.1 uncultured Pirellulaceae bacterium | reverse complement strand
ATCGTTGTTTTGACTTCACAATTCTCTTTTGCGCAAGAACCCGTTCGACGGCATGGCCTTCCTAACGGATTTCCACCGATAAATACAAATGCAGCAGCCAACGGAGCTTTTGATGGAGTCATCGCTCACATCGAAAGGGGATTCCTTGGACAAAGGGCGGACACCTGGATGACCATGGGAAGAGGCTTGCCTGCTTTGGCACCAAGTGGTCGGGAATACGGTTTGACGATCCAGGAAAGTGGTCGATTGGCCCATATTGGATTAACTGGTGCCCCAACAAGAACTTTTGATTTGCAATGGGGCGGCCCGACGACAGGAAGTATGAACTTTTTCTTCACTCCTGATGGCACTCTTGGCAATCGCAATATGGTAATGCGACTTCGTAACAATGGATTCCTGGAGGCGTTCGATCGTATTCGCGCCTATTCAAGCACCGACAACACCGCTGAATTTGTCGATTTCTTCCATGATGGGACTGCTGCATTTTTTAACTCGCAAGGAGACGGAGACATACGTTTTCGTTTGAATAATCAAGTGAGAATGAGGCTATCAACCAGCAATCTTGGTGAAGGTGCTCTCGCAATCAATCGCAACAACAGCAATTTCAATCTTGATGTGGGAGGAAACGCGAGAAACACAACTGGAAGTTGGACAACATCAGACGAACGATTCAAGAAAAATATTGAGGCAATGCCTGTCGTAAGTCAGAGTATCATGCAACTGAAAGGCCTCACGTATCAAATGAGGCAGGAAAAAATTGGCAGTGTTGACTTAACCAACGATGATGGCCAACTACACTTTGGCTTCCTTGCCCAGGATGTTGAGAAGGTATTTCCAGATCTGGTCAAGATGGATCAAGAAGGCTTTCTCGCACTACGTTACGAAGGATTAATTCCGGTTTTGGTCGAAGGTTTCAAAGAGCAGCAGAATTTGATCAATCTAGGAAATGACGAGATAGCAAATCTAAATAACGAAATCACCGAACAGGAAAAATTGATTGCCAATCTCACTGAGAGACTTGGGAACTTGGAAGTACAACTGCGTACTGTTCTCAGAACAATTGACAAGTGATTTCCATCGAGCTTCACGTTGGGCAACAAGGCCCTTCGTGAGTTCTGAAGCAGTACTTTTTCACAGCCCATACCAGAAAGAAATTTTGGATTTTTTTGCGTCTTTGCGTCCTGGTTCGGCTTACCGAGCAACATCAAACACGTGAGTGAAGGATGGTATTCCGCTCACTGACGCACTGGGCTGTGATTTCACTACTGCATTGTCCAAGGGTCCGTAGTCGCCCGGGATTACGACGAATACTGCTTAGCTTGTTTGCCTCGTCGACATTTCCTGAACGAAGGGAATAAGGGGCAGGTCTCTTTTCAGTGCGACCGTCTCCGACCGGCGGTGAAGTCGCTATAAAAAAGCAGAATGTCCCGAATGTCCCCCTTCATCTTCCCCCCTTCATCTTCCCTGGGGCTTGCTGCCTGAGAATATCACTCGTCACGCCGCTTCGATCGAGTTGGGTTTCAATGGCGGAACTCAGACTATCTAGGCAGCTTTGAAAGTTCGCCAGTGGA
>CAZXLW010000023.1:3127-17173 GCA_964641465.1 uncultured Pirellulaceae bacterium | reverse complement strand
GGTTTCAATGGCGGAACTCAGACTATCTAGGCAGCTTTGAAAGTTCGCCAGTGGAACAGGCCGGCGATTACAAACCACCAGGCCAAACATACGACCATCGAATTTGTCACTGATTTGACGATCGCTTTTGCCGGCCATGGATACAACAACAGCGAACAGGCAATCGCTACCAATACGAGCAGCCCCAGAATCGCGAGAGACCATTTCGTAAATCGCGCCGATAAAATGCGATTCGGAATCTTCTTGTCTACCGCGGATCGCATTACCCACCTCACGCCCAGGGCGGCCATCAACGGCAAGCCAATCAATGTGCTGCCATATTGAAAAAGCTTGTAGCCGGCCAACTGTTTTCCAAACAGCTCGAACTCCCAATTCAACATCGGAACCAACTCCGTCCCCCAGCGGCCTTTGTGAGTAAACGCATCCCAAACCTGATGCGAGTACACTCCGATAATGATCGCGACAGAAACCCAGAACCAGAACGAGAGCTTGTTCGAAATTCGGGCTTCACGAATTGATCCACATCGCATCCGGATCGAACTTGGAAACAAATCAAACAAAGGTTCTTTTAGATAACACTGAAACACCATAAATGTCGCCAAGCCGATTGGCCAACAAGTTGTAATCGCCCCTTGCGCCGAATGCGTTTGTGCATAATCAACAACGTCCAAGAACATCGGAAGGTCAGGCGCCATGCTGCCGATCGCCAACGCTGAAAACGGCAAGCGTTTCCAAATCGCCAACGGGATGATCGCGAGCACATGCACGGGAGTGAACGGCACGGTTGTCTTCCTCCTGTTACTTCAGCGCACTCAGGCCCGCGTCGCGTCGTTTCTGATTGACATAGGTAAACGCAGCCTCTTCTTTTCTCAGCAGGCCGATTAGCTGAGATGTCGAACAACCGAGCTTCCTGGCTGCGTCGGATACTTGATAATCGCTGGCCTCGGTACAGTCCAGTGATTCTGCCAACAGGCAGGCAAAATCAAAATGTTGTCGACTCACATTGATTTTGTTGCCAATGCAGCGGCTCAGCCAAAGCTCACTGGGCGATTCAAAAGGACGGGCAGTTCGGACTTTGATTGCCAGATTCACCCTCAAACGCTCGATCGCGATGGTGCGATTTTCGTGCTGGCTACGACGTTCACTGGCCCTGGCAACCACTCCTGTCGGCACATGCGTCACCACAATCGCCGTTTCGACTTTATTGCGATGCTGGCCACCAGGACCTCCGGCACGAGTACGCTTGATTTCACATTGCGCTTCAAGATCTTTAAGCGGCAACGACGCAGGATGCGTAGCTAGTTGTTCACTCATGACAACTTTCGACCATAATTTATCGTATTCACTCGCATCGCAGCGATTCATTTCCCGCAAGTCATTTGCTTGAACGGTGCACTTTAACATAATATTAGAACTAACTAACATCTTGTTTTTCCAGACCGCCCCAGACTGTCTGGTTACAGGCAAATTCAAATATCGGAAGACTGCCGAGCCATATGAAGAAAGTTGGCCCCTATCAATTGGAAACTGTACTTGGCCGTGGAGGCATGGGGACGGTCTATCGCGCGCTCAATACCGAAACCAACGAAATCCTGGCGGTCAAGGTTCTGGCACCTGCCTATTCTTCCGACGAACATTTTCGCAATCGGTTTGAATCCGAAATCAAAGCACTCCTGAAACTTGACCACCCCAACATCGTGCGGTTGGTCGGCTATGGACAGGACGATCACAACCTGTTCTTTGCGATGGAATTGGTCGAGGGCAAGAGCCTGTTTCAATTGCAACGCGACGGTCTACCATTTCACTGGCGGGAAGTCATGCGAATTGCCAAGAACATCACGCTCGGACTGCGGCACGCCCATGATCGTGGAATCATCCATCGTGACTTGAAACCGGGTAACTTACTCCGCGCCGAAGCGGGGATCATCAAGATCACCGACTTCGGAATTGCCAAAAGTTTCGGGCAGAATCAGAACACCGGCACCAACGTTCTCGGCACAGTCGATTTTATGAGCCCGGAACAGGCCAAGGGACAACCGGTAACCGCCCGCAGCGATTTGTACTCGCTGGGAACTGTGATGTTTACCTTGCTCGCAGGACGCCCCCCATTCACCTCCAACTCGGTGGAAGAATCGATGCGGAACCTAACGAAAGTCCCCGCGCCGAAGGTTTCGCAAAAATCACCTGATGTTCCTAAACAAGTCGACGACTTGGTTGCTCAGCTACTGGAGAAAGATCCCGAGAAACGGATCCAAACTGCTTTATCGTTGTACCACCAACTCAAACAGGTGGAAGAAAATTTACTGAGCTCCAGCCAGGCGGCGACCGCCGAACATCCGTTCCTGGATTCGGCAGAGTCGACTTCGGTTGAAGTCGATCCGCAAACCGATGTCGAACGGAGCAGCAAATCAGCAAAAACAGAAAAACGTGAACTTGTTCTGGAGCCGGAAACTGGTGCCAACTACGCAACTGAAGATGAAGCGGGGCAACCGCTATCCCGGCAAACCGGCCCGCAGCTAAAGAAAGCACAGGACGAGGAAGAGGATTACTTCACGGCGGTTACAGAAGACGAACGACTCGAACATCTGGATCTGGCAGTCGAAGAGGTCGAACCAAAAACGTCGTCTGGCAAATACATACTGGGTGGACTGCTCGCTTTGGTTGTCGCGATTGGCGGCTACGGCGTTTACGTTGCTAACATTCAACCTTCGGCCGACAAGCTGTTCGCGGCAATCGAAAAGAACTGGGAACAGCCGCAGAAGGCCATCTCCGAGATCGAGGAGTTCCTGGATTACTACCCGGACCACCGTCAAGCAGAGTCCGTAAAAGAAAGACGCGCTCTTGCGTTGGCATTCCAGAAAGTTCACGAATTGCGAAGAACTCGCACCAGTACCAAACAACTCACTCCGCTGGAAAGCAACTTCCTTTCGATCGTGAACCTGTCTGCCGAAGACGCCCCCGAAGCGGTGGACCAGCTCAAGGCATTGATTGCGCTTCACAAAAACGACCAGACGCTGCAACCACGCGATTCGGATTGTATCTCCGCTGCGAACGCGTACTTGGGGCCGATCGGTAAAACCGCAACGGAACAAAGGCAAAAAGTTCGCAGCGAAATCGAAAGCCAATTGAAACGTGCAGCTGATTTGCCTAAAACAGAAGCCGCGTCAGTTTACGCGTCAATTGTTCAACTCAATCAGAAATATTCCTGGATGGCTGATCTGGTCGAAAAGGCAAAATCGAAGTCGGAATCATTGGAGTAAGCAGTGTTGCAAAAGGCTCAAGTCGAAACGATGAAGTGTTCTCTCTGTGGGAAGGAGTTCTTCAAAACCGGATCGCGGACCATCCCCTTCTGTTCGAAGCGTTGTCAGCAAGTGGACTTGGGATTTTGGCTCAACGAATCGTACAGCCTGCCGATGGAATCGGGAGCTGACGAACCATTTGAGGAACCTCAGGACGAGTAAGATTGACGATTCGCAGTTTTTTACTGCATTCAATCTCACAAACAACAGTACGACAGTATCGAAAATCTGTCAGAACTCGGGAACGCCCTTGCTGTCCAGCAGCTTCAAACAACGGCGGCAGCCGATATAATCGGGGTCTGCCAGGACGATCAACCTGAAGCCACCACCAATCCACAAGGCCCAAATTTCGTGAGTTCACCAATCAGCTCTGCCCCTCGATTCAACTGGGCAGACACGTTTCCCTGGCTGATCATTTTTCGATCGCTGTCGGTTGCCTGCAGCGCGACGATATTGTTGTTTGCATTGATCGGCGTCGTTGCGACACCGATGGGCTGGATTGTCAGCGAGCGAGTTTTCCTTGGCAGCGAAGAGTATTTAAACTCGCATCCGATTCTGGCTGAAATTGCTGAAATCAACCGCAGCCCCTACCGTGGCGTTTTCCTGGCGACGGAAAGCGACCAAAACGCGATCACGCTGTTGGGGCAAAAGCTGAGTGGCCCCAAGCTGGTGTTCGAACAAACGATCAAACCGTTTTATGCAATTTTCGGATCTGCAAATACCTCCCGCGAGTTTCTTTACTTTTTGTGTGGATCGTTATGGTCGATGGTGGTTTGGGCATTTGTCGGCCTTGGGATCACTCGCGTCAGCCTGTTGAGGTACACACGCAACGAACATGCTGGACTGGACGACGCATTCGACTACGCGGTCGACTATTTCCCAACTTGTCTTGCAGCGTTAGCGTTACCAATTGGATTTGCGTTCCTGCTTTGCATCCCAACATTCCTGATTGGATTGATGATGGGATTCGATTTAGGAGCGTTATTGGTCGGAATATTTTGGTTTGTGGTTTTAGGTATCGCATTGCTACTGGGAATCCTGCTACTTGGATTGATGGTCAGCTGGCCATTGGTCGTATCCAGTGTTGCAGCTGAGGGACAGAACGCATTCGACGCAATTACCCGAGCGTTCGCGTACGTTTTCCAGCGACCAGTTCATTATCTGTTCTATGCAATGATCGCCGTCGTGTTTGGCGGAGTCTGCTGGCTGGTGGTGCACGAGTTTACAGATTCTGTAGTTCGCCTGAGCTACTGGTCGACTTCATGGGGTGCCAACCGGACGGGCGCCGACCGAATAGAGCAATTCAAGACCCCGCCACTCAAACTGGCTCCGCCTCGCATCCGGCCAGAAAATTTGATTTCGAGATTCGCCCCGGCAACACCTCAGGAATTCACACCGAATCAGGACGCACAACAGCAACCGATCGAAACGGATGGCATCGTAGTTGGAAATCCCCAACAACCAGACGTCGGGCACGTAACGACCACCATCGAAATGCCAGAATTCGCAGATGACTTTGAGCAAGTAGCGTCGATACCGCAAGAGTCCGGCAGTTTAAAAACAGCTCGTAGCCTGATCCATTTCTGGTCGGCCTTTGCCAAGACGGTTGCGGCAGCTTTTATTCACGGCTTGTTCTGGTGTATGGCTTCAGCGATCTATTTGCTGCTTCGCAAAGATCTCGATGAAACTGAAATGGACGAGATTTTCATGATCGACGAACGGCGAACCTACGAACTACCTCCGCTGCAATCGGACGAACACGGGATTCCGCAAGTCCAGCCGATCGCGGTTGAAGAATCCGCGAGTGGCGAAGATCAGTCGTAGTGCGAGCTTCGCTTTCGCGGAGTATGGATCTGCCAGTTTTCGTTTGAAAAAAAGCCACCAATACCGCTACGTCTGAGTCCAACTTGGACTAAAATCGTTTCCGCAAAACAGCCCACGGAGACGAACATGCGAACAAAGCCAGACAACGCGTTTCAGCCAGCAAACAAATGGCAAGCTGCATTGGCTGTGATTATCCTGCTGTGGGTTTCGGAAACGTGCTTTGGTCAAGAATCAAACACGAAACCCGACAACACGGCACCTAATATTCTGTTCATATCAGTCGACGATTTGAATGACTGGATTGGATGCATGGGCGGTCATCCGCAAGCCAGGACGCCGAATTTGGATCGGCTCGCTGCCAGTGGAACGCTGTTCACCAACGCGCACTGCCCTGCCCCGGCTTGCAACCCGTCACGCGCGGCGATCATGACGGGAGTCTCTCCTCATGTATCAGGCGTGTATGACAACCGGCAAACGATGCGTGAGTTGATGCCGGACGAAGTCCTGATTCCCAAGTACTTTTCGCAAAACGGATATTGGTCAGCTGGATCGGGAAAAATTCTGCACTACTTTACCGACGCCAACTCGTGGGACGATTACTTCCCACCCAAAGAAACCGAGAACCCGTTTCCGTCGACCAAATATCCTGACAAACGGCCGGTGAGGTTGCCGCGGGCCGGAGATTGGCAATACATCGAAACCGACTGGGGGCCGCTCGACGTCACGGATGAAGAATTCGGCGGCGACTATGCGGTTGCCGAGTGGATTGGGACGGAACTTGGTAAGAAACGCGACAAACCGTTTTTCCTGGCGTGCGGGATTTATCGTCCTCATGAACCCTGGTTCGTGCCTAAGAAATATTTCGACCAGTTTCCGTTGGAAGAAATCCAACTTCCACCTGGCTATCGTGAAGGCGACCTTGACGACCTGCCTGCGGAGGCACAGAAGCGTGGTCGCAATCGGTACTTTGCCCATATTCAGAAACACAATCAGTGGAAAAATGGCATTCAGGGTTACCTGGCTTCGATTGCATTTGCCGATGCGATGGTCGGCCGTGTGCTTGATGCCCTGGACCGCGGCCCGAATCGCGACAACACGATCGTTGTGTTGTGGAGTGATCACGGTTGGCATCTTGGTGAAAAAGAACATTGGCAGAAATTCACCGGATGGCGGGCATGCACACGCGTGCCGCTGATAATTCGCGTCCCGAAAGGTACCCGTGGCCTGGAAAACGGAACGCAGCCAAAATCCGTTTGCAATCAACCAATCAATTTACTCAGCCTGTATCCGACGCTGCTCGAACTGGCAGGGTTGCCGGAGAAAAAATCCAATGACGGGCCGAGCCTTGTTCCGTTGTTGCGTGATCCAGAACAATCCTGGCCGCATGTTGCCGTCACACATCTTGATCGCCCGGGCAATTATTCCGTTAGCGACAAGGACTGGCGTTATATCCGGTATGTCAATGGAGAACAGGAACTTTACGACATAGCCTCCGATCCATTCGAGTGGAAAAATCTTGTCGACGATTCGAAGCATGCCGAACGCCTCGCGAATTTGCAGTCCAAAGCTCCCACGGAGTTTGCCAAATATGTTCCGGCCAAAAAACACGAGCTACCAGAACTCGCCTGGCATCCCAACGACGGCAGCGACCTGCCGAGCTCCAACCCAACATCAGCACCGTTTGATATCTTTTTCCGGAACGCCAGTTCACGGCCTGTTGACATTTACCGTGTCGACGCCGATGGTAAAAAAAATGCGTATGGAACCTTGGAACGAGGTTGGTTCAAACCTTATCAAACTCGCTCCGGAGAGCTATGGTTGATCACCGACAAAGAAAACAACTTGCTGGGGCATTTCATTGCGGGTGATCAGATGGCTGACGCCGTCATCCCTGACTAAGATTTCCAGCTCGAACTCAATTAGGCCAGAACCGATGACACAAGCTTCAAGCGACCATTCGATGTGCATCGATGTGAAGATACTTTCTTCGCTGTTTGATACCGCACCCGATGTCGCGTTTTTCGTAAAAGATGCCGCTGGCCAATACGTCGCAGTAAATGATTCGTTGGTAAAACGCCATGGGCTGACAAACAAGTCAGAAGTAATCGGAAAGAAGCCGATTGATATTTGCGTCGGCGAGTTTGGGCAGGTTCCAACGGAACAAGACGTAGAAGTACTGCGGACAGGCCAACCGCTGGTGGAACATCTCGAAATGCAGTGGAGCAGTCAGAAGGAACCGGTGTGGTGCGTGACCACTAAGCTACCAATCCCTGACGCGCAAGGAGGCATCGTCGGCCTGGTTGGCTTTTCGCGAGACGTTCGCGTACCAGTGCAAACCGAACAAATTCCGGAGGCATTCGCGCGAGCACTGGAGGAATTCGAAAAAACGTTATCCAAACAGGTAACGCCAGCGACTCTCGCCGAACACTCGGGCCTGACTCCTCAACAGTTGATACGATTCACGAAGCGGATATTCGCGTTGACCCCATCCCAACTCATCACCAAGATTCGGATTGCTGCCGCTTCTCGGATGCTCTGCAATACGGACAAGACAGTGGCTGAAATTGCGATGGCTTGCGGGTTCTATGATCATAGCGCGTTTACGCGGGCGTTTAGAAACGCGACCGATGCGACTCCGTCTGCATTCAGAGACAGCAACAAGTGAATGGGAGAATTTTGTTTACCAAACTGTGCACGGACGTTTCCAATCTGGAACGTTTCTGCCAATACAAAAGAACCGATTTCAATTTTACGAAGAGATAGATTAACCGTGCTTTGATGTCATCCACTTGCAGGATGTATCGCAATGACAGGATAAGATTTTGAAGATTTCAAGTATTTTCGCGCACCGTGTTGAATTGCCGCTGAAAGAAGGAAGTTACAAATGGTCCGGGGGCAAGTCAGTCTCCGTTTTTGACAGCACGATCGTGGGCGTCAAGACCGATACGGGGCTGATTGGATACGGTGAAGCCTGCCCATTGGGACCGTTTTATCTTCCAGCCTATGCCGAAGGCGTGCGAGCTGGAATTCGTGAACTTGGCCCGCACCTGATCGGTTTGGACCCGCGCGATTTGAATGTATTGAACCATCGCATGGACGCGGCGTTGAAAGGACATCCGTACGTTAAGTCCGGCATCGATATTGCCTGCTGGGATATTCTTGGCAAAACCACCGGCCTTCCCGTTTGCCAATTGCTGGGCGGGCGGTTTGGTGACAGTGTTCGCCTGTACCGAGCGATCTCACAAGTAGCTCCCGACAAGATGGCGGCCAACGTTGCCGAGTACCGCGATGAAGGCTACACGCGATTCCAACTGAAAGTGGGAGGCGATCCAGATACGGATATCGAACGGATTCATGCAGCCAGCGCAGTTCTTAAACCGACCGACCGATTGGTCGCTGATGCGAATACAGGTTGGACGCAGCACGAAGCACAACGCGTTACCCGGGCCGTTCAATCACTGGATGTTTACATTGAACAACCATGCTTGTCTTACCAAGAGTGCCTGGCTGTCCGAAGAAACACTAATCACCCGTTCATCCTGGACGAAAACGTTGACAGCCTGGAAATGTTGCTGCAAGCCAAACGTGACTTGGCGATGGATTGTGTCAATCTGAAGATCAGCAAGCTTGGCGGCTTAACCAGAACCAA
The DNA here is from genome assembly GCA_964641465.1 of uncultured Pirellulaceae bacterium. GTDB lineage: Bacteria > Planctomycetota > Planctomycetia > Pirellulales > Pirellulaceae > Mariniblastus. The sequence goes on along the minus strand of CAZXLW010000023.1, from coordinate 8,401 downwards.
ACAACTGCGTGACTTGTGTGTCTCGATGGGGATCGCGATGACATTGGAAGATAGTTGGGGAGGCGACATCACGACCGCCGCAATCGCGCACCTGGCACATAGCACGCCGGAAGAATTTCGGTTCACGGCAACAGACTTCAACAGCTACGTCACCGTCAGCACAGCCGATGGCGCTCCGCAACGCGAGAATGGCTTCATGTCCGCCAGCACAGGGCCCGGGCTTGGCATCGAGCCCAAAATGGATGTTCTCGGCGACGTCGTGCTGGAAGTGAAGTAAACCACGTAGCGGCAAACGCCGCTTTCTACTTATCCTTCTTCGTTCGTGAACTGGATTTTGGCGTCCGTGGGGCCGAAAGGAATTCCGCGACTTCAACTTTTAACGTAGATACCAACTCGGGCTCTTGGCTCAACAAGTTCACCTTCTCGTTAGGATCGGCTGCGGTGTCGAACAACTCGACCGGTTCGCCGTCCAGCGAAAGCATCTTCCACTTTCCCTTGCGAGCAATTTCGGTCGCAAAGGGCTCCGGCTTGGGGTAGTGACGTTGCATATGTTTGTAGAGATCCATTTGCCAGAAAACCGTACCGCGCTGCTCATCAGTCAACGGGGCACCACCCTTGAGGTGCGGCAGCAAGCTCTTTCCATCAATCTTCAAACGGTCAGGCAATGCGACCGAGGCAGCTTGGCAAAACGTAGGTAGCAGATCCGCCGAATGACCGAGCGATCCGGTTTCCTGACCACGCTTAACGCATGCTGGCCAACGAACCATCATCGGTACGCGCAGGCCGCCTTCGTGCAAATCGGTTTTCCCACCTTTGAGCTCACCCGTGAATCCTTCGTAAGCGGAACCGTTGTCGCTAGTGAAAACAACCATCGTGTTCTCCGCAATTCCCAGCTCGTCCAGTTTCGCCAGGATCTGGCCAACTTTGGCATCCATGTGCTGCACCATCGAGCGAAAGCAATGCTGGTTTTCACTGATCCCTTCCACTGTGGTTCTTTCCCAATGCGGTGCCGGCGCGGGCTCGTAAGGTGTGTGAGGCACCAACCACCAGACGTTGAGGAAAAATGGCTTGTCGTCGGCCGCGAATTTTTCGATCAACTCCGTGGCCATGTCTCCGTTGGCGTCAGTAAAGTGCTTCGAATAGTACGGATCCTCCTCGCCAATGCGCTGTCCATTGCGAAGCAACACCGTGCCGCCTTTTCTGTACAGAGCCTTCTTCTTACTCATCGCACCACGCAGCGGCTGCTGTTCAATTTGCGTTTGGTAAAATTCGAAGCCGTGTTGGCCGGGCCCAGGCTGGTTTTTCAGTCGCGTGCCGTCTTCGTCAACATGCAGCCCACCCAGATGCCACTTGCCAACATGCGCCGTGTGATAGCCAGCGTTCTTGAGCAGTTCAGCAATGGTTGTCGAAGATTCAGGCAGCCAGTTTTTTCGGTCATTAAAATGGCGCCTGATATCGAACCGAAGTGGATAGCGTCCAGTCAGCACCGACGCTCGTGTAGGCGTGCAAACGGCCGAAGCGGCATAGAACTGATTGAATCGCATTCCATCAGCAGCAAGTTTATCCAAGTGAGGAGTCTTCACATTGGGGCTGCCAAAACTGGAAAGGTCGTGGTAGCCGAGGTCATCGGCCATCAGCAAAACAATGTTGGGACGATCATCCGCCGTCGCAAAGTCGGCCCAGCCAAACAAAGTGATTGAAATCGCAATTAGTGATAACGTACGAATTGTCATTAGTTTCCCTTAAAAGCATTGCTAAGACGCTGCTCTCCACCGACGACTGGGAGTGTTAAATGCGTCCCTTTAAGATCTACGGTAATTTCCGTTCCAGGTTCCGGGTGAAGCGTAAAATTCCGATCGCTCGAGAATATCATCATCCCGATTTGCTGCCCTTTGGCAATGACTTGGTCATCTGGCTGCAGGTCGAAGGATAGCTCATAAAATTGCCCCGGCTCGAGCGGTACACTTTCGGTAAGCGATTTATGGTTTTGCGGATCGGCCCAGCCTCGAGTTATCACATTGTCATAAATTTTCGCGTTGTTGCTCGCATCCCAAGGTAGCGAAACGAGCCATACCGAAAGATTCGCAGCTGGCTTGCTGGACGCCATCCGGATTTTCACATTCGCCAGACCCGACAAATGAATGGGCTCTTTCAATTCAGGCGTCACATACATCAAACGATGCTGTGTGAATTCAGCTTGCGCCAGTGACTCGCCACTAAACGAGAAATTGTCGACGAGTGTCTCCTGTCCACTTTCTTGCTCGCCATCAAGCGTCAGCTTCCCAAATCCCGGGGAATTTCCGGAAAGGGATAGCGTGACTGGAGCGGCTTCCGGGCTTGGAAAATCGTCGTATGCGGTCGGCTTGGCGGGGTCGTCATGCTCGCGAACAATCCAGGATTTGGCTTCCTGCTCAACACCGTTCTCAACTTCGAGGACGTAGCGAGTGAACCAACGATTGATCATCTTTAACGGAGGCGGGCCGCCATGGCCGTTCTGGTGATAGTAGATTCGAGACGGAACGCCTTTCGCTTTCACCGCGTTATAGATTCGATAACTGTGTTCCGGCATAACGTTCCAGTCATTGAAACCATGTGACATCAACAGAGCAGCCTTCATGTCATCGAGCTGATTGAGATAATCTCGCCCCGCCCAGAATTCGTTGTAGTCTCCTGTGACACGATCCAGCCCTTCGGCCATTTCTTTATCGCGAACGTTGCAATCACAAAATTCATTGCGAGAGCGATCGCCGCTATGGATAAAATCATAGAGCACATCGATGTCTTCGCCCTGATAACCGCCAGGAGCTCTGATCAAACCGTTGCTGCGGTAGTAGTGGTAGTAGGAAGTGTTAGGGGCAACCGGGACGATCGCTTTCAGGCCTTCGACTCCCGTCGTTGCGGCGGCTAACGGAATCGTGCCGTTATACGAAGTTCCCGTCATGCCAACTTTTCCCGTTGACCAAAATGCTTTGACTTCTTCATCGCCATCAATACTTGTAAAACCTTTTGCCCGACCGCACAGCCAATCGATCACGGCTTTCGGGCCAAGCGATTCATTCTTACCGCCAACCGTCGGGCACCCTTGAGACAAACCGGTCCCGGGCGATGACGAGTGAACCACAGCGAATCCACGCGGAACCCAGTCCTTAGTATGTCGCTTGGAAATAATCAAACGTTGAATGTTGCGTTTGACTTCAGGTTCGACTTTTCTTTGCGGAGGTTGCTCGCCCAGTTCCTGACGAGGGTTCCAGAAAAAATCTCTGTTGGCTCCAGCGGTACCCGCGAAGTAAGGACTCGAGACATAAACCACCGGTACTTTTAGTCCACCGTATTCTGTTTGGTGTTGGCGAGTCACATCGACATGCATCCGATCAAGCTTTCCATCTCCATCAGAATCGAATTCCGATTCCACCCACAAGTCATGTCGAATCCAACGATCAGAATCCTTAAATGCATCGACGACTTGGGCCTCACCGTCTTTGATGACCGGACCGACCAGTTCCTTTTCTTCGTCGCCATAGAGTGAAGCCCCGCCAAGGAATCCATGTGAGACGATTGATGCGAATGCAAAAAGAAAGACTAGTTCAACTCTTGTTGAATTCATGTTGGGCTCGATAATTCTGATGAAATGGAACAATTAATGGTTCATCGTAATCCGAGCAAAAAGCAATTGCGACTACTCCGCTTCGTAAGGAGAGAGTGTGCCTTAACTATTTCGAGCCTCTGTGCGCTGTCGGGCGTCGTATTGAGTGTTTATTCCAAGATACAACCCCTTGCTTGGCTTAGATTTGCTGGTGCTACAGCGGCTGTAGCGCATAGCTGCTAAAAGGATGTCGCTTTTGTCAGATGACTTTCGTTACTGGAATGCAATGTATTTATTTTCGACCGGCTTCAAATTTATTGTCGCGTTTTCCTTCCTGGGCGTTCACGCCACACTCATGCAAGCTAAGGAAACTGAGGCCAGTCAAACCAAGCCGAATATTGTCATGATCATTTCTGATGATCAAGCATGGTCAGATTACAGCTTCATGGGCCACGCGGTAATTGAGACTCCGAATCTGGATACACTGGCCAGGCAGAGTGTCGTGTTTCGACGCGGCTACGTTCCCACAGCCCTGTGTCGCCCTTCACTGATGACGTTGGTCACAGGCCGATACGCACACCAACATGGCGTCACCGGCAACGACCCATCACCAAAGTACGCGAGCAAAGGTTCAGAAGAAGGCAACGCACGGCGAGAAAAGTTGATCTCGTTCATTGACAAGTTCGATACGTTGCCGAAAAAACTTGTTCAGCAAGGCTATCTGTGCCATCAATCGGGAAAGTGGTGGCAAGGTAAATTCGACCGGGGCGGATTCACTCATGGGATGACTCGAGGATTTCCGCACAAGGGTGGCCGGCATGGCGATGATGGATTGAAGATCGGTAGAGATGGCTTGGAACCGGTAACTGACTTCATCGACATGGCCGTTGAGCAGGAGAAACCGTTTTTCGTCTGGTACGCACCTCTGCTACCACACACACCACACAACCCGCCGCAGCGGCTACTGCAAAAATACACAGCAACCGACCGGCCAATTGCGATTACGAAATACTACGCGATGTGCGATTGGTTCGACGAGACTTGCGGCCAGCTGATCGAACACCTCGACAAGACAAAGACACGAGAAAACACTCTGATCGTGTACGTGTGCGACAACGGCTGGATCCAGAACCCTGACAAGAACGGCTTCGCACTCCGTTCCAAGCAGTCTGCATACGAAGGCGGGATTCGCACTCCGATCATGTTCTCCTGGCCCGCGAAGTTCAAACCGGCGAATCGTCCCGAGTTGTGCAGCAGCATTGACATCTTCCCAACCGTTGTCGCCAGCGCCGGGGGTTCAATTCCCACTGATCTGCCAGGTTTGAATTTGCTGGCTGAGCTTGAGACAGGCAAACCGATCGAGCGAGAAGCGATCGTTGGCGAGTCGTTCGCACACGACATTGCTGACTTGGACAAGCCAGAGGCTTCGCTGCTTTACCGTTGGTGCATCAAAGGCAATTGGAAGCTGTTGTTGACTTACGATGGCGAAGTCAATCGCGCGAAACACGTTCACCCACGGACTGAGAAGCGTCCGCAACTGTTCGATTTGAAGGCCGATCCAACAGAGCAAAAAAACCTCGCGAGTGAAAACCCGGAGATGGTCGCTGAGTTGGTCAAACGAATTCAGGATTGGTACCCGGTCAAAGAACGAAAAACGCTGACCAAGTTCGAATAAATGGGGCTCGAATAAA
>CAZXLW010000023.1:0-3027 GCA_964641465.1 uncultured Pirellulaceae bacterium | reverse complement strand
TCGAATAAATGGGGCTCGAATAAACGGGGTGCTGCATACGACGTAACAACTTTAGGCACCCAAGCCGATCGGCACCATTGCAGCGGACAATTCCAGCCTGGCGGATCCCCGATCTATTCCAACTAATGGGCAGTTAGACTCTCAGGCTTGCAGGGCACAAACCTTTGGCTAGTCTATGGGGTTCAGAACCTCATCCAAACAAGCCCTACCACAAGACGAACAAGCTCATGATTTTTCGCAGCAACAAGGCAAACCTCCAAAACGATTCGAACCTTAATCTCCAAGTCGAAACACTTGAAGAACGACAGATGCTTTCGACGGTCCAGATCTTCGCAGCCGGAACCACCGGAGATGAGCAAATCCAGCTTTCGATTGAAGGTGAAGTGGTTGCGACCTATACCAACATTGGCGATGGTGCCGATGCGGGAGTTTTTCGCACGAGTACTTTCACGACCAACGACACCATTGCCGCAGATGACGTCCGAATTGATTTCATCAATGACCTCTTTGACCCGGCCAACGGCATCGACCGCAATGTTCGCATCGACGCGATCGTGATTGATGGCGTCAGGTTTGAAACTGAATCATCGGATGTGTTTTCGACAGCGACCTATACCCCCGACGGACTTCAGCCTGGCTTTGGGCGTGGAGACACACTTCATTCCAACGGCTACTTCCAGTATTCCGGAGATAATGCTGCAACCGACATCACGGTGAACGCTGCTGGCGCAGAAGGGACTGAGTCCTTCGCGTTGCAAATCGACGGTCAGACGGTACGAACATGGGACAACATTAGTACTTCATTTACTTCATACAACTTCACAGCCAGCGGAACCGTCACCGCAGATCAAATTCGAGTAGTCTTTTTAAACGACGAGTTTGATCCAGCTCAAGGAATTGATTCCAACTTGATAGTTGACAACATCGTGGTCGGTGGTGCTCAGTTCGAGACCGAAGCATCCAACGTGTTTTCGACGGGAACGTGGTTTAACGGGGAAATCATCGACGGTTTCGGCCGCGGTGACACGCTACATAGCAACGGCTACTTCCAGTACGCATCCAACCAAACTGGCAACGCAGGCTTTATTGGTCTCGGAGATACTCAGCTCACCGTCAACGAGAACGATGGATCGGTTCAGATCGAAGTCATCCGGTTCGACGGCAGCTCTGGACCAGCGTCTGTCTTCTATCAAACGCTTGGAGCCACTGCGACCGACGGTTCTGACTTTGTCGGAATCACCAACGGACGGGTTGATTTTGCGGACGGTCAAACGAGTGCTTTCATCAACATTGCCCTGCGGAATGATTCCGTCAGCGAGCCCGTTGAAACATTCAGCGTTTCACTTTCCCGCGCCGAAGGAGCCGAATTGAATGTGCCTCGGACTGCACTGGTAACGATTATTGACGATGAAGCCGGTGACGGTTTGATCGGCCATTGGCGGCTCGAGGAAACGCAGATTGGGCAAACGGTAGTCGACTCCTCGGGTAACGGCAACAACGGCACGCATCGTAATATCAATTCGCCAAATGGCCCGACCACGGACACGCCTGACACCGACACGACCAACAATCGTGGAGTCAACTTTGATGGAGTCAACGACTTCATTCAGATCGAAGAGGATTCTTCGCTGGAGTTAAACACTGGCACATTCACGCAATCGGTCTGGATTCGACCGGAAAACACTGACAACGGATTCCACGGAATCCTTGGGTTCCAGCCATCCAGCGGGACCGTTAACCGGTACCCTGGAATTTGGGTTACTCAACAAGATCGGATTCACGCTGGCTTTGGAGATGGCACGAGATGGAACAGCTTCATCACGGATTCGGTTCTGACCGTTGGAGAATGGAATCACGTCGCGACGACTTTTGATGGAACGAGTTACACAGCTTACGTAAACGGCGTTCAAGTGTTCACGACGGATAACTTCGCCGGTCGCAGCCCTGTGATCTCGGGCGAATTGACTATCGGTCGCGTCGACAACTTTTTCCGAGGTGGAATTGATGAAGTCAGGGTTTACGATCGGGCCTTGAGTTTTGTCGAAATCACCGAACTGATCGACGGTGCCACGGTGCCAGAAGTCCCCTTCACAGGTGAGCTGGTTGCCAGTCAAATTCGAGCCGGTTTTGACACACCGGTTGAAGTCGAATTCCTACCCGATGGACGCATTTTGGTTGCTGAGCAAGCCGGACTTATACAAGTCATCAATGCAAACGGGACGGTCGCTTCGACACCGCTGCTCGATATTCGCGACATCGTCAATGCGGGAACCACAGACCGCGGACTGATCGGTTTTGCCGTCCATCCTGACTTTGAAAACAACCCGTTCATCTACGCGTCGTTCACTTACGATCCTCCAGAGACAGCAGGTGAACGTGGACTGGGTGGCCCAGACGGTAATGGGGCGCGTGTCTCCCGGATCTCGCGGTTCACCGTCAATGCCGCTGGGACGTTTGCGGATCCGAATTCAGAAGTCGTTCTCGTCGGTGGTAACAGCACCTACGAAAATATCGGAGACCCAAATGTACGTCCAGGTTCCAATGATCCGCATTCGTGCATCAATGCCGACGGCAGCCCGACACAAGATTGCATTCCGGCCGACGAAACAAGTCACACGATTGGCGAGTTGGAATTCGGCCCCGATGGAGCGCTGTACATCGCTAGTGGTGATGGCGGAGCATTTGGACGCGTTGAGGAAATCAACATCCGTGCACTGGACGTGAACAGTCTGGCTGGGAAAATCCTGCGAATTGATCCGATAACGGGCGAAGGCCTGAGCGACAATCCGTTCTACGACGGCGACGCGGACTCCAACGCGTCGAAAGTATTCGCCTATGGATTGAGGAACCCGTTCCGCCTGGCAATCAATGGCGACGCGAACAACCCTACGGTTTACATCGGTGATGTTGGTTGGACCCAATGGGAAGAAATCAACCGCGCGACCGGTGGTGAGAACTTTGGCTGGCCTGCCTTCGAAGGTGGCGAAGACGGCGAGAGTTTTCAGACGGGTCGCTATGAAGACTTAA
>CAZXLW010000022.1:0-63251 GCA_964641465.1 uncultured Pirellulaceae bacterium | reverse complement strand
CCCGTCACGCGCAACAAAACAGACAGAACCTTGGTGGCGAAATGCATGGCTTGGGATGTTTTCAACACAACTGACACACTTTTATTTTGACGGGACGCTGAGCCAGAGCGGCTTAAAAACGTACTATCCCCACCGAACGCCCCCACGCGATATTTCATGGATTTCCCCGCCTAGGCAGCGTTAAAAGACTGGCTGGGGCGGTTGTAACAGGTTCGCGATCCTTCGAGAACGTCGTCCCAGTGTTGCTATTTTTTTGATTGCATCTCAACGATCGTGTGATTCGGTACCAGTTGATTGGCAGGCAAGGCTCTGTCAATCTAGATACGGATCTACCAGGTCGTCCAGTTGCCGCAATGCGCGTTTGACGATCAAGAAATCTTGTCGGCGTTCATAGATGAATTCTTCCTGTTTTGATTCCGACTTGTTCGTGAATCTCGATTCGAGCCGAGCAGACTTTTCGGCCGTTTTGGTCTCGATTTCTTGAACCTTTCGTTCCAATTTTCTTTCTGCTCGCCGCTTGGCTCGCGTTCCCAAGTGCTCAACGAGCAGAATTGAGCCGGGGATTTTCGCGAACAACGGAAATGCGATCTTCTTGCAAACAGGAACCACTTGTTGTTGTGCGAAAATGACAACTCGATTGACCCAGTTGAAACCTGGAAATTCAGATCGTTTGGTGAGCATCGAATCTGGATCTGGTCGAGAAACTCCGACTGCCAAACGGCAGATGCTGCAGTAGTTTGCCTGAAAGCCTTCTCGCGTGCCGCAAATTGGACACTCTACGTACTCTACTTCATAAACAACTGGCGACGATTGAGCATCTGAAGTGACGCTTGTTGTGGCACTTGAATTGGCAACTGGTTCCGGTGTCGTTTCGTTAATACAGAAAGGACACGTTGACTCCGTCATCTGAAGCTCAAATCCGCAACGATGACAAATCTCAGTGGCTTTCATAAAACACCTTGAATTACGAATCACCGGTAATAATACGAGTCGTGGCGTCTTTGCGAATCTTCAGAATCGACGTGACCAATTCTGATTGAAGCCGATCCGGTAGCTGCGATTCACAGACGCGATTGATCTTGTCCGCGCAAGCTGCCGACACCCTGAGCAGCAGTTCCTCTTTCCAGTTCTTCTTGCCGAGTTGTAAACGTCTGATCGAATCGGCAAATTGAGTTTCCAGTTGTTTGTTGAGTTCTTTCAACCTCACTCGTTTTTCAGTATTCGCTTTTTCAATCTCCTTAAGCAGCTGATGCTGCGTCTGTTCCATCATTGACGCGTTTTTGAGCTGTATTGCTTTAAGACGGGAAACGCGAGGCAAATCAATCTCGTCTTTCAGCTCCAGAAGTTTGTCGCGACCAGGAACCAGAAGATTCCTCGAACAACTCGGGCAGCACTCTGTTTGACCGGCATTTTTTAGCGCCGATCGCAAGATTTCCTGACAACACGGACAGCGATACCTGACCTGGTGTTTACCAGAGTAGGTGACCAAGACCTGGTGGTCGTCTGTTTGCGGATTTTTGGTCCGACTAAGATCCTTGCCGGCGCACATAAGAATTAGCTGGCGCCCAGTTCATTCATGATGTCGGCGACTGCACGTTTCTTAAGTTCAAGGAGATCATTGATCGTTTCTTCAATCATCGAAGGTGGCCAATCCATCTGCTGCACTTCTTTCAAACGATCAACCGTTGATTGAGTCAATTCCATCAACGCTTTCTCACGCGTCTCTTTATTGCGGAGCCCTAATCTACTGAGCACTTGTAAGTGTTGTGCATCGAGTTCTTTGAGGTACTCATCCGCCATCACATCGGCTTTCGCCTTTTCGACTTGGCAAGCTTTGGCAAGATTATGACCGAGCGCTTTAATTTGACTGTCATACTTCAACTTCATCGCTTCCAGAGAAGCCTTGCGAGAAAGCCGACCTTGTTGGAATCTCGCAAGAATCCCTTGCGGCTCTTCCCCTTGCTCCGACATCTTTTGACTGACCACGGAATCATGCGAAGCAAGGTTGGCTATTTCTGCAGGCACCAACTGTTCAGGTTGTTTCTGTTTCTGAGTGACTGATTCGATGACGCTCCAGTCAGATTTTCCTTTTTCGTTCTCTGACATGCTTGATTCCTTACCTGAAAAACTATCGTTTGCAATTGTTGAGCATTTGAAGTGGATCAAGGCGTTTTGTCCGCGACGAGGAAGCAGAGTCGGACGTCCATATTCTACCGATTTGGAACTAACTTTTGTCGGCAAAATTTAACCGAATTGATTTTTGACCGGGAAAATCCAGCCATGACCGAGCGACGAAAGTTGACTGAATGGGACACTATTGCTGCTTTCCCAGTGGAGACGATCAGTGCACGAACCAGCGCATCGTTTCATCTCGTTTGCAAGCGTTACCAGGACATCTAGTTAATAGCATTCGTCCAGTTTCGTGATAAAATTGGCTTGGTGTAAATCGCCAATACATTTCACAAACAACATCGAAACCAGATTCACTGCGTGAGGCTCCTGATGAGAACATTTAATTCCGACAAGTTTTTTGTCTCTGTTGCGATATTCATTTTCCTGGTCGCGGCTTCGCTTGACGGATTGCATGCGCAAGACGCCAAAGCCGACGAGAAAGAAGAAGCAAAAGACAAGAAACCAGCTACCGTTACTGCGGAAACGCAGGCGATGCGATTGTTTGAACAATTGGAAGGCGTTTTGCAGTGCGACGAATCGACGGAAATCAAAACGGATGTGAAGGCCTGGACTGATTTGACGATCGAAGACGTTGTTCCGCAGGGCCAGATGGTCAAGGCTGGTGAAGTCGTGCTCAAGTTCAATACGGAAAAAATTGACGACGCCATTCTTGAAGCAGAATTCGCGGTTAAGTCAGCAGCCCTGGCACTGGAAGACGCGAAACTCGCGTCCGAACAGGCGACGATCGAGTTTGACTTAAATAGTGCGATGAACGAACGCGAAATGAAAGATGCCAAGAACGACTTCGCGTACTACCAGGAAGTTGAACGCAAACAACGAGAAAAGAACCTCGACTGGTCGCTCAAGACTTCGGACTATTCGGTGGAGTATGCGGAAGAGGAACTGGACCAGTTGATGCAGATGTACACCGAAGACGAACTGACTGAAGAGTCGGAAAAGATCGTTCTGAAACGAGCTCAGCGCAGCTTGGAATCCAGCAAACACTTTCGGGAACAACGACAGGAAAGTGCGAAGCGGCAGCGGGAAGCGACTTTCCCTCGCGAAGACTCTCGTCGCGAGGACAGTTTGAAACGGCAGGAATTGAAGTACGCAAAACAAAAGACGACACTCCCGTTTGCTCGCGACCGTGCCGAAATTGCACTTCGCAAGGCAGAGTTCGCGATGAAAAAAGCTGAACGGAAACTAAACGATCTGCAAGAGGACCGCAAAAAAATGGATTTGAAGTCGGAAATGCAGGGCGTGCTGTTCCACGGTCGCTACGCCAACGGCAAATGGACGGGCGCGACCGGTGGCTCGTCACGAGAACTGGAGACGGACAAGAAACTTGGTGCCAAAAAAATTGCTTTGACGGTTATCAATCCTGCCAAACTTTCCATTCGCGCGGAAATCCCGGAAGCGAAAGTCAAACATTTCAAGAAAGGCACGGCGGGAACGGCCATCCTGAAAGCTGACGATTCGCAGCGTTGGCAAGCTAAGATCAAAGAAATCAACCCGGTCCCAAGCTCAACCGGCGCGCGCGTTTGCACCTTCGAAATCGACGGACTCAAGAATGATGACGCCAGTATTTTGCCGACAATGAACTGCAAAATCAGCGTTGGTATTTACGAAAACGACTCCGCTCTCGTGGTCCCCAAAGCCAGCGTCTTTTCTGACGACGGGTTTACTCATTACGTTTTCAACGAAGACAAGGAACGGAAAGAGGTCGAAGTGGGACACACGTCTGGCGATAAGATCGAAATCACGAAAGGCCTGAAAGCAGGCGACAAGATACTTAAGTCGAAGCCATAGTTTTCCAGCCCTGTTGCTCAAATTAAGGGTTAAGGGCAAAGAAAAGCGAATGATCACGAGGTCTAACAACGCGTGGTCACTGATTCCGGTTCAAGGAGATACGGTATGAAGTCGTTGGTCATTTGGATTGTGGTTCCGTTGTTGGCATTGGCTTCGACGGCCGTTGCCTGGCAAGATAACGAATCGGTTGAGGACCAGTCCAAGCAAACGGATTCGGTTCGCCCTGATTTCATGGACAGCCCACGGGACTTTTCCAAGGAACCGGTTATCAAGGAACCGGTCGAAGGGCCGTCGCCCAGCGAAATCCAACAGAGTATTGATCGCGGCGCGGAGTTCCTGCTGAACAGTCAAAACAAAGACGGCTCGTTCGGCTCGCATGAAACCAATCGCCTGTCGGAAATTTACGCGCCGCTTCCGGGTGCTCACAACGCCTTTCGATCGGCGACAACCGCGCTGTCCCTCTCCGCGCTGATCGAAACCAAGGGAGATGACCCGAATTACCGGGACGCGATCAAAGCAGGGCAGGACTGGATGCTCAAAAACATGCGGAAGGTCAAACGGGCGACAGGCGACGCGATCTATAACGTTTGGGGGCATGCTTACGGCATCCACGCACTGGTGCGATTGCGAAAAATGCCGCAGCAATCGGAAGAAACGATCAAACAGATCGACGATTTGATCCGCCATCAAGTTGACATGTTGGTGCGTTACGAATCGGTCGATGGCGGTTGGGGTTACTACGACTTCCGTGCACAAGCTCGCAAGCCAACCGGGAGCTCGATCAGCTTCGTCAATGGCACCGTTCTGGTCGCTTTCAAAGCCGCGGAAGAAGTCGGGATAGAAATTCCCGACAAGATCGTCAAGCGGGCAGTTGCGGCGATTCTCCGTCAGCAGAAACCCGACTTCACTTATCTGTATGGCGAGTACCTCAAAGGGCGACCGATGCAGGGGATCAACCGTCCCGGTGGCAGCCTAGGTCGATCGCAGGTCTGCAATCTTGCCTTGCGATTATGGGGCGACGAAAAGATCACCGACAACGTCCTGAAGACCTGGCTGTATCGACTGTATATTCGTAACGGTTGGTTGAGCATTGGCCGGAAACGCCCGATTCCTCACGAAGCCTGGATGCAGGTCGCCGGTTATTTTTATTATTACGGCCACTACTATGCGGGCCTCTGCATTGACCAACTGAAACCGGAAGACCGGGCCGAGTACCGACAAATGCTGGCCAAGATCATCACCAAGCATCAAGAACCAAACGGCTGTTGGTGGGACTACACGCTGTACAGCTACCATCAACAGTACGGCACCGGGTATGCACTGATGACGCTTCAGCGTTGTTTGCCGTCAGAACAACAACAATCTCAAAAGCAATAACTGTCCGTGAACTGAAGAGCGACCATGAATCACGGGTTTGCCACACCTGATGATGGCCGCTTAACTTCATTCAGTTGAATCTATCAGGATTTCCGTCAGATCAATTAAGTGATTGAGCCGTTCTTCCTCGTTTACTGAATCAGGTATCAGAATTTTTCGTTGCAGGAGTGAATTGGCAAGATACTTGATTCGGTTATGTCCCATCAATTCACGTTTCCGGGAATACTCACTTTGAGAATCCTCAAGCCGATTTTCAAGATCTTTCTTCACGATATCAATGAACTTAATTGCTTTTCGATACTCGCGTTTGTCAAAAAAACCGGATGCGATTGCCAAGTAACTTGCCCGACGATCTCTTCGCTTTGGAATGGATTCGACTTCCAGTAATGTTTTTTCGATTTCTCCATTCATCGCGTAATAATGCGCAAGTGTCTGCCGCAGCGATGTTGACTGACGCTCATTGCCTTCAAATTTTTCTGCGACCGCAGCCATTAAGTCCAGCTCCCCGATACTTCCTAACCAGGATGCCAAACCCATCTGGAAGCTACTTGTATCTTTCAATTTGGCCACGGCTTCTTCCGATATTTGCTCAATCGTTGCCGAATTCAGATTGCCTGTCCAAGCGGCTCGGTTCAGCAGCAACAAGTAGTAGCCGGCGTCGCTGCTTAGCGATTCCACTTGCCGCATCAAAGCGATCGCTTTGTCTAACCTTCGTACAGCCTCTTTCTCGTCCTTGTCATTCCAAGCCTTGCTGGCCAGGCGTCGCCAAACGTAGCTCTTGATACCAATGACTTCATCAGCATCCTGAATTTTGGAATCAACTAATTCCATTGCCTGTTCAAATTTTTCAGATTCATGGCAAGCGACAATAAACGATGCAATTCGAAGTCTTCTAGAAGTTGAGTCAAATTGGCTGTTCCTTTCCTGCTCATCTTGAAAACTCCGGTTGAAGTACCTTACAGCCTTGTCCCAGTTTCCATACTTGAGTTCCGCTTGCATCATTTGCTTGGAAATGAAACTGCGACTCAATTTTGGAAAATCATGAGCAATCTCATAGGCGTTTTCCAAGTCGCCGCGACTGGAATAAAAATGCATCAGTTTTTTATGAGATTGACCGCTGCGAGAATTGTCTTCCAGTGTTTTTTTTCTGGCTTCGGCGAGACGACTTTCGGCAAGCTCTGGTTGTTTCGTTTTGCTAAACAGCTCGGATAACTTCAACAGATGGCTTACCAGCTGGTCTTCCGCAGGCATCTTACGAAAAAGTGCATCGGCTTGTTCCAAAACCTGTTCGGCTGCAAACTCCATTTCAGCCGCTGCCTGGGACTCAGCCGAGGCCTGCGGAGAGCAAGACAACGCTAGACAAAGCAAACCAAAAACATACGTATGCACAGCATCTCCGGCAAAACAGCCAAGAGGTAAAAAGTTGAACCGAACCTTGACCTATAACCCTTTCGCCCGTCAAAAGTTTCGTAAGAAACGGCGAACTGCCTGTTTTGCAGGATGCGACCCATTCGTGCACGCGCTACGAAGACTCGGCAAGCTCGTCGATTATCGGACCCGTTCGAGCACGAAATAGGCCAGTGGTACTGGTCCTATTAGAGTCATTCCCGTTACGCGGCCGAGAAGATGGTTCTCGTCGATTTTGACTACCTTGTCGACAAGTAATTGGGCTGGATCAGTGGCGCTGTTTCCGGCTCGCCGATACGAGAGAATCTTGCCGCGCCCGAAGATTCCTATCCGGTTTTCAGGTCGGACAACAAATTTACCTTCCCGCTCATACTCTCCGGTTTTCTCGTCGATCTTGGGCTGCCAGCCAAAGCAGCGCAGGCATTCGTTGGATACTTGATGCACCTGAATGTTGTCGCCAAACGAACAGGTTCCACTCGGCTTAATCTCTTTGATGAACTGCCGGTACCCAAACAAAGTCACGATGCCTTTGTTGACGCCTCGCCAGGCACCATGCAATTCTGAGTCACTTGGTGTTCGTCCAGAGCGGAACAGCTTCTGATAGTCCTGCAAACTGAAGTTCCGAGGATCCATATAATCGATCCCCATGATCTCGCCTTTCCCCAATCCCGTGCCGTAACTCATGCCATTGCGATAGCCATTGTTGCAGCGATAGCTATCGCCATAGGCCTGCTGTGCGACCAAGCTATTGGGGCAGATCGGAATCAGGCAACCAACACACAGGAACGAAATGACGACTAGCTTGTTCATTGGAATTGATACCGGGACAAGACACACAACCGTTGTCTGTTCTCGGAATATTCGTCAACTTCGATGCATGGCGTTTGACCAGAACGGCTCCTATTCCGTTGTTTAGTTCCGATCCTGCGGACTGATAGGGTCAGAGAAGAATGAAAGCGTGCCAGCACTCCGGGGTAACGCCCGAAAGTGCGAGCATGATGGAAGCAGGTAAGAAATCTAACCGCGCGCGACTTTGCGTCTGTTAATTGTGTCTTTTAGCACAACAAAAAAACGGCTGACGCAAGCGCCAGCCGCCACCAGTAATCCAAGAATGTTCCGAGGAGGATCAGACCTGGACCACCTCTCTCTTTCGTTGAATGGTCTCATGTAGTTGAGACGCGCAGCCCCGACCGTTTATTACGATCGTTTCTGAGAATCGGGGACGATTGAGTTGCAATTTTACTGACTCACCGGACCGAATAAGCTGTCCGATGAATTGTTGTCCTTGGGAATCCAATACCAGTTCATTCGATTTGGCTTCGACAACTTTAAAGTCCAAGCCAGCAGGCAGGATCGAAATCTGGTCTTCTTTGGCTTCCAATTTTTCGAATCCTTCGTAATTCTGTACTGTCTCAGAATTAACGATTAGGGATTCGATCGCCCAGCAACCTTGCGGTAGCGATTGTGACATGAAACTATGACTCCAAATAAAATCAATAAAAGCATATCACTCCTTAAGCAACTGACGGGCCAAACCAATAAACCCCTGAATTAGTGGTGAAACTCTACCTAACCGGTCTCATTTCGAGACATCCGTCGCTTTATGATTAGCGATATTCACGGAATCCGGCAGCCGATGCCTTCGATGCCGATTCTTCCTGGCGACGCGAAGATTTTATTTTTGAGGCAACCGGAACTCCTTCCTCAGACGAATCTTCGTACAACAAGCGACCGACGGGGGAATCCTGAGGTGAGTTGAAATTTCTCGGCGTTGTTTTCATCGTCGTGTTGAAATCGCCAAAGTTGATTCGTTTGACCGGCGAAGCAATTGGCTGCGCTGGGACCTGCAGAGGAACCAGCGGATTGAATCCCCGCTGCGAATCGTAAAAGCTGGTTTCGGTCGCTGAAGATTCCGCTTCTTGAGAATCCTCCGCCGGATCTGCTTCATCCGAGAGGTTCTCCGTCTTCGGTTCAGCATCCGTTTGTAAAGGAACCAACATCTCGTTCGAAACATTTGAACTCATCCAGTTGTTCGTCGGATGAGAAAACTGAAGCTCGGGCTTGGGTCGTGTGATGGTGGGTGAATCTGTTACGTAAGACATTTCACGGCCACGGCGTGCAGCTCGATCCTGGGCATCTTGAGCAGCTTTCGGATGCGAACCACTTTCGTTTAGTCTCACGTTGCAGAAATGCAGGTAAGTACCTTTCTCAATATGAATGTTCTTCAGAGCCAACATGTATTCGACTTGCGCGCGGCGGAACGCGATTTCAGATTCTACAACTCGCCGCTGTGCTTCCAGTTCGATGTCCCGATCACGCCCGCGGTCTACTTCCAGCTTCATAACAAACTGGAATTCTCGCGCTGCAACATACTGTGCTTCGGTGGCTTTCAATGACGCAAACGTTCGCCGTAACTCTCCGAAGGCGTTGCTCAGTCCAAAAACGATTTCTCGCTTCTGCTCAGTCAGCAAAGCCCGTTCGCGGGACAATGCCAGTTCGGCATTACGAACTCCCAGATTCCCGGCCCGGAACCCGATCGGCATCGAGAACTCGGCACCGAGCTGCCATTCCTGAAAATCGCCCGAAAACAAATCGCCAAACGCATTGGAGTCGGTCGTTCCAGCGTTCAGGTCATCCTGAAATGAGACAGACCCACCAGTCAGATTTCGCCCGATTCCTCGGAACCGATACTGGCCAATCACATCGAACCTCGGCAACAGAAAATTTTTGGCTGCGACCAATTGCAACTCACGCTGCTTAACCAGCCAGCGCTGCTGCAACAATTCCTGTCGCTCGCGAAAAGCTTCGTTGACGGCTTGATGCCAGTCAAATTGGACACCCGTCGCCGCCGGCTCATCAACCGGCCGGACCAGTTGTGCACCATTGATCGGCAGCCCGCAAATCAACCGCAACCGACGTTCCGTCACGCGTACGCCACCATTGGAAAGGAATACACCGCCAGTCATACCGTTATTGTTTCGTGTCCCAAAGTTCGGACGGCCCTCCATCGCATCCAGAACATTGGCTTCGAATCGCAAGTACTGCTCCCGCGCCTGCGCTTGTGCCTGCGAGCCCTCCCGACTCTGACCTTCGCTGGTTGCAACCAGGATTTCGTAAGCCTTGTCGCGGCCATCGATGGCGGCATCGAGGTTTCGATACGCAAAATACAAATCCCAATAAGCGTTCTCTACATCGCTGATCAGATTCCGGACGCCTTCGCGAAACTGCGAAAGCGATATTTCCGTATTCGTTCGCGCAATCAAAACACCGCCGAACTCGCCCGGCGTTGTACTGGGGCCGGCGATCCGATTGAATTCCACACCTGAACCTTGCAGCAACGGGTGTCGGAACTCTCCCTGCACAATCGACTGCCAGGTATGGCTCAACGTTTGCCCGGTTTGATTGCTGTTGTCGTAGTTGAACAGATTGCTGACTGTGAAAATTGTTCCGGTCGCGGCAAGCTTCTGCAACGTATAACGGTAGTCGTGAAAGTCCTGTTCAAAGATCCCATTGTTGCCTTGGAAAGTCAGGTTGGAAGCCTGATCGTTGTTTTGAAAAAATGCAGCAGCTGTGAAGCTGGCGTCGAACATCGACAGGGCAGCTTCTTCGCTGAATAGCGGATTACTGGCCTGCAGTGCTGGATCGTAGACGCCGTCGATCGCTTGCGGCGAAGACAGAATCGTTCCCCCAAGGTCCCGGAACACTTTCGAATTACGCAAAGCCCAACCGACACATTGGTCGAGCGTTAGCTCTTCGTATTGCAATGATTGATAGTCGGCAATGTCCAGTGGCGATTGGGAGACTTCAACGATATCGCAATCGTCGACACACGGTTCCTGGTTCGGCTGCAGATAGCTGGGGCCACCATTCGGCTGCAACAGCTGCTCAGGCCGACATGGCAGACAAGATAGTTCTTGATCACCTGCTCGATTGGCCTGGCACCCAATGGCGATCAGCGCGATCGTGCAAATTGCCATCAATGCGAATCGGCGGACCCAAACTAATTTGGGAGCGAACATTCCAGGTAATCCAAACAAACGTTACAAACAAAAGATCTTACGTCTAAGGTAGAATCGGCAATCTCTGCCTAACCGGTCGCACAAACTGACCCTGGATGACAAATGCCCCCAGAGTTGCCTATTTCAACAAGCAAGCGGCTTGTTCAACTAAAATAGAATAGACCCAGCCCCCATTCTGCTAGCGAGCCGCCTCGTGAGTAGCGAACCAACTACTGATAAATCATCGCAGCCGTTCGACGATAACTTCGTCGCTGCTGTCGACGTTTGTCTGGACGAACTTAGCCAACTGGCAAGCTCAGCTTGTTCGTATGAGTTGTTTTACGATCAGCTGGTTACCAAATTCCGTTCCGTCACCGAAGCAACTTCAGTTGCCGTCCTGATTCCCGGACCAAATGGAGCGCACGTTCCAGCAGTCGTATCGAGCAATAACGAATCATCGAACATGGCTCGTCTCGCCGACGCCGATTTCGAGAAATTGAAGAATTCGAAACAGGCAGCCTGTCTGCAGGAAGAACCGAGCGTCATACTCGCCGCAGAGATCGAATCAGGACGTGACCAGGATCTCATTTTACTGGCTCAATTCGATTCTCCGACAAACGAAAAACTGCGTAGCTTCTTTCTCGACCTCCTGGACGCGTTTGCCGACATTGCCGAATCATTCGAGAACCACCAATCGGCAAGTGATCAGAACACTCGTTTTGCCAAAATTGACGCCTTCGTACAACTCATCAAGAATGCCAACGCGACACTCGACTTGGAAGAAACTGGTTTTCAAATCGTCAACGATACCCGGGCGTTTCTAGAAGCTGACCGAGTTTGGTTGTTCTCGACGATAAGCAGGCCCAAGCTAATTGCTTGCAGCAGCGTGAACTCAGTCAACAAACGGACGCGAGACTATCAAGAAGCTTTAAAACTGGTTCGCCGCGCGACCGAATGTAATATCACGTCCGAAGGCCCGCAACATGTCACGGTGCTGCGGCGTCCAGACGATCAAAGAGAGATCGGTGTCTTACTAACCGAGTTTTCTGAACCTCTCGATCAAATCAGGGTAGTCGAGCGACTCAATCAGATCGTTCCACCAATCCAATCCAGTTTCAACAACGCGCTGGCGCATTCTCGACTTCCGTTTCGCAAGAGTCTCGGTGCAATACAGTGGGTTACCGACCGTTTGAGTGCCACGGTGGGCACAGCGTTGTTCGTTCTGCTTGCCGTCGCCGCCACTTTTTTTATTCAAACCGATTTCAACATCGACGTTAAAGGCGAACTAAGACCAGTCATCGAGCGACACCTGTTTGCTCCAACTGACGCGTTCGTCGAAACGGTTCAAGTCAAATATGGTGACATCGTAAAAGAATCACAACCGGTACTGGGGCTTCGTTCGGATGAGTACGATTTGAAAATCGCAGAGCTCCAGAACGAGTTGTCTGGTATTCGCAAACAATTAGAAGCTAACCGATTACTCCGTTCGCAGGCGAGACAAGAGAAACGCGAATCCGGTTACACGAGCCAGCTCACGGCAGCAATCGAAAAGAACAATCTGCAAATTGCCAACATCAACCAACAACTTGATTGGTACTTGAACAAGCAGCAGGAACTCGAAATCCAATCGCCATACCATGGCATGGTGATAACGCGAGACCTGCGAACCAAACTACTACAACGTCCGGTTTCGCGTGGAAGCCAACTGCTGACCATTTCCCGCACAGATGGAGATTGGCAAGTCATCCTTGAGATCGACGATCGGGACCTCGGATACTTGAATCAGGCCAACGAAGCGCAGAACATCGAAGAACTGAAAATCCAATTTCGCCTTGAGTCAAACCTCGAGAACACTTTCGCAGGAACCATAACATCAACCGACGAGCATAACACGATCAGCAAAGATCGCTCCTTCGTTCGTGCGTTCGTTCCGGTCGACAAAGACGCGCTCGGCGAGTTACGAGTCGGGCAGACAGTATTAGGCAAAGTCCACTGCGGAAAGAAATCGTTGTTTTTCATCTGGACTCGTGACGTCCGCGACTTCATCCGAACCAATTACTTCTGGTTTTAACATGATTAAATCACAAACATTGATCCTTGTTTTCTTTCTTGTTTTTAGCAATATCGCATTTGCGCAAGAGGACGTGCAACCATTGGACAACGACTCGATCTATACGTTTGAGACCGGCGTCTTGCACGTCTTCGAGAAAACGGAAATTCCGGCGACTGCCGTCGGCCCGCTGCGAGAGGTCAATATTCAACAAGGCGAGATCATCGAGCCAGGAAAGGTCATGGCAAACGTTGACGATACGCTCGCCAGGAACCGACTGCAGGACGCCCTCGTCGAATTGGAAATCGTCACAGCGCAATCCAAATCCCAAGTCGACCTCGAGTTCGCCCGCAGCTCTCGGGAAGTTGCCGTGGCAGACTTACGTAGAGCGAAAGAATCCAATTCCAAATATGCCGGAGTTGTTTCCGATCGTGAAATGGACCGTTTACGTTTATTGGTCCAGCAAGGCGATTCCGAGTTGAAGAAACTCAAGTTTGATAAAGACATCTTGAAGATGCAGGCCAAACGAAAACAAGTGGCCGTCGACAAGTTTAAATACGAGTTGGACCGGCACGCAATCCGCGCTGAAACAACTGGGCAGGTCTCAGAGATCCTGAAGCGAAAAGGGGAGTGGGTGAACTTGGCCGATACAATTTTCGAAATCGCCCGACTGGATCGTCTGCGAGTGGAAGAATATTTGCCTGCCGACATTGCAACCAGCCAACTGCTCAATTGCAAGACTCGTTTCTCGATCAATGTAGCCGGTGAAGAACAGACACTGGCCAATGGTAAAGTCGTTTTCGTCAGCCCGGAAATCAACCCACTAAATTCAACGGTGCTGGTATGGATTGAGTTCAAAAACACCGACCTGAAACTTCGCCCGGGCATGAAAGGCAAAGTAACAATCGCCGAACCAGACACAGCTTCCAAGGCTTCAGCGAGCAATAAGTAGCAACGAGCCCCCGTATTTCCAAACAGCCACCATGCCCAGTAACGCCAAGCGAGAATTTCGATTCCGGCTGCGAAATGATTTGCAGTTTGCCGAGTCCTCTGCCGCTACTGAGGGGCATCTGGTCATCAAAGACCCGCTCAAGCTTGAGTATTTCCTGTTCGAACCGCGGCAACGATCACTGGTCAACTTGCTCAAACAGCCACTGACAATCCACCAACTGCTCCATCAAGCGAACGAGATACTACGCCTCGATTTTGTCGAATCAGAAATCAAGAATTTCCTCCAACGACTGATCGCTGACAATTTACTGATTGTCGAATCACCCGGGATGGGTAGGGCACTTTGGCAAGGTCGCAAACAGAACCACCCGATTCCGTTGTGGCAGCGCATTCCCGGCTTACTCGCAATTCGCTTTCGCGGAATCAACCCGCAGCGCCTATTGGACTGGCTGAATCCGTTCACTAGCTTTCTGTTCCAGCCGGCAATGCTCGTCATGGCTACCTGCCTGTTTGTCGTTGCACTAGCTGCCATGCTCCTGCACTTGCCAGCCATTTTGCAGATGGAGTTCTTATGGAACGGCGTTAACAATCCCGGCTCATTGGTACCGTTGATCTTCGCGTTCATCATTGTCAAAACACTACACGAACTCGGCCACGCGCTCGCCTGCCGAAGCCAAGGGCACGATTGCCACGAAATGGGAGTGATGTTGCTGGCGTTTATTCCCTGCCTGTATTGCAACGTCTCCGACACGTGGATGGAACCGAAGCGTTGGAAGAGAATCATCGTGTCGGCAGCTGGCATTTACGTAGAAATGCTAATCGCCGCAATCTGCGTCCCGCTATTCCTGCTTTGCAACTCGGAGCCAATCCAGCAAACGCTGTTTGCAATTATTATGGTCTGTTCGATCAATACACTTTTGATCAACGGCAACCCATTGTTGCGGTATGACGGCTACTACATCCTTTCCGACTGGCTGGGGATCCCTAACCTTCACTCGACTTCCAGGAATACTATCAGCAAACGAATCTCAAATTTCTTCACACGGTCGCAGTTTCGATCTCCGAACCTGCCGTTTTCTTTTCTGGACGCTTACGCGATTGCGTCACAGGTTTACCGATGGTTTGTCATTGGAATGATTTTGGCGGCTATTTATTTCTTTCTGGATCGCATGGAGTTATCAAACGTCGGTCTAACGATCTCTGTTTCACTGGCAACGATCATCTTTCTCTCTGCGATCGCAAATTCAATTCGCAGGTTTTCTCACCCCAATCGGCGGCAAAGTTTCGATCGCCTGCGAGTCTGGGCTACGGGAATTGTTTTAGTGGCAGCCATCATTGGCCTGGCGAACATACCAATCGAAACGAAAACGTATGGTAGTGGCGAAATCACATTGGAACAGGGCATGATCTTTGCCGCCGATACTGGCTCCATCGAATGGCTTGAAGCGGCCGGTTCGATCGTGCACAAAGGCCAACCGATCGCAAAGATCTCGAACGAGCAACTCGAATTGCAGTTACTGGAACAACAACATCGCGTATCAGCTCTCAAACTCGCGTGTGAGCAATCGGAGCTGCTGCAGAAACAAGGCGTCCAGAATTCCGAAGAGCTGGAACTTAACCGAGACGCACTAACCAGCGCCAAGCGAATTGCGGCGAAGCTTCAGGACAACTCGGACCGCTTGCTCCTCACAGCGCCGGTTGCCGGCAAGTTACTGCCGCTACCAAAGCTAACAAACCAAAAAACCGATCGCAGTGAATTCGACCTTTCAAGAACTCAGTCGACGCTGATGCCAGAAAACATCGGTGCCGCCGTTGAGACCTCGGAACCAGTCGCGATCGTCTGCGACCTGGAACAAACGACCATTCAGCTACATGTTCCAGAACGAAATCATCACCGCTTGTCAGATGGACAACCCGTTCGACTAGTGGTCCCTCAAATCTCACCCGAAATTCAAACCGGGATCGTCGATCGCGTTGACGCTGGCTATGCCAAATCATCCGCGACATCCAACGGAGAATCCGGATTGGATCAAGTCATCGTCCAAGTTCGATTCACGGAGCCTCCTCAGGAAACATTGCTTCCCGGCTCGCGAGTTCACGGCGCAATCGTTGGAGAAACGCTTCCACTATTCCGTGTCATCGGTCGCTTCTTTCAAGAGAACTTCGAGCTTTGACTCGTTCGCAATACCGCATGCAGCACAAACGCTTCAAGTCAACCGCCGACGTTCGATGCCTTGGCCGCCAGGCTCGCTGCATCCGTCGCATCTTTTCCTGAAGTCGATTTTTCCGGCCTGCGTTTTCCCCAGCGATCCTTAATGCCGAAGTCGAGGAATCGGAAAATCATTTCGCGGTCGATGGCAGGGCAGGGCAGATGCTTAAAAACCGACTCGATGTTGCTCCGGTCGAACACTGGGTCGCTGGTATCGTACGCCGAATAGACCTGCATGTTTTCCAGGTACTGACGCGCAAAATCATTTTCGTTTCCATTTTCATTCGCCCCGCTGCAATCACCAAACTTGACTCCCCGCGAATTGAAATACTCATAGCAGTACTCAATCAGCTGCCGGGCAGTCAAACCGATCTTCGGCACCAGATGATACGTCCGACCATGCGTCTGCTGGTCACATATCGCTTCGACGATAACGCGTGAAACCCAATCAACGGGCACCAGATTCCTCGGCTCTTCGCCAGACATCGGTAACCCAATCTCCGTCCGCCGCGTACCGTCTTCGTCCATTGGTTGCAGCGGAATCAACGTTGCCATCAAACGCAAATATAAATAGAGCCCATGGTAGGAAACGGTGAAGCCAGTTTCCGAATCCCCGACGATCACCGCAGGGCGATAAATCGTTGTCGAATCAAACAGTTCCGATTGACGGACTAACTGCTCCGCTTCGAACTTACTCCGTTCATACTCATTGCGAAAATCCTGTCCGACATCAAAATCAGATTCTCGAAAAACCGAATCGCAAACGCCGCTAACGTATGCAGTCGACACATAATGCATCTCTCGCACATATCCCGATCGCTCCGCCAACCGTTCAGCCAACTGCAGAATCCGCTCGGTTCCTCCCAAATTTGTTTTCCAGGGATCGCTCGCTCGATCCTGCCCTTGGAACTTCAACACTGCCCCATTGTGCAAAATCCGATCGCAGTTCTGCCCAAGCCAATCCAGGTCTTCATCCGAAATCGCGAGTTCGGGCTGGCCTAAATCGCCTTCGATCACAACCGGTCGTTCCAATGGTCGGCCAGTTTTACGTTCCCACTGAGCCATGATGGACTCGACTCGTTCCTGAGCGGAAAACTTCTTGTTGCCTCGAACCAGCACCGCCAGCTTATGTTTCCGCAGCGAAAAATCTCGCAGCAAATAGTGTCCCACCAACCCGGTAGCACCCGTCAACAACAGATAACCAGCACCTGAGTCCGCACATCCCGTGCGTTCTAAGCCGGCGTCCGCATCCATATTCAGGCTCCTCGGATTCGAGTTTGGCGGAAATTTATTCACTAGTTGAAAATCCAATTCTCGGTGTTCACTCGAGTCTGCAGAACTGACAAACTTCCAATTCTACTCAATTGCCAGCCTTGTCGAAGCACTTTTCTCAGGCAGCACTTCAGGAGCCAGCATTTCAATTTTGCTTCGCAACCTGTTAAAACACCGTCTGTTAGCCGGGGCCAATGGTCCCCGACCTGTGCCAGAATACAATCGGAAAACCCAGTTTGGCGGTAATTTGTCATGATATTCGTTTACTTCGTGGTCGCAAACCTGTCACTTGCATTTGCAGGCATGGGCGACGTTCCCTACCAGCAACCGAAGCAGGAACGGTCTGATTTTCAATCATATGCCAACGTGCAGCTGGGCTCGGACAAAATCGCAGACGGCTGGCTGGCTTTGTTTGACGGCAAGTCCTTATTCGGCTGGCGGAGTCCGGGCAAGGCGTCCGCAGACTGGGCCGTCGATAGCGGGACCGTCAAAGTCACAACCGGCGAGCAATGCTTGCTAAGAACCGCTGCCCAATTCGATGACTTCATTTTGGAACTCGAGTTCTTCGCGCCGCCAGAAACGAACAGCGGAGTATTCATCAGGACCTCCCCCAAGCCAACTGATCTGATCAAGGATTGCCTGGAGATAAACATTGCTCCCGACAGCAACCCTTATCCGACCGGATCTATCGTCGGGCACGTAGTAGGCAAGCCAGTCCAACTCGATCATTCCATCTGGAACCGCATGCGAATCGCCGCGAACAGACGAAGCATTAAGGTTTGGATTAACGACGAACTGGTCACCGACTACCAGACACCGACCGAATCACCAGGTAAAGGTTTCATTGGACTGCAGCTCAATTCTGGCGAAGTCCGGTATCGCAATGTTTTCCTCCAACCGCTCAACCTCCGATCGCTGCTGGGCAATAGCGAGCTGAATGGTTGGAATGTTGCCGAGTCCCGCGAAAGCGCGTTTGATCTGGCGAATTCTGTCTTGCAAGTCAAATCAGGTCCCGGCCAATTGGAAACGAAACAGTCATTCGGCAATTTTATTTTCAGCACTCACGTTCGCACCAACGCCGACGGCTTGAATTCGGGTGTCTTCTTTCGTTGCATCCCCGGTGATTTTATGAACGGTTACGAAAGCCAAATCCAAAACCAGTTCAAGAACGGCGACCGCAAAGCCCCCCAGGACGCCGGCACGGGAGCGATCTTCCGACGTCAAAACGCACGGATCGTTAACGCCGACGATCAACACTGGCTCGCCAAGACGATCATTGCTGACGGAGCAACCATTTGCGTCTGGGTGAATGGCCTGCAAGTTACCGACTGGAGCGACAAACGCAAACCGCACGACAACCCGCGCAAAGGGCAACGGCTAAAGCCCGGCACCATTATCCTGCAAGGCCACGACCCAACCACTGATATCCATTTCAAACAAATGCACGTCCGAGAACTTATGCCTCGACGTTGATTGTCCTGAGCACAGCTTGTTGATTCCGATCTTCCGAACATGGCACATGGCACACGGCACCGACGCAGGATGCAGCGACTGCTGGACACACAAAATGATCCGTGCACATCTGTGCAGATCCGTGGCTTTTTCTCGCAACTGTTTTTTGCCACGGATTTACACGGATCTTCACAGATTTTGCGCAACCGTCGGCATCGCGAGTTCTTATCGCAGCGACCGGCTGCCTGGAAAGATCAACAGCGTGGTGTTTGCTCAGCCGCCAGCGATGATTGCGACGAAGGGCGCGACGTCCAGGAGGTCAACTACTCCGTCCATGTTAATGTCCGCTTCACAAACATACACTCCGTTGAGTACGAATTCCAAAAAACTACTGACATCGAGCAAATCTACTTGCTCGTCCATGTTGACATCGCCCAACGGAAAATCGCAATAATAATCAATGAAAAACTCTCCGATATGCATTTGTTCAAAAACAATTCCAAGCGGGCTGAATGGGCCGTCATTGATCGTCCAGTTGAACACGGTCAGTCCTCTCAAATCGTAGTATCCTGCTGCATCCCGAACGTCCAATGATGAAAGCGTGTCGCCTGTGTATGTGACTGAGAAGTCATTTTCGAATTGAGTCACCTGACCGGCCTGATTCAATGGAATCCCGAATGGAAAATCAACGCTAGTCGAAACAAAGAAGCCATCGACTGCGGGATCGTCATTGCGGATAACGAAATACGGAGTTTGCCCCGACGGGAATGGATCCTCGATGGTCAAGATCACATCTTCACCAAACGTCCCGTCCGTAAACACCAGCCCCGGACTGGATACGTCGAGTGATCGGTAGCCACGAGTTGAGAAATTTGGACTGTCGACGAAGTCATCGGCATCAACGGCAAAGAAAAGAATCGCAGTGTCGCCGACCACAACTTCTCCAAGTGTCCCGAAAGTGATCTGGTTGAATTCGACCACGCCCGATACTTCGACGAAGAAAGTCTGGCCCATCACATGGCCATCGCTTTTGAGCAAACAACACAACACCAAAACCAACAGGGGCACTCGGTGAGGATAAGTCGAATGGATCATCTTACGTTCTCCATGAATTAAGTTGATTCACATCAAATCTTACCTGACCAAGCAAGCATATTCAAATCGCAGCAGAACCCGAGCATGGATCTTCGTGTTTTGAAGCGTGACAAGCGAGAACAAAACTTCTTGCCGAGCAACGAGTTAAGCCCACAAAAAAAGGCCCCGGTGAGGGGCCTTGATTTTCTCTAATCTTTAAACGGTGTGATCTTATGTTTTTTAACCACCGATCAGATCAATAAACGGCTCTACATCCAACAGGTTAACCACACCGTCTTTGTTGACGTCTGCTTCCGCTTGGAATTCGCCATTCGAAATCAGATTCACGAAGCCTTGCACGTCCAACAAGTTGACGACACCGTCCAGATTGACATCGCCGTGCATTACGTCGGCACTGCAAGCCAACTGCTTGATGGAAACCGCATCAACACCTGCCTCGATAACTGAACCTTCGCCCAAGTCGGATGCAGTGAACCGAACTCGCATGTTGTTGGTTGGCGTCACGAAATCTTCGATACGATGTTCAACAAGCACCCAGCCGCCGCTAGTCCCCGGTCCCGCAGGTCCAACTGTTTCAAGGTTAACCCAGGTTGCACCACCGTTGTTCGAAATCTCGACAACAAATATGTCAGCGTTTGCCCCAGCTCCAAAGTCATTGGAATACCAGCGGAAGTACGACAGGAACGCGATCTCGTCCGCGGCCCCAGACGCGTTAAGCGTTGGCGACGTCAAAATTGTCGAACCACCATCGACATCCGTGTTATCGTTGGCGTTCGTGTTACCATTGTCGGTCACATAACACAAACCGTTACCCGTGGATTCGGCGTCCGCAACTGGATCACCTCGATCGCCGTTATTCGGAATGCCGCGTTGCCATTGGCCATCGGTCGCATTTCCAGAAACCGTCCATCCGGTATTGGTATCAAACGAATCGCTGAATTCCAGCAAGAATCCATCTGCACTGGTTACGGTCAATGCTTCCGCTGGAGCGTTTGAAGGCTCGGTAATGGTCGCACCTGAACTCAACTCAAACGACATATAGAACCGAACAGAAGTCAAGCATTCTGTCGCTGGGAAGACGGCCGTATAACTTGTTGGGGAATTGACGATCAGCGGAGTTTCCTGAAACCCTGATCCGGTATCAACATGCAACATCCCGCTTCCGGGCACGACAGAGTCCATCTCAGAAACGACATCGACATCCAAAGTATCTCCACCGAGAGTCGAGATAAAGTCTGGCAATTCACTGATTTCGACAGTTGTCGCGCCAACGAATTCACCACCACTGTTTTCAATTTGTGAACGATAAACTGCGGTTCCGGTCCACCAGGATATATCGCCAAAGACGCTGTTATTTGTGGTACCACCAGACAACACGCCGGCAATCACCCATTCGGTACCAACTAGGACAAGCACAGGACCACCACTATCACCAGGAGCCGTAGTCGCTTCAAACTCCACCGGTGTTGGTGAACTGCTACCGATGGTATTCGCTCC
Organism: uncultured Pirellulaceae bacterium; assembly: GCA_964641465.1. Classification (GTDB taxonomy): domain Bacteria; phylum Planctomycetota; class Planctomycetia; order Pirellulales; family Pirellulaceae; genus Mariniblastus. Next base: position 41,962 of record CAZXLW010000022.1, on the reverse strand, counting down.
AGCCGAACCGTTATCGAAATCGGTCGAAATGATGTTACTTCCATTGGAGGCAGCGGGGCTACCATAGACATCAATAATGTTCTCGCCGCCCCAGCGAAAACCGTCAGCTGAATTACCGTGTCCCTGGCTGCCTAAGCCATTGAATCCGTATCCGAGTGTCGCACAGAGCATACCCTCGAGACCATTGGTTTCGTCAATCAGCCTCATAGGAGTTGCAATGTTTGCTGGCACGGGTTGTGTGAGCGTCAGGATCGCGACATCACCACCGTCGAGCAATGATCCACCACCGTCGGGCAAAATCGACGACTGAACAGTTCGCTGAAAATCACCGCCGCCGTTGGAATTGTCTCCAAAGATTACAGTACTACCAGCACCGACTCCACAATGCCTTGCACACAGAACAACGTTGTCAGCGATCAGTGTTCCAGAACATCCAAAAGCAACTTCAACAACCGCATCAAACGGAGCCGCGTAAGCTCGCGAACCAGCCGCTCCAATTGCGTTGTTAATCACGATGCGAGGGTAAGCTCCACCGTTCAGGATTTCCGGGCTACCAGGTTGATAGGTCTTGGAATCCAATTGGCGTTGCGAGAGCACCTGGCCGTTGGATGCGTCAACGACAGTTTCCAAACCAGTCGGACTGGCAGCTGCACCTGTATCAATAAGATCAGCAGTTACTTCCCAAGCCAGAATTAGTTCGTCGTTGAGCCTGAACCAAACCAGCTCGGCAGTTGAACCGTTTGCGTTGGCAGTTAACTCGTCGACCAATTCCATAGCAGCATCTGAATTGATTGCCGGCTTGGCAAAATTCAGTTTCAGGTCTTCCGAAGAGTCATCAAAAACATGGGCAATACTGCCGTCAGCTTCTTCAAACACGGTTACCTTACCGCCATGGAGCCGAATGTTGTTTACGAATTTTTTGAAGACCATCGAACCAGCTGGAATCTCACGGGGATTCGTGACCCGCTCGATTCGAAAATCGTCTTGCTGCAGATATTCCGTGGTCTCGCTCTTAGCAAGAAACTGACGAACCGAAATTTCATCGGCTGAGCTGATACCGCAAAAGAGAGCACAGCCGAACAGGACTGCACAAAAAAACGCTGTGGAGGAGCATTTCGTTGAAGTCATTAAGACACCCAATTAGAAACATATTGATAGACTAATTAATATCGTTCAAACTCCCCAAGTATAATCATAGTGGGACTTAAGGTGTTTGAACATGGATCAATTTCCGCATTAGCGTACCATATTTCGCCTTTGCGTGGATTTCAGCACGTTTAGCCAGTCAGACCGACCATTTCCAGGAGTTTCAAAGCGTTGGTTGTTTCCGCGATGCCGGTTCGCATACGGTAGTCGAAGGTCATTTCTTTCTTGCCATCGACCTCTTCGAATTGTTCCGTGAAATGCACGGGAACGATCGCTGCTTTCAATTTTTCGGTCGTGGCCAGTTCCAGATCATGCGTAGAAATCGCTCCGATGGCATTGTTCTGCAGCAGGCTTTCGACCACCCGAGCAACCGCGATTTGCCGTTCGGCTGAATTCGTTCCTTGCAGAATCTCGTCCAACAGAAAGAACAAGACTGCTTCATCTCGATCGTTGTAATCGACTGCCTGATCAACAATCTCTTTCAACCGTTTCAACTCGGCCATGAAAAACGACGTCCCGGTTGCCAATGAGTCAATGATCCGCATACTCGACTCAATCTGCAGCGGAGGCATCGACAACGATTTTGCACAAACGACGCTCCCCATCTGCGCCAACACGCCGTTGACGCCCAGACTGCGAAGCAACGTACTCTTGCCAGACATGTTGGATCCCGACACCAGCAGCACGGTTCCCGCCGGTCCCACAGTTACATCATTGGAAACCCGAGACGCATCCATCAACGGATGCCCCAATTGTTCGCAGGCCACAGAAGGATGTTCGTGCTTGACACTTGGAAATTCCCAAGTCGGATGATCGTGAGCCAATTTCGAAAGCGCGAGAATTGCTTCCCAACGTCCGAGTGCCTCAAACCATTGACGAACCCATTGCCCGTTGGCTTTCTTCCATATCTCCAGTCGCTCAAGAATGTGAATGTCCCACATTCCCAACAGAGCCAACATCACATACGGGATGAAGAAGAGCCCGTCCCGTCGCAGGTTAGCCATCCAGTTCCAAAAGCTGAGTGATTTGATATGCCGTCGCACGTCGTGGCCCGACCCGGCCAGGTCGTCTTGAACTTGTTGCAGAAACGGCGATTCGGATTTGAATGCGGCGACTTCACTAAACAGCGATTCGTAATGCGAGACTTCATCCTGATGCGAAGAGATCTGATTCATGATCTCATGAATCGAGCCTGAACAGTAAACCGAGATCGCAAAATTCAACGCGACAGTAACCATCAGTGTTGGTCCGGCTATCGTTAGCGGCAGCACGCCGAACAACAACAGCAGGATCGCAAGACCCGAGACCAGTGCCGTGATACGACAAAACCAAAGTATCGGCCGACGCTTGTCGACCCAGCATTCACTTTCTGCCCATTCAACGAATCGAGTTGGCCCGGATTGACTGGACGCCAGTTGTTCGCATCTCAATTGAAATTCGGTCCGCCAGTCATTTTGGTCGCGTAGTTCTTCAACCGCAATTTGCCGCGCCTTGATTTCGTCGACGTCCGCTCGATGCGCGATCCAGTCACCCAGTATCCTGACGCCAAACGGTGTCCGTGGCGTCGCCAACAATCGAAACAATGATTGTTGGCCAAACAGATCCAGGTCAAACGAAACCGGCAAAACCGCTTCCGGGACCTCGTACTTCGGCGCAAAGACGTCCGACAGATCTCGATCGAGCCGGTCCAGTGATTCCTTGTGCATCTTGACCAGCAACCGGGAAGTGCGAATCCGGCGACTCATTCGCTCGTGCACAAACGCCAGCCCGAGGAAGCCCAGGAAGATGACTCCCGACAGCACCAACCACGGCACATTGACTCCGGCAACCGTTTGCGAGGCTAAAAACAACGGCACAAACGTGAGCAGGAACAATCCACCTCGCAAAAACGCAAACGTTCTCCAGCGACTCCCCAGACCCGCGAGCTCGTCTCGCCGCTTCTCGTACTCCTGCTGGTACGCAGCCTTCACCGACTCGTCGTCAACACGTGGTTTTTTGTCAGCGCCAAATACCTGGTTCATGTTAATTCTGTCTTGCTCGAATGTTGGACCGACTTGGATAAAGTCACCGGCATAAAACCACCGGGATTATGCTTGCCATATTTGTCATACATACGACCATGCCTGGACAGGCGTTCGAAGGATAACAATGCATCAGCGGGGCACCGATCGTATTCGAACCAACTTGGGATCTATTGGCCAGATTCTGCGTCCGCGAAACTCTAAATTTCGCCAAAGCTAAATCCCGCTCAATTCAGTCGCTCTTTTGACTCGACCGATCGCGATCATGAACGCCGCCGTTCGCAAGCTTACGTTATGCTTGGTGGCAGCTTCCCAGACGTCGTCGAACGCTTGCGTCAAAATCGCGTCCAGCTGCGATCGGACCCGATTGAGGTCCCAACTGTAATATTGTCGATTCTGAACCCACTCGAAATAACTGACCGTCACGCCGCCTGCGTTGGCCAGAATATCCGGCAATACGCAAACCCCACGCTTAAACAGCTCTTCGTCAGCGTAATAATGAATCGGCCCGTTGGCCCCTTCAATGATGAACTTCGCCTTGATGTCAGCCACGTTGGCCATCGTGATCACGCCACCGATGGCAGATGGAACCAACATGTCGACTTCCGCCGTCAGCAGTTCCTCGTTAGTAATCTTTTCCGCGCCTTCGAATCCTTCCAGCGACCCGTTGGCGATGAAGTGATGCAGCGCTTTCGGTATATCAAGCCCATCTTTGTTGTAGTAACCGCCAGTGATATCGCTGACAGCAACGATCTTGAATTCCGACTCGTGCATGTACTTGGCTGCGTGCGAGCCGACATTACCGAATCCCTGAATGGCGACAGTCGTATCCTTCGGCTTACGACCAAGTCGCTTGAGCAGTTTGAAAGCAAGGATTCCACACCCACGTCCGGTCGCTTCTTCTCGACCCTTCGCCCCGTAGCCTTCGACAGGCTTACCAGTGATACAAGCCGGATTAAATCCGTGGTACTTTTCCCACTGGTTCCGGATCCAAGCCATCGTCTCAGAATTCGTGCCCATGTCCGGCGCTGGGATGTCTTTGTCGGGCCCGATTATCTCGTGAACCTGATCGACGAACTTCCGGCTGATCCGCTCGGTCTCTTTTTTAGTCAGCTTGCGCGGATCAACGCAAATGCCACCTTTGGCACCGCCGTACGGAATATTGACCACAGCCGTTTTCCAGGTCATCAGCGAAGCCAGCGCGCGGACTTCGTCGAGATCGACGTCCCAGTGGTAACGCAAACCTCCCTTCATCGGCCCCCGTGAGTCATTGTGCTGGACGCGATATCCGAGATAAGTCTCGATCGTACCGTTGTCCAACTCAATCGGGACTTCGACCGTGACTTCTCGTTTGGCCGTCAGCAGCAATCGCCGCATACTCGGTTCCAGCTCCAATTGGTCGGCTGCCCGATCAAAATAGAGCTGTACCGTTTCATTGGGTTTAAGAACGCGATGCTTGGCATCGGCAGGCTTTGTATCAGTTACTGGGTTCATGGGTACGACTTTCCGTTGACGCCACTACGAATGCAGCTTCCATTACCATAGAATTAACCCGGGGCAAAAGAAATCTAGCCTGAGGGATTCGATAGGCTGTGGATGTCGACGTAATTCAGTTTTGGAATCGACTGGCGGTCAGCAATGTTCTTGACGCAGCCGTTTGTGCGAAACTTCAGTCCCAATTTGAATCGGAATTCGCATCGGGTGAAAACCATCTCGAAAATCTAGTCAATTGGCTACGCGAACGAAAGGCGATTTCGACCTTCCAAGCTGACATTTTGCAAAGTCCCGATGGTGGAAGACTGCAGTTTGGCAATTATCTCATCGTCGCCGAGCCGGACGCTTCTGGTGACTTTTTTCCGGGCCTGCACAAGCTGACCCGACATCCAGTCCAACTCGTTTTTTTCAGTGGTTCCGACCAGGCAACGCTGGCTAGATGGAGGTCCGCTCAGGCGCTGGCGAGGGCGGTTTCGAGTGCTACTCACCCCAATGTATTGCGATTGTTCGAGTGGGTCGCGGTTCCAGATTACCGATTCCTGGTCACTGAGCCGCCGTGGCCAATGCTGACCGAGAAGATCCCACTCAAGTCCCGACTGCCGCATCAGGCTGCGGCCGATATTGTGGGGCAAATCGCAGACGGGTTGGCTCACCTTCACGAATTGGGAATCGCACAAGGCGAAACGGAACAAAGCGAAACGGATCAGTTAACTGAATCAGCGATCAGGCTCAGCAACCAAAAAACGATTCAGTTGATTCCCAGCCGGCTTGATACGAGCCGAAGTATAGACCAGAACACAGATCCGAAAACAAATCGAGTGGCAAACGAAAGCTCGTTGGCTGGCAACCACTGCCGTCGACTAGGGCAGATCTGGTATCGCTTGCTGACTGGTCGGCAGCCGCAGTACGAGGGAACCCCCGAAACAACCAAGCCTCTCAAGGAAGAGTTATTGCGTTTGAAGAAGTTGGATACACCGGACGACTCCATTCGCGTCATTCAAAAGTTGCTTGGAAATACCGAACCGGAGAAAATTCCTCTGGCCGCGCTTGTGGCGCATTGCAAAAAATTTGGTTACTCGCCACGCCAACAGCATGCAAAGCGATCCGAGTCACTGGTACGATACGAGCAATGGTTGAAGCGGGCACCGGGGATCGTTGCGGAGCAGGTTCAACTGGTCGACGATGCCGAACTTGCTGGAGTCGATTTTGGCGTGCAGGAATCTCTGCAAGACGGTGACCTGCAGGCCGCGAGGACTGCAGTCAACCAACAAGACGCGACCACTGCGAGTTCGAGTGGCAAAACAGTTCGCAGGAATTCGCTGATCCCGATCGCCGGGAGCTTACTGGTGTTGGCGTGTTTGGTCGGCTTGGTTGCTGTGATGGCTGCCCGAATTCCGAGCGAGTCTTTCCGAGACACGCCTGCAGGAGGACAGGTTGCAAGCAACGAAAATTCAACAACCAATTCGTCGACAGAAAACCGATCCGATCCAACTGTCGGTGAAATCGTTTCGGCAGATTCCGTCAGCTTGGATCCTAACGTCGTCCTGATCGAAGACGACCAGGAGTCACTGTGGGAGTCGCCAACCAACGGGCAGCCAATTTCGCTGAAATTCGTTCCACCAGCGGCCAAGATCATCTTGCACATACGGTTGGCTGACCTCAGCACAGACGAGGCGGGGCAACTTTTGCTGCAATCGTTCGGGCCTGCTATCAACAGCGAACTTGAACGAGTCGAACAACGACTGGGAGTACCTCGTGAACAAATCGAAAGCCTCCTGATCTCGTTTCATTCCAATGATGAACTGGAATACGAAACCTTCACGCTGGCTTCTTTGAGTCAGCCGAAGTCCGTTGACGAAATGCTGGAGATCCTGAACAACCCGATCGCCAAGACGGATGAAAACAAAAACGCCTACTTTCAACTGGACAGCGGTGACCATCTATTCCTCGTTGCCGCCGAGAACCAGGCGACCGCGATTGCACTTGCGAGCCAACCGCTGATCGAGGAGAGCCTGGCCAACTACGACACCGATGTTTCTCGCGGAGCCATCAAAAATCTCGCCCAGCTTTCGGACTCGGAACGGCACCTGTCGATCGTCACGCTCCGACCGGGCCTGTTTAATGACGAAGGGCAGAAGCTAATGGGCGCGGGGTTGGCAGACCTGAATCGAGAGCTGTCGTTGGCATTTGATGAACGGATACGTGGCATTGGCGCGAGCCTGCATTTGGATCACGGCTCCTTTCTTGAGTTCAGTTTCGATGCAGCAGCCGACATTAAGAATGACGATCTCAAGCAGCTCGTTGAAGGCCGGATTGCGTCGATCGATTCCAATGTTTCCCGGTACCTGGCCGGACTTCCCCAGCATTCGTTCTGGGAGTCGGTCAGAACACGAGTGACTGGCATGAGCAACGACCTGACTCAAAACCTGCGATGCGACATCGAGAACCGGCAAGTCATTTGCAACGGGTGGTTTGCTCCAGCAGCTGCACACAATTGGTTCGCCGCCGGTGAGCTGCTGCTGTCGTTTGCCAACCCAAGCCAAGCCGGGAGCGCATCCGACAAGCCTCAGAAAACAATTCCGCAAACCATCGACGAGCTACTCCAAACGCCCAGAGATCTGGCCGTTTCGACGAGCCCGGATTTGATCTTGTTGATCGAGAACTTGCAGCAGGAAATTCTTGACGAGTACGGAGCACTACCGTTCGAATTCGAGATCCGCTTAATGGGTGCCGACCTTTCCAAGGAAGGGATCACTCAGAATCAACGGCCCAATGATTTCTCGATGAAACAACGTTCGCTCGCCGATATCCTGGCGGAGATCATGGTCCAGGCGAACCCGGACAAGAACATTACTGGGGCCGATGACCCTAATTGCAAAATGGTTTGGGTCGTTGCCAATGATCCTGCCGATTCAAATCGCCGAATCATACTGATTACAACGCGTAAAGCCGCCAACGAAAAATCCTACCGATTGCCCGACGCGTTTATTCCGAAATAATAAACATGAGATCTTGATCAGCCCGCGAGTATGCTGCCGTCCAGGTGGTCCGCCAGACCGTCAAATCCTCCCAGCGTCGATTTGACATAGAATCGAATATACATGGAACCATTTACTATTCATTGCGAAACGTGCGCGGCTCGACTCAAGGTCCGTAACGCTTCGGCGATCGGTCAGCGACTTGCTTGCCCCAAGTGCGATCGAATGATCCTTGTCAAAGCCCCCGATGGATGGGAACTGCCTGAAGAGCCCTCGGGGTCGACGGCCAAGACGAGCGAAGGCAATGACGGTGAATTCGCCGACATCGATTCGATCTTGCAACAAAAGGAGAAACAGCAGGCGGCCAGGAAAACGGCTCACCAAGCTGGCCAGACTAGTCAGACTCGCAAGCAAAAGCCGACGCAGAAAAAGACTGCGAATCCAAATCGAGGAACCGCTACCAAACAGCAATCGTCTGATTCTGAACCGCTACTACCAAACGATAACTGGGTCGGGGCGTCTACTCAGAAACGACGCAGAAATCTCATGCTGGGAATCGGCGTGGTCGGCTTGCTGCTAATGATCTCGGCAATTGTGCTGGCCATTGCAGCGAACAAGAAAAGTGGCGATCAGGTCTCAAGCGAAGATGGGAACAACTCTGAGCTCGTTGCCCCAGACAAGGCAGTACCTGACACAGATGAACCGCAGCCTGAAAAATCAACGCCCGTAGACGAAAGCAATCAACCTGAGAATCCTTCCAAAGAAGATGAGCGATCGGAAGACGCCAATCCGGCAGATACCCTGGAACCAAACGATGTGACTTCTGTTGAACCGGTGTCACCCGAGCCGGAACCGTCGGAAAATCAACCGCTAGAAACGAAGGATGAACTTCCTGCATCGGCGGATCCTGATTCTCCCGAGGTGCCTGCTCCAGATCCGCCAACACTGCCCACTGACGATCCAACCAATCCGCCAAATCCGTCGACCAAGTCTCCGTTTGGATCGGACCTGGACGACATCCTCAATGACAGCCAGCCGGCAGCGGACGTAGATTCCAGTTTCGACGACTTTTCATCTTTACTGGAAAATAACAACTCAACCGTTTCAGAGCTCAACCAGCTTGCCGACATCGACGCCGACCGGCGCCGTATCGGCATTCCCAAGTATTTCTTCAAAAAGCCGCAAACGCTGGACACTCGCAACTTCCGCCGCTTGCAGGACGGATTGGCTGGCGCTCAGTATCAGGATCAATCGCTGTTGACGGTGATCGCGGAGATTTCGCAAATAACTGGAGTTCCCATTTCGTTCGACGTCGACAATCTGGTCGCAGCCGGTTTCGATTTCGAAATGAGAATAGACTCGCTGCAAATGAAGAACACGAACTTCAAGCAGGTAATTGATCAACTATTGTCCAACAGCACCGTTCCGCTCGCTCTCGTTTACGATGGCAACTCGCCGGCAGTCATCACGACCGCAGATGAAGCGAACAGCCCGGGGCAGCTTCAACAGGCTTCGATTCCAACCCCAAAATTGCATTCGAGGACTCCGGATGAGTTTGCCCAGTTGTTGACGCAGATGGTTGCTCCTCAATCGTGGACCAACGAAGAAGCTTCTCTGACGGTGATCAATGACGAGCTACAAATAAAAAACGATGCCGTTGTTGTCCACTTGATCAAAGCCTTCGTTGAGGCATGGCAACTCGCCAGCGACTCGACGTCCGGCAATCGCGACGCTGCCACTTTGCAATCTCGCAGCGCAAAATTCAGTCAACAACGTGCCAATCCAGTCAACCTTGCGTTGACCTACGACCAACCGATCGGCAGCTTCCTGAATCGCCTCGGTCGCGATGCGAACGTTTCGATCCTTATCGACTACCCGACGTTGCTACAGAATGGCTGGTCGCAACAAACGATGGTTCCGGCGGAGGTCAACGAACCTGATCTGGGGCAAGTCCTCGATGAGATGGAACATGCGATGGAAATTTCAGTTCGCGTTGTTAATGCAAACACGATCGAACTAACCGATGCTGTGAAGATCAGCGAACGTCTCGATGTCGAGTTCCATGATTGCTCCAGAATCTTGCCAAAACCAATTGATGCGATAAAGCTAGTCGAACTGGTTCAGGGGAACCTGGCGGCTTCAGGTAACAATAATCCAAACCTGCGAGTTCTATTGGAAGAAGAATTGCAATGCTTGATCGTGGTCGGCCCGCAAACGGTTCAACGACGGCTCGAAACGTTCTTGCAAAAACTATCCGAGCTTAAGTAAATCCCAACTCGGCCAGCCCCCTCGTTTCCCAACGCGACGCAGCATTTCATTCGGATTCAACCGCCAGTGCTGCTTCAATTTTTGCGATCGTCCCGTCGGCTTCCGCTGTTCGGAACCACTCGATAGCTGCTTCCGGCACTTCTGGCGGTGGGACGTCAAAGATACTGAGCGAATCCTGATCGAAACCATTCGCGTACATGCGCAAGTTTCGGATCGCCGTCCTAGCCAGGCAGTCATCAATTGATTGGCCAGCCATCAAGCGAAAATACTTTTCGTTTGGCGACGTGGTGATCGAACCGACATTGATGACTTTGTCGCCAGGCACGGTTTCGCGCCAAGTGTAGTGCGGCAGCTCCATGGCCTTTTTACTGGCCCACAAGATTCGTTCCGGCGTCAGCGATTCCAGTCGATCAAAACTCTCCATCACAAAATACGTCTTCTGAAATTCGCTGATGAGGTAGTCGGTCGTGGCCAGTCGTAACAAGTCCTGATCCTGGGATGGATCAATTAACACGCGGTTGGATTCGGTGCTTTCGATGCTGTAGCGAGTTTCGCCGGGTGAAGAAAGGATTCCAGCTCCGAAGTCCCGCACATGGCCGTCTTGCATCACCAGCCCAAACTCGACAGTGAACCAGTAGATCCGGCCTGAGTACGTCAACAGCTCCTCAGCCCAATCCTTGATTTCCTGGGCCTCTTCCTCGGAAGTCGCCATCGCCAGTTTGTCGTTGCGTTCCGAATAAATTAGGTCCCGGGCATCGCCATGATGTTTCATGACGTCGGCAACCGCTGGAATCGTAAACGTTGCCACGTGGCCGGCGACATCGTGACCAATATCCGGTTCCTCCAGGTAATCCTGCTCCAGCTCACGCATGAAAGTCGTCACGGGAAAAAAGCGGCGGCTGTGACAGGTGAAAAACAATTCGGCAGGAATGATCATGTTGACGGTCGCCAACTGCCATCGAGTCTGCTGGTAGATTCTCGCGTTCAAAATGTAGTAATCAGGAATCAAGTTCCCACCAATTTCAAACGTTTCTTCTCCCTCCTGATACTCCCGACAAGCGAACTTAAGTTTCGTTTGCTGCTGATCGGCAATCAAACATGCCCAGCTCAAATGTTCTTCGACTGAGTATTGCTCGTAATTCTGGGTGTTGGCATATTCGCCAAGGTCCACGTTCAGGTCGCTTAACGATCCGACCGCAAACGGCTTGTCGGCATCGAACGCTTCGAGGTACTTCTGCTTGCGATCCTCATTTATCGGATAGGGGACGTTGTCGCGGGCAAGAATTTCGACCAGCTTCTCGCGACGTTCCGCTCTGGTTAACGGGATGACGTTTTCGAAATCTACGCCATGCTTGGTAGCAATCTGCGATAGTTCTTGTTCGGAGTGTTGAATTGCTGTCATAGTTTTTCTTCTAATGTGGCCAACATGAATTGTAGCCTGAGGGTATCGAAGATATTGTGCTTGGGTCTACAAAGTTGCACAACTTCGATTTGGCACTTAGCGCGAGAAGTCGCAATTAGGCGACGCATTTTCTATCGCATACTCGCTTTCAGCAGCCTTTCACCTCCATCCGCGAACAGCGAACTGGCGACTTTTGCCCCAATAGATACGGCTAGCTCAGGTGCCCCGGTTTCAGACGCCATGATCCGCTCACTCCCGTCCACACTCAGGATCACTCCGGAAAGTGAGAGATTTCCATCGGACTTTCCATCAGACCAATGGGTCGCAACCCCGACCGGAGCCATGCAGCCAGCCCCTAACTCGCGGAGCATCGCCCGCTCGGCCAGGACTTCAGCATGCGAGCGAGAAGCATTCAGTTTGCTGAGAGCCGATATCGTCGCGTCGTCGTCGCTGCGAGTTTCCAAGCCCAACGCTCCCTGCCCGACAGCCGGAAGCATTGCCTCGCGTGAAAACAAGAACGAGATTCGATGCTCCAAGCCCAGTCGATTCAGTCCGGCAGCGGCCAGAACCACCGCATCAAATTCACCGCTGTCCAGTTTTCCCAGCCGCGTGTCAACATTGCCACGTATATCGCAGACTTCAACGTCTTTGCGAAGATAAAGCAGCTGAGCCTTTCGCCGCGTACTGCCCGTCCCGATGCGAGCCCCACTCGGAAGTTCACTGAACGAATTTGCTGTTGTCTTCGCATTCAACACCAGCGCGTCGCGAACATCCTCTCGCTCTGGAACCGCTGCGATCTTCAGCCCATCGGCCGGTACCGTTGGCAAGTCCTTCAAGCTATGAACGGCGAGGTCAATCTCACCATCGAGCAGCGCCGTTTGCAGACGCTTGGTAAAAACGCCTTGCCCACCAATCTGGGCCAGCGAGGCCTGCGACTGATCGCCCTCAGTCTTGATCGTGATCAACTCGACTTGGTTACCCAAATTACGTAACTGGTCCGCCACCATATTCGATTGTCGCAAAGCAAGTTGGCTTCCACGCGTTCCAAGACGAATCAACTGCGACATTGCCTGTCCATCAATGTTTCTAGTTCGAAAACGGATGAACTTATCAGAACGTTCGCGACATAGTAAGTGACAGGAGTCCGTAGCCCACTCGCAAGGCTTTAAATTTGGGACAGCGGCTCAATGACTGAATTAAGAAAGGTGGAGGTTCTGCCTGCTGGCAAGCGAGTTACTGGTCGGTTTGGTCGGCAGGCAGGGAGGGCTTATCGCCAACTTCTTGCGAGGAGCCATTCGAGCCGTTCGAGCCATTCGAGCCGTTGGAGGAGCTACCAGTAGTCGCGGAAGGTTGAGACGAATCCGCGATTTGCTTGAAACGCGATTTGACTTCGCCATCAATAGTGTTGCGGTTCTGTTGGTGGTCTGGAATCACAACACCGCAACTGACGCAATACTGGACCGCTTGATCGACCGTAATGTTCAAGTCGATCGTTTCGCTCTTGGGTACGGAGATCGTAAATCCAGTCGCCGGCATCGGGCTGGTGGGCATCAGGATCGTAAGTATCGGTTCGCCGGCCGCATCTCGAATTTCTCGCATGCCTTCACCGGTGACAAAACCCATCGACCAAATGCCTCGTCTTGGGTACTCAACCGCCACGATTCGCGTAAAAGTCATCTCGTTTTCGTTCAACGCAAAATCGGTGACCTGTTTAACCGACGAATAGACATTGCGAATGATTGGCAGCTGCGTGATTATCATTTCCAGGTAGTGCAGAACAATGCGACCGATACCAGCTGCCAGAAGTTTCCCCAGTAAGTACAGAACGACTAGAAACAGCGCCAGAAAAGCCGGGATGAACAGGTGTCTTTTCAAATACTTCGTCTGGACAAATTCTCGGAAGTAACTTTTGGCAGAATTCAGGTTACCGCTGCCGGATTCAACAGCGGTTGTGATCACATCCACAGGTATCCACTGGCCAGACTCGATTTGCGCAAATTCGAGGCCTTTTTCATCAATGAAATTCATACCGCTGGCCGAGAACTTCCCGCTCGCCAGCTGCCGCCGTGCGTCGGCATCGTCAACGATTTCTTCGATCGAGTACGCGATGGTGTTCGTTAGCGCGGATTCGACAGGTCGTACAACGTAACCGTCGATGATGTTCCAGGCCCAAATAAAGAGCAGGATCGTCAACAGCGGCGGAAGGATGATTGCCAATCCACGCAAGGTTGCAACTCGGAACGGATTGAACGAGCGCGCGAGCCAGCCTTGCCTTTTCGGCAGGTTGGACTCGAGAGTCGGGGAGTTTTCAGCGCTGTTTTCCATAGTTACAAATTTAGCTCATTCCCGCTGCCCTGGCAGCGACTGTCACGAAAACTGAATTCGCTCCAGCCTCCATCAGCACCTTACTGCACTCAATAATCGTCGCTCCAGACGTCATAACGTCATCGAGCAAGACAACCCGTTTATCCCGAATTGCGTCGGGCTTGGGAACATTGAATGCTCCGCGAACATTCTTAGTTCGCTGGCCAGGCCGCAACTTTGCCTGTTTTCTGGTATATCGTACACATTTGAGCACCTGCGAGTTTTTCCTAAATCCCGTTACCTGGCAAAAACCGTCAGCCATCACATCGGCAACGTGAAATCCGCGTCGCCCCATCCTCCGCCTCCAATGAGACGGGACCGGGACCACGCAGTCAATGTTAGCGGGCAGATCAAACTTTTCGGCCACCTCTCCCAGCAACGACCCAATCTGTTGCGCTTTGACGTCGTTACAATCACGCTTAATTTCGAGGATGGAATCCTTCAGCAGCCCGCGGTAGACCCCTACGGCAACGGCTCGATCAAACTTAGCATTCCAGTGCCGACAGATACGACACCGACTTCCAAACGGATTCAAAGGGTGAGCTTCGTTCCCGCAATAGTAGCACCGGTCAGCCGCCAAGTTGATGACGTTTTCGTAACACCGACTACAGATTTCGACTTCAACTGATTCAGCGGCTACGTTTCGTATCGCCTCCTGCTCGCTTCCCCTCGGAGCTTCATCCCCACAGAAACAACAAGTCGGCTGAAAAACAAAGTGCAGCAGTTTTCGCTTTAGATTCCGGAAAGCCACTGGCGATCGCCTGTGAGGAATTGGCATGAAGTTTACGTCCCGGACGCCATTTATACTGCGCACCGACGCCAAATTGAACAGGACGAGCAAAAGGGGCAAACGAAGAAGGGTGCTTTGGGTGGTTTGTTTTTATCTGCGTTCGTACGCTTATGTCTGCCTTGGTTCGCCACATGCTGTAAATTCGTTGATAGCACGGGGCCGATTGCTGTCGGCGACTCGCAATTTCGTTGTTAGTATCAACATCTCATACAGTTAACTTGCTTGGCATTTTGCAACATGACGATTGTCGATCGGTATCTGCTGGCCCAATTTTTAAAAATCTTCCTCGTCTGCCTTGTTAGTTTCGCGGGCCTGTTCGTTGTGATTCATGTGTTCACGAATCTGGACGAGGTCGTCACGCTTGCCGGGCAGGAAGGTGGAATGCAGAACCTGCTGATTGCATTTTACGGGCCTCGCGTTTTGGATTTTTTCAATCGCATGGCCGGTATCCTGGTCCTGGTTTCGGCGGTCTTCGCCATCTCGATGATGCAGCGTAGACGGGAAGCGACAGCGACCGAGGCCGCAGGCATCACGAAGGCCAGACTGGTCGTGCCAATCATCGTTGCTGCGATGGTCATTATCGGCCTGGCAGCGGTTTGTCGCGAGCTCTACATCCCTCAATACCGTTCAGCGTTAGTCAGGAGCCTGTCGAACTGGACTTCGAATGGCTCCGTTGTGATGCACCATCAAAAAGACGTCGAGACTGGCATCCTGGTGCAAGGCAATAAGCTGTTCGTTGATCAAGCAAAAATTACAGAAGTGCAGGTTACTTTGCCGCGGCATCTGGGTTCGGAAATAATCGACATTCAGGCCGGGCTCGGATTTGTCCAGAACGAAATTCCCGAAAAGAATGTTCCCAATGGGCTACTGCTCAAGAAAAATATCGAACCGAGCAATCTGATACGCTCCCCGAGTATCCAATGGGAAGGCAAAACGATTGTCTACACACCCAAGGACTTTGGCTGGCTACGTTCAGACGAGGTCTTTGTGGTTTGCAGCCTGGACGTGCAAGAGATGGCGTACGGTGAAAACCTGTATCTTTACAGTTCGCTTCCCGAGATGATCGACTCTCTCAAGAAGCCGAGTCGTCGGTTCGGACTAGGCGATCAAGTTGCCATTCACGACCGAATACTCAAGCCACTGATGGAATTCACACTGTTGTTGATTGGCTTGCCGTTGGTCGTATCGAATCCCAATCGAAACATCTTCATGGGCGCCGCCCTGTGTGCACTGATCATTATCCTGATGCAGGTAACCACCGTTGCCAGTCATGCCGCCGGTGGATTGCGAATGATCCAACCAGCCAGCTTGGCAGCCTGGTTACCAGTGATCGTCTTCCTGCCGTTGTCGGCATTCTCCCTCCGTAAGTTGTTCGATTGAAACACGTTACTTGCTGGAGGCGTATCCACATCGAGATTTAGACTTGGGGAACTCTAAGTAAATCTCGCATCCGATCGTTCAGGTCATTGGTCGCTGACGCAATGAATTTGATGTCAGAATAATCAATCGCTTCACCACTGATATGCTTCATCACTGCACCCGCTTCTTCCAGTATCAACGCGCCTGCCGCGATGTCCCAGATGTTTGCCTTGGTTGACCAATATGCATCAACCCGGCCGCAGGCAATGAAGCAGAGATTCAAGGCGGTCGATCCCAATCGTCGAATCGTCCCATCAGACTCGCACAGCACATTGAGCAGCTGTTCCAGCTGCCAGGAATCGCGAGTCAACTTGCCGGGCAGGCTGCAGACGATCAGTGAGTCCTTCGTTTTCGTCTGGCGACTTGGCCGAATGGGTTGGTCGTTTAGAAAAGCTCCGCCGCCTTTCGTTGCCCGAAACGTCTCTTTCAGGATCGGATCGTAGACGCAACCGGCAATCATCTCGTCGCGATACCGCAGCGCGATCGAGACACTGAACGAACGCAATTCATGGATATAGTTTGTTGTGCCGTCCAATGGATCGACAATCCAGCAGTATTCATGCTTCTCCGCGTTCGCGACTGCCTGTTCCTCGTCCGATTCCTCTCCCAGAAAATGGTGAGCAGGGAAGCGGTTATCGATCATTTCCTGAATTATTCGCTGAGACTCAAGATCTGCCGAAGTGACAAAGTCAGCCGGATTTTTTTCCCTAATTTCCACATTTCCCAGTTTCGAGGCCAACAGCTGCCCTCCCGCGTGGGCTGCGGCGACCGCCAGATCCTCAAATTGGCGTAATTCAGGTTCGTTGTTTTTGTTTTCCATGCTGTTTCGTGGCCAATCGGACATTAGCCGTTTGTTAGACGCTTGTTACGGGCTCATTCTGATAGGCTATTGCCCCAGAATTTGTTGGACTTTTGACAAAGTAATAGTTAATATTTAGTTGGATTGTACGCGTTCAGTTGCAAAACCGGAGACGTCCAATCCAAATTATGGCCTCTTCTCTGTTCCGGCCCCATCGTATTGCTAACGCGATCGGTGGGGTTTTTTAATTGACGATCCGGCGCCCCCGCGCAACTGCTGATCGGATCGTATCTGTTGTGTGATGTTGAACGCATTTTTGCTGTAACGATTTTCGATTAGCTTGATCAAACCCCTTTGATCTAATTGAACTTAGCTTTCATAATGTGCGTACTCAGTACCAGTGGGTTGGCTGCAAAATGAATTTTCAGGCCAAGTCACAATTTGTGAACGCCAAGAGCCATTGAAACACGGCTCCCATTTAAGCCAGGTTTCCGCTTTGGCACCATCTAAATCATGATTGATTTGATAGCTCAAACTCCAGCAGTGACAAATTGGTTGACGCCCGTTTGGCTGCTTTCCGTTGGTATATCCTTGGGTTTTCTACTGGTGCTGCTCGCGCTCGTGAAGATTTGGGTATTCTCCAAAATTCCGTTCTTCAACCGGGTCGGTAACAGTTCGGCTTGGCCGGTGATGGGAGCACTGCTATCGCTGTTTTATATCGCGATCGGCGTCGTGTTCTTTTATTGGGCCTGGTTTGGGTTAGAGTTCAGCGAATTTGCGACCCAGGCGCTGCCGTTGTATCTGGCATTCATTGTTCCGCTGTCGTTGCTGCTCGGTTTTGGAGCGTGGAAATTATTCACGGCGCGAGGTGCAAGTGAATTATTCAGTCTGCAGCACGAAGGATTCCTGTACTGGACTAACGTGGTTTGCTGGGCGAGCGTCGCTTTCGCTGTCGTTGGTTATGGCCTTTCCATGGTCAATGGATTTGGTGTCGTTAAGTTTGTCGATGAGCCATACGTGCTATTGAATGCGGCGACTCGAATTCCGGTGACAGGGCCGGCTAAAATTGAAGCCGAGATTCCTCCTACCGAAGGCAAAGTCGGCGGGACCGAGATCGAAGTCTCTTTTTATGGCGAAGAATTCCAGCGTGTAGCAATCAAGACCGATCAGCCACTTGAAATTGCGGCTGAGCCGATTTCAAAAGACGTGCCACCCTTTCGAATCTACAGCGTGCCGGCCTCAAGTGATTGGCAGGCCAGATCGCGACGTGAAGACGGCAAGGGCGCTATTCCAAACGGGAAAATACAAAAGCTGTACGTCGTCAATGTGGGTAACAGCCCGGCCAATTTAACCTTCAGTTATTTGACGGAACCGATCTACTATCAGGTCTGGATTATCCCTTGGGCTGCGTTTTTCGTGGTCGTGATGTATTCGTTGTACTGGTGTACCGCGGCGATGTTCCCCAAGATCTTTGCGGTCGCATTTTCGACCTTTAAAACCGAAGTAAACCAACCACTGTTCATGGTGGTCCTGCTGTCGGGCCTCGTGTTTATCATGTTTTCCATTTGGATTCCGTACAACACGTTTGGCGAAGACATCAAGATGTACAAGGACTCGGGGCTGACATTGATCCGGGTGTTGGCCATTTTCCTGGCGGTTTGGGCTGCCAGTAAATCTGTTGCCGAAGAGATCGAAGGCCGAACCGCGCTGACGGTCCTGTCCAAGCCGATCGGGCGGCGACAGTTTATCCTCGGGAAATTCAGCGGAATCAGCCTGATGGTCGGCCTGCTGTTTATCCTGCTCGGCATCTGGTTCGTTGCCTGGACAGCGTACAAACCGATTTACGATGGTAAGGAAAATGTAACGGGACTGATCGAATGGCAAGTCGCGTTCATTCACGGGATTGGCCTGATCCCGGCATTGTTCCTGGTGTTTCTGGAAGTCGTTATCTTTGTGGCGATTAGCGTTGCCATCTCAACCAGAATGGGGATCCTGCCAAATTTCCTGATCTGTTTCTCAATCTATGTCCTTGGGCATTTGACCCCGTTGATTGTCCAGTCTTCGATCGGAGAGTTTGAGCTGGTCCAGACTTTTGCAAACCTGATTTCAATTGTCTTTCCAGTGCTGGACCATTTCGACGTACAGGCTGCGATCCACCAGAACGTCCCGGTCCCCATGCATTACCTTGGCTGGGCCGTTGTGTACTGTGGGCTGTATGGCTCGATCGCGATGCTGGTCGCGTTGGTGCTGTTCGAAGACCGTGACCTGGCGTAAGCCCGGTGGGTCGGTGCAAGGAATCTTGAAACTCTGAGCGGTCAGGGCCTGCGCTCAGAGGTCTATTTTTTCAGCGATCGGACTTGCCAGTCGAACTCGTCGGAGTTTGCCAGGACCTTCTTCTCAATAAACATTGAGATCATTCGCAACATATCGCGTCCGTCACTCTGCAACAGCTCCTCCGCGTTGCTTTCCGTCTTGTATTCAAGCTTGAACAGCGACTGTTGAGTCCATTGTTCTTCAGGCTCTTCGAATTTGTCCGGCTCTTTGCGAGCTTTTTTCAACGCTTGAAAAATTGCGTTTCCGTCTTTTGATGAAGCCTTGTGTCCATCGCCCCAAAACATCAACACGGGCATCGTGTCAGCCTTCGCAGCAAACAAAGGGTGCTTAAGGCCCTGTGCCATATTCATTGACTTGAATCGGCGTATCGGTGAGACCATGATCAGGCTCTTGACGTTCTGCCCTTGTTGCACGCCTCGAATCGGTGGCCAACTCCAATCGGAAATACACCAGTCGATGGCGTTGATCGACATCTTCCCAAACGCAATGACTGAAAGCAGGTTCAGATTCAGCTCTCCAGCATCATTTTTTTCCTGAAGGAACCGTCGGCAAGTGTCAATGTCCTCGACCATGCTCGCCATGTCGCCTTTGCGAAACCGCTCGCGTTTTAAATCGTCTTCACTGTTTTTCATGGACATACTCTCGCCATGCCCGCGTAAGTCAGGAACGATGACGGCGCAGCCAAGTTGCTGTTGCAGTGCGTTGGCAAGCGGCATTAGCGCGGTTCGACTGCTGTCCCAGTCGTGAACGAGGATAATCGGAGGCGTCTCCTTGCCGTCAACGCCTGCGTACCATTCGGCCCGCAGTTCGATTCCGTCTTTCGATTCGATCAGCACGCGTTCCGGTTGCGGCGGTTTTTTCTTTTTCTTTTTTTTCGCTTCCGATTGCGCGACTGCAGATTGGTCACCAGCCCCGAAAAAGGCACTGGTAACGAAAACAACTAACAGCAAAATATGATGGGAGTGACTAAGTTTCATGATTCACCTTCAGACTATTTTCCTCTTAGCAATAGTAAGTAACTCGGAAAATCAGGTCAAACTAATTACTTCTTGAGCTAACGGCCGATCATTTGGCTTGTCTCGCGGTCGGTTTCGAAAGAAAATAGTAGAAACATGGGTACAGAAGGAACAGAAAACTCGGATGTTCGGGCTAAAAAGACTTAAGCGATGGTGGCAAATTCGAACTGGCCGCTATGAGACACCGTTTGACGGCGAAGTTCCGTTCTGGGTCTTCAGTACTTGTGTCCAGCTCTTGCTGCTCGGATTGCTCGCAAAATTGCTGCTTCCCAATAACGATTTTCGCAAAGATATCGTTGTTGTCAGCGAGCAAAATGAAGTACTGGACATTGCCGATCTACCGGAACCTGAGATCGAGTTTAATGATTTAGACATCGAAGAGTTCAGCACCGATGACAGTGTTGAATTCGAGATCATTTCGGAAACCGAATCACCATTGATGGAAATTGCGACTGCCCAGCCGCTGACCTCCGAGATCATCATGGACGATATCGGTGATCTCATGACCGAGATCCCTTCTTTAAACAGCGAACAAATTCTCGAAGCTGCACACACAACTGGTTCTGTCGGCAACGTGGTTACTGGCGCGTCCGGTGCAGTCGATCGACTGACACAAGAGATTCTCGAATCGTTAGAAGAGAATGCCACGATGGTCGTTTGGCTGTTCGACCAATCTGCAAGCTTGACCCGGCAACGGGCGCAGATCCGAGGACGAATCGACCGGATTTACAGAGAACTAAATCTGCTCGAGCAGGCAAACGCTCCGCAATTCGAAAGCGACGAAGACAAGCCCTTGCTGACTCACGTGTATGCTTTTGGCGAATCCGTTGGTCCTGTTTTGCGTCAACCAACCGACAACGTCGATCGAATCAAGTCCGCGATTGCGGATATCGAGCGTGACACGAGCGGTACCGAAAACGTTTTCTCAGCGATCATGCGTTGTGTCAAAGATTTCCGGGACTATACGAAAGTAGATCGCAAGACCGGCCTGCCAAAGCGGAATGTTAAATTCATCGTTCTGTGTGACGAAGCAGGCGACGATGGGGATCGCTGTCACGATGCAATCAAGAGGTGTGATAAAGCAGGTATCCCGGTTTACGTGATCGGCGTACCAGCTCCGTTCGGACGAGCGGAGTCACGTGTGAAGTGGGTCGATCCTGACCCGCAGTTTGATCAGCGACCGCAAGTGGCTTTGGTCTCTCAAGGGCCTGAATCATTGATGCCGGAGCGGCTGAACTTGAGCTTCATGGGTGGTAACTTTGGCGATCTGGAAATGATCGATTCAGGGTTTGGGCCGTTCAACCTGACGCGGCTGTGTTACCAAACGGGTGGGATTTACTTTGCTGTGCACCCCAATCGTCGACGTGGTCGAGTTTCGTTCAAAGAAACTGCAGAACTGTCCGCAGACTTGCGTTACTTTTTCGATCCAGATGTTATGCGTCGGTATCGTCCGGAGTACGTTTCGCTGACCGAGTATCGTAAACGAGCCAATTCCAATCAGGCTAGAAAGTCGCTGCTGCAAGCGGCCGCGGTACCTCCGACGGATCAGCTAGTCGAACAAAAAGTGAGGTTCTTGAGAACTAACGAAGCCCAGTTCGTGCGGCTGGTCAGCAATGCCCAGCGTTCGGCGGCTATTTTGCAGCCCAAGCTTGATCGCTTGTACAACATTTTGAAACAAGGTGAATTGGATCGTGAGAAAGAAGCTTCGCCGCGGTGGCAAGCTGGTTTTGACTTGGCAATGGGTCGCGTGTTGTCGGCTTTGTTGCGTGCCAAGTCGTACAACGAGATGTTGGCACTTGCCAAGACAAAAATGGAATTCAAGGATCCGAAAAACAACACCTGGTTGCTCAGAAGGTCAGACGACTTGAGTACCACCGGGAGCCAGAACGAGAAACTGTCTCAGAAGGCTCGTGAGTATCTGACCAGGCTGGTCGACGACCACCCCGACACCCCGTGGGCGTTGCTGGCCAAGCGGGAGCTATCAACGCCGCTGGGTTGGAGCTGGCGAGAGTCATTCACGGAACCGCCCAAGCCGCGGACTCCTCGCCAAGGCGGCGGTGGTAGGGCTCGCAATCCGCAACCCCGGCAAAATCAAACGCCGAAACCACGACGCGATATCCCTCGCCTGTAGATATTTGCGTTGTGTCCAGCTCAGGCAGGACCTCTTCAAAAGTTGAAATGTGTTTTTGCTGGGAGGTGGAGGCTCCACTCTGATAATCCACTCTTTTGGAGCTCCTGCTGGATAGCCTTCCGTTTTGCACGGCATATTTCGCCGCTTCGAGCCGTATATACGAGCTATGCTTCAAAATAGCGGTCGAAATAGAAACGGATCAATCAGTATGACTATCCCAATTCTTGCTTCCACGGATTTCAATACTCTTGCTGAGTTCCGAGCGGCAGCCGAATCAACCACGCAGCCAGTTTTACTGCAGGTAGAAGTTTCTGAAGTTCCCAAAGTAGCGACTTGGCTCGCCGATAAAGACGACGTTTGCCTGGTTGATAGCCCGGATGAACTGGTGGCACTCAGATTGCAACGCCTGAAGAAAACGTTGACTTGCAATCAGGATCCGTTGACGGGAGTCTATTCTCGGCAATTCCTGCATGACTACCTCGCAGAACAACTGACGAAAGCGTCGGAGAACCAACCCGTCTCGCTGATCCTTTGCGACATCGATCACTTTAAACTAGTAAACGATAAATATGGACATCAAGCTGGCGATCAGTTTCTGATGGAAGTGGGCAGCGTGATGAGCGAGCGCGCTGACAATTCGGCAGCAGTCGGACGGGTGTCGGGAGCAGCGTTTGCGATTGTATGTAATCGTGGCGAAGAAGCAGCCAGGATGTTGGCCGAGAAGCTGCGTTTGGAAGTGCAAGAAATCAATCTGAACGAGATGGTTCGAACGACTGCCAGTTTTGGCATCGCAACTGCGACCGAGCCAACTGAGCAAGCTGAAATGCTGAGCGATGCCAATCAGGCGTGCTACGCGGCAAAATCCAAAGGCCGAAACAACTGCGTCAGCTACGGTGATCTGTTGAGAGATTGTGAATCGTCCGGGCAACAACACGTTGATATGCTAAGCCTGCAACATCAAGCGAGAGTGATGGCCGAACGCGTTGCCAACGTCATCACTTTGCGAAGCCGGAAACTGTTCGATGCTGCCAGGCAGGAAGCGGATGTGGATGCGTTGACCGGTTGCTATACACGCCGCTACCTCGACCGGCGCCTTCAGTCAGAATTTGACGATGCGGGCGAATTGCCGTTGAGCGTAGCATTTCTTGACCTGGATCATTTCGGACGTGTCAACAAACAGTTCGGTTGGCCAACCGGGGACAAGGTTTTGCGAGAAGTCTGCCAGACGGTCCGGGAAGCCGTGCGAGAGTCAGACTGGATCGGCCGATACGGCGGTGAAGAGTTTTGTGTGGTGATGCCGGGCGCGACGATGGAAGAAGCCTACGGGATTCTGACGCGAATTCGAGAGATCGTTGAAAACACGGCCTATCAATCGGAACAAGGTGACACCGTACCGGTGACGCTGAGCATTGGTGCTGCAGACGTTGTCTCGGGAGATTCTTCGTATAAAGAGCTGCTGGATCGGGCCAGCAAACAGGCGCAGCGAGCCAAACAGGAAGGCCGGAACCGCGTTTGCGCGAACGTGTGACGTTCCTCTCAGCTCGAACGAATGCCTCGTAACCCCAGTTGCCAGTGACCCCAGCGAATTAAATTGCCAGTGACCACAGTAGGCAGTGACCACAGTAGGCAGCTCGTTAGAATCGTCACAACCGATCGACTCAAATTCTGATGAAAACGGCAGTCGCAAACGCAACGACATCGGGCTGGGCATTTGCTGGTTACGCCTGGATGTCAATTAAGTCACCGCGCGTTTCGGCTCGATGCATGAAGAGAACGATTCGTTTCCAATTCATGCGCATATGTCAAAAGACAACAATTTTTCACTCCGTTTCCTGCTCCTCCATCCAGTCGTCTGGTTCCTGGTTGCGACCATTACCGTGATCTGTACAGCCACGATTCTATGGGAGCAGCATCACGAAAGCCTTGTCGATCACGGTCTTTATCGGATCTCCCCGGAGAACGTGCACATTAACGAGCCACCGGTTTGGCTCCAAACACCGTTGCGAAATTCGTTGGCTGAATTGACGGAGTCTGGAAAGTCGCTGTTGGATACCGACATGGTTCCCGCCGCCGCTGATTTCGCCAGTCGCTTGCCGTGGGTCCGAACAGTGAATCGAATTGAAAAAAATGCGAGTGGGCTGGAAATGCAACTTGAATATCGCCAGCCAATTGCACTGGTCGATCCCATCAACGCACCTGCAGTCCCTGTCGACGCGGATGGTGTCGTGTTCGATGCAACTCTGCTCCAATCGAGCGAG
This sequence comes from uncultured Pirellulaceae bacterium, assembly GCA_964641465.1. GTDB lineage: Bacteria > Planctomycetota > Planctomycetia > Pirellulales > Pirellulaceae > Mariniblastus. Next base: position 17,542 of record CAZXLW010000022.1, on the reverse strand, counting down.
CAAAGTCGACTGGAAACGGATTTGCTGCGGATCAACATGCCGTGGCTGGATTTGAATTCAGCACTTCCCTGGCATACAGCCGCCGATCAGCGGATCACTGCTGGCGCACGACTGGCGGAGTATCTGGGTGCCAACGCAAAAACACTTGGGCTGTTCCGAGTGGTTACCTACGATCGTCCTACTCGACTTGAAACGGAACAGCCCCAATGGGAGATCTGGACCCCGAATCGAACCCGCGTGTTTTGGGGAGCAGCGCCAGGATTCGAGACAAATCGTGAGTCTTCGGCGGCGATCAAAATGGCCGCGTTGGAGCAATTTGTCGACAAATTTGGGCGGTTAGAGGACTTCGAAAGCAGGGCATCCCTCAAGATTGACGTTTCAACCGGTACAGCCGTACTCGTGAAAGCCGCCAGAATTGCCGAACTCGACCAATGGTCGAAAAAAATCAAGTAGCGACTGGGTAAAATAGGGATAGATGCCGTAGTTCCAACCAGAACGGCATCAGTCCATTGTATCGAGTTGCTACATTGAAAGAGATCTCGCGAGAAAATGGCTAATCGCAAAAAAATTGAATCGGGTAACCGATTTTTTACCAACCAGATAATAGGAATTATTCTGTTTGGAATTCTGGCGTTCATCTTTATTACTTTGGGGCCGTTATTGTTCGGCGGCAAAGATTCGTCTCCGATTGTGAACGATCTTGTTCGTACGGAAATTGTCGAAGAGAAAGTTGACGAGAATTCCCGAGAGTTGTTTGATGAACTTCTTTTGACGGAAGACATCGGTCCACTGAAGCGAAAGTTTGCCCAGTTACAGGAAGCTACTGGACTGCCAGTTGTCCTGCGAATCGAAAATTTGTCCAGGCAGCTCGCGTTAGCCGATCGCCTGCTAAGACTTGATATTGACGACAAAACACACGATGGAATTGTCGAAGGCAAACTGCTCGCGCTCCTTCGCCGAGAGTCGCTTGCGATCAAACATTCGATGTACAGCTATACGTCTGCCAATGAGGCGGCCGATTATGCGTCAACTCGAAGCGTTGCCGAACACCCGAAGCACGCGGACCTGGCAGCGGCCTTGGGGGTCTTGACCAGTGTTAGCGATTTTCTGTTCGAACTTAACCCGGAGCTGCGTGTCAGGAAACGTTTCACTGCACTGAAGTCTTTTTATACGGCTGCGAATCGAGATCCAAACAGTGAGATCCTGGCCGAGAAACTGTATGAACTGATTGGGCAGATTCAAGATGAAGGAGCATTCACCGACGCGGATCCGTTTGTTAGCACCTACGTGAGTGCTTTTGCCGGTTCCGAGCGGAATAACACGGTCGCGTTTGTGGACGAACTCAGATTGGTCGCGATGCAGACCAGGAGTATCTTGCCAAGCCTGCTGAATATTTCCAAAGCTCAACGTCAAACCAATGTCGAACGGTTCACCTCTTACATTCAAGCGGAATTCACACGCAGAGATATTCATCCCGCCGTTGTGACAAAGGCGATCGAGAATCTCGAGCATTTGATCCGGATCGGCTATATCGACGAGGCGACGTTTTTGAAAAGCCAAATCGCTGAGCATGTAAAAAAGGACAAAGGTGCCCAGTTGAAGATGGCTGAACTGGACCGCATTATCGAAATCAGCTCCTCCCGCTTTACGCCATCGGGTTTGCTGAACGGCTCGGGGAGACCCGTCGACGATTTGGACTTGAAGCGACGCTCGATTCTGATTTTCTTCTCACAGGCCCAAACCGAACAGACGATTCAGATTATTACGGACACCGGCAAAAGCCTGCGGAACCGTTATCGCGATGAAAACCTGCGGTTTGCAATTGTGTTTGTACGAGAAAAAGCGGGGGACCGTCCACCTGAGCAGATCATGGCACTGGCTAAGCGGGCCGATATCCCTGTTTGGCTTCTCAACGTGCCAGCCGATTCCGGGCAGGCATTCCTGGCCAACTTTCCAATCGACAAAACACCGCTTAGCCTGTTGCTCCGCGACGGTTCGCGAATCGTCGCTCTCGATACGCCCGGCGAAATCGCAGGACAAATCGTTTTCCAGGACTAGAGGTAATGGCCAACGCGGCGTGAGCATGCCTAGTCGATACGGCACACATTACCACCACCGCTCGCGTAAACATGGCACCCGTCAATTCTGGTCTGACGAACCACTTAGTACAGAACGCCGGTAGGTTCTTGTTGAATGGATCATTCAGGAGGTGGAGGCTCCACCTTCCTACACTTTTTTAGAAGGGCAGGGTTCATTCGCCTTCGGTTAATTCATGAAGCTTATTGAGCTCCAGGTTTTCAAACTCCTCAGCCTTCCCCGCTGGCCAGCGAACGATCACTTTGTCGACCGCAGCTGTATCGCCTAATCCAAAGTGCAGCTCGTAGGGATTCTGAGAGAGGAATCCCTTTCCAGAGGTCACGACTCCGTAGCGAACTTGCGAGCCGAACCGAACTTCGACCACCGCACCGATTGCATTTCGATTCGACTTGGTGCCTGTCAGCTTCAGCCTGATCCAGGAGTTACCGGATTTTTGATTGTTCTGGAACAACTTGGGCTCATCATTGAAATTCGAGATGACGACATCAAGATCACCATCTCCATCGAAATCAAAGTACGAAGAACCTCGCGAGTTGCCATAGAACGCGACTGGATTCCCGGCTGAAACATCATAGAAATACCCTTCGTCTTGCAAATGCATGACATTCTGTTCGAAGTTGAACTTCGTCAGAAATTTCCGACCACTCCGATACGCTGGATCATTAACGCGTCGGTTTTCGGGCGTTCCTGATTCGGTTCCATTGAGGACCAGCAAGTCAATATCTGAATCGTTTTCGTAGTCCAGCCCGCTGGCATCCCACGCCCAGCCAAAGTTCGCTGGTTCGATCAGGTAGTCGTGGTCGTCACGGAATGCTGTCTGGAATGCTTTGGAGAACAAACGGTTCTCGACAATGATCCGCAGGTTGTCTTTCTTCTCGATGTCAAACTGGATCGGTGTCGCTTCCGAAGGTCGGCTGTATCTTTGCCGATGGACCAGCTTCATGATCTGCGTAACGTAAATAGAAAAGTTCGAATCGTGATTTAGATCCAGCAGACTGAACGACATCCCGTTATAGACATCGTCGATGCGTACATCTCGTGAAGATTCTTTGAAACCTTGCCCTTCCAGGTTTCGGAAAACGAAACTGGTCCCAAAGTCGTTGATCGAAAACAAGTCTTGCCAGCCATCGTGATCGTAATCATATGCCCCGACGCAGTGCGTCCAGCCTCGATCGTCAATTCCCAGCTCTTTCCCAGCTTCAACGAACTTGTGCTCTCCATTTTCAAGCTCATGTCGGTAAAGTCGGTTGGGAGGTGCTGATTCGTTGATCCGACCCAAAGTAGGCGAAGCCCCGTTGACCCAGTCGCCAAAGTTCGCGACATACAAATCGAGCAACCCATCATTGTTCATGTCGAACCAGACGGCTTCGTGCGAAACCAATGGTTCGTCAATGAGCCCAACGTCGCTGGAGACGTCCGTGAATTTGCCGCTGCCATCATTTTCCAAAAGTCGGTTCCGACTCCCGACAAACGTAAGGAACAGGTCCTGGTCGCCGTCGTTGTCAAAGTCAACAAAGTAACCGGCCCTTGTTTCGCCAGTTCGCGGTAAGCCCGCCGATTCCGAAACATCTTCGAAAGTCGCTCCCGCATTCTTGAACAACGCTCCGGCACCATCACCGGCAAAGTACAAATCTGTTTTTCCGTCTCCATCAAAATCTACAGCCGACACTCCACCGCCGGCAATTCCAAGCGGCACTTCCAGCTCAATTCGTTTGAGTTGAAGTTCAGAATTCGGTCGATGGGCATACGCTATCTGGCTTTCTTTCGTGATGTCCGTGAACATCGGCTTCGGCAATGAAGCAATCAGTTCCTGCTTCCGAATCTCTGAGTATTTGACTTCGGGCCGCCGGGGAATGGTGATGTCAGGTGAGTATTTTGCAAAGCTGTCAAAGACGGTGTCTACCTCAGATGGCTCAATGGTGTTGTCGTCGGAAACGCGTGCTGCCATTTGGGCCACGCCAATAGCCAACACAGAAACGAATTCGCTCAACTCTTCTGCTGCGTAAGCATCCAGTTCTTTAAGTTCGGGCAGGTCAGTACTCGTTGCCCCCTTCGAAAACTGGGCAATCCATTTCCAGTGACGAGCGGTATCCCGAAAAAAGTCTGAAGCGGGCTCAGCAACGACGTCTCGAAGTCTCGAATCTTCTGGGAACAGCAGGACATCTGCGTTGGTAAGTGTTTGGTGGGGGAATTGTTCCTGCAAAACCGAAACCATCGCATGATGCGAAACTTGCAGTGTGTCCTCTGATCGAGCACTGCTCTCTCGCCAAAGCCGCTCGACGACGTCGGCAAGCATCCGTCGATCCAGCTGTTCATATGCCTGTTCTTGAAATTCCTTGTTGGTGTGCCGACGCAGGGCTTCAAGCAACTCGGACAACGGCATCTCGCGGTTGTAAGACTCCAACGAAAACTGCTTTCGCGTCGCCAGTTGGTTCGTTCTGGGCAGACTACTCTTGTCCAGTTCAGTCCCGACTGATTCATTCTCAGTCAAAGACGTCGGTTGCGAGCCGAATCTGGAAAGCAGGCCAAACGCGAGAATGATTAAACAGATCGCAAGGGCGACCACCCAGCTAGTGATGTTCCCTCTACGAGTGAGAAATTCAGTCATTGGTGATTATCCGATTCCTTTACTTTTGCCTTTTGCCCCATGCCTTTTGCGATACAGCGAAGCAACAATGATAACAGGAAACGATCTGCTCGGGAGAGATCAAACCTTGACCGAAAACTGGCACCAGCGCAGAAACATCAGAGCTTAATTCAACTCAAATGCTTTGGTCATCGACTCAGCATCGATCGTGGCAAGTTTATTTTGGACTGCGATTGCTTTTGCTCGCTTGAGCAAGGCAATGTCGAATGCAACGAGAAATGAGTGAAACGATTCGATCGCGGGTTGGGAATAGATCGGCTTAAGTTCCAGTTGCCCTCCGGCGTCTACTTTGGTCGATGCCCAAGATTGAAGGATCCGCCAGGGTTCGATCGTGTCAGAATAGTCCTGAACCAATGCCTGCATAACGAGTACCGGTTCTTCGCTGCCCTCAAATTCGAACTTCACGTTTCCGGTTTCGGCATTGTTCTCGTGCGGAAACTTCCCGCTCAATACACTTTGAAGTTCCTGCTCTGAAATTTCCTGTCCGTCAACATTGTCTGCTGCCGCTTGCCATACATCATCAAGCAAATGGTGATACGAACTAATGCGAACCCCCGCAGCCTCATGTTCGATCGAGGCCCCGGCAACGAACATTTGCAGCTTGTTCACCGAGCTCCAGCAACGAACGTCCTTCTCATTTTCCTGGCAGGAAATCTGATCATCAAGAAAACCAAGCATGTCGAACGAGGATTGCGAACTTGTCGTCGTCGTCGTCGAGCCATCGGCTTGTTTCGTTGTCTCAGGGCTCAGCAGCAAGTAAGCCACGGCTGCCGAAGCGAGTATCAGACCGAGCTGTACTAATAACTGTATTGATTTACTCACGTGGTTACTCAGAAAGCATGCGCAAAGATTGATCTCCGTAATCTAATATGCTTGATATTGGGAGAATTTCAACAATCGTAACCGGCAAAAAATCTAAGCGTCGCGGAATTTGATTGTTGGGGGCGGATTGTTCTCGCCATCGCCCTGTGATTGTTCGATTTTGGCTTTCAGCTCTTCTCGTATAACTGACAATTCCGCCGGTGCTTCGATTCCAATTCGCACCCCGCCACCGGTGATGCGAACAACCGTGACGGAAATCTCATCTCCGATCCAAATCCTCTCTCCGACTTTTCTACTGAGAACCAACATTTTCTATTCCTTGAAAAGTGAATTAGTGATCGGAATTGAACTCGGAGAAATTAGATATAAGTTTACTCCCAAAATCGTAAGGGTTTGGGCCGTCATTGCAACCAATAGCTTGGAAATTAGTGGCCAAATGATCAGCCTATAAGCCCCAAACCCCCTCTTTTGGGTTTGAGGCAGCGCCAGATTTACAAACTTATCTCGCAACGCGGATGAAAACACGCGTAATGCCCGTATCCGATCCGGTTGATTCGACCAATCGCCAGCCGTCTTGTCCGATCGCTGTAAGCAACATTCCAAGATTGGTTCGAGAATCCGTAAGCCCACCAAGTTGCGGACTGAGTCTCCTTTGTGCGTCTTGCATCGAGTTGGTTGAGCGCCCAATGATATCAATCGGGCCGTTGTTCCAAGTCGCCAGGTAAACCGTTCCAGCCCCTTCTTCGGTCGCAGTTTCAGTTAGAGTTGCGTATTCGAATTGCGGCTGCTGAGCGGTCGCCCCGCTTCCAGCTTGTTGCTGAGCAACCGTTGGCTGAATCATATTCGCCAGCAAGATACCGACGATTGCAAAACTTGCAACAAAAATCCAATGTAAAGCTTTCATCTGCATTCCCTCAAAAGGTTGGACACGTAATCGAATTGAACCACGCTCAATCTCGATCGTTTCGCAAGATCTCAGGCAATTCGAAAATTTACTCAAATCTATCGTCTTCAAACTTGCTATTTCTCGCCAATAATCTGGTCGATTGTTTCTTCGAATCGGCTTTTCAGTCGATCGTATGCCGCTCCAGTCGCGGGGCCGGTAAAGCCAGTATGAATCGCCCGCATGTTGTTCTTGCCATCAATAAAGATCGTCGTCGGGTACGAGCGAACTTTGTCAAGAAACGGGACTTGTTGGCTGGCAAGTTTCTTGTCGGACAGCCCGGCGATCAGAACCGGATAATTAACTTGATGTCGCTTTAAGTACTTGCGAACTTGCTCCGCATCTCGCTCGAACTCTCCGGTGTGTTCGAACGCCAAGCCGATGATCGACAACTGCGTCCGATCATACTTAGCTTGCAGTTCCTTAAAGTACACCGCAGCATCATGGCAGTTTGGACACCACGACCCAAACACATAGATCAGCTTCGCCTTGGCATCAAACTTGGGATCATCCAACGAGTAAGTCTCGCCGGACAAATCGGGGAACTTGTAATCGCCGAGCGTTTTCTGATCAGTAACCTTGGTTTGCGCAAACGCATCCGGAAGCTTCGCATCGGCGGCACGAGTCGCAGTCCATTTTTCATGCCAAGAATCCGATGACCAGAATTCACCGCTAATCTTGTCCGCCGCATCGAGCGTCGATCGGAACAGAAACGCGTGAGCGCCATCGAAGCAACTCAGCTCTAACGTTTTTCCAGAAACGGTGCCGGCCAGAAACCGGTAGTCTCCAGTCGTCGTCATAAAGGTACCGCCAGCTGTTCCATCAGATTCAACTTCAAAAACACCAACTGCTGGATCGCTGCTCTCGGCAAAATCGACAGCCCATCGTCCGCTAAACCCAGGTTCGCTCTGCTGGTTGTCAGTGGTCGCGTTTGCTGATGATGAAGATTTGCTGCCAACAGACTTCGTTGCGTGGAATTGCATCTCAACCCATTTCGACTTACCTCGACGTTTACGCCAATTCCCGGTAAGCCGTTTGTCTTGGCCCACACCGCTGGTTTTGAATGTGATCACCGAGTCGTAATGGTCGATTCGCAATTCCGATAGTTCCTCGCCAACATTGATCGAGGGAATCGAAATGCGTTCCGAACCGTTTACCAGAAACCCGGCAAGCACTCCGTCATTGGATTCCACGTCCAATCCAAACTTAAGCTTCCCACCTGGTGAATCAAGGTAACAATCCCAGCTACCGATCTGGGCTTGTTTGGGATCCTGGGCTTCCGTGGAGTCCTGTGAAAGCAATGGATGCTGCGGCAAGCCTCCGATGATTAAAAATAAGATGACAACCATGCGCATGAGTTCACAATCCCTGGTTTGAATGTGTAACAGTTAGGTAGATTGTATCCGATTCTTGCATCCGTTTCGAATCGTTCGGAAAATAGCCAATCAGAATCCCTGTCAGGCGGCCGACTTTCCGATTGTCGCGTGGTATCCCAGCGTCGCAAGTAACGACGCCAGTTTGGTGTTCAGATAATCCACCGTCTCGGGCTGAAGCTTGTCGAGGTAATCACCGGGAGTGACTTTGCGTTTGTGGTTCAGCTTGTCTTCGGATGCGACGGAGAATGCGTCCTTGTGACGTTGATACAGTTGTTGCCGCATCCGAAATTGCCGAACAGACTGAGGCAGAATCAAATGTCGTTTCTTCCGATGCGGAATTGGCAAATGGCGAAACGACCCAAGAAAGCCTGGCAGCCACTGTTCATAGTCGGTAACCATGTCTTCATAACGCACAACGTTTACGTTCTGTCGGCCCAGCAAATGTTCGCAAAGATGCTCGTAGATCCGCTGCACACCTGCCGCCGACCGCAACACAAACCGATCAACGCCTTCGTCACGCCATTTTTCCCGTTGCCCGGAAGCAGGCTCGAATCGCCCCGGTTGGACGCAATGGCTGTAGGCGTACGAGTAATACATCGAAGTCAGCACGTCACGCGGGTCGCGTAGATGCAGGACGATGGAGTAGTCGCTCAAGTTCTCCGGGAACAATTCTTTGCTATGCCCACCTCGGATCGGACCAAAACAAGCAGGGTTTGCTTGATGGCGATCGATGAACCGAGACCAGCCTTGTGACTGGATGGCATCATGATAGGTCTCGTCGTTCTGCGAATAATGCGCGATCCCATAGCGCCGAGTGATCTGGCGGAGCAGCAGGTTGAGAAACGTCGACGCTGCTTTGTGAACGGTATAGACCAATATGCTTTCCATCGGCGGAAGATATGGGAACCACTCGAAGAGAGTCAACAGCGACGCTGGCTGGAGCTAATGTGGAATTGAAGCCCAGTCTTCCAAAAAGTGATGTTTAGTCAGGCGAATTTCGGTAATCAGGGGAAAATTCATGTTTCACAATTCAAAAAGTTGTGGGAAACTCGAGTTTTCAAGATTTCCAAATCTAGCTAGACTGTGCCAATTCACTTATCCGATGAGACGGATCTCTGATCCTCCTTGGCTCAGTAGAACGCTGAACGGATTCCAGCTAACCCAAATGTCTGAATGAGTCAGACCGGAGCACCAATCAAGCGATGCCTGATATTTTTGACAAGTGCGATGAGTTTTGGGCCCGAATGAAGAAAGTCGCGGGCGACAATTTCGATTCCTCGCTAAGCACGTTTTTCCGGCAATTCCCGACCACTAATTGCCTGCCGAAGGTACAAATCGATGGCCAGGAATACCTGCAAATTGCGACCAACGATTATTTGGGACTCGCAACCCACCCAGACGTAGTAAAAGCGGGTACCGAGACTGCGTCCATCAACGGATTGGGCACGCCTCTGGGAGCTCGCCCGTTGACGGGCAACACTGTCGATCACATTGCCCTGGAAAAAGAGTTGGCGGAGTTTCGGAATACCGAGGCATCGCTGGTATTTAATCTCGGCCTGGGAGCAATGTCAGGAACGATTGCTTGCATGGTCGGTCGCAAAGAACGAGTCTTCGTCGACGCGTACGCTCACGGATGCTTGCACGACGGTGCGAGACTGTGCAAAGGCGAAGCGACCTGGTTTGGCCACAATGACTTGGATGACCTCGAGCATCAGCTCAAGCAATGTCCTATCGACCAGCCTAAGTTGATCGCTGTTGACGGAGTCTACGGGATGACCGGTGACTTGGCTCCGTTGCCGGAACTTGTTGAACTGAAGAACAAATACAAGGCTCAGTTGTTTGTCGACGATGCACACGGCACGGGAGTGCTGGGTAAAAACGGTCGCGGAACGCCGGAGCTATTCGGTGTCGAAGACGAAGTCGATTTGCATGGTGGTACGTTCGCCAAAGCCTTCGGCACGTTCGGTGGCTACGTTTGCGGCCCTAAGCGAGTGCTTGATTTTGTGAAGCACGTCTCGCCAGGCTTCATGCTCACCAAGGCACTTCCGGGTGCACTTGTCTCGGCGACGCGGAAATCGCTGGAACTGATGCAGTCGATGCCAGAGCGTCGCACGCAGCTGTGGAGCAACATTGAAACATTGCGAACAGGCTTGCGTGATGCTGGCTTCAACATTGGCAATCCACAAGGTGCCGTGACCTCGATCTTTACGCGAGGCATCACCGCACTGCAGGCAGTCCGCATGTTGCACGATGAGCACAACATCGTTGTGAACCCGGTAATGTATCCAGCGGTTCCTTACGGAACGTCGATCGTTCGAATGACCTGTAGCGCACTGCACACCGAAGCTCAAATGAAGCAGCTGGTTAGTGCTGTGGTTGCTGTTGCTCAGAAGATTCCCTTGCATGAAGGTAATCAAGCCGCAGCTCATCGCTCAATCGCTTAGTCTTAGCCCGGTTCGACAAACCAGATGGCTCAGCCTTCGCTCAATAAATATCAAGTCCTTCCCGTCGAAACACGTCGACAATGGAAGGACTTTTTTGATCTACGCCGGTTCATCTACCGGGACGATCCGAATGTCGTTTATCCGTTGCGGTTCATGGAGAAAACGAACCTCGACACGAACAAGCATCCGTTCTACGAACACGCGACCCGCCAGCCATTCATCTGTTATGAGAATGGAAAAGCGATCGGGCGGATTGTTGCGATCAAAGATGATTTGCATAACGAACACTATCAGGATCAAGTCGGGTTCTTTGGGTTCTTTGAATGCATAGACAACAAACAGGTCGCTGAGGCTCTATTGGATCGAGCCAGTGAGTGGCTGATCGAGCAGGGATGCAATGTTGTCCGTGGCCCGGTGAACCCTTCGATGAAAAGCGACTTTGGGGTCCTCGTGCATGGCAATGACGATCCGCCGTTCGTGATGATGGGCTACACGCCGAAGTATTACGAAGACCTGCTGATGAGCAACGGTTTTTCGGTCGTGCGGGAATTCAATGCCTACTTGTATGACATTCCCACGATGTACGAAGACGTGATGGCGAATGAAGAAAAGTTGCTGTCGGTGACTCGCCGCGTACTTGAGCGTTACCCCATGTTGAGGATCGGCAACGTCAATCGCAGTACGATTGATAAGGAATTGAGAGCGATCAATACGCTTGGCAATTCCGTGAGAGCTTCCGGATGGGGATTCGTTCCGCTCACCCATGCCGAATTGGACTTCATGGTCAAGCAACTCAAGAAAGTGCTCAAGCCGGAAACATTGCTGGTCGCTTACTGGGAAGATCAGCTTGTCGGATACTGCGTCAATGTACCATGCGTGAACTGGGCGCTGCGGAAATCAGTGGGGCGTTACGATTGGATGCGGATCCCTCAGTTCCTGTATTGGATTCGAAAAACTCCCCGATCACGCGTCATTGGGTTGGGAGCCGACGAGGCTTTCCGCAAGCGAGGCGTGGGCGTGTTGTTGTCGACTGAGATGAGATATCGCGGCACACGCGACCTCAACATCCAACAATGGGAATTCTCCTGGATCGACGCTCAAAACGAAGCTTCCATTCGAGCCGTCGGCAGAACCATGCCACTCGATCACTACAAGACGCTGCGTTTATACGACAAGGCAATCGGATAGCCAGGATCACTGCCTGCTGTTCATCGCAGCTTCCAGCCGTTGGCAGCGAATCGCTGATTGCCGAACCAGAGTCAAATTCGTCTTTCTAATCCTGTTTATTGATAACGCCGTTGATCAACTCGACCAATTCGTCGTACGTTTTGTAGTCGAAGTTTTTGCCCGCAATGAGGCCGTCTCGATCGATCAAAACGGTACTTGGTCGTGAGCTGACATTCCACGCGTTGGCGATCGCTCGGTCTTGACCTTCGTAAAAGTGGCGCCAATGAAGTCCGTTTTTCTTAGCGGATTCCCTGGCGGTTTCGAGATCGGAATCAGCATTCACGCCAACGATTGCAAAATCATCTTTGCCGAAGTGTTTTACGAGCGACCGCTCGTGGGCATATAGCCTGACGCACGCACCTCACCAATCCGCCCAAAAGGTCAGCAAGACAACTTTGCCCCGATATTCTTTCAAGGAAAAAGGGACCTCGTCCAAATCGATGCCTTGGATGTCGGGAGCCATCATGCCGATTTGCAATTCGCGAATCTCCGCCAAACATCTTTGCGCCAGCTCTTTAAGACTTATATCTTTGTCAAACGGTTTTATGGTCAACTGAGAATGTTCATCGATTACTGACTCAAGAAGTTCGGTTGCCTTAACTGAATCACTCTTTTTTCTCCGAAGAGCATAACCCAAAGCATATTTGGCAACTCCACGGAGAATTGCATTTTCGGAATTGAGAAGCGACTCCAGAATCTCGATTCGTTTCGGGCTTCGGGATTTCCTCATCTCGAAAACCGCAATCGCCGTTTCTGGTCTTTGCTTATGATTCTTGATCAGGAATTCGCGTGCCGAATCACTTGCCTCAGCAAATCCGGAAATCCTTCGATTGGATCGGGTAATCCACAGTAAAGTGTCAAATCCTGTTTGGCTGTCACAGTTCTTTTTTGCAAAGTCCAAGCATTGTGAAGCAAACTGAACTCTTGTTACCGTTGGCACCGACTCCAATTCAAGTTTGAGTTTTTCCAGTTGCAAAGCGGGAGTCATAAGAGCCTCAGTATTCGGAGCGGTGCGATTACAGGCAACAAAAAGAATCGTGAAGCATAAGCAGAGAGTCTTGAATAGCATTGACATTAACGATCCACACAGGTTTTAGATTCATTCTTTCAGTTTCGAGCGAAAGAACTCATCTCACAGCCGTTCTTATTCCGGCACAGGGACACTTACTTTTTTTGCAACGCGCGAAACATCAAACACAAAAGGGGCGAAGATCTGTCTGTAGCGAAACAATCAGAATTTTATATTTAGAACATAGACTCCGTAGTCGAGAAACTCAATAAAAAAGCGGTGCCTTGCGAGCACCGCCAATCGTTTTCAATTTAAGGTTTTTAAGCTGCTTCAAGCGAACCTTACGCGAATATTACGTTTACCCAACCTTAATCGTCCATGACTTCCGCTTCACGGGCCTTGGCGATTTCGCTGGCTTGTACTTCGAATTTCTTGGTCAGCTCCTGGATCTGATCCTTGATGTCATCGCGTTGGTCTTCGCTGACTTCTTTGTCTTTCTCGGCTTGCTCCGCAGCCTTATTTCCGTCGCGACGAATATTCCGTATGGAGACTTTGGATTCTTCAGACAACTCTTTGATTCGCGAAACCATCTTCTTGCGAACGTCAGTCGAAAGAGCTGGAATATTGATTCGAATCACACGCCCGTCACTCTGCGGGTTGAACCCGAGATCGGCAGAGACGATTGCCTTTTCTATATCCTTGATCGTACCAGCATCATACGGCCGAATGACAATCTGAGTCGGCTCCGGTGCACCGACGGCAGCGATCTGCTTGATCGGAGTTGGCGAACCGTAGACTTCGACTCGCAATGAGTCTACGAGCCCCGGGTTGGCTCGGCCTGTACGAATTCCGCTGAGATTCTTTTTCAGGATCTCAAGTGCTTTTTCCATACGTTCTTCTGAGTCAAGAAGGATTTCGTCTCCGGCCATTTTTTTCTCCGTTTGTGTCTTTGCAAAAATTGCTTGGCGATCGTTTTACCCAGCCCGAACGCATCGCGTCGGGCTCTCCAAGGAGCGTGAGGTCATCGAACTTGCATTATCCGATCGTGGTGCCGACCTTTTCGCCAGCCACCGCACGTCTAATGTTACCTTTTTTCTTGTAGTTGAAAATCATCAACGGCATTTTGTGTTCCATACAGTGTGAAATTGCCGTCGAATCCATGACTCGCAAACCTTTCTCCAATACCGTGGTGTATTCAAGTTCGCTGTAGAGCACCGCGTGCGGGTTCTTTTCCGGGTCTTCGCTGAACACGCCATCAACCCGAGTGGCTTTGAGCAGGATATCGGCACCCAACTCCATGCTCCTCAACGCAGCTGCTGTATCTGTTGTGACAAACGGGCCGCCGGTACCGGCTCCCAGGATCACGATCCGGCCCTTTTCCAGATGCCGAGCGGCACGCCTGCGAATGTAAGGCTCACAGACACCATCCATTTTGATCGCACTCATCAGCCGCGTATCGCAGCCAACCGACTCGAGGCCGTCCTGCAAAGCCAACCCGTTGATGATCGTCGCCATCATCCCCATGTAGTGAGCCGTCGACTCGTGAATGACATCGTTCTTTTCGGTGAATCGGCTGCCGCGAAGAATATTGCCACCGCCAATCACGACCGCGACATCAGAGCCCAGGCTTCTGGCTTCTTTTATTTCACCGGCAATATGGCAAACTTCGTCCATCGAAATGCCGCGTTCGCCGGGGACACAAAAGCTCTCTCCGGATAACTTCAGAATTATCCGTCTGTATTTTGGATTGTCACTCATTTTCGTTGTTCGTCCGTGCAGGCAGGGGATTGGTAACTTAGACAGAAAAGGCGCCCATCATCAAGCTCCAACCAGGAAGCCGCAATAGACAAAAAAATGGCCCTGTTTGAAACAGGGCTCATGTTTAACATTCAATTGCGTTAGCCAACGGCCAAGCGTTTGTACACGACGACTTCGGCGTCGGGACTGAATTCCTTGATCGCCGAATCAACCGTCTTGCTGTCGTCCAATGCGAAGAACTGGCTCAACAAGCATCGTTCCTGATCAAGCTTAGTATTGTCAGCAACGAAACGCTCAACCTTACCGGGAACAATCTTGTCCCAGATCTTCTCTGGTTTGCCTTCGGCAGCCAACTCAGCCTTGATGTCTTCTTCGACTTTCGCCATGACTTCCGGAGTCAACTGAAGCTTGCTGACGAACTGTGGAATCGTCTTCATCGGCTTGCCAAGGTTCTCAGCTTCGTTCAGGTCGTTCTCAGCTTTGATCTGAGCCTGAATCATCTCTGTTTCCTTGGTAACGAAGTCCAAATCGAACTCGCTTGGATCCATGATCGAAGGACTCATCGCTGCGATATGCATGGCGACACTGCGGAAGAACTGGTCGGCATCATCTTTGCCGCCGTCCTTGTAACTGACAACAACGCCAATTTTGCTGCCCGCATGAACGTACGATGTGATGTTGTCGCCAGAGACCAGGTGATACCCGAAGATTTCCGTTTTCTCACCAGTCTTACCAGTGTTGTCCACCAGCTTTTCCGCGACCGTCGAACCACCGAAAGGTAGTGCGAGCAAATCCTCTTTGGTCGCTGGAGCTTCTTTCAAAGCCAGCTGGCCAATTTCGTTTACGAATCCAATGAAGTCATCGTTCTTGGCAACGAAGTCAGTTTCGCAGCTCACGGCCAATACGATCGCCTGATTGCCAGCATCGTTTTTCAATGCGACAACGACGCCTTCGTTGGTTTCGCGATCAGCTCGCTTGGCAGCGACTTTCTGCCCTTTCTTGCGAAGAACTTCCAGTGCGCCATCAAAGTCGCCCCCGGATTCCTTGAGCGCCTCTTTGCAGTCCATCATGCCAGCGCCAGTGGCTTTCCTCAGTTCACTTACATCTTTTGCGGTAATGGTTGTCATCGGTTTCTTTCTTCCACCTGACGATTTCGTAGTTGTGGGTAAATATTAATCATGGTGCCTCAGACCAGCTCAACGGCCCAAGGCACCTCTGGTTATAAACTCAGAGCGATTATGTATCGCTTTGGTTCACCAATGCTTTTGGCAAACCAATTTCTAGCTGGTTGGTGCAGCTGCATCCGAGCCAGCTTCGGTCGATTCGGCAGCTGGCTTGTCAGCACCTTCGACTTTGGCTTGCTCAGCCGCCGGAGGAGCCTTGTCGCCCTTGTCACCTGACGCTGGTGCGGCAGGCTTAGCATCAGCACTATCAGCGCCTTCATTTTTGGCTTTGATGTGCTTGGCTCCAGCGATCACGGCATCCGATAGATGCGACAGGATAACTTCGATCGAACGAATACCGTCGTCGTTACCTGGGATCGGCAAATCCACTTCATCCGGATCGCAATCGGTGTCAATCAAGGCACACGTTGTGATGCCCAGCAGCTTTGCTTCGCGGATTGAGTTTTTCTCTTTCTTTGGATCGATAATTATCAAACATTCCGGCAAACGGTTCATCGACCGAATACCGTTCAGGTTCCGGTACATTTTGCGATATTCACGATTCAAGGAAGACTGCGCCTTCTTTGAATACTGCTGCAGTTCCTCACCGCCGCGGATTTTTTCGAGTTCTTCCAGGCGACTCATTCGACTGCGAATCGTACGGAAGTTGGTTAACGCACCACCCAACCATCGCTCACTGACGAACGGCATCTTGCAGCGTTCGGCTTCACGCTGGATCGTCGGGCCAGCTTGTCGCTTCGTGCCGACGAAAAGAATCAGGCTTCCGCCCGAGGTGACTTGTGAGACGTATTTCTTTGCCCGCAACAAACCGCGAACGGTTTCGCGAACGTCGATCACGTGGATCTGATTGCGCTTGCCGTAGATGTACGGCTTCATCTTGGGGTTCCACCGACTGGCTCGGTGACCGAAATGCACTCCGGCTTCGACTAGATTTTCGACTAAATTAGCCATAGTTTCTCCTTTGCCGATCCAGTGCCAATCGTCGTCATCGGAAAGAATCCGAAGCAGAGCGATAGCCGCAAATCCTTTAGGCAGGATTCGCCTGAACTGCAGGTAAGAGGGTTAACAAAATAGCCTGCACAGCGCAGACTGATGGTGCATAGTTTATCGGGTATTTTGGGATCCAGCAATTGGCAAAAATCGGCAATTCATCGCCACCCTCACCAGCCGACCCACTCGGCCAGCGTTTGGCCAATTGGCTCCGTTTTCTAGCCGAGACAACAGGTGCAACCACAGCCCAAACTACCCCAACGACCGGCCAGACGTTCCTTGTCCAGCTTCCCGAATCCGCTGGCCGAGCCCATACAGAGCACTCTGACCAAGGTTTGAGCGAGGTTGATGGACGTTTGCCCGCTCCGGGAAATTGCGTTTTGCCCGGTTCTTTCGCCCCGCTGCACCACGGGCACTTGGAAATGGCCAAGCTTGCGATGTCCAAACTCCCTCAGCCTGCGATCGAGAATCCTGCGATTGGAAAGCCCGCAATTCCCAAACCTGCGTTCGGTAGTGGCTCCCGCCACTGCTGGTTCGAGATTTGCATCGCCAACGTCGATAAGCCCCCGTTGGATCTGCAGATGATCCTCGATCGCATCCAACAAGATTTTGGAGGTTTTGGAGTCCTATTATCCAACGCTCCCACATTCGAAGAAAAGTCCCAGCTATTCCCCGGCGTCACTTTTGCCGTCGGAGCCGATACGATCCGCCGGATCTGCAAACTCAAGTACTACGAAAATAATCAAGCAAGATTTGAGCAGGCAATCGCGTCCATCAAATCGAATGGAAACCGGTTCCTGGTATTTGGCAGAATCGAAGACGGCGAGTTCCTCGAAAGCGAGCAGCTTGACCTTCCAGCGTCGGTATCTGAACTTTGCGAATTCGTCTCCAGCCAGGAATTCCGAATCGACATTTCGTCCAGCGAAATCAGAAACGACCAGTAAGGGACCAAACGGAATCGGCGCATTGTGGCTTCCGTTAGCCGCAGGTTGCCTCAATCACTCCATTGCGATTGTCAATCGTGTCATTGGCAAATACCAGGATG
>CAZXLW010000021.1:0-64071 GCA_964641465.1 uncultured Pirellulaceae bacterium | reverse complement strand
CTGTCATTAGAACGGCCGCAGCCATCGCTAATGAAAAACAAAATTTCTTCATGTGCACGTCTCCAAGAAGTGGTTAACCATTTGTTCGGCCGAACATCGGTCGGACTTATTAAGGTTAATCCCATTTTAACGATACTGCAACTTATTACGGAACGGTCAATATGTGGATAAAGGGTTCTGGTTATCGGGTGGTAATTGTTCCTGCGTTGAAAAAAGGACCGATTTTGGGTTAGCGAATGGCCGAGACATGAAATTCCAACCGAATCTTCTAGTTTTATTCCTGCAGCAGCTGATTCTGGATACAACTGAGATTGCGATCAATTGCCAACAAAATGTTGAATAAAGATGATTTTTGATGAGTAAACAACTACCAATTCTGGCCATCGCCCTAACTTTACTCGCTGGATGTGGCGGAACCAGTCAAGTCGAGCAAACCAATTTGGGATCTTCCAACTCAGCTCGGCAGGAAATATCGGCGATCGCGCTCGCTTCCCCAGGCTCTGCCCAAGCCGCACTGTTTTCGAAGCTAAACCACGAAGAGCTGGGGCTGCAATTTGAGAATTTCCTGAAACGAGAAAACCATCGAGAGTATCTACTCAATGGTGGAGGTGTAACGTCGGGAGATTTTGACAACGACGGCATGGTGGATTTGTATCTGGTTTCTCAAGACGGGCCCAACAAACTCTTTCGTCAGACCGAGGTTTGGCAGTTCGAAGATGTGACCTCATCGGCCGGCGTCGCTGGGCCGGAGTTGTGGGACAGCGGGGCAACTTTCGCTGATGTCAATGGTGACGGATATCTCGATATCTATCTTTGCGTGACCAACGGTAAAAACCTCCTCTACGTCAATCAGAAAGACGGCTCGTTTGACGAGTGCGGAGCAGAATTCGGAATCGACCATCCTGGTGCATCGACAATGGCTGCATTTGCCGATGTTGATAACGATGGAGATCTCGATTTTTATTTGCTGAACAATCGAGTATTCACACCGCCGGAAGAGGCACCGAATCCAAAGATCATTACGACTTCAAGCGGCGAAAAGAAATTTCATCCGGATTTCCAGGAGCATTACTTTTTTATTGGCGACAAAATCAATCGCGCTGGACAACAAGACATCCTGTTTCGCAATGATGGCGGAAAATTTGTGAATGTATCGCAGGAGTCAGGTATCGCCGGATTTGACATGGGGTTGTCGGCGACCTGGTGGGATTACGACCAAGACGGTTGGATTGATTTGTACGTTGCCAATGACATGAAAACGCCCGACCATTTGTACAAAAATTTGGGGAACGGTCGATTCAAAGACGTGATTGCAGACGTGACTGGCCACACCCCGTGGTTTGCGATGGGCGCAGATTTTGGCGACATTAACAATGACGGCGAGTTGGATTTCCTGGCCGCAGACATGTCGAGCACGACCCATTACAAACAAAAAACAACGATGGGAGAGATGGGTAATTCGGCGTGGTTTTTGACTTACGGCAAGCCACGCCAGTTCATGAGGAATACCCTTTTGTTGAATTCTGGCACGCAACGATTTTGGGAGGCTGCCAATTTAACGGGCCTGGATTCAACGGACTGGACATGGTCAGTGCGGCTGTTTGACGCCGATTGCGATGGCAGACTCGATGCGTTCTTCACCAATGGTTACGGCAAGAACATCAATGATTCTGACCATCAGAAGAAAGTTAAGGCCTTGCAAGAGGCTGGCAAAATGGAGGAGTCCATTGCTTTGGCGAATTCCATTGGACCGCTCAAAGAGTCTAACTTGATGTTTAGAAATGGCGGTGAGCTGAGCTTTGAAAATGTGTCCGAGCAATGGGGAGTCAACCATGAAGGTGTATCCAATGCGTGTACGACGGTCGATATTGACCGCGATGGCGACCTTGATTTGTTGGTAAGTAATTTAAACGAGCCGCTGAGCGTTTATCGCAATGATTGTGGTTCCGCGAATCGAATCGTCTTCAAGCTCAATGGGACGGTCAGCAATGCAACGGGTTTGGGAGCCACGATTCGATTGACGACTCAGAGTGGCCAGCAAGTTCGGCAAATGGCATCTGCCCGTGGCTATATGTCATCCGACGAAGCTTTGATTCATTTCGGCCTCGGAGACAACGAAAAAGCTGACAAAGTGGTGGTTCTGTGGCCAAGCGGGATTAAGCAATCCTTCACAGACCTGGCAGCAGGGAATCTGTATACGATCAACGAGCAAGGTGAGCCGAAACAACGAGGCTCGACCAAACAGCTGCCGGATCCTGTTTTCGACGTTGCCAACGAGAGTCTTCGTTTGCAACACACGCATCTGGAATTGGACTTTGACGACTATTCGATGCAGCCGCTGCTTCCGAATAAACTTTCTCAGCTCGGACCGGGCGTGGCCTGGGCTGATGTCAACGGAGACGGGTTTTCAGATTGTTATGTCGCGGGAGCCGCGGGACAAATCGGTGCTCTCTACCTGGGTGGCAAAGAAAATTTCGCTCGGCAGCCAGGACCATGGACAAAGAAACTGACGACTGAAGAGATGGGATGTTTGTTCGTGGACATCGATTCTGATTCTGACCAGGATCTGTACATCGTGTCGGGCGGATATGCCAAAGAAATGGGGCACGAATCTTATCGTGATCAAATCTATCTGAACGACGGTAAAGGCAACTTTTCTGAGGCTGTGGACGTGCTGCCGGATTTGCGTGACTCGGGCAGCTGTGTATGCGCGGCAGACGTTGACAAAGACGGAGACCTGGATCTGTTTGTTGGCACCCGCTGCCTGCCTCATCGTTGGCCGCTGGCTGCTGATTCGCGATTGCTGATCAACGAAAACGGTCGGTTTAAAGAAGCAGAAACGGAAAATGCATCGGTCTTGAAATCGCTTGGCTTGGTGACATCAGCGGTTTGGTCAGATGCTGATGGAGATGGGTGGCTTGATTTGCTGGTGGCGCTTGAATGGGGACCGGTTCGCATTTTCAAAAATCAGAATGGCAAGCTGGTCGACCACACTGATGTGGCGGGACTTTCCAAAGTACTGGGTTGGTGGAACTCGATTTCACCGGGTGATATTGACCACGACGGAGACATGGATTTCGTGGTCATGAATACAGGATTGAATACAAAGTACCACGCTGATGAGAAGCACCCTGTGTCACTCTTTGCCAAAGATTTTGATGGCAACGGCAGAATTGATCTCGTTGAATCAGAATGGGAAGACGACAAATGTTTCCCGATTCGTGGTAAGAGTTGCAGCACGCATGCGATGCCAATGATCAGCGAAAAATTCCCGACCTATCACGAGTTCGCGCTGGCTGAGCTGACTGATATCTACGGCGACGACCTGGATGCAGCCCAACAATTCACGGCCAACTACCTCCAAAGCGTTGTACTTGTGAATGACGGAAACGGAAATTTTGAGATCAAACCACTGCCCCGTCTGGCACAAATTTCTCCTGGCTTTGGGACGGCGATTGCTGATTTTGATGCCGATGGATTCAATGATGTGGTGATCGCCCAGAATTTCATGCACCCACAGCCCGAGACGGGACAAATGGACGGCGGGCAGGGATTGTTGCTCAGGGGGGATGGTACCGGTAATTTCCTGGCCGTGGGGCCAGCCGAATCCGGCATATCCATTGCTGGACAAGCGATGGCTGTTGCGCTCACTGATGTCAATGCCGATGGTCGGCCTGATGCACTGGTTTCAGTAAACGATGATTCAGTTGTCTTGCTTCGCAATCATTCCAACACTGCCATGAAACCGGTTCGGATAAGACTGGTCGGAGCGAAAGAAAATTATTCAGCCGTTGGAGCTCGTGTTTTCGTTCAGCAAACGCTTGAGTCGACACGCAGGACAGTTTTTGATGTCAATGCAGGACATGGGTATCTCACCCAGTCCGATGGCTCAATCTTCGTGGCGACCGCGTTCGACAAACTATTGGTCGAAGTAGTTTGGCCAGATGGGACGAGTCAATCGGAAGTCGTTGACACAAAAACGAGCAGCATCGTGATTGAAAAATCGGCTCAAACAGAGCCATAGCAACCGCTCGCTGCCAAGAGAAAACGGTTGGATCGGTAGGGCTGATCTATTCGTAGAAACGACATGAAAACACCGGACCATCTGTATCACAAAAATGGCGACGGAACATTCAAGGACGTGACGACTTACTGACCTTGTGAAAAAACCAGAGATGCCAACGTCTCCGGTGACGACCCAACTGCCACCAAGTTAAGTTCTTTGTTCAAAAGATACGGCATCGGAAAACTCGCCGCCGCATACTTGGTCTGCCAGTAAGGAGGAACTTGTTCATCAAACAAAAACCAGAACTCGCAAGGGCTGTCAGGCTTGCGAGCAAATGTCTTGATGGATTCCACAGACTTGACATCTTTACTGTCATAACAATAAACAAAAGCAAACGTCAATCTGGTGGACTTTACGCCACGCAAATTCTCGACCAACTGGTTATAGTAAGCAACATTTTGCGCATAGCTTTGCCCATTGCAAAACAACAGTAATTTAAACTGGCTGCCGTTCTGTTCCGCGTCGACAGGTTGGTCATTGGCGTCAAGGAACCTGGCCGTTTCGAAATTCATCTGCTCCAATTCCAACAACGATTCGAACCTCTTCCATTCTTGCAAACCGACTTGACTATAGTCCGGATTGACGGAAACCAAATGCTCGGCAATTTGCCGGGCCGCGTCGAACTCTCCCATCGACAACAAGTCTCTTCCTCTCGAAATGGCAGTTCGCAATTGCAGCGGATCGTAATTCTCGCGGACGATACTTTTGGTCACCACTTCGACCAGGGCATTGACAACTGGCGCACGTTGAGCAAACGGCACGGACAGGACGTTCGGAAGTTGAACGGCGGTCAATTCGTAATCTTTGGAAATAGAATCACCGATTTCAACAATCTCCGGGTTGCTGGAATAAACCAGATTGTCCCGCACCTGCCTCAACAACTCCCGATGTGTATCCATATCACCAAATTCTCGCACCACCCCAATCACACGTACAAGCTGATTCGCAACACTGGCGTCAGCCTGAGCCACATCCTTAAGGCTGTCGATCTTGCTCGCTATTTGCTGCCTGGCTTCCTCTTTGATCTGCTGGTCATTTGAAGTGGAAAACAACTTTGCAGCTAGAATTATGGACGCAATTTCGTTCAGGGAATCAATTTCCACGTCCCCTACATCGCGGAGCTCACCCGAAAACGTTTCCAACTCGTCTTCCTGGCTGACCTCCCATACTTTTTCTTCGACAGCGATCAGTTCGCGATGCATCAGCGCCAACAGTTTCCGCTTGCGAGCGAAACTCTTCTGGTCTGGTTCTGATGACAAATTCAACAGTCGATCTGAAATCGCGATTTCTTTTTCGATAATTGACAACGTTTCCGGCAAAGCGTCCGATTCTTGTGCCGAAAGTTGACTAAGGACACGTTGCAATTCACTTGCATCGGCTTGAGTAACAAACTGCTCGAATGCTGCGGCGTCTGAATTAGCAGTCCAATCAACGTCTGTCTCGGCTTGATTGGCGATCGGCCGGTTCTCATTGACATAGTCTTTGACGAAATAGAACCCAACGAACAATGCGAACGGAGCAAGTATCAAGAGCGCCCGGACACCGGCTTCAAGAAATCTGAATGGAGGTAGTTCAACACTCATTTCGTTGTATACAATTTCTGCCGCCCCCCGGACAAAAGCCCTGCCGACGAACGGAATCTTGGCCAGCACGTTGTAGAGGAAATTTGGTATTTTGATCATGCCGTTTTTCGATTCAGATCAAGGTCTGGTAAATCCAACTTATTATGGTGAACTAAATTATAAACCAAATCGTTTGATTCAATCATTCACCGATTTAGTTTTCAGCGGCCTTTTTACCACTAATGATGGCGACATGGATTTTGTCGCGATGAATTTTGGCTTGAACACGAAGTATCACGCGAACGACGAACATCCAGCAACTTTGTTTGGAAGCGATTTTGATGGAAATGGCCGGCTTACTGGCCTTGTGAAAAAACCAGCGATGCCAACGTTTCCGGTGTCGACCCAACCGCCACCAAATCAAGTTCTTTGTTCAAAAGGTACGGCATCGGAAAACTCGCCGCTGCATACTTGGTCTGCCAGTAAGGAGGAACTTGTTCATCAAACAAAAACCAGAACTCGAAACGTTTGCCAGGATGGCGAGGTCGGCGAGCAAAGCTTTTGATAGACTCCACAGCCTTGGCATTTCCACCATCATCACAATAAACAAAAACAAACGTCAATCTGGTGGACTTTACGCCACGCAAATGCTCGATCAACTGCTTATAGTAAGCCATCGTTTGCGGATAGCTTTGCCCGTTGCAAAATACCAGTAACTTAAATTGGCTGCTGCTCTGTTCCGCGTCGACAGGCTGGTCATTGGCGTCTAGGAACCTGGCTGTTTCGAAATTTACCCGCTCCAGTTCCAACAACGACTCGAACTTGTTCCATTCTTGCAAAACCACTTGACTATAGTCCGGATTGACGGAAACCAAATGCTCGGCAATTTGCCGGGCCGCGTCGAACTCTCCCATCGACAACAAGTCTCTTCCTCTCGAAATGGCAGTTCGCAATTGCAGCGGATCGTAATTCTCGCGGACGATACTTTTGGTCACCACTTCGACCAGGGCATTGACAACTGGCGCACGTTGAGCAAACGGCACGGACAGGACGTTCGGAAGTTGAACGGCGGTCAATTCGTAATCTTTGGAAATAGAATCACCGATTTCAACAATCTCCGGGTTGCTGGAATAAACCAGATTGTCCCGCACCTGCCTCAACAACTCCCGATGTGTATCCATATCACCAAATTCTCGCACCACCCCAATCACACGTACAAGCTGATTCGCAACACTGGCGTCAGCCTGAGCCACATCCTTAAGGCTGTCGATCTTGCTCGCTATTTGCTGCCTGGCTTCCTCTTTGATCTGCTGGTCATTTGAAGTGGAAAACAACTTTGCAGCTAGAATTATGGACGCAATTTCGTTCAGGGAATCAATTTCCACGTCCCCTACATCGCGGAGCTCACCCGAAAACGTTTCCAACTCGTCTTCCTGGCTGACCTCCCATACTTTTTCTTCGACAGCGATCAGTTCGCGATGCATCAGCGCCAACAGTTTCCGCTTGCGAGCGAAACTCTTCTGGTCTGGTTCTGATGACAAATTCAACAGTCGATCTGAAATCGCGATTTCTTTTTCGATAATTGACAACGTTTCCGGCAAAGCGTCCGATTCTTGTGCCGAAAGTTGACTAAGGACACGTTGCAATTCACTTGCATCGGCTTGAGTAACAAACTGCTCGAATGCTGCGGCGTCTGAATTAGCAGTCCAATCAACGTCTGTCTCGGCTTGATTGGCGATCGGCCGGTTCTCATTGACATAGTCTTTGACGAAATAGAACCCAACGAACAATGCGAACGGAGCAAGCAATAAAAGCGACCGAAAACCGGCTTCAAGAAATCTACCTGGAGGCAGTTCAACACTCGTTTTGTTGTACACAATCTCTGACGCCCGTCGGACAAAGGGCCTTCCGACAAACGGAATCTTGGCCAGCACGTTGTAGAGCGTATTTGGTATTTCGATCATGCCGTTTTTCTATTCAGATCAAGGTCTGGTAAATCCGACTTATTTTGATGATCTGAATTATAAACCAAACCGTTTGCTGCAGTCATTTACGGGTTTAGTTTTCAGCGCCCTTTTCACAATTAATCGGAAATCGGCTTGATCGCAATATTGCGAAACTGGACTGGGTCGTTGTGTCCGGCGAATCCGAAGTATCCTGATTTGCGATCTTTGCCGGGGTGAGGACGTTCGCCCAGGTACTCATTAACCTCTGACAGATCGCAATCCAGAATCACGGAACCGTTAAGCTCGACTTCAATCTTGGAGCCAATGACCGTTACCTGCTGAAAATTCCACTCGCCAGTTTTATGTAAGTAGCCTTTGGCCGCTGCTGCCATGCCATACGCTGAGCCATGGAACTGCCGATCGTCCAACTTGCCCGGATAATCGGAATTCAGAACTTGCAGCTCACACATGCCCGTGTACGCAGGATCTCCTTTGCCCGGATAGCGAATCGCCAATCCATTGTTGCCTTTCGGCGGTAACTTAAATTCGAATCGCACTTTGAAATCGCCGTACTCTTTGTTCGTGAACAGGTTCCCACCTTTGCCCGGCTTGCAAAACAGAGCGCCATCGGAAATCTGGTAGTCATCGGTCGCACCTTGCCAGCCATCGAAATCCTGACCGTTGAATATCTTCTCAAATCCCTCATCCCCGTTGGCAGCCAACAGGCGATTCGCTTCATCGGGTCCGATTTCCCGGGCGAGAATTTTCCTCCAGCGAATTTCGCCGCCATGCGTTTGCAACTGGATCGGCCCGCTTCGCAGCAACGGTTGCTTGCGGTCCCAAAAGTTCTCCATGATCGCATGATCGACCACCAATTTGTCATTCAGATGCACGGTCGTTCGTGCACCAATTTGCACAACCTTGACTTTATTCCATTCGCCGAACGGCTTGTCCGCCAGAACCAGAGGATCTTTGCCGCTTGCACCCTTGCTGTTATTCCATAGTCCGCCCGAACCTTTGTCGGCACCGATGTTCCATTTTCCACCGGCCTCAGTGAAGTCCCAGATCTGTACCTGCGGCGTCATCTTTAAGTAGATCCCACTGTCCGCTTTTGCAACCGTCTTATATTCCAACTGCAATTCAAAATCAGTGAAGTTTTTCTCAGTTGTCAAAAACGGCCCACCGCCATCGTTGACGATTTCGCCGTCCTCAACAGTCCAATGTTTCGCCGTTACCGCCTGTACATCTTCACGCAGCTTCTTCTGCTCATCATCGGAGAGTGCATCCAGCTTCCGCGGATCAATCGTTTTCAAACCGTACCAGCCGGTTAGATCCGTGCCGTTAAACAGACTTTCATATTCGTCGTTTGAGGGCGATTCTTGGGCTTGGGCAACGGGCGTCAGAAAACAACAGGCAAAAAAAACGGAGGCGACTACAACGCCCAGACGGCTGGTCTTCATATCAACATCCTCGTTGGAGAACTCGGTCGAATGCATAATCGAGCTTATACAGAACTCACGGCCTCAAGAGACCACCAACGAACGATATCCGGGCTAAGCTGCTTTTGCAATCGACTTGTTAGCTCGTTTTGCAGGCTCGTCGAAAAACAGTTTGCTTTTGCGACGGCAGCGGACGAAAGGCTGTTCACCACGAAAGTCAGCATCGGAATTCGCCCATGATTCGGACTGCACGGTCAAATCAGTGATCAGCTGCTGGACTTTCACGCGGGCGTTCTCGAGGCCGTCTCGCTTCATTTTGCGTGGCAGGTGAATCTTGGGGCCAAAAATAATCCGGGCCCGTGAGAACGGTCGTGGAATGGCAAACCGGTCCCAAGTATTCAGTCGCCAGGGGTTGGCAAATCCCGCACCGACAGGAACGATCGGCATCTGCAATACGGACGCCAGGTAGATCGGACCCAGGGCCATTTCGCGTCGCGGACCACGCGGCCCATCAGGAGTAAACGTAATGCTGCTAAACGCGCCATGCTTCTTGAGATCGCGAATCGCCGCCGAACCACCTCGCGACGTACTGCCGCGGACGATGTTCATTCCCAACGCCTTGGCAGTTTGGTTCACCCACTCGCCGTCTCGATGTTGGCTGACCAGCACCGTTAACGGCACGTGTCCCCACCTGGGCAATATCAAGCCAATGTACTCATGCCAGAAAGCGAAAATACAATGCTCATTGTACTCCGGACGCGCGGGATCCACGCTGCGGTCGTAATGGCAGATTTTCAGTTTTAGCAGATTGTCAATCATCTTCGGCATGAACCATGCGTTCAGTTGACCGACCACTCTCTGCGCCAAAGTTGCTTCCATATCAAAACGTCGCGTCCATTCCTTCGGTTATCTGGCTGTTTTTCCACCTCGCAAATTTAACGCTTTTCCGTTTCGCTACCAATGCCAAGATATAACCAGGCTGACGCCAGTTCATCCAGAAATGTCGAGAATAGATCCGGATTCTGGATCATCCGTCGACCGTTTATCCAGCAAGTCAGCTGGTTCTGTTCTGACAGGAGTTTCGCGATTCGATTCCAATTCCGAATCCGAACCCGATGGGCCTTGATAGAAAACAGGTGATTCCCGATCACTGGTTTCAAGCGTATCTCTGATCGAATCTTTGCGATCGGTCTGACGATCGGCCTGACGCGACGAATTACCGTGGGTGATCGTTCGATTCGTCAACCGCATCCCGTCGGTTGCTGAAATGCGAATTGGTTCGTTCGACATGATTAGTATTAGTTACCCAATAGTGAGTTTCGACCCGTGTTCGCTCCCCAAGCCCCGGGCCCCGAATCAGGGTTGTTGTTCAAAAGTTGTTTTAGCGAGTCATCCAAACCCGGCAAAACCTTTCGGGAAGTCTGCAATGCACTTAACGGCCCGCCAATATTGATCCACAAGATCCGTTGGCTGCCGGCTCGATAAAGTTCACTGACGATTGGAATGTAGACGCGGTTCCTACCCAAGACGGAGTAGAAATTCGCATCGACATGCCTCATCAACTCCATGTACCCGTTTCCGATCAGGCTGATCGCGTCACCGATCAGTTCGATCCGCTCCAGCTTCAACTGCTTGCCTTTGACCGAAAAATCGACGTTACTACTGTCAAACGCAAACGCATTACGACTCGGTTCCTTGACGCCCAGAATTTTCAACAGCGAAAGCACGACTGGCAATTGATGGATCTTGGCGTCTCGCAAGTGAATGTTCCCCGAACCAGTATAAGTATGCAGCTCATTGGCGTTGCCGGTCAGTTGTAGAAACCCGTATCCATCCCCGGACAGCTCCCGGAACTGCGGCGCAATTTCTGCAGCCAAATCCTCCAACTGGCTCTTCTCGACTGTCGTCTGAATTTTAAACGGGTAGCCACTGCTACCGTCATGGGAAACCCAACCGTCGAATGAAACCTTGCCGCCAAACAGTTCGCCGACCAGTGGTTTGGTTTCACCGTCGTTTCCATTGGCAAATATTCCGGCCAGCGTTTGATGATTGTCAATCCAAATCGGACCTTGCACGTTCGTAACCTGAACTCCGTACACCGTCATCGAGTCAACGGAAACGTTCCCCGCGCTTTCCGATTTGTTGCCACTGTCGCGACCTTTCAGTTGCACGGAGCCGAACACATTCTCGAGCGGCAAACCAACGCTCATGTTCCCCTGGTCAATATCAAGACGCAGGTCCCATGCGGAACTGACCGGGCTGAGTTCTGACTGATAGCCAACTTGTTTAATCCCGGTACCCTGATTGGATTCCTCCGGCGGCTCGTTCATCCCTGACTGAGCGAACGCCATGTTGCCGCTCACGGTTACTTTCCCATCAAACTCAAGCATCTGAATGGCTTCCGCAAGCCTCGGCGGCAGCGCGCGTAAGAAGTCATGATTCGGAGTCACCGATCCCGCCAGCATTTCGGTCAGCGAGATATTCCAGCCAGAGTTTGAGTACTGCCCGTTTGCCTGGCAGCTAACCCTGGTCCGTTCATGCCGACCGAGGAAGTTCTGCACATTGATAACTCCGCCGCCAATCTGCACCGAGCCCGCGAGGTCATCCATGCGATACGGAAACCACGTCGGGTAAATGCTCGCCGGTTCCAGATCATTGCCGTCGTGGGGCAACGCAGCCTGAGAAGGATCCGCTTTCCCAAATTCCGCCTGCAGGCGCACGTCCAACTGCCTGGTACTCGCCGGATAATTCACAAACACTTTGCCGGACTGCACCGTTCCGGATGGACGTAAACCATCCCAAACACTCTGCAAACTGGGAGGGAGCGCGTTTCGCAGCAGGTTGTCCATCGCGACTGTCTGGTAGTTGAATACAAGCTGCAACCCTTCAAGCTTGTCCCAGACGCCATTGCATTGAGTTTGCGACTTGCCATTGATTCCGAATACATCATGGAATGCGACTCGATCGTCTGTGATGTGCAGCTCTCCCTGCACCTTTTGAAACGGATAGTCAAACCGTTTGTAACGTACGCCGCAATCGTGCAGCTGCACTTCGATGCTCCTTTTATCGTTCCCGCCAGGCCTGTTTCGACGAATCGTGCCCGTTCCACTTAGATATCCGAGCACATCAAATTCGTTTGCAATTCGAGCCAGATTTGGATGAAACTTGATCGCTCTGACCAGTTTTTCGTCGATTGGCAGCCGACCATCGGTGCGGAAGTTGACAACGAACGTCTGTTCGTGGCCTGGGTTCAAAATTTTGCCATCGAACTCCAGTTCCTGTTGCTGTTCAAGGGCACGGAACTGAAAGTCAAGCCGATCGTTTTTCAACTGGACTTTGCCAGCGCATTGGCTGATCGGGTAGGGAAAGCGGTGAAACTTGAACGATGCATCTTTGATGTCCGCCGAGATCTTGTTCGCACCAGCTGAGTTCAGTTCAAATTGCAAGTCGGCCATGCCGGACGGCTCGAAATCATGAAAGAACCTCTCTGCCCCGGGAAGCTGTCGGATAGCTTCAGCCCCAATCGCCAGGTTATTGACGTTGCCGGCAACCGTCCAGCTCCTGCCAGTTTGCCAACCCGTTTGACCGTACTTGAGATCAAAGCTCGCATCGCCGGCCCGTCCCGTCGCCCGCTTCACCTGCAGACCGGTGTTGTTCAATGTAATCTGGGAGTTGCATTGGTTGATTTCGACTGGGAACGAATCCTTGCGGGCGTAAAGATTACTCAACTCGCAAGCGAACTCAAATTTAGGGCTCACGCCATTCGGCTGCGAACGAACGATACCACGTGACCTCAATTTCCCGGCAATCTGCAGCCCGGACAATTGCGAGCGAAATGATTGCGGGACATATGCGATCAGCCCCGGATTGAGCGTCGCCTGAAGGCTGGTAATCTCTGCCTGCCAGCGACCGGTTGGCTTGTCGATCAGTACACGAGTCTCCAGCCTGCTTTCGTGATCCCCGCTCGCTTTGGCGACAATCTGAAGCCGTCCTTGCTCGTTTGGTAAGACATCCGCTTCAAATTTAGAGAACCTGAACTTGGACGGCCAATTTGCGAGTTTAATTGCGATTTCTGAATCACGAACCAGGACAGGACAATCTTTGCCCGGATTGTGATGCTGTTGCAGATGCAAACTCAATTCCTTCAGCCAGAATTCCAGATCGTCGCTTTGGGACAGCTCTAATCTCGCTCGCCGCACTTCAATCAGCTCCGGCTCAAGTCGCTGCCGAAGCAGTTCCTGAATATCAGTTGGGACCCGAACGATCACCTTCTCTGCCGTAAAAACTTTATTGCGTCCTCGCTGCAAATCAGACAGCTGGAAACCACGCAGCACTATCCCGGTGCCTTCGACGATGTCCGCTTCTCGAACGACTGCCGAAAACCGACTGCCTTGAAACGCATCTCGCAACTTGCCGTTGATGACTTTCGTGGCATACGAATCGACGTTGATATACAGATAGAACGCCCCAACAGCTCCCAGTGCAGCCAGGGTTATTAAAGGTCCAGCGATCGAACGGCCTTGCCGCATAAGACAATTGGTGAGGGGATAACGGATTTTGCCGATGGTTATTTAGTGCAATTGGAGAGTGCTTGCTACACGGATCAATGATCGCTAGCGGTTTGTCGCCAGCATCGAGCTGATCAATCCAGTTCTGACGCACGTTGAACCAATAGACTTTGGTTCTGGACAGATGCAGTTATCTTTCCGGGAAGCTGCAATATCTGGCTGGAGTCGCTTGTCACCAAGCAAGTCAACGATTGCCATTTTTCGCGAGTCATGGCCTGTTCCGGGAATCCTGCTCGCCTCCACAATTTCCGGATCGCTTCACTTACGACCAACGGATCACAAGTCTGCAGCTCCGCCGTTGTGGGCTGATTAGCCGTCGTCGACGCATCCGCCAAGCCAGCGATCGCCAGCGTGAATCCCCGACCTTCCACCACCTGCGCCGAATCGGCAATCGGATCGACCAAGCCATCCATCAACCTGCCAAACTCGTTCGCGTGTACGGCAAGTTTCAAAACCGACTCGTCAACTTGACCAAAACGCTGGCGGATCAGTGGTAGCAATTCATTGCGGATAAAATTCCGCGAGTAGCGGCTGTCGGCATTCGATTCGTCTATTCGAAATGGTTGATCAAGCTCACGAAGAAGCCCGATCAATTCCTCGCGGCCAGATGTCAACAGCGGCCGGACGATCGAAACATCGTCATTGACGCGGACTTTCGGAATCCCCGCCAGACCACCGATTCCAGTACCGCGCAATACCCGAAACAACAGCGTTTCCACCTGGTCGTCTTGCGTATGCCCCGTTACCAGATAGCGAGCACCGTAAGACTTGGCAGCGTCCAATAGAACTTCGTAGCGAAAGTTCCTGAACGACTCTTCCGAATCACCACTTGCCCGTTGAAGCTCGCCTGGATCTCGACGCTCCGAGTGAAATTTGTATCCCAGGGAAGCAGCCAGTTCACGGACGAAAGCTTCGTCTGCAGGACTTTCCGCGCGGGTCAAATGATTGCAGTGGGCAACGACAATCTCGCACGAACTATCGCGTTGCTTGCGTATTGAATCCAACAAACGCAACAACGCGACGCTGTCGGGGCCACCTGATACTGCAACCATCACAACCGCGTTGTTCCATTGTTCAGGCGGCCAGGCATCGGAAAGTCGGTCGGAAAGTCGATTAATCAAAATGTTAAGGCGGTTCGATTGACGCGGTTTTGGTGCAGTGATTCGAGCAGAACTGGGGTATTCAGGGTCGATGGGCGGCGAGGAATATTGCGTTTTATCGACCGTCTGTTACGATACAGTCAGTGGGTCTGGCGTCGAATAAGCGACATCATAAGCCACTAATGGTTACTGTGACGAAAGAGATCAGAGTCGCAGCCACCAGATTATTAAGCAAACAGATTAGTAGTTGTCATCCCGAAGTCCAGCTTCGACCATCATGGGATATTTATATATCATATTGAGCATGCTCTGTCGCCTTGAAACGCTTCGCCGCGTTCTCAACGCGTTGTTCGGCGGCAGAATGCAGTTTTCGAAAGCCAAGCCAGGTTCGCTAATTTCGAGCAGGTTTGTGCCGCAGCCGCATGCTTTTATGGTGCCCCTTATTGGTTGCATTACGATTTGGACTTTAGGTAGTTTGGAACCGGGATCGCACTTTGAAATTGTGCGGATACATTTTGGGCGGCCACACGAATCGCCGCCTGACTGGCCTAACCATCACCGGAATCACAACTAACAGCTCGGCTTGGCGATTCAGCCACTCCGAACTGTAACTCGCAACCTGCTTGCTGCCATGTTTGTCCATGGATCTGGATCGGCTCGCGCACCTTTGCTCTTTCTTTGAAATATACTGGGGAGCAGTGCAATGGGATGGCTGTATTTGGTGATTGGGCTGATTGCCGGTGCCGGATTAATACTGGCATATTCTTTTATCCTGAAACAGGACGCTAGAAGCCAAGCGAACAAAATTCTTGACGATGCCAAGCGTGACGTAGAAGCCAAGTTCAAGGAATCTGAGTTGCAACTCAAAGGCCGCGAACTGGAGAGCAAGGCCAAGGCCGAATCACACATCAATGCGTTACGCGAGAAACAGCTTCAACGGGAACGCGAGATCGACAAACGTGACACGGCGGTCAAGCAACAAACGGACGATCTCAAGAAACAGGAACGGATTATCGAGTCGATGCAAACTCGACTGAAGGTCAAACTGGAGAACGCCGTTCAGCGTGAAAAAGACCTCGACGATATCTTCAACAAACAGCGAAAGCAGCTGCACCAGATCACCGGACTGAACAAAGAGCAGGCAACCAAGCGTCTGTTGAAACTGCTGGAAGACGAACTGGCTGACGAAGTGGGCGGACGTATCCTCAAGCACGAACGGCATGTCCAGGAACTTAGCGAACAAAAAAGCCGTGAAATCCTGCTGGCTACCACGCAACGATTCGCTGCCGCTCATACCGCCGACTCGACAACCAGCACGATTGATATTCCTAACGACGACATGAAGGGACGCATTATCGGACGCGAAGGTCGCAACATCCGATCATTCGAAAAGGAAACTGGCGTCGACGTGATTATTGATGACACACCCGGAGTTGTCATCGTTAGCGGTTTCGACCCCGTCCGTCGCGAAGTCGCAAAACTTGCACTTAACAAACTGATCACCGATGGGCGGATTCATCCGACTCGTATCGAAGAGGTAGTCGCCGAAACCAACAAAGAAGTCGACGGCGTGATCTTGAAGAAAGGCATCGAAGCCTGTGAAGAAGTCGGCATTCATGGACTGCACGACCGCATCATCGAGCTATTGGGGCGACTCCACTTTCGTACCAGTTACAGCCAAAACGTGCTGCGACACAGCGTCGAAGTCGCTTTCCTGTCCGGCATGGTCGCGGAAATGATGGGACTCGACGGTGACCTTGCTCGCCGTTGCGGATTGCTGCATGACATTGGCAAAGCGGCCGATCACGACATGGAAGGCGGCCATCCGAAAATCGGCGCCGATATCCTCAAGCGACACGGCGAAGGTGAAGAAGTCGTCCACGCTGCGTTCGGTCATCACGACGAAATTCTGATCGAGCATCCTTACACAGTCGTTGTCGCAACGGGTGATGCCTGCAGTGCGTCACGCCCGGGTGCTCGCCGTGAATCACTCGACCGCTACATCAAGCGGATGGAAGAACTCGAATCGATCGCACTCGAATTCAAAGGCGTCCAACACGCCTTCGCCGTCCAGGCAGGCCGGGAGGTCCGCGTGATCGCCAGTGCCAAAGACACCGACGACTCCAAAGCCGCCAAAATCTGCCGCGACATCGCTGCCTCATTCCAGGAGAACTTAACCTACCCCGGCGAAATCAAGGTCACAGTAATTCGCGAGTCACGATTCTCGGAACTGGCGAAGTAATGAATCTCCGTGCCGTGACGGTGGGTGGGCCCGCATCCTGTAGATCGACGATTAGTTGACTGTGTCGATCTAATAAACAATAGCTAAAAATGGTCTTCCGAAGGCGACCGACGATGGATCTCGCCTTTCGAAATTCAATTTTTATTATCCGCCACTCAGAAGGCTAACAAACACAGACACGTCGAGCAGATCAACAACCCCATCACAGTTGCAATCTGCTTCTGCCTGAAACTGCGATGTCGCCAGCAGGTCGACGAACGGAGAAACATCCAGCAGGTTGACCATGCCGTCCAGGTTTACGTCGCCCTTCATAACGCCACCTTCCAACGTCACCTGATACCCAATCTGAACGGACGGTGGGTTAAATTTAGTCATGACCAATCGAAAAACGATCTGGCTACCGGCTACGACGCTTTCTGTCAAATTTCTTTCCCAAGTGCTGGCGGACCCGCCAACTGCTGTATGAGGTCATGAAGGCACAAACACATCTGGGACCTCCGCTAAGCCATCGTTTTCGCTAAGAAAAAAATTACCGTTCCCGTTTGCCAACTCCAAAAAGAGATGATTGTCGAACACACCACCTGCAGGCACTCTTGGACCTGGAACATCTGACCAATCTACTGTCGCACATCCGCTAAGTGGGTGATCAGAACTGCACGTCTGATTCGGGCGAGAAGCATCCCAGAGCGAGACCTTAAGAACGGCGCCGCTAATCGCTGGTAGATCCGATGGAACCAGACCGACTACTGATAGCGGCTCATGCCAGCCCGGCACGTCGGCATGATTGATCGAAGCAAATGGCAAATCGAATTCACCTTCCAACAGAACAATCTTTTGCGCGAACAACTGGCTCGCAAATGCCAAGACAACAATTGCTGCCATCATTGCCGACGTTCGAACATTCATTAACAGACTCCTGACAACATTAAGTGAATACGGAGACGCTGGTGGTGCAATTGTTGGTTAACACCAAGAGTGTCAAACGCCATCTATCGGCTTACTTCTTCTTTTCTGGTTTGATATTGATGGCATACAACCGATTGCGGTCGGACAGGTACATCAGGTCGCCAGCAACTGTCGGTGTGCTGTAGATCGACGAGTAGTTAACAGTGTCGATCTCTTTCAGAACTTCCGGCTCATCGCCACCTGCTTTTAGAACCGTCAACTTGCCGTCTTCGTTTCCGATTAGAATCTTGCCGTCGACAACCATTGTCGAGCCCCAGATTCCAGACAACAGGTCGTGAGGTTCTTTCCAGCTTCGCTTACCAGTTTTCAAATCGACCGCGTGAATGAATCCGCTCAAGTCAGCGATGTAGACGATACCGTCAGCCACTGAAACCGTAGACATCGTACGACGGAAAATGTTCTCGCCATGCTCGTCCGTTCCACCGTAGTGCCAAATTGCACCGGACTTTGGATTCGGCTTCCCGGGGTTGTTGATCTCGCCCAATTCAGGGCTGATATCACCGGTCTTGGTCGCATCAATCCGCCACAAGTGCCCGGTGCCTTCACCGTGTTCCGGATCCTGACCGACTGACAGCAGCACGCTGTTGTCATAGAAAACAGGCGTACTGATAATCGCGTTACGAGTTCCCGCACCGCCTAATTCCCACTTGGTCTCTTTTGGGTTCAGATCGAACTTCCAAACGATCTCACCTTTCTCATTGAATGCGTACAGCCAACCATCGCCACCAGGCATGTAAATCTGTGGCTTGCCGTCGACGACTCCAACCGCTGGCGAACCCCACTGACCGTGCAAGATCGTGTCAAACGGCTCGTTGTTTTCCCAGATCAGCTCGCCAGTTTTCTTGTTGAACGCAGCAAAACAGGCAGCTCTCGGCGAAGGCACATCCAAGTGAGCTTCGTCAACACCGTTCGATGTCAGAATATAAACGATGTCGCCATAAACGACTGGCGAACTAGTTGCCAAGTTATGGGGGAACACACCCAGCTCTTCAATCATGTCATAATTCCAAACGATGTCCGCGTCCTGTCGCTCGGAGTCGACTTCGTTCTTGTACTCGCCATCGTTTTCGCCGTCGGTGAATCCTTCGACGTCCAGACACATTAATTCGCAGCGATTAGAAACAACCCACATGCGATCGCCTTCGATAACAGGGGTACTGCAAATGCCCTGCAAAGGCCAATCGTTGACTCGGCCGGTAGGCAACTTTTCGCGGGTCAGCTGCCAGATAAAATCACCAGACTCGGCATCAAAACAGATCAAGACGCCACGATCACCTTTATGTTTCGGTCGATATTCCGCTCCGTTGTTCGTGCCAACCCAGACCTTACCATCCGCCACGATCGGGTTCCCGTACGTCTGCGAGCCTAACTGAGCCGACCAGACAACGTTTTCCTTCTTCCGTAAATCGAAATCAAACGTTACACCCGTTTCCTTGGAAACCATATTGCGACCAATCGTGCCGCCCCACATTGACCAGTTCTTAACATTGAACTTGGCAGCCGGCTTGTCTTGAGCAGCAGCTGGCTTGTCTTTGCTTTCAACCTCGGTCTGAGCTGAAAGCAACGATGTCGAAAGTAGAAAAGCAAAGGTAAGTAGAAAAAGGCTCGGCGTATATTTCATTTCGGAATTCCGGTTGTTTGTTGGTGTTTTGTTTCGTGTCGATCGACGCGTTACTATTTATTTGAAAGTCACTACCACGTTATCGAACATACAATCCGTCGTAGCATAGACGTACAGTCCAGGACTACCGCTCAGATTGGGATGTGGATCGGTTGCTTCGATAGTCCACTCGGCTGGCTCGTCCTCGTCTTTTTTCCAGACTTTACCAAAGATTTTCGCCTCGCTCTCGGTCGCTTCGACTTTCATCTTCATGGTGTACCAGACATCGGGGTCGCTGCGAAACTTCTCTTCGACCGACATTCGCAGATGCGGAGCCCAGCTCTGAACTCGCAGTCGGCCTTTGTTGCCTTTCATGATGAAGTTGTACCGGTTCGCGACGAGACCAATATCAGGCAACTGGCGTCGTTGTTCTCGCATTATCACATCGGCTTGCACCGTGTAATTTTTCATATCGGGTGTACCGAGCCAAACCGTATGACTTGGGCGTCCCTTCGCCTTGCCAATACCTGCCGCGAGCATCGCCACGTTACCATCAACATCGGTTGGCTTTAGCTTCGCAAAAGCACGAATCCATTGCGGCGGAACCTGCGGACCTTTGTAGCCTTCGAAGTCCCATTTCCATTGCTTGGCCGTATCAAACATACGAACTCGAGCCGTTGCCGACATTTCGCCCAGCTTAGCGGAAACAGCACCGACCACACCGCCGCTTGATGCAGGAGCAGTAATCGAGTCGCCGTTAATCTGCAATCCATCCAGTCCGTCGCCGGCGACTAACTCGGCCGGCATCTTTTTCACAAAACGACCGTTTGCGTCAAACCCATGCAGCGAGTACTTAACTTCCTGGCCCGGCTTGAGAACGACTTCGAATGGTCGGAGCTGCAAATGCTTGATCTCGCCAACAGTCTCCGGCTCCTGCAGGGCAGGGATGTCGACCTCGGCAACTTTCGCATCAGGTTTTCCAATACAGATGGTCCGATCTCGCGTTACAAATACCACCCGGCCGTTGGAGATAGCAGGCGAAGCGTAGATCTCATCGTCCCCTTTTGATTCGCGGGCCAGCAATTTCACGCGGGATAACGTTTCACAACCTTCTCGACTTGGCTTGAGAATATGAATGAATCCGTTCACTTCCATCACATACAGTTTGCCATCAGCCCAAACGGGAGCCCCTTTGCCGACCGTACCCAGATTGTGTTCCCATAGTTTATCGCCAGATTTCGAATCGAATGCAAACAGGTTCCCCGTATCAGTCACAACGTACAGGATCCCGTCTTTAACCAGCAAAGCCGAATATCCGGCCTTGATTCCATCAACTCGCCAGACGCTGTTCGTTTCAGTAATGTCACCAGTCCCGCTGGCATCAATACATTGGACTCGACCGAATTCCTGATTATCGACATTGTCTTCGCCGTGCGAGATGTAAACCATGTTGCCATCAATCGCTGGCGTGCAATTCAAAGCGTTGAGCGACATGCGGAACTGCCATACTCGTTCACCAGTCCGCGCGTTGATACCGTAGATATGCCCGTCCGAGTTTCCTCCGACCAACATCCTGACTCCATTGATGACGGTCACGATCGGACAAGAGTAGTTCGTTGACTTTGGCCGCTCACCCGGCGCCGAAACCCATTGCAACTCACCCGTCCGTTTATCGAACGCATAATAATAGTGTTTTGGAACGGGGCCTTTCGTTTCGCCCCAATTGGCAGCCAGAAAACTCACGATGACTCTGTCTTCGTCAATAATAGGAGTCTGCGTTCGACCACCGTAACCAGAAATCTTGCCGTACTCTTCAAGCAACGACCGTTCCCAGACAAGCTCACCGTCTTCGCTGTAGCACCGAAACGTTCCGCAGACGCTGTGAATATAGACTTGCTTCGTTTCCGGATCGCCAACCATCGCGGCCCAGCCAACCCGCGGGGCGGGGATATCGGTTTGATAGACATTGAATTCATCGTTCCAGATGACGTCACCAGTCTTCGCATCCCAGCAAACGACTTGCTCTCGCAAGTGGATTTTTTCTTCTGGATCATTGAAATCGTGTTGCGTGCGACAATTGAGATACACACGATCGTTCATAATGATCGGCGTCGCTCGCCCGCCAATCTTTGAATCCCAGAGCACATTGGTTTTGTCTTCCAGTGACCAGGTTTCAACCAAACCAGTCTCACGACTAATTCCGTTTTGTTCAGGTCCCCGCCAATGCGCCCAATCCTCGGCCGGCGTCGGTGAAGCACACATCATCACCAGCAGCAAAGGCATCAACAGCCAACTCGAATTATTACAAAAATACAACACGCTTCTGCGTTGATTCAACTTCATCTTCAATGCCCAGTTTTGCGGTTCTAATAGAAGAATTTGCACCATTTCCGGTCCTGGCAGGAACTCCCTGCCGCTTGTTCCCCGAAAAGGAATTACTAGCGTACCGCCTAATGTAATTCAATACGATCTCGGAGGCTAGAATCCTACCGCTACCTTCGCAATTTTCAGAACATAGAATCGGGCGGTCGGAGCTGTTTGCAATTCCTTGCCTCCGTACGCTTCAATACAATCAGTCAGTACGCATTTCATATAGGATCAGTTCGCATGACTCTCGGCAACTTCCCGAGCACTCGCCTGAGACGGACCAGACAACTGGATTGGGTCCGATCACTCGTTTGCGAGAACAGATTGACCGTTCAGGATTTGATTTGGCCAGTTTTCGTGGCCAATGGGACTGGCATACGGTCCGAAATCGACTCAATGCCCGGCGTTTTTCGGTACTCAGTCGACCAACTTGTGGAGTCAGCCCAACAGGCGGCAGAGCTCGGAATCCCGGCCGTTGCACTGTTTCCTGAAACGGCCCCCACTCGAAAAAGCCCGGACGGGCGAGAATCGGCCAACCCCGACAATCTGGTCTGCCAGGCAGTACGGGCGGTTTCGGCGGCAGTTCCTGAGCTAGGCATCATCTGCGACGTCGCCCTCGATCCCTACACGTCGCACGGACACGACGGTTTGCTGGAAAACGGAAAAATTTTAAACGACGAGACGCTTGAGGTCCTGTGCCGACAAGCAATTATCCAAGCAGAGGCCGGATGCCACATCATCGCCCCCTCCGACATGATGGACGGGCGAATCGGCGCGATTCGTAATGCACTCGATAGTTCGGGATACCAAGACGTCATGCTGCTGTCGTACGCGGCCAAGTATGCGTCAGCGTTTTATGGCCCATTCCGCGACGCCATCGGTTCGACCGGGACACTGTCCGGCGGCGACAAGAAGACTTATCAAATGAATCCAGCTAACAGCGACGAAGCCATACGGGAAGTCGGCCTCGACATTGCTGAAGGGGCCGATATGGTCATGGTCAAGCCGGGCATGCCTTACCTGGACATCGTCCGCATGGTTAAGACCAAGTTCCAAGTACCTACGTTTGCGTATCAAGTCAGCGGCGAATACGCCATGATCGCATCCGCCTGCAACCATGGTTGGCTTGATCGCGAACAGACAGTCCTGGAATCCTTACTGTGCTTCAAACGGGCAGGTTGTGAAGCAGTGCTAACCTACTTCGCCATCGAAGCTGCCGAGATGCTCGCCAGCTAGCGTTCAAGCGATCGAAATTGGAAACGCCAAGACCTGTTCGATGTCCTTGCATCCGGCAGCCAACATGACCAGCCGATCGACGCCCATGGCAACACCACTGCAAGCTGGTAGCCCGTGACGCATCGCATCCAACAGCCGACTTTCAGCGGGCAATTCATGCTTGCCGTCTGCGACACGCAACTGATTATTTTCAACGTTGCGTTGCAAAAGCTCGTTAGCATCCACCAATTCATGATACCCGTTGGCAAGCTCAACTCCCCGATAGTACAGTTCAAATCTTTCCGCGACAGGAGGATCTTCTTCTGCTCGAACTTTTGCCAGTGCCGATTGCGACGCCGGCCAGTCAAAGACAATCTGTGGCTGATCTTTCCCCAGCTGCGGCTCGACAATCTGCGTCAACAACAAATTGCGCCAGTCGTCGACATCCCTGCAGCCCTCGAACGCATCCGTATCAAGATCAAAACGTTTCGCGACGGCCGCAAGCTCTTCGACCGACGCATCCAAAACGTCAACCTCAGCAAACCGCTGAAACGCTGATCGATAACTCACACACTCACTCGCGCCGGCACTCAGCACACTTTCAACCAAATCGGAAAGTAACTGCATCCCCGCCCGCATATCGTCGCCAACCCGGTACCACTCCAGCATTGTGAATTCTGGATTGTGCATTCGCCCTGACTCGCTGGCTCGAAACGCTGGACAGATTTGATAAATCGCCTCGGCACCGGCTGCCAACAATCGTTTCATCGCAAATTCAGGAGATGTTTGCAGCCAATAGCTGTTGCCAGCCGATTCAGCGACGCCAAGCTGGCTGCCGTCGATACCAAGGGGATCAATGTGCCGGTCGACCACAGTATCACGAGAGAGCAGGGGAGTCTGGACTTCAAAAAAATCCCGCTGATCAAAAAACTGACGAATCGCAGCCAGGGTCCTGGCCCGCTGCTTAAGCACTTCCATAGATGCTGTCGGTCGGAAATCGTCTGTCATTGGCTTTGCGTTTACTGGGAACACTATCTGCAAAAGGCTAACGAGCTACCCAGATATTGCGATCGGTTTTTCAAAGATACGATACGTTTTTTCACGAATGATACCTGCATTTGTCAATGAAGCAGCCGCCAGGTGATTACTTTCCAGCACGTAGGAAAATTCAACGTCCCGAATCCCCCGTTCGCTTCCCTGCTTCAAACACTGGTCCATCAGACAAAGCCCCAGCCCCCATCGTTGGTATTTTGGCAACACATTAACACTCATCAACCGCGATCGTTTGATTTTTTTGCGACCAAACAAGAGCGAAAGGAAGCCAAACGGGAACAGTCGACCGTCGATTCGTTTCACGATCGGGTTGTAATCGAGCAAGCCAAAAACGGCTCCCGCGATTTCTCCTTCGACGCACATGAACGAGGTCAGCTCAGGGATAATCAAAAACCGCAATTCGTTCGCCAATTGCTTAATCTCGCTTTCCGAAAACGGAACGAAACCCCATGTCGCGGCCGATCCAGCGTTGAAGAGCTTGAGAAACGTTTGAACCTCGCTGACAAAGTTCTTGCGGTCGATTTGCCGAAACGTCGCCTTGAACCGCTCGGCCGCCTGCCGAGCAATCGCTAATGGCTTCGTCGCGGCATCGTACGTTGATTGAGTCCCACGAAAGGCAAACAGATCCTGAGCTTTCTCGAATCCGTAAGCGGTCCACAACGATTCATAATACGCAGGGTTGTATGGCATCATAAACGAAGGCGGATGGTCAAAGCCGTCGACTAGCAAACCAGCTTCGTAATTCATCGACGGACTAATCGGTCCGCGGACTCGCTCCAAGCCCTGTTCTGCCAGCCAGCTTTCTGCGGCGTCGAACAACGCTGCAGCTATCGCAGCATCGTCAGTGCATTCAAAGAACCCAACAAACCCGAGCTTTTCGTCAGGGTGCGTTTTCAAGTGCATCTGATTGTTAATCGCCACCACCCGCCCGAGCACTTCGCCCGCCTGCACAGCCACAAACGCTACACTCTCTGCCAACTCATTGAACGCATGTTTCTTGAAACCACACAACTCAGATTCACTCGAACGCAAACGTGGCACCCAGTTCGCGCAGCCGGTGTTCAGCTTTTTTGGCAAGTCAAGAAA
Source organism: uncultured Pirellulaceae bacterium (assembly GCA_964641465.1). Taxonomy (GTDB): domain Bacteria; phylum Planctomycetota; class Planctomycetia; order Pirellulales; family Pirellulaceae; genus Mariniblastus. Next base: position 38,861 of record CAZXLW010000021.1, on the reverse strand, counting down.
CTGTTTCTGCAGGCGGCGGGTTGTAACTCGAACAATCTCAACTGCCGGCATTACTTGAGCACCTCGAAACCATGGCGTTTGGCGACGCCACCGAACCTGCGCACGAGCTCAACATCGAGCAATTGAACCGCTGAAGGTCTCCCGAGAGATGGCTCCAATGCCCACAATGCAGTTTCTGCGACGCACGCGTAGGCGGCATCGGGACGTGGGCCAGCAAACAGGCTCAGATCATTGCAACCTGGAATGGAAATCAAACCACCTTCAATCCAAACCACATCACTACGTGTCTCTTTGACCGATTCCGATACGTTCGCCGGCCGCGAAGCGTCACAAACGATGGCGTTCGGCTTGATATATTCCGATTTAATAATCGCTTCCGGCGCGCTGGAGGCGACGACGACAATGTCAGCGGCAGAGATTTCTTCGATGGTTAACGCCAGGGAAATCTGTGCTGGTTCGTGTTGACGGCGAACGGCAATTTCATCGGCGATGTTTTGCAGCCCTTTCCGGGTCCGTTCTTCAGTCCCATCGCGGCCAACCAAAACAACTTTCGCCGCCTTTTCTCCCAGCATGATCGCGGCGGCGCGACCGATTTGACCAGAGGCACCCACGATAGCAACCGTCGCAGAAGACAATTCAATTCCCTGAAGACGACTGGCCGATTCGATCGACTCAATCGACGCCGCCACTGTGTAAGCGTTTCCAGAAGTTATCGGCGGCAAGTTTTTTGCATCGAGTGCCAGGCCGCCACCAGTCACGATCGACGTAAACCCGCCCAGCCCAATGAGACCAATGTTCACCTTCGAAACCGCGTCGGCCGCGTGGGCGACGTGCTCAATCGCCAACTCGCCGGGCATCGCCAACAATTCCTGCGGCGTGAATGGGACCAAGACAAAATGTCCGCGCACTTTGCTACCCGTGGCGGAGCAAAACTCCGACACGCCCAACACCGCCGGCTCCGCGCTCCGTGTGAACTCGTGTTTCAAGTCTGCTAGTTCAGAGTCCGTCAATACGGCAAGGGCAGGATCAAACTGCACCAAATCGTCCAGGCCGGAAAGATGGACGAGAAACCCAAACTCACCAACCAACTTCCGCTCGTTTGAGAGTGATCGTTCTTTTGCTTGTTCGCGGATCGCAATGTTTTCCGAAGCAATCCCCGCTGGCTGATCACTTGTTGATGCAGCCGACCGCGCGAGAATCTGATTGGGATCCACTCCAATCATGATCGCAATCAGTTCCGCCGTTCGCCCGGAATCCACAGCGTCAAGCGTATCTTCCAAAGCATTTAACAACCGTTCGCAGTCTTGCCGCTCGAAGATCAACGGCGGCTCCAGCCTAATCACATTCCGCCCCATGAACGTGGGAGCAACACGAATCCCGTGACGTCGCAGTAAATAACTGATCATCAAGTGCAACAACAACTTTTGCTCGACCAGAATTGGCAACAAGCCTTTCCGATTTCTTACCCCATCGAAGTCGAATTCGATGGCCAGCATATACCCTTGGCCTCGGGTGTCTCGAACAAGATGCGGGAACCTGTCTTGAATCGCTTTGAGCCCATTCAGCATCAGCTCGCCATTCGCTTGCACTGACCGCAATATCTGCCGATCGTTTTCTTGCAGCTTTTCGATCGTCGCGATCCCGCAATGACTGGCGATGGCGTTGCCCGCAAACGTTGACGAGTGCCGAAGTCCAAACCGCGTCGAGTACGCCACCGGCTGAGCAATGACCGCTCCGATCGGCATCAACCCACCACCTAAAGCTTTTGCCAACGTGATCACATCCGGCACGATCTCCGAATGTTCAAACGCAAACATGCGACCGGTTCGACCGAGCCCCGCTTGGACTTCGTCGAGCACCATCAAAACATCGTGTTGGCTGCAAAGCTCGCGGACCTGACGAAGATATCCTGGCGGCGGAACGACAATCCCGGCCTCACCCTGGATCGGCTCGACAATAAATGCCGCAAATCGTTGCGGGTTGGCTTTCAACTTCTGCTCGAGCGCACGAGCGTCACCAAAAGGAACATGTTGAAAGTCCGGACACCGAACGTAAAACCCATCCTGAAAAGACTCGCTTCCGCTGGTCGATAGAGCACCAGTCGTCAGTCCATGAAACGCCTGCTTCGTCGACAAAATCCCGGGGCGATCTTTGGCAGCTCGAACCATTTTGATGGCCACCTCAGTCGCTTCCGCGCCACTGTTGCAAAAGACAACATGCTCAAACACTTTCGGCAACAACTGCAGAATATTATTAGCCAGCTTCCCCGCCGGACCGAGCAAAGTCTGCGTCGCGACATTCGGGATTTGATTCTCGCGGACGGAATCAACCGCCTGCCAAATCTCCGCAGGGTTGTATCCAAACGGAAGACCACCATATTGAGCGATACAGTCGAGATACCGATTCCCGTGTTCATCCACCAACCAACAGCCGTCGCCTTGGGTGAATTCAATATCCAAGCCAACGCGAGCCAACAAGAGACTCTTCAATGGCTCTACGAACCGGGCAAAGTCATGCGTCGGCTGCTCGCCCGCTGCCAACTCGAGTTCAACCAACGCCGTAAGAAATTCAAACCCGGTATCATCAGTCGCCGATTGCGTTTGCAACTCGGCAATAATTTCTTCCTTTTGCGCACGAAACTCCGCCAGCAAATTTTCGGTCATCGCCCCTTTCGGACCTCGGTAGGCAATATCGGCCCCGCGCAACGAGACTTCGATTCCTCGTTGACGTAACTCAGCTAGTAGCGAAGCAGGTTTCAAATAACCCCCTCCTCAATCTCAGTCTCCAATGCTTCGTTCGCACTCCCAGTCGAACGCGGAAAGGCCCGAGACTCATGCTGTTCGGCACTACCCAATGCCTGCTGGAGAGTTTCCGAGATAGATGATTGATGGAACAGATTGGCAACCGGGAACGACAAGCCCATCTCTTGCTCGACTTTAACAACCAACCCAACCAGGTCGAGCGAACTGATCTGCAGTTCCGTCCATTTCGAATCCAACGGCAATCGGTCGATCGAAAGTTCATCCTGGATGATTTCGACCAATTGATTAAGAGTCTGCTGCTGCCAATTGCCGGACGCTGCGGGAACATCAGGCGAATTCAAATTCTGCCCCTGTCGCACTGAAGGCCGCGGGCCTGATTCCAAACTAGCCAATACTCGCCTGTCGATCTTTCCGGAACTATTCAACGGAAACTCATCGACGAAAACATAACGCTTCGGCAACATGTATTCTGGTAACCGCGATTCCAGATAAACCGCCAACTCCGATTCTGAATTCGAACCGTTGAGGCTATCCATACGGACAAAGGCCGAAATTCGCTTTTCCTGTTTATCCATAACCACGACGCAGCTTTCAACGCAAGCGTGCGAGTTCAAAGCCGCTTCTATCTCACCCAATTCAAATCGATGACCGAGAATCTTCACTTGATTGTCGCGTCGATTGACAAATTCGAGATCACCGCTCGGCTGCATACGCACGAGGTCTCCCGTGCGGTAAATTCGCCCGAGTGATTCATGGTCGATAAAACTCGCATCGGTCAGCTGGGAATCGTTCAAATAACCTCTCGCCACGCCCAATCCACCGATATACAGTTCACCCAACTCACCAAACAGCGCCGGCTGCATGGATTCATCAAGAACATTGACTGTCTGATTTGCTAACGGTTTTCCGATCAGTACTCTTCCCGTTTTTTCTACCTGCCACGCCGTGGACCAGATGGTTGTCTCGGTCGGACCGTACATGTTATAGACCGCAGCTTTGGTAACGGCCGCAACTTCATCCGCCAGTGATTTTTCCAGAACGTCGCCGCCAATGTATATCCGCTCCAGCGATCGTAATGCTTTTCGATTCGCTGAATCACGCAACAACAATTGCATCAAAGCCGGCGTGCACTGAAAATGAGTCACCTGATGCTGCTCAACTAAACGCGAGAAATCGGCCAGCATCTGATTCCCTCGCTCCGTTTTCTCCGGCGAATGCAAGACTACTTTGAACCCTCGAGCCAACGTCCACATCAATTCAAACATCGAAATATCGAAGCCGATGCTGGTCGCCGACAACCAGCAACCAGGGGACTGTCCGTCTTCCAGTTGGTCGATGCCCAGGAAAAAGTTGGCCAGGTTCCCATGCGTGACTTCGACCCCCTTGGGTACGCCTGTGGACCCTGAAGTGAACAGAACGTAAGCCGGGTCGTCAGCAGAACGGTTTGCATCGACAGGAAAATCATCGCCGGTGCCTGAAAATTCCAGCGACTCATTGATTGATACGATCAGGCAGTTCGCTCCGACATCCTCATGATTGTTTCCCGCGATCACGCACTTCAAATCCGCTTGTTCCACAACCATATTCTGTCGGTTGGGGTGTGTCTCGCCTGCAATCGGAACAAATGCCGCTCCTAAGCTCATCACTGCGATCATGGCAGCAACACACTCAACATTCTTCGGCAAGAAAACACCAACACGATCGTGTGGCCCAACACCGTTCTGTTGCAGCAGCACACGAAACCGCAGCACTTCCTGCTTCAGTTCAGCGTACGTCAACGATTGCTCGCCAGCGACAATCGCTACCGAATCTGGTGTCGCGGCAGCCTGTACAAAAAACTGTTGATCCACCAGCCGCTCACGATCCAATCGTTGCAGGTTGGAATTCAATTGTTCCAGACAGGTTTTCTCGGACTCCGTTCGTAAATCGAGTAAGCGAATCGGGCACTCCGGATCAACAGACACCAATTCAATTGCATGGATGACGTGACTCAAAAACCGTTCGATGGCCTCAGGCGAATAGAGATCCGCGTCAAACTTAACGTGGCCGCTGAAACTTTTCTTATTCTTGCGAATTCCAAAACACAACTCTGCTACCGCCGCTCCGTTATCCCACTCCCCGGCGAGCACCTTCACTCCGTTATGCATCTCGACGAGCCGCAACGCAGATTGGTAATCAATCAACATTTTGCTACGTTCGGTCGAAAGAGGCAGCTCGCCCGGCCCAGCTTGATTCATGGTTTCCACAACCACCTGATTGCGATGCAGCAAACAGGAGAACGAGTCTTGAGCCGTGGATGTCAAATTCATTCCAACGGTCTCGAAAAACGGCCCGACATGCCGGCGTTGTTCAGACGTCCTGCCAGACCTGACAACGTCGAACGTAAAATCGAACTCATGTGAGTACTTGCCGAGAACAACTTGCAAGATAGACACCCAAGTGACGAACGGTGAGACTCCAATTTGCCGACTGATCCCGATGATCAGCGACGATTGGTGGTCCGTCAACTGAAACGAAATCCGCTTTCCTCGATAAGTCGGCATCGGCTGCGGCGGAAGATCAGGCGGCAATCCGTTCTGATACCGGACAGAGCTTTCGCCTGCGCTGACTGAAACTTGCGATAACGTGTCGGCCAATCGGGCAGGAACCTCATTCGTCCACTGCAGCGGCAAATTCTGAATACGCCATTCGTAGGCTTGCAGAAACTCTTTGGACAGCACCGCCATCGATAGCCCGTCGCTCGTCAGATGACTAAAGACAAACGAAACATCGTATGCTTTCGAACTGGACCGCACGACAACACACCTCACACTTGGAAACATCCCAGTCTTCAACGGGGTTTCGCTTACTTCCGATAAGATCCTGGCGACTTCTTCAGCCTGCGATTCGCCGCTCAGATGCTGAACATCACGGACCAAAACGTCGACCGGCCTGGGGGCTCGGACGACTTGCACCAATTCACCATTCTCATCCGGTTCAAGATTCGCGCGGAGAAATGGATGCCGCACCACAAAATCGGAGGCGGCTCCCTGCAATGCCTGCAAATCAAGCGGCCCCTCCCATCGCAATCGCGCAGAGACATTGGCCACGCCGACATCGGGTGCCATTCGCTGCATCAACCAGAGTTGCTTTTGAAACGGCAGAACCGGGTGAATTTCGAGTTTTTCTTCCGAAGGTCTTTTTGTCATCGACCACACATCTCGCACTGAGCCCCGCAGCTCAAGTTACCGTTCACTGAATCCCCGTCTGATTGTCCGCAATTGATTGCCGTGATCACTCGCCAAGTGACTTTACGAATGCGGACACTATTCCTGGCCGCAGATTATAACCGCAACCACCCGTAAGGAGGAGATATTGCCAACGGGCCCGTCGAATAGAAAGGAAATAGAGGACTGACGAACTACTTCTGGCTGCGAATATTCTTCCCACGCCGAAAAAACTGCCGAAGCGGTAAGAACACATCGACAAGCTCAGCGGTGAATTTCACCAACACCATCAAAGTGATAACGATGAAACCAATCGCAAAAATCGCGAAAGAGACGATTGCGGCAAAGTTTGACTCGGCGATTAGTAAGCTTCGAGCCAACTGCCCCAGGTAAGCAAGATAAATCGCCAGTCCGGTTTCGGGATCGCATACACGATGGGCGATTCCAATTATTTGCGAGTCAATTTCCAACACCTATGAATTTTTCGATTGCGAAAGTCTTCCGGCACGGTCTGACTGCTGATCTCCCGACAATCAAAATTCGCAACCAACTCTGGATCGAATTTGAATTTCCGAAAGTTGGTCGAAAAATAAACTACGCCTGAGTGCGTAACATGACTGGCCAACCGCTCCAACAATTCAGCGTAGCAGGCCTGAACGTCCCAGACTTTTTCTGTTCGTGAACTGTTGGAAAATGTTGGCGGATCAACGACCACCAAATCAAATTTTTTCTCTCGGGGCAGGTTTTCCAGAAACTTCAACGAGTCTTCGCGAATGAACGCGTGTTCCAACTCAGAAAACCCATTGAGCTGCATGTTGTCACGAGCCCAATTCAGATACGTGTTCGACCAGTCAACGGTTGCGGTCGACTTCGCGCCACCTGCCGCCGCATAGACACTAAACGCCCCGGTATAAGCAAACAGATTCAGGAAATCCTTACCCGCGGATTCAGACATCACCATAGCTCGGGTTTGACGATGATCGAGAAACAGTCCGGTATCGACGTAGTCGGCCAGATTCACTAGGAACTTCAAGCCTCCTTCCTGGACCTCCACTCGATTGGAAGTATCGCCCTGTTTCTCATGCTGCAAATTACCTTTTTGCCGCAAACGAGTCTTCATGAACACGTGCTGAATTGGCACTTCGAAGGTTTTGGCGACCGTCTTCTTCATCAGCTCCAACCACGCAGCGTGTCGACCGGCATCACGCTCGTGTGGGCGTTCGTACTCGGTGACATGAAACCGGTCTTCATAGCGGTCAACCACAAAAGGCAACTCCGGGATGTCACGTTCGTACAGCCGATAACAACCGATACCGCGCTTGGTTGGCCATTTCCTGAGATGCCGCCCGCGCTTCTTCAACCTGGACTCAAACAATTCAGCCTGATGATGGTCTTTCTCTTGCAAGCCTCCAAATACTGGCGCGGAAACCTTGCTCGGCTGGGAAGCTTTCACCTCCGAATCCTTGCTCACATCGCTGGGCAAACTATCCGCGTTTTCACTTGCCAAATCTTCGTGAGCTAAATGGCTACTGTCATTGCCTGGCGAATCAGCAACCGAAGCAACTGCAGTCCCGCCAACATCGCTTTGGGCACTGGCTTCAATGGTTGGATTGGATTCAATAAGTTCGTCAGAATCACTCTCGACGCTGGAGTCGTTCCCTACACTCCCGTTCGCGACGCTCTGTCGGAAATTGGCGGGCGGTTTTGGGCCGAGGTACTGGTAGTACGTACACTCGATCCGTCCGTTGTATAACTTCCTCCGCCGATCCGCTTTCTTTTGGAGCACTTTTTCGAATCCGCGAAACGCCGTCAAAACAAAATGCGACCACGTCGGTAGCCTTTGCAACACCGACGGGAACGACTCGTACAACGCCAGCAACTTCTTCGCTTCACCCAACCGCTCACCGTAGGGTGGGTTAGTGATCAGGCATCCGTACTGTCGTTTACTGCGTAAATCTTCGAACGACTTTTGTTGAAAATGAATGTCCTCGGCAACACCGGCCTTTTCCGCATTAATCCGAGCGAATCGCAGGACTTCCGAATCCGTATCCAATGCCATGATCTGCAACGGCTCATCCAAACCGTCATTCGATTGCTCGGAGTCTGCCAACAACTCGTCAATCTTGAACTCGCTGCCTTGTGCCCAGTGCTGCCAGGCAAATTCCCGGCCCATCCCTGGCGCTCGGTTGCGAGCGATCAGTGCCGCTTCGATCGCAATCGTGCCGCTACCACAAAACGGATCGAGAAACGGTCTCCCGGGGGACCACACGCTAAGCATGACAAGTGCCGCTGCCAAAGTTTCCTTAATCGGTGCCATGCCGTATGAGCGGCGATAGCCACGCTTGTGCAAACTGGCACCGGTAGTGTCGATCGTGATCGCGGCTTCGTCGTTGAGCAAGGCAACGTCAATCCGGAACTCGGGCCCGTCTTCCGGCAAAGTGGTCGTGGCGTGAGCCGCCATCATCGATTCCACGATCGCCTTTTTGGCACTGCGCTGGATCGCCGGCAAACTGGTCAATTGCGAATGCCGCGTCCGCGCGGTGACGGGGAACCTGGCATCGCGAGGCATCCAAGCCTTCCAGTCCAGCGCTTTGATGGTCTCGAACAAAGCTTCAAAGTCGGGGGATTCAAATCGGACGACTTCAATCAAAATCCGATCGGCCGTCCGCAGCCAAAGATTAGCCCGCGCGACATCCTGCCAGTCACCTTCAAAGTGAACTCGCCCCGCGCCCGCACCAATGGCAGCGTATCCCAACTGGGTAAGCTCCCATTTTACGGACGCCTCCAGCCCAAACGCGCAAGCGGCAACAAGCTTCATTATCGCCTTCTGATCAACGCTTGAGCTTCCAAGCTTCAAGCCAGAACTGCCCACCACGTTTCATCTGAAAATCGCTGGTCAGCCGTCGGTCCATGTCCGGCAAGTGACCGGCTCCATAAAAGATCGCGACCCGTTTCTTGCCACCGTCGAGCTCTCGCTCCAGAACTTCCATCGCTTTTCCATTGCGATGATTGATAATCGTCGAGCCTTCGCGGCCTTCGAAAATCTTCATGCCGCCTTCCATATCCATCATCTGCTTGGCAAACATCTGCCGCATCTTGATTTCTTTATCCTTGGCCATCATGACCCGCAGCAAATCGAAATTGGACATCGACGCTTTACCACTCTGAGCCATGCTGTGTCCCATCGCCTTGAGGAACATTTTGCCAAAACTCTCATCGTTCTTGCTCATGCTTTCAGCGAATTCTTCCGGAGACATGTCCGCATGAACAAAGTTCCCTTTCTCGTAATTGATATGCTCAAGCTGAAATTCCAACCCGAGTACCGATTGCATCCCGACCTGCAGAGCAGCGATCGGGTTCATGCCACCGTCCCCACGTCCGCCGCCTTTAGGAATCACGGTTCCTTCCGGAGCAACCAATTCGTAGAGCACAGCATCGTACTTTTCAAAGAGTTTGTTGAGATCCTTGTAATAGTCCGATTCGCCGATGTGAACGACTCCGACCAGATCAACATAGACAGTCTCACCGTCGTTGTTCTTGGTGATGTAACGCGTCACCGAAGATTCAAATGCGACCGGCTTGCGTTTTACGTCACGCCGGACACGCATAAAATGATCCATCTCGCGAGGCTTGGCGGCGGAATCAGTGGCGTCGGATTGGTTGCCATCTTCATCGATCTGGATAGCTCGAGATGACGCAAAAGTAATCGGGGCCGGTGGTGCAACAAAGTCGGAATTCTGTGCGGAAGTTGTCTGGGAACTCAGCCAACAAAATGATCCGAACGCCAATGCGAGACACAATCGTAACGACATGGTTCAACTCGTTTCACTGTTCAAGATTCAGGCGAGCGCGCGCTCTACCAATGCCTTGATTATAGACATTCATCGAATCAGAAACAGTCTACGTCTGTTCGATGATTTAAACTCAGATCAAACCAGGCGAACTGCTGATCAACTCAGCAGATCACCTAAATTCGCTTGGAAGCCAACGCGTGAGCACTTGGAACCTTAACGTTCCATGCCAAGCCGCATTTTTCCATGCCCTTAATGACCATCCAGCTCGTATCCACTTGCCACCACTTCAGCCCGTGCCGAGCCGACGATGGGAAGGCATGGTGGTTGTTATGCCAGCCTTCACCACAAGCAAGAATTCCGCAAATAGCGTTGTTCGTCGAGTGATCGCTCGACTTGTACTCGCGACGACCAAACATGTGGCAAATTGAGTTGATGGACCAGGTAATATGGTGCGTAATGAAGACTCGAACAAGTCCGCCCCACAGAAACCCAAGGAACGCGCCGAACCCACCATCGATCAGGAAACCAAGTCCTGTCGGAATAGCCAGACTCAGCAGGACCAACCAATAGTAATGGTCATTCATAGTCACAAGCTTTTTGTCTTTGATCAGGTCCGGAATCCACTTCTCGTAATCTGGTTTGGTCCAATAGCCGGTAAACAGCCAGCCAATCTGGCCGTGGAAGAATCCTCGCAATGCTCCCCAAAAACTCTTACCATGCAAGTTCGGAGAGTGCGGGTCGCCTTCTTTGTCACTATGGCTGTGGTGTCGTCGGTGGACAGCACACCAAGTCAAAGGCGCGCCTTCGATACTCATAGTCCCAAGCCCGGTAAAGAACAACCGAACCCATTGGTGGGTATCGAATGCCTTGTGAGAACAAAGTCGATGGAAGCCAACGGTGATACCAGTGGTCGTTGCCCACCAACCGAATATCATCATGGCAATGTATTCCCAGCTAACCATACCGATCTGCCACAACAGTGCTGCCGCGATGATAACGCCAACGAATGGCAAAATCACCGCAATCAACATCGCGATCTTTTGCCCGCGTGATGCTGCCGGAGTCAACTCGCCAGAAGGACGTGGGTTATCGAGGTTGTCTACGACTTCTTTTTCTGGTGCGTCGACCGAATTGGTTTTGGCTAAGGCATCGTCGGTAGGTGGATCCTGAACAAGTTGCTCCATATTCATTACCAGAATTCCTCTTTTCCGTTTCCGTTTGGCGTTTGAACTTTCGGCCCAATGACCGAAACCAGATAGTCGCTGAATCGGCCCAAATATTGGATACAATGATTGAGACACAATCTCAATTCGGGAAGCAAAGTTATAGACTTACGGCGTAATAATGGAAACGCAAAACAGGCAAGAATTGCCAAAAGGAGGGCTTTTTGCCAACGCAATTGCGACAAAACAAGGTTACGTAAACTGCGGGAAAGTTAACGCTTAGACACTTTAAAAAAGCGAATCTGCGACGTGAATCGGGTTACACGTCACGTAGCAATCTGGCAGAGACAACCTTTACGCACTTTGGGCAAATGGTCAGATGCTTACCAAAGTCCTCAACGAACTGAGCTTGCTGGGGTGACCGGTCATCAGCATCCAAGTAGAACGCAACCACATACCGCTCCAATTGCTCCTGAATATCACTGCACGAGAGCGTGATTGACACAGGTCGTTTCGGTTCAGAGAAAGAAGAGTTCTGCTGTTTGTCATCAGCAGCCAAAGCATTGTCAGCGACTTGGGCATTCTGCCTGCCGTGCAGAGTTGCAAATACACCGGAGAAAATACCAGTCGCTACTACAGCTCCACCCATTGCCGTACGAATCAGAAATTGACGACGTTCACGTTCAAAACCAGAATCAGAAACGCTCAGGATGGTTCCTGGCTTGCACTGTTTCCAATAGTCCTGATCGTCATGCTGTCTAAGATGTCTCATTGTCTCGTCGCTAAGCAGTGTTAACTATCATGCGGCAGTATGGAATTCCTTCTATTCCTATATCGCCAAAATAGGAGAATATCCTTGTTTGTAAACGGGTTTTCGGAGCCAATCTTGCATCATTCACAAGATTTTTACTGCCTGAGTTACTCAGCTTACAAAATCAACCAGAAAAACCACCAAAACGGTCAGGTGTGACCGTTTTGGCCATCGGCAGCCAAGTCGATTATGACTGCCGTAACTCGACTTCAAACAGCCTCTCTAACCAAATTTTTGAGTGGCACGGAATGGTGTTTGATTGTGAGCCTGCGGTTGTTGAGGCTGCTGGACGTTTGAAGCAGGAACTTCTTCGCAAACTTCCTTTGACAAGCTATGAATGTCGACGATTGTTATGCGACGGCGGGCAATCTTGATCAAGCCTTCGTTTTGTAATTGCCCTAACATCACCGTGACCGTTTCCCGCGTGCTGCCAATTATGCTGGCCATTTCCTGGTGCGAAAGCTTGATGGCAAGCTCCATTCCAGTTTCTGTTTTCTGACCGTACTTCTCAGCCATTTCGATCAACAAGTGAACCACTCTTTCGCGGTTCGAACGGAACAACAGATTTCGTAATCGACGCTCTATTCTCTGGCGACGTGAACCGATCAGTTTCGTGATCCCTTTGTTCAGATGCGGGTGGTTGGCCATCAATGCCAACATCTCTGACTTGGGAATGAGAACAACTGTTGTGCTTTCGATCGCCTCGGCGAATTCCTGACGGCCAGTTTCATCCAACAAAGAAAGCTCACCAAACAACTCGCCCTGATCAATGATGTTCAGGATTGACTGCTTCCCATCAGGCGTCACGTGGCAAATCTTGACCCGTCCTTTGGTAACCAGCAGTACAGCATCCGCTGAGTCGTTGGGAAGATAAATTGGCTCTCCCCGTCGAAAATCTCTTGCTTTGGACACAGACTCAAGTGCTCGCACATCCTGGTCTGTTAGGTAAGCGAATAGGTCACAATCTTTCAAGAACCAATAAAAATCAGACATGCCAGTCTCTTTTCGATTAGGTTGCCACCAGGGCAAACGGAATGCAGGTATTTCCAAACGACTGGCGACGTTGCCAATCGTATCTGAGACGCAGTTTGGTTTAGGAACTTACAATTTAACCGCGAATTTTTTCACAAGGTAGTTACCTCACCCCCATTTATGCCGAAAATCAACAATGCTCCCGCCATAAACAGGCCAATTTCATTGGGCATTTCAAAAAAACACGGCGGCTAAGGCAGGAAATCAGGCATAACCTTTTTCGATAGCAAATAGAGTAATCTTAGACGCGTTGCGCAAAATATGGACTAAATGCGCACAAACGATGAACAAAGAAAGTCCGCAAGGAAAGAGTTGCGAACGGACCGGCTATTAGAATTGATAGAATTGATCAACCAGAACTGAGCTGCCTTAGCTCACAGATCCAGGCGTGCATGAACCAGACATGAGGAAGGCAAATCAATCAATCGTAGTTAATAATTGACTTGACTTAATTTAACGGCCGCCTCGACCGCCACGACCGCCGACGCCTCCTCCTCGGCCACCTCGGCCAGCACCAATGGTCCGGGGTCCACCTTGGCCCTGAATAGCGTTTCTGATCTGCGTTTCAATAGCTCGTCGGTCAGTCGCGCCTCCGCCGCCTCGCGCAGGAGTTCGTCCACCGCCTGCCCGTCCACCACCGGCTGTCGGAGCAGCTGCACCACCACCTTCTTCGTCTTCTTCTATAACGTTAATCACATCCGGATAAAGCGTTTCTAAAAGATCAACAAGCACGTCAGGGGCAACATTCGGTTTCAACATTGTTGTGTCGCGATCGAGTTTAACGTCAATCCGTTCAACCATGTCAAGGACTTTCAAATAGATGAATTCCGGCCCCGTAACCAACAAGCTGTTATTTATCTCATCGACACCTAAAGTGGCCTTGGGCTGCTCACTTTGCGCATTCCCGCCTCCGCCGCCGCCAGCTCGTCCACCACGACGATTACCGCCACCTAACTGACGAAGTACCTGTTGTTGAAGTTGTTCCTGAACGTTTTGTTGGTTTCCTTGAGCCGCTCCTCCACCACCGGAGCTTCGGATCAAATCAGAGTATTGCGTTTCCACGAGCGTCTTCATGTCCATCGCATCGCGGTACTTAACAGGTATCGAATACATTTTACCAGACAAGTTAGGATCCTGAGGCGGGCTATCAATGTCGAATAGGTCAATCAACTCGCCAATGTAATCCAGATCGTTGGAAGTAGCTCCGATCACGATCAACATGTTCGTTCTTACGTCCATTGAAAATTGAACGTCTTCGCCTTCCAGCTCGATTCCGGATCCGGAGAAATCGCTTCCGCCACCGCCGCCGCCACCATCGCCGCCAAGGCCAAGTATATCACCCAAGCCACCGCCGACCGCATTCTTGACTGCTCCACCGATGAAATCAGTGATCCCGCCTCCACCGCCACCACCGCCTCCGCCAGACGAAAGACCGAAGATGCCTTCGAGCAGCGTTTTAACTTCAGAGACTTGTCGCTTGTCGAGGTAGAAGAACGATGGTAGGTCCAATACGCCGTCGTCACTAATAACATCCAGAATCATTGCTTCCAGGTCATCAACCGCGTCCAGGTCGTCACCGTAAATCACCAAGCCTTGATCGGTGACTCGAACTTCAATCGGGGCACCGGGAACCGATGGTTTTTCCATCGGCTGCTGATAGCCGGAGCCTTGTGATGGTTCCATCCCGCCAGTCGTCTGGCCAATTTGATCACGACTTAACTCACCATTGGCTGAGGAATTGTTGGCTTGTGGTTCAGTAGGAAAAGGGGATTGCCCGCCCTCTTGAGGGCGAGTTGATACGTAAAAATTGGATTTTAAAGTCGGCTGATACGATGACGATCGAAACCGACGAACGCGATCGGCGTTGGCACCGTCGCCACGAGAACTTGATCCTCGAGTTCCTGATCCGCGAGTTTCTGATCCGCGAGCCCCTGATCCACGGTTTGAATCCGAACGCCTTTCCGGCTCTCGATTGCGGAACCGCTGATCCACTTGCGATCGGTTGCGGAGGTTCCTGCGATCCTCCGGCATGATCAAATTCAGTCGATTCTCTCTTCCCAGTGAATCCATAATCCCCGGAATCTCGAGATACCGTACGACGGTGTCGGATTGACGCGACGAAAGCGGAATGATCCGTGTATTGCGACGAGGCCCAGCTTCAAAGTCTCCGTCCGTGGTGTCGATATCAGCGATCATCCGCTTGATCAATGCTATTTCCGGAGGCGCGGCGTGAACCATCACCCGATCGTTGTCTGTATCTGCGACTAGTCTTGGACCAGTTGTCGCTTCGGTAGCAAACGGGTCTATCCCAAGCAAATCCTCAATGTTGGATACCGCTTCGGATGGGCTGATGTTTCGCACACTAATGATTGCAAACGAGTCATCGCCACCACCGCCCATGGTCTCCAATGCTTTGGTCACCCGATCTTGTACCGTCTGGTTCGCTTCCAAGAACAGATTTCCATTGGTCTCGTCTTTATCGAGCCTGACATTCGGCTCACCATCCAACAGCGTTTGAATGACTTGAAAAACGACGTCCAGATCGCCGGATGTTGGATGCACCTTGAAAAACGGCGCCTCATTTTGCAGGTCGCCCCCTACATACTCGATATCGATCAGCTTTGCCGTTTGCATGAATTCGTCAATCCGTTCCGGAGTACCTTTGAGGAAAATCTTGTCTCCTAGCGGTTGTACGGCCATACTCAGAGTGCCGTCTTCCAAAACATTTGAGCCTTCCTCAAAACCCATCATTGGGCGAAGCGTTACTAACAACAGATCAGGTTCGATATGATTACAGGTGTATGTTTGAAGTTTGATTTTATCGTCCAGCACCTGGGCCAATTCAAGCAACTCCTGAAATCTTCTCAGAATTCGCACACGTTCGCGGATGACCAATTGGTTGGCAGCTTCAACGTAGAAAAAACCATCGAGATGAAATTCAGAAACATCTTCACGCAATTGGCTGGCCAGTACATTACCGTCTAGCTTGCCCAAATCGAACTTACAACTGGCAACTTCGTAAGCACTGTACTCGTGCAAAAATTCAGGCGTGATGGTCTCGATCAAATGAGCTGGGAAATTGCCAGACTCATTGACCAGGATCAATTGTGGCTGTTTTCCGTTTCGGACCAAGACATGCGGTGGGTTCAACACGGCCAAGCGACTGTTCAAGAAATCGAGTGCCTCGATCAAGCTAAATTCGTTGCCGTCAATATACGAGAGTGTGCCGGCAGGTGGATTCGCATCCCCGTAAAACAATCCGTACCCGATTTGCTCGGCAAACCATTCGATCACGTCCTGCCACTCTTCGTCTCGGAAATTGAACTGGAGGCGAACGTTCGGATCAATATTCTCGTTGCGGCCCGAACTCATCACCGTTGGCTGGGCTTCTTCTAGTGTCCGCTCGGTCTGACGTACACGTGGAACTGTTGGATTTGACTTGGCTGGCGTAGTCGCAGGCTTGATCGATTTCATCGAAGAATTAACCGCCCGCATCCCATTGTTTGAGGAACGAGTCGTTCGATTCGTTCCACGACTTGGAGGCGTTCGCGTGCCACGACTTGAACGTGACGACGTAGGAGCTGCCTTTCCAGATTTCTCTTTAGCAGTTTTCCCTTTGGTCTTCTCAAGCTCTTTCTTTCGTTCCTCAATTTTCTTCAGGATCATCGCTTCAAGTTCATCGCGTTCCGGTTTCTCATCCTGGTACGTCGGTGAAGCAATCGCAGGTTGACAAAGCAATCCACTAAAGTTCAAAGAACCAATTACCAGAATAAGAGCTGCAAAAAGAGTGATGTTTTTCATAGAATTCCGACCGCATATCGAAGCTTTCAAGCCGAAGCTTACAAGCTTTCATATTAGTTAGTTTGTTGAATTTCTGAGCCGCGTACCACCTACACGGGGCAAGTTTCAGTGGTGCCTAGCCCTTAAAACCGGGACAATTTCGAGAATTGCACCTGAGGCTATGAGCTAAACACCCGTTATTGCTGCAGCAGTTGAATATTTAAACTCGTATCAAGTGAACTTGTTTCGGATTTTGACCACATTATTAACGTGAAAAGCATGAAAATCCTAACGATTGAATCGACTTGCGACGAAACGGCCGCTGCCGTCATCGACGGAGACCTCAATGTGCTCGGGAGTTGCGTCGCTTCGCAAGAGGATTTGCACGAGAAGTTTAACGGAGTTGTACCCGAAATTGCAGCCAGAGCCCACGTTTCTCGTATTTTGCCGGTGCTGGATTCGGCACTCCGCTCGGCCGATTTGAAACTTACCGACCTCGACGCGGTGGCGGTTGCCAACACTCCGGGACTCGCAGGATCACTGCTGGTGGGGCTAACCGCCGCCAAAACGCTGGCTCTGACTCTGAAAATCCCTTTGATCGCCATCAATCACCTGCACGCCCATGTATTTGCCTGCCAAGTCGACCGGGGCCGAGCAGAATCAATCTTTCCATGCATTGGCATGATCGTGAGCGGCGGGCACACGCACTTGTACTGCTACGAAACCGCCATCGATTCGCAATTCCTGGGTGGCACAATCGACGACGCGGCTGGAGAGGCGTTCGACAAAGTCGCCAAAATGCTTGGTTTGCCTTACCCAGGCGGCCCGGCAGTTTCCAAAATCGCCGAATCAGGGGACAGAAAAGCGTTCAAATTCCCACGTAGTTTCATTCATGAGGAGCGATTGGCTTTCAGTTTCAGCGGGCTCAAGACGGCCGTGCGATACGCGATCGCGGGCCACGGCAATGTCGATCCGACTTCCATCGAGCTAGAGCCAAGTCGAAAAGCGGACTTGGCTGCCAGCTTTGAAGCCGCGATCGTTGATTGCCTGGTTACCAAGGGCATTCAAGCGGTCGAACAAAACCAAATCAACAGGCTATGCATCGGCGGCGGTGTGGCAGCCAACAAATGGTTCCGACAGCAGATGCAGTCCGCCTGCGAGAGCAAGAACATAGAACTGATCATTGCTCCAATGAACCTTTGCACGGACAACGCCGTCATGGGGGCCATCGCAGTCGAACGTTTCCGGGCAGGACTTTTTGAGTCATTGGACCTTGATATCAAACCAGGGCTGGTCCGCGGTTGAGTGGTTGAAGTACCATTTCGGTATGAATCAAAACAAAGTTCTCGTCACCGGCGCAACTGGTTTGGTCGGCCGGCGATTGATCAGTAAGTTTCAAAATGTCTGCGTCACGAGCCGGAACGTAAGTCGGGCCAAACAAACGTTGGGCGACAGTGCGACTGATTTTATCGAGTGGCCAGCTGTCGAAAATCCGCCTAATCTTCAAGCCGCAGAACCGCTCTCGACCGTCATCAACCTGATGGGCGAACCGATCGTTGGGCGTTGGACTGCCGAGAAAAAGAAACGCCTGCGCGATAGTCGAATTCTCGGCACCAGATCACTGATAGCCGCAATCGAGTCTATGGCCCGCAAGCCTGACGTCCTCGTATCGGCTTCGGCTGTTGGTTTTTATGGGGACGGTGGCAACCAGGAAATCAACGAAAAGGCAGGTCCCGGAAGTGGTTTTCTGGCTGATCTCTGCGACGAATGGGAAAACGAGGCTCGGAAAGCGGAGGAGCTTGGCGTACGGGTTGTGATCTTGCGAATTGGAATCGTGCTTTCGCCCGACGGTGGTGCGTTGAAGCAGATGCTGCCAATTTTTCGTACCGGGCTTGCAGGTCCGCTCGGCAACGGCCGGCAGTATTTCCCCTGGATTCACCTGGACGACCTGGTTGGCTTGTTTCATTGGGCAGCCACCGATTCGAATGCCAAGGGAGTCTACAACGCAACCGCCCCGACCCCCGTGACGAATCGAGAATTCACCCGGTGTCTGGCTTCTGTCTTACGACGTCCGGCGTTCCTGCCCGCTCCAAAGTTCGCTTTGAAAATCGCGATGGGCGAATTCGCCAACAGCCTGTTTGTCTCACATCGCGTCGTTCCGGAAGCTGCGATTCGTGACGGATTCGAGTTTCAACACCCCGATTTGGAACCCGCGTTGCGAGACCTGATCTAAGTCAAAATTTCGAATGCGAGGAATCATGGGAGTTTGGGCTGGCATCGACATCGGAGGCGCGAATCTTAAGGCAGCGACTTCGCATGAATTGGCTGCAACAACGTTTCAGCTTTGGAAACATCCGAATCAATTATCAGATCAGATTTCGCAACTGCTGTTACAAATTGAACCGTTCGATCGTCTCGCAGTCACGATGACCGGTGAGTTAGCTGATTGTTTCGAGTCCAGAGAACACGGTGTCAACTTTATCTGCAACGCTGTTGCGAAAGTAGCGGACGCGAAACATCCCAGGTTCTATCAAACGACTGGTGAGCTCGTTGAGCTTGCGACCGCAAAACGGGCTTGGCAGCAAACCGCAGCCTCTAACTGGCATGCGCTGGCAGCATTCGTCGCCCATCACGTGAAAACATGTATCGTGGTCGATGTTGGCTCGACGACGACGGACCTGACCCCAATCCTAAACGGCAAACCGGCAACACGCGGGCAAACTGATTTCTCACGTTTGGCGCATGGGGAGTTACTTTACGTGGGCGTTAATCGAACGCCGGTATGTTCGATTTGCGACTCCGTCACGATCGGCGAATCACGAGTCGGTGTTGCCAACGAGTTGTTTGCTACGATGCTGGATGTCTATATCGTGCTCGGCAAGACTTCGGAGTCCGCAGATTCGGGCCACACAGCTGATGGTCGCGAAAGCACTCGGGCGGCCGCGAAAAGACGACTGGCCAAAATGGTCTGCTGCGACGAGATGGACCTGTCGGACGACCAAATCCGATCGTTGGCTCAACAAATCGCTGATCTTCATCGCAAAAAAATCGCACACGCCATGCAGCGGATCGGCAACCAGCACCCGCGAGCAAAAGAATGGGTCCTGGCCGGGGAAGGGGAGTGGATCGCGGAGGAGATCCTTCTAAGCGATACAAGCAGTACGCGGGCCACATCTGACGTGCCGGGAACGACTGCCAAGCCTGGCACTGGGATCCGTTCACTCGCTTCACTATTTGACGAACATGGCAATTCGGCCGAAATCTCCGCCGTCGGCCCCGCCTTTGCCCTCGCGATGCTGGCCGAAAAGATCACTCGTCCGGTAAACCTTACTGTTTCTATCGACGAGAGTTCCAGTTAAGGTATTGATCACTGTGGTTTATCCATCCTGATCGTTCTATTTGGAACCACCAATTTCACCTACCAAAACTCGCTTCGTCGAATCCTAAATCATCGGTACCGCGACCGCGAAAATGCCGATGTTTTACCTGTTGCATTCAAGCCAATGAGGTAACGATGACCGCCATCACAATTCAGCAACATATTCTCGAGCAACAGCAACGGTTTCCTGGTGCTTCCGGCGAATTTTCATTCCTGCTTTCTGGAATCACCCTGGCCACAAAGAAAATTCAGGCTCAGGTTCGCCGAGCTGGATTGACCGACATTCTTGGCTCGTTGGAATCAGAGAATGTCCAGGGCGAGGTCCAACAAAAGCTGGATGTATACGCCAACGAAGCCATGATTCAAGGGCTGGGCTCGCGGCGAAGCGTTGGGATCCTGGCTTCGGAAGAAAACGAAAAGCCGATCATCATGCCGCATCAATCTCCAGATGCGAAATATGCAGTGGTTTTCGATCCGCTCGATGGCTCATCGAACATCGACGTTAACGTCAGCGTCGGGACGACGTTTTCGATTTTTCGCCGCCCGGAAGGTGCCAGCTTCGACGACCCGACCCGTTGGATATTGCAACCGGGCCGACGACAAATCGCTGCCGGCTATGTCGTGTATGGATCATCGACGGTCATGGTTTACACCGTCGGTAACGGAGTGCATGGCTTTACGCTCGACCCAGCAGTGGGAGCGTTCGTGCTGAGCCACGAGAATATCCAAATGCCAAACCAAGGTGAATATTATTCAGTGAATGAAGCCTATCGAGATAACTTCCCGCAGAATTTCATCGACTTCATTCAGTACATCAGGACCGGGCAACTCAATCACCCGTACAGCTCCCGCTACATCGGCTCAATGGTGGCCGATTTCCATCGCACGCTGTTGCGAGGCGGCGTCTTCATGTACCCACCAACGAAAACGCACTCCGCTGGAAAATTGCGTTTGCTTTACGAAGCCAACCCGATTGCGTTCATCGCCGAGCAGGCAGGTGGAGTCGCAACGGACGCAAAACAGCGAATTCTTGACATCCAACCGAACGGGATCCACCAGCGAACTCCGTTAATCGTCGGTAGTCGCGCCGAAATGGCAGAGTTCAACAACCGCTTCGCCAATTGATGTTCGCAAAACCTTTCTGTCATTATTTACGTACGATGTTGGATTGAAGCGTTAGCTTGAAGCCCGAATGCGACTAAGCCAATTTGGCGGCGCACTTCGGTCAACATCAAGAACTCGAAACGCTACACTAAAACACTCAGGCAAGACGTGTTCTAGATTTCGCGGTGGTACGTATGAAGATGCTTTTCGGAAGACTCGCAATTTGGTTTGTTGGACTGGCAGCTTTCCTGTTCGTTTCGATTTTGGCTAACACCGCAACGGCAGACGATTGGAGGCAATGGCGAGGGCCTTTGATGACGGGAGTGGCTCCCGAATCGAATCCGCCGACTCGCTGGAGCGAAACGGAAAACGTCAAGTGGAAGACGAAATTGACCGGGCTGGGACATTCTTCGCCCGTCGTTTCCAATGGAATGGTTTTCATTACACTCGCACGGGAAATCGGCGATCCATTCGAACCTCGCCCGGACACTGCTCCGGGAGCTCATGACAACAAGATGGTCAGCAGCAAGTTCGAATTTGTCGGTCTCGCGATTCGTCAATCGGACGGGAAAATCGCTTGGGAAAAAGTACTCCACCAGGCAATCCCGCATGAAGGCGCTCATGTGTCGGCCAGTCTCGCGTCGGCGTCACCAGTCACCGACGGCGAACATGTGTGGTTCTTTTTCGGGACGTACGGCATGTATTGCCTCGACTTCGACGGCCAGCTCGTTTGGAAAAAACAGCTCGGCAAAATGAACACCAAACATGGGCACGGCGAGGGAGCGACTCCCGTCCTGCACAAGAACACAATCGCGGTAAACTGGGATCACGAAGGGCAGTCTTTCACTGTCGCTGTCGACAAATCAGATGGTCGAACGATGTGGAAACAGGATCGTGAAGAAATCACGTCCTGGTCGTCCCCGATCGTGGTCGAACACGAAGGCACCCCGCAACTGATTGTTCCAGGTACGAATCGCATTCGCGCCTACGACCTCAGCAGCGGAGAAGTCATTTGGCAATGTGGCGGCATGAGCCACAACATCGTGGCGAGTCCCGTTGCCAATAAAGGAATGGTCTTTGTTGGCAGCAGCTACGAAAAACGCCAGATGTTGGCGATCCGGCTGGCCGGTGCAAAAGGCGATATCACGAGTTCAACCAACGTCGTTTGGAGCCGCACAGCTCGAACGCCGTATGTACCTTCGCTGCTGTTGGTTGATGAGCATGTGTACTTCCTGCGGCACTACCAGGGGATCCTGACCAGGCTCGTTGCTGAAACTGGCGAAGAACCAACTGGACCGTTTCGACTTGGTAGTATGAATGAAATCTATGCGTCACCGGTGTCTTCGGCAGGGCACATCTACGTCACCGATCGTTCTGGAACGACAGCCGTTCTAACGACAGGTAAAGAACCAGAGACAATCGCGGTAAATCGGCTTAACGATCGGTTCAGTGCTTCGGCGGCGATCGTTGACGACCAGATAATATTGCGAGGCGAACAGCACATATACTGCCTGTCTAACGGCAACAAAGACAACCAGGAAAAGGAATCTGATGATGAGTGATTCGTTTGAGGGGTTCTCAAATGCAACGATCAAGTTCTTAAAGGAACTCAAAAACAACAATAATCGCGATTGGTTTAACGAGAACAAACATCGCTATGAATCGGACCTGCTAGGCGACAGCCTCAGTTTTATCGAGGCCATGCAGCCAATTCTCAAAAAAGTCTCCCCGTACTTCCAAGCCATCCCCAAACGTACGGGTGGTTCGCTGATGAGAATCTATCGAGACACGCGATTCGCGAAAAACAAGACGCCCTACAAAACCAATATCGGCATTCACTTTCGGCACGAAATGGGCCGAGACGTCCACGCGCCCGGGTTCTACCTTCATATTGAACCGACCGAATCTTTCTTCGGAGCCGGGATCTGGCGCCCAGAAAGCAAAGCCTTGGCCAAAATCCGCAACCAGCTTGTTGAACAACCACAGCGGTGGAAGCGAATTGCAAACGGGAAAAAAATGGCCCAGCACTTCGAATTCAGTGGCGAGAAACTGAAACGACCTCCGCGCGATTTTGATAAAGATCACCCGCTGATTGAGGACTTGAAACGGAAAGACTTCTTTGTGTTAGCGGAAATCAACACCAAAGAAATCAAGACTCGCAAATTGCTGCCGATGATCGAGTCAAGAATGCGAGAAACCAAGCTATTGATGACTTTCTTATGTGATTCTCTCCGGATTCCATGCTGAACAGACTCATCCACAAAATGAAAGTAGTTTTATGTGCTGCTAACTAGTTGCTATTGGAGAATTTAAAGTTATTCTCAGTGTACACACCCTGATAACCAGTGGTTAAAGGAGAGACCTATGAAACACAAGTTTACTTCGCTGTTCGTTGTACTGACTTTTGCCGTGGCTTCGACGGTAAATGCAGGTATTTCGGACTTCTATGTGTCGTTTTCGGACTTGGCAGACGGTGCCAATGCTCCAACGAACACAAATGGTACATTTGATCTAGCGTCTGGAGTAACATCTGGATCAGCGTACATCTGGATCAATGATGGCCAAAACATTACCGGAGCGTTTCTTGATTTCGTGAATAGCAACACCAGCGTTGCTGCTGTAACGGGATTTGAGGTATTCAACGCTGACATCGAATTCCAACCAGGCGTTGCTGTTGGCGAAAGATGGGACCAATCGTCTCTCGACGCAAATGACAGTTTGGCAATCGTTTCTGACAGCGGCCTCGAAGGAATACGAGGATTTGCGGTAATCGAAACCGGAATCAACGGCAATCCAGCAAATTTGGATGATGCTGCAGACGCGACCAATGGAACGGGTACGTTTACAGACGCGTTATTCGTTCCAGGTTCTGGCTACTTGTATGGCCGAGTCGATTTTGACATCCTCGCTGTCGGGACATCAGCATTTGACGCTTCGGCATCTGAGAATTTTGGCGAAGGTGCTCCGATCGTCGGAGATGGTGTTTTGCTTACCCCATCATTCGGTGGAGCAACTCTGAACGTCATCGACTCCAGTCAAATTCCTGAGCCAACGGGAGCTGCCGTTCTTGGTATCCTCGGTTGTCTTGGACTTGTTCGACGCAAACGATAACATTTGACGCAGATTTGAACACAAAGCCGGCTTTTTGAGCCGGCTTTTTTTTATGCCTTGCAGCTTGATATTGTCCAAAAAATGGGCAGAACGGCCTATAGCCCCTTGTTTACCAGAATTATCGTGGATTCGTTTGACGTGTCGATAATAACGATTATTCTGAACCTGTGGAATTTGCGACATTTGCAAGCACTCCACCTAAATCACACAACATGAATTACATCAGGAGAATTTTGTGAAGACGTTTTTGAAACTTGCGGTCATTGCAGCCTTGGCTGTAATCCCCGCAATCGCCTCAGCTGGAGTGGCTGATATTTTCGTTTCGTTCTCGGATTTTGGGGACGGCGGTGCGGCGACCAACACGATGAACATGAATCTCCAAGTTGGCGATTCAGGAACTGCATTTATCTGGGTTAACGAATCGTTCCAGATCGACACTGGCGCATTTCTTGATATCACGAATACAGATACAGATGTGATTGCATTCACTGGTGCAACCATCTTCAACCCGGATATCGTTGTTGATGGGACTGACATCGCCGTTGACACTCGCTGGCAATCGACTGGAATCAGCTCATCGGGTTCTGGAATTACAGCCGGATTCATCGACGAACTGAACGCCTTCTCAGTTAACGAAGGTACCGGAATTCTACCCGGCCAAGCTATCGGCGGAGATTTACAGTTTGAAGACACGGGCCACGACCCAAGTTCGTCGGCATTCCTGTTCGCAGCCATCGACTTCGAAGTTCTTGGCGAGGGATCAGCAGACATCTTTCTTCTTGGTGGCGAAGGCTTGATCGTCGACCAGGGAAATGAACTAAACCCTATCTTTGGTTCGGCTAACGTTTTGGTTTTGCCATCCCAGGTTCCAGAACCAACGAGTGCATTGATTCTGATCGCGGGTGCAGCCGGAATGGTTGCTCGTCGACGACGCTAGTAGAAAAAAATCAAGAAAGCCGTGCTTGTGTGATTTGCACGGCTTTTTTTGTGCGCTGAAAATTGCCTACCAACACTGGCACCAGCGTAAGAATCCTGGCCCGACAGACAATTATTCTAACATCAGCGATCTTGCCAAACCGAGTTGATGTTTGTCGTCACGGTACTGTCGGGTAGGCTGCGTTCTTCTGAATTCAATGCCTGCCCGGAGCCAGCCTTGTAATCGCGAACTTCGGCGCGAACCGGCGCGATTACCAGCTCAATCAAGAGCGAGAAAGGCTTACGTGAACGTAAAGTGAACCCGGTTGCCAGCTTTTTCTCGAAACGACCGTCTTCTGGTGATTGGATCGGCGGGTTCTCGGTCGCATTGGTTTTAATCCCGCAATCAATCGCATACGCGACGATTGCTGGTTTGCCGCCGTCGTGTGGTCTGTTTGCGGCGACCCTTCCTCTGCTCGTAGCAGCACCGCTCGTTTCCTGCCCATGGATCCAAACCGGCCCGACCGCGTTAGCCAGCTTGCTGACGGCCGGTGCGTTGGCATCTGTGAGCTTTCAGACTCCGGGCGCGATGTTGGGGGCAGCAGCTATTTTGGCTCTCATCGTCGGGATTACCAGACTGCTGCTGGGGCTGGCACGGCTGGGTGCTTTTACCAAGCTGCTTTCCAAGCCTGTTGTCCTTGGGTTTACTACCGCCGCTGCGATCTTGATCATATCTTCTCAGCTTTCCAAAACACTGGGAACCGATAATTCGGAGTCCCACGTGCTTGTCAGAGCCGCAATGTCAGTGGTCAGCTTCCGATGGTCGCTGGAGGCAATCATCGTCGCATTGGCAACTGGCTCGATCGCCTATTGGGGTCGGAAGATCCATCGGCTGTTCCCATCGATTTTTATCGCAGTGATCGCCGCAATTCTGTATAGCATGCTGCGCGGTTACGAGGGCGCGACGGTCGGTGCATTGCCGGGAGGGTTCCTGGCACTCGGTTTAAACCTCCCGCTCCAACATCTACCCACATTGCTTTTCCCAGGTATTGTCATTGCATTCGTTGGGTTCGCTGAACCGGCGTCGATTGCAATGACACTAATGGAAGAAGAAAACCTGACGTGGAATCCTAACCGCGAACTTTGTGGCGGCGGCTTAGCCAACATCATGTCGGGACTAATCGGAGGTTACCCGGTCGGAGGATCATTCTCCCGCACGTCGATCAACAAATTTGCCGGCTCGACTTCTTCATGGAGCGGCATGATCACAGGCGCGGTGGTCCTGAGTATGCTCTGGCTAACGCCTCTCCTCAGCCCGCTGCCTCAAGCCGCGCTGGGAGCGATCATCATCGTGGCAGTGATTCGATTACTCAAATTTAAAGAGATCTGGCACACGTACCAGCAAAAGCCGATTCAGGGAGCGGTAGCGATCGCCACTATGGTTGCGACAATCGTGTTTGCACCACGAGTCGAAAGAGGAATCGTTTTCGGGGCTTCGCTAGGGCTCCTCGTCAATTACATCGAACGGAAGCAAGAAGCAACAGATGACGAAGACTAACGGACATCTGCACATTCGCTCTAACAGCGGCCGGATTGTCGCAGCGAACGCAAAAGCTGTTGCTTATGCAGATTGAAACGCGGCCATCAGCTGATCAAAAATTGCTAGTTTCGATGAGAAACCTGGGGCATCGTAAGACTCGTACGCGGCTTGGAAAACAGTTGCCCAGTCTTCATGCGGGTTCGTGCGTCCATAGTCGTACGCGAACGTCGCGTCGTTGTGATACCACCAAGATTCGAATTGGTCGAAACCCTGGGTAAATTCAGACGAGTTCGGATTCTCTTGCGTCCAGGAACTAATCGCCACAAAGTCGTTCCACAAATGCCCCTCACCGGACAACACATTGTCGATTTCTTCCGTTGAATCCCATGAGTGACCGACTTCGTGGATCGCCGTTTGGATCGCCTGATCGTTGTAGAACTCGATACTTTCATCCCACTCCAGGAATCGAATTTCGCGATCGTAGACAAAACCCGTTTGCGGGGACCCATAGTAAGACAGAAAGTTGATTCCCGCCGCTCCACCCAAATCATCCCACTTCGTATAGAGCACCGGATCCGTGTCGAGACTGTCACGAATAATCAATGACGTGCCAGCTTGTTCCTGCAGCCAATGTAGTCCCGCATCAACAATCTGAATTTCTGCTTCGTTCCAACTGCTGGTTCGATTCTGAAATTCGAGCTGTCCTTCCAGTTCGTCTCGGTCGACCATCGTGTCGCCGGCCCAGAGCAGAAACCGATCCGAACCACCTTCTCCGCTTAACTGATCGCCACCGCCAATGCCTCCGAACAAACCATCGTTGCCGCCACCTCCAAACAAGTTGTCGACCCCCGATTCTCCATAGAGCCGGTCATTGCCAACGCCACCTCGCAACAGGTCTCCACCGTCACCGCCGAACAGGAGATCATCACCACCAAAGCCAAACAGCTCATCATTGCCGTCGTCACCGTACAACGAATCTACCAGCAATCCTCCGTAGAGCGTGTCGTCTCCACTACCGCCGAACAGTTGGTTTTCGCCTCCGTTGCCACTCAACGTGTCGTTTCCATCTCCTCCATCCAGCGAGTCGTCACCGGCGTTACCAGCAACGAAATCGTTTTGCCCTCCGCCGAACAACGCATCCGCGCCGTTGCCGCCGTACAATGTATCCTCACCGGTGTCACCGTTGAGTTCGTCGTCGTCATTATTCCCACTCAACAAATCGTCTCCGGTTCCACCGTGGACAACGTCGTTTCCATCGCCACCGATCAACCAGTCGTTGCCTGCTCCACCGTGAATAACATCCGCTCCCTGGATACCATAAACGGCGTCGGCACCGTCATCACCGAACAACAAATCGTTTTCTTCGCCGCCATAAACGGTGTCGTCGCCTCCGTTGCCATGAATCGTATCGACACCTGCGTTTCCACTTAGCCGATCGTTGCCGTCCCCTCCGTTGATCGTATCATCGTCTCCGCCACCGGTGATAAAGTCCGCATCCGCACCGCCATGCAGAGTATCAGCGCCTGCGGTTCCATAGATCGTATCTTCGCCGTTTCCGCCAGCGATAATGTCGTTTCCAGCATTCCCACTTAGCAGATCATTTTCGGTTCCACCCTCGATCGAGTCATCGCCGGCACCACCAGCGATGAAATCTTCTCCGCCACCACCCATCAAGTTGTCGTCGTCGTGGCCACCGTAGATCGTATCGTTTCCAACACCACCGTCGATGACATCGTTTCCGTTGTTGCCACTGAGAATGTCGGCACCACCTCCGCCAGTGAGACTGTCCATTCCGTTCCCACCGCTGAGCAGGTCATCGGCCGCTCCACCAATCAACGAATCATTCCCATCACCGCCGTGCGCAGTCGCCGAAATCGCCGTCTGATTGACGAACTGGTCCGCTCCCTCGTAGCCAAAGAAACGGACTTGTTGAATTGAGCTAAGCTCAAACGTTTCCGCTTCACCGTTAAGCTCGGCACGCACGGTACCGTCTTCAATGGTTACCTGGGCAGTGTCATCGGCGGCCGTTCCAATCAGATTCAAATCACCCGTTGAAGGGTTGAATGAAATGGCCAAGAGCTGGCGAGGCTCAAGGTTGGAGAAATCTAGTTCGTTCGAAGGTCGATTGTTCAGGCGTTTTCTTGGCATAGATTTGCGGCGGTTGGGTCAGTTTTCGCGCAGGGAGAGCTTCTTTTGAACTCTACTTCAATATCGCTACTCAATTCGGGGTAAATCCAGCGAAACAAGGGCAATGATTATCCGAATAATCGTTAATACTCGCAGCAACGAGCTACTCGCTGCAACGAACGAACGACTTCAATCTGACAGGTTAAAAAACACGGCCTCAGGCAAAACAACATTCGCGTCATGCTGAGGCTTTCAAACGTTCGCAAACTCAGTCACGGGACATCGTCGATGAACTACCTGACGACCAAGCAATCCTACTTTGCTCAACCGTCAAAGTCGCCAACCAGGCGATTGCGTTTGCGAACAAGACTCAATCGTGACTTGCCAACCGGCAGACGCCACACCTGAACTACTCCAACGCTTTACAACTCGTTTCGTAAACGGGTAAGTAAGTAGTCGACTCGCTGGTCACATTGTGCCCAGAGCAGACAATCTACCCGAGTGGTCTGCGATTTCCACTTTGCCAGACGCATTTGAAGATTACAATCAGGCTCCTTCTTTGTTATTCTTCTTTGTGCAACCGAACTTATCCCACCCAAGTTTACATGTACCAGAAACATCAACGCGACGGCTTTTCGTTGGACTTCCTTGTCCTGCTGTTAGGAATGATTTTGCTGCTTTCCTGGTTGTTGGGAAGCATTTACCTAGCCTATTTTCCAGCCAACAAATCTTACAGCGCTGACAAACAGCAGCAGTCTTCGTTGCTCGGCGCGAAATCAGATTCGGGCAATGGAGAAAATTCGACTGGGAGCGATGAGACAGATTTGCATCAACCTGCGGCGGAGAACGGTGACGTTTCGAACGATGGATCCGGAAACCGCGGCGTTGCTACGAGCGACTCACAATTTACAGCAGTCAATCAGGCATTCGATTCACGACTAAGCGAACTGCAAAAGCAATTCGATGCAAGAATGCAAAAAATAGAACTTGGCGCGTCGCAATTTAAAGCACCTGCCCAAGCGACTACGCAAGACGTTTCTAGCGAACAACTGGAATCACTTTCCGATACGGTGGCAAAGCAAACCCGCACAACTGAAGAACTTCGCTTGGACCTGTTCAGGAAACAAACCGCCCTCGATCAGCTTCAGAAAAAACTTGCTCAACTTTCCGACCGAGTCGCCGCCGCAGAAAAGCGTGACACCGAAGTACTTCGCGTCGATGATAACACACTGACGCTCGACGCAACGACCAACGTGCAAGACGACAACAATCCCGCGAACAGTTCCCTTGTATTCCGCAACTGGACCGGCCACAACGGTAAAGTAATCGAAATGGCGTTCGTCAAATTCCGCGGAACACAAGTCGAGTTCATCGACAAGAATCGTAATCGTTTTGAATGCGAAATCAATCAACTAAGTGAACAGGATCAAGCGTTCCTCCGAGCGCTTCAAAATCAATAAGTTCCATTCTGCGAATAGTCCTGCACCTCGCTTTCGCGAAAATGCTGTGCCTTGCTTTCGCTTATCTACTACCCAAGGAGATACTCATGGATAGTCTATTACAGAACATTTCCACCCAGGTCGGGACTTACCTTCCTGGGATTTTGACCGCCGCTGGCGTTCTTATCATAGGCTGGATTCTCGCCCACCTGATTGCCCGTGGAATCAAGATGGCTATGAACAAGAGCGGTCTCGGGGCCAAGATGGGGCAGTTGGTTTCGGCCGACGGAGCATTCGACGCAAGCACCATCATCTCCAAGGTGGTGTTCTACCTGCTGATGGCATTCGTCCTGGTGACATTCTTCAACGTGTTGAACCTGCCCGTTGTCTCGGAGCCTTTGAACTCGTTCCTGAGCCAGATATTTGAATTCGCGCCTCGAGTTCTCAGTGCAGGGATACTGGGAGTGATCGCTTACGTATTGGCTCGACTCGGACGAGAAGTGCTCAAGAAGACACTCGATGCCGCCGATATCGACACACGCCTCGCTTCGCTGGGAAAAGATGCCCAAGCCGTCGCCTCAACAGTCCAGGACGTTGCCAATGACGGCTTGGATGTCGAAGACGAAGACGGCATCTTCGACATCGGCGATAGTAGCGAAGAAGTTTTTACCAGCCAGTCTACAGAAGAAATTCCATCGGCTGACTCGGACACGAAACTAAGCGAAACACTTCCAGACGCGGCGTACTGGGGAATCCTTGCGTTGTTCCTCCCGGCGATCCTCGGAGCGCTGCAAATGCCTGGCCTGCTGGAGCCGGTTCAGTCAATGTTTACCAAAGCGTTGAATTACCTTCCAAACATTTTTGGAGCGGGCATCATTCTATTGATCGGAAACTTCATCGCGAAAATCATTCGCCAAGTCATTTCCAATCTGGCCGCGTCACTTGGCGTAAATTCACTAGCAAGTCGATTCGGTCTTGGTGATTCGCTCAGCCAACGGAAGCTGTCGGATGTGTTGGGCGTAATCGTCTACGCACTAATCCTGATGCCAGTCATCGTGGCGGCATTGAACACGTTGGACATTGACGCGGTGACTCAGCCGGCAAGTGCTGTGCTGGGCAAAGTCACATCTTTGATCCCAGGCTTCATTGGCGCGGCGATCGTGTTAGGTATCGCCTGGTTTGTCGGACAGGTCGTCTCTGGGCTGGTAGAAGATCTTTTGGCCGGAATCGGGTTCGACCAAATGCCACAAAAGATAGGCCTGAACCTGTCCAGCTCATCGGAGTCGTCTCCTTCACGCTTGGGTGGGAAAGTCGTCTTGATCGCGATCGTGTTGCTTTCTGCCATGCAAGCCTTGCCGATGATGGGTTTGGAAAGCTTCGCCGGCCACGTGGAAACGTTTGTCGGATTCGCCACGCAGGTCCTGGTCGGCCTGGCAATTTTTGCCATCGGAATGTATCTCGCCAGCGGGGCCGCCAAACTGGTACGTGATTCAGGCATCGAGAATGCGACTCAACTGGCAACCGTAGCTCGAATCGCGATCATCATCTTCGCCGGCGGATTCGCGCTGCAACAGATGGGGCTTTCCGCCTCCATCGTCAACGTAGCATTCGGATCTTTGCTCGGCGGCATCGGTCTCGCCGCAGCGATTGCTTTCGGATGGGGCGGGCGAGACGCTGCCAAGCGAATTGTCGATCGCACCGTTCGCTAGTGCAAATTAGCAAACGCGCAATTGTGCCAACAGCACGATCAATGCGACATGAAGAATTGCTAGAGATCGGTTGGAATCCGCCAACCGATCTCTTTTTTTGGAATGCGAATCAACTCATTCGCCCCAAGTCTTGCAAAGATCGTATTCCTCGGTCTTTGGACGATAAACTTGATAGACTCGAAAACCCGCACTCGAAAATCGTTTAAGCCACATTCCAGGCTCGTCGAAAGAGCGATTTATGTTTCGGACAAACGCTAAGAATTGAATCTCCAAATGGTGCTGATCACGAAAGCGTTTTGCCAATTCGATCATTCGATGTCGCGCATCGTCTGAATGCAACAGTTTGATTTCGAGTAAAATTGGTTTGGCGGGCCGAATCCGCACCGCGGCCTGCAAGACTTCTTCCAGTACGGGAATCCGCTGACCTCCCTGCAATTGGAGAGCTTGCAATTGCTCAAGCGTAAGTTCGTTGACTGGCTGGTCGCCCACCTTCTCGCCAAGCACTTTTTGGTTGAATTCCGAATTGGGAACATTTGAAAGATCCCAGTCGTGAAAAACGATTAAACGATGATCAGCCGTTTCCCGAATATCGCATTCGGAGTATTTCCATTCCGGAGATGCTTCGTGGTCTCGAATTCCGATTTCGAAAGCTTCGATCGTGTTACCAGGAATATCGGCCAGCAAGTCACCGCCGAGTTGGTGGCCTGCATTTGGCTGAGACCGCAACAGCCCCGGTCGCCAACACCCGATCACAACTGCGATCGTCAGCATCAACGCCAACGATGTTAGGAAGACAATTCGCAAGCTGGTTTTCATGCTTGTCCTGTTTAACGATTAGCCGGCAGGCGTCGGCGATTGGCAGGCGTCGGCGATTGGCGTTAGGTAGGGAAACACGGTCGCCTTCCGGCTTGTCGTTAAACTGTTCACGAATCGAAATTCGTACCTGAAGTAAGTGCCATTGGGCATACGTATGGACTATTGCAACCACTCTGGGAATTCGCCTTTGGCTGGTAGCGAAATCAAGTCGCAGGAGTCAATTCCGTCGAGTCCGGAAACTTGGTCGATCGTGGCACTGGGAGCCTCTGTATCCAGATTCAAGACTCCAATGGCTGGACCACCACTCGTACCATCGCGACGTCCAACTGCCATCTGGGCAATATTGACGTTTGCTTTGGCCAGAACGCTGCCCACGTTCCCAATGACACCAGGGATATCTCGGTGCATGAAAATCAACACGGTACCGTCCATGAATGCGTCGGTCGGATAGTCACCCAGACGAATCAGCCGAGGCATATTCTTGCCGAACACGGTACCGGCCGCTTGCAATGTTCGGTCGCCACCGACAACTTCTGCCGCCACCACGCTCGCAAACGCGCCGTGCTTTGGAGTCGACTTGGCCGCCACCGTGATTCCGCGGTCGACTGCAATCGCTTCCGCATTCACAATCGAAACATTGTCGGCGACTTTACTTAACAGGCCAGCACAGAACGCTGATTTTAGAATTCGCTGGTCTTCGTTCGCTATTTCGCCTTGCAACTCAATACTGACTTGCTCGACTCCTCCACTATGCCAACCGGCCAGAAAAACACCAAGCCGATACGACACATTGAGGTAGCCTCGAATTCGATCCAACGTCGCCGGGTCCATCGCGACTGTATTGACCGCATGTCGAACCTCGCCCGTCTGCAAAAAGTTGATCAGCAACTCGACGGCTTCAACGGCAACCTGAATCTGTGCTTCTTCTGTACTGGCACCCAAGTGAGGCGTACACAAAACGCCAGGCATTCCGAACAACGGGCTGTCGGTACATGGCTCAACGGCATACACATCAAGTGCAACGCCACCGAGCTGCCCGGATCTCAATCCTTCGACCATCGCAGCTTCTTCGTAGATACCGCCCCGAGCACAATTGATCAGCCGCGCCCCTGGTTTGAATTTGGCGAGTTGTTCTTTGCCAATCATGCCTTTGGTTTCTTCCGTGAGCGGCGTATGGACAGTCAAGTAATCCACCAGCGGCAACAAATCATCTACGTTTTCGACTGGAGTAATCCCCAGGTTCTCCGTTTGTTGCTTCGAAAGAAACGGATCGTATCCGACGACATTCATGCCAAAGGCTTTGGCGCGAATCGCAACTTCCTGCCCGATCCGGCCCAGCCCAACGATCCCCAACGTCTTGCCCAATAGCTGCTTGCCAGAGAACTTCTTGCGATCCCATTTACCTTCAATCAAGCTCGCATACGCAGGCGCAATATTCCGTGAAAGGCCAAGCATCAGAGCAATCGTATGCTCCGCCGTGCTAACCGTGTTTCCGGTCGGCGTGTTCATGACCACAATGCCTTGCCTCGTGGCAGCCACCTTGTCGATATTGTCCGTACCGACTCCTGCCCGGGTGATCCCTTTCAGTCGAGTGTTTCCCTGAAGCGCATCGGCCGTGATTTTCACACCGCTGCGACAAACGGCACCGTCAAATTCGGACAGCGTCTTGCGAAGCTCTTCGCCAGACAATCCGGTGTGAACTTCGTACGTCACACCCGCAGTCGATTCGAGTATCTCGTGGCCTTCATTGGCAATGTTGTCCAGAACAACGATGCGAATCTCTTTCGCGCCAGCTTTCGATGAACCGTCAACTTTTGTAGCCGTTGTTGACATCATTGCGTTCCTGTTCGTATTGGGATTGCTGAATTACAGTAGCCAAAATCAATAAGGCAGTTTAGGCACCATTGATAACGGCGTAAACTCGGTGAACCGCACGCTCGCCCAGTTTGAAAGAAATCGTCTCTAGTCTGCCGGCGACTGCAATAAAATTCATTGCGTGTTAATTCGACGCATGGAGAAACAAGTCTCCGAAAAAAACCACCCAATAACGGCGAACTTTTCCCCAGTATTTACTCAAGCTGCCCTGGCCGCCCAATAGAAGCGATGCTGGTAGCAAGCTACGAGCTGTAGAGAAGAGCCGTGTAAAAACACACTATCGAGTTGTCAGGTTTTGCGGTTGCTGCGCCAAGCGAGTGGCGATTTGCTGAACGCGTTGAGCAACGTCCGCTTGAGAACCATCCAATTGCAGAACCCGGCTGTAATTCTCATAAGCCAGCCCCAGTTGCCCTTGGGCCTCTCGCACGTGACCGAGAGCTTTCAATGCCCTTACGTTTTGGGTGTCCAGGCGAACCGCATCCGAAAGAAAATCGGTCGCTCGTCGATTGTCGCCATATTCCTGATACAGCCGAGCTATTTCAATCAATGGCTCTGCCGATTGCGGATAACGCTGCCGCCAGTCGTCTACGAGATCAAACGCAAATTTCTCGCGTTTCGTCTCCACTAGCAACGCCGCCAGTCCACGGTGCGCGTCAACATGCTGATCGTTGAGCGCGATCGCTTGCCGATACAGCTGCTCGGCTTGCCCAACCCACTGTTGATTTTGAGACTGATTTCCCAGTTGGTAGTACGTGGAGGCAAGGTTGTAGTAGGCGTCGGAATTGTTGGGATTCAAATTCAGGGCCCGTTGAAATCGATTGATCGCTTGTGCGACCTGCCCGGTATCAAACGCCTGGCGGCCAATACGATTTTGCCGTTGCGCAGCAAGGTTGCAGCCAGCAAAAATACTGATCCACATCAACACGAAGGCCAGGTTAGCCAGTCGTTTCGTTCGAGGTTCAAGCGTTAGCATGGTCCGCCTGCGGAATCCAATCCATGGGGAAGTGTGCATCGTGCACTAAAACGCGGGGAACGTACGCGAAGTTCAAGAAGGCCGCAAGACCAACCGACAGCCTAAATCTTTAGCCTGTCGGTGGTATTGCAAAAACCATTGTGGCATTCCGTGCTGATCATTGGGCGAATGAGAATGGACCAGCAAGCACTGAAGCTCGTATCAGTTTGGGCGTCTACCGACGCCCTGTTCGCGTTGCTCACTCAGTTTTTCGTTGGAAAACGCTGCCACGACCGTTGCTGTTGGATACAGATTGCCTGCACCCAACTGTTACATCAATTGCTCTTCAAGCTCTTTTTCGATTGCATCCAGATCCTCTTCAGAATCCATCGAATCAGTTTTGCTATCACTGTCTTTTTCGAACGCGAAGCCTTCTGTTGGCTCAGCAACCTGACGGTATCCCAAGCCGACAATGACTTCCAGGATTTCGCTGCACGTTGGGAACATGCGGCCGCTTGCACGCTTATATTCATCTAGTGCATGCATGAATTCGATTTCCGAGTTGTTGTATTCGCGTTCGCAAGTTGTTGGGTCGATTTGGCGACGACGCTTGTTCTTACGACGATCCGGCAATCCTTCTTCACGAGTCGCTTCTGACTTGCGGCGTCCCGTTTCGTTAAGTTTTTCCAACTGCTTTTTTGAAGTTGCTTTCTTTGCGGTTGTCGTTTTGGTTGATTTCTTCTTAGCCATCTTCGTTCACCCCAGTGTTTGTTTTTGATCGTCAGGACGACAATTGCCCGAGTAAAAATAGAACATGTGGGTAAAGGTGCAGGGTATTTCCAGAATTTTCGTGTACGTAACGGAATCCAATTAGGCAAATTGAACTTCTGTAACGATTAGTTGGATTAACGAAGGCTGAACGCCCGTTTTTAAAGCCAAGATGGAGCCATCCCACAAACCACTGATCAGCGGCAGTCCGTTAGCCCCCGGTTCGAAAGGCATGTCCACTGCCACCGCACACAAGTCCCGGGCCGACCGGTTGTGCGGGTCGCACCAAAGAACGATCACTGCCAACCACGGTCCAGACACCAAAACCGCAAACCGGACGTTAACGCGTGGCGGCTGATTTGCTAAATCAATCAGCGAGCGGCAAGCTGAAGAAAAATCGTTTCGTGCAGACGATTGACGTCTTCGTAATTCTCCCCGATCTCGATCCCGGCAGCAGGCTGATCATCATCCAGTGGCTCAGCACCGAACCACGACTGCTGAACCCAATTCAGGCAATGCGCAAGTGCCTTGAGCGGACGCAAACCGGGTAGATCGGTCGAGAGCTGATACAAATCGTTCTGACCAAGGTCCTCCTGTACCCGCACAAACGACTCAAAACTCATGTCGCGAAAGGATGGAACGACCGAACGTTCAGAGCCGTGTCGATCTAATTCCTTGACAGCAACCGGAACACTTTCATTGAGTTGCAGCAACAGACTGCTTCCGGCCAATGCCGCAAACACCAGGACGATCGCCGCAATACTGGCAACGACGAAGCCCCACTTGCGGCCAACAGACTTGGGCTTCCGCCGCAGGAACACTTCCTGCAAACCAAGATTCTCCAACTTGATTTTCATCGAATCAGAGTCCTTCAAATAGCTCGTATGCAGCAGCGAATACGTCATCAGAGACTCATGACAGTCATTGCAAATCGCCGAATGGGCGCATAGTAATTGATCGGTCTCCGGATCAATCCGGGAATCCATCAAGTACTGAAGTCGGCGCTCAAACTGTTGGCAATCTTGCATCACCAAATACACCTCGCTTACGAAGTTTCGTTACGATCTCTTTTCTCGCTCTGTGTACCCATGTCTTTACCGTACCCAACGGGATCTGCATGGTTTCTGCAATCTCGGCGTAACAAAGTTCTTTTTCATGAAATAGTTCAAACGCTCGGCAATACTCGGGACGGATCGAATTAAGCGCCAGCTTGATTTCTTCGTGCAGTTGCTCAGCTTCTTCATTCAGAACCGTATCGTCCGCAAGAGGATGTTCCAGAGACAGATGATTCGGACGACGAATCCGTTTGGCCAAACGCGTTCGGCAACGATTTCCAGCGATGGTCAGCAACCAGGGCTCAAACGCTCGGTCCTGATCCCAACGATGCAGATTACGGACGACTCGAACCATCGTCTCCTGCGTCGCGTCTTCCGCATCCTCTTTCTGACCCAGCATACGGTAACAAAGACCATAGACTTGACCTCGAAAGCGATCAACGAAATGCGCCATGGCGACTTGATCGCCAGACAAACAATGATTAACTAAAACAGCAAGTTCGCTCGACAAGACACACTCTCCCAACGTCTCTCGGACCCACGGACTGTACCCGGGCAGCTTAGCGAAGTTTCACAAAGTCCTGCTAATTGCCTTTTATTAGACGGATGATTCGCCAGAATGGTTTTCAGCTTGGCATTTATTTTTCGCTGCACAGTATTTTCGCCCGCAATTCTTCGCAGTTTCAGAATATGAATGCAGAACGCATGCAGAAGCGAGCGGGAATGAGAATCGCCGCCTGATTTGATTTTTAAGATGCGTAATCGAATGCAGCAATCGAATGCGTAAATTGCTCAGGCGTTCCAGGCAAAGGTCGGCGAGTAGTTCGGCAAGCAAGTCTCCCGCCAAGCCGGGAGCTCCTTGCCGAATCTGGCTCAACATGAACCTTCACCTAATCTCGCAACAGAGTGCCAACAAGAAATTCTACGGCGTGTAATATTCGATTTCGATGTGCGATGTACAAACTGCAAATCGCGGTCAATCGTTGCGATCCAACATGATTCCGCCGGGAAATAGTTGCGAATCCATGCTCCGCGCGATTTTGAGCAGCTGAAATTCCTCGATACCCCATGTTTCTATGGGGAGACCCTAATACTTCTTCCATCGAGCAATTTCCTGCCAACGAAAAATTGTCGTGATTCCACTGTCGCCTTCGTTAATTGTCATCGTTGCCATCGCGCTGGGAATCGCTGCGCTGTTATCAACGATCTATCTGGCGTTCGGGTTGGGCGGGTTTCAACTTCGGCAGAACTTCGAAGCTTTCAAGCCTCAAGATCGGCAGACCATTTTTGATCGCGGACAACAGCTCGCTTTCGAATCGCTGGTCGCGTTGGAATTCGAGCCGCTCGGTCGATATCGAGAAACGCTGATTCCGCTTACTGGCGCGGCTCCAACAAGAAGCCAACTCCCCGCAACGACATGCTTACGCGAGGGATGAGGAGTGGTCAACGCGGCGAGAGCATGCTTGGTCGGTAAGGCACACACAACCACCACCGCTCGCGAAAACATGGCCCCCGTCAAAACA
>CAZXLW010000020.1:65973-67611 GCA_964641465.1 uncultured Pirellulaceae bacterium | reverse complement strand
TAACGCTTGAGATCAGGAACCAATGCTTCGCTGACTTTTGCGTTTTCTGACTCAAAGACAAAGATGCTGTTTTCACTGCTGATCGACTGAGCTGATCCTTCCAGT
The DNA here is from genome assembly GCA_964641465.1 of uncultured Pirellulaceae bacterium. Taxonomy (GTDB): domain Bacteria; phylum Planctomycetota; class Planctomycetia; order Pirellulales; family Pirellulaceae; genus Mariniblastus. The sequence continues at coordinate 67,506 of CAZXLW010000020.1, read as the reverse complement.
GAAACTGAGCCGCGGACGATGTGTTCGCCTTCTGCGACGGCAACCACTTTGAACTTCAATGTCTTTCGCTTGCCCGCTTCGATGGTGAAGTTTCTGAAGCTGATCATGTTACCTGAAGGATCAATCGAGTAGCCGGTCTGATTGACTGGCATCAAGGCACTTGGCAATTCAACTTGAACAGTAACTTGTTCAGCGATTGTTGAACCATGGTTGGCAACTTCGATTGCAAACTCAGACTTGCTTCCGATACCAATCGGTTCACCCGAGTCGGTAACACGAATGCTCAGGTCGGCACGTGCCAGGACTTGCGTCGAGAGTGACATGTCGCGTGAACCAGTTTGCTTGGTGTTGACGCTGACCTGGCAGATTTGCTCGCCAGTTCGCGTTGCCTTGGCACGGAACTGAATAACCTGTTGTTCGTTACCGCCGATTTTCTTGAAATTCCAAGTCATCGAGCCGTTGTTGTTGAACTTGGCTTGTTGAGAAATCGTGTCGATGTCCAAACCTTTGGGAACGTTCAGAGCAACGTTGACGTCGTCGATTGGAAGCTCACTGGTGTTCTGCAATTGAATTGTGTAGATCCCTTTGCGGCCGACATAGTTTTGGCCAGGTCCAAACAATTGCACGCCCAGCTCAGGACGAATCACACGGATAGATGTGTTGGCCTGGCGAGTTTCGGCACCTCGTGCTGAAACCTGGAACAACATGTTCGACATTCCCTGTGCCTTGGCGAAGCTGCTCAATTCAAAACGAGCCGTTTGGCCTGGTATTAGTTTGGGAACCAGAGTCTTCGGGGTTTTGTTAGTAGGAATGATCTCGTGTGGCCGTTGCGTGCTCAGGCGAACGCTTTCAGCAGTTCCGTCACCGATATTCTTGACGGTCACAACATGCTTGAACGGCTGCCCAGTTTGAATCTTCTCCGGACCGTTGACTGAGATTTGCAGGACCGGCTGCTGAACCGTTACTGCCATTTGCTGTTGTGATTCGACGTGAATCTGAGTCGCAATATTCAGAGGCAGTTTCTCGTTTGGAACGACATCAATCTGGATGACTTCTTTGGATCGTGAGCCCAATGAAGTCAATTCAAATTCATATTGCTGTCCATCAATGTTGGTCGGTTGTGGATTGGCACCGATGAATCGAGCGTGTTCAGGGATGGTTGCGATCAGCGTGATTTTCGGAACATTCTCGTTACCGATGTTCTGAGCCTGAATAAAGAATCGCGCCGTTTCGTTTACGTTGATAGTGCGAGGAGCAACGATCTGAGTTTGGATCGTTGGTGCACTCTTTGTTTCGTACATGTTGGCATCAAGGCGATTTGGAAATGATGCGTTCTGGAACTTGTTGGTGTTTCGATTTGTTCGATTTGTATTCCCAATCTGGTTGTTGGGCATCGAGGTGGTTTGCTGCTGGATTCGCTGTCGAGTGGTTCCAGATCCGATTTGATTGTTGGTAGGCGACGTCAGCTGAATTGGCTGAGAAGTCTGCCTAGGGATCCTCTGGTTCGTGATACCGTGATTCGTGATACCCTGA
>CAZXLW010000020.1:58664-65873 GCA_964641465.1 uncultured Pirellulaceae bacterium | reverse complement strand
TCGTGATACCCTGATTCGTGATACCTCGAATTTGATTTGTCGTTTGCCCGATGCTGGGCTGCAGAGGTTGCACGCGAGGTCGTGTGCTGTTGTTCAGCTGTAGCCCGTTGTTGGTCGTATCCGTGATAATTCGTTGCGATCGAGTTATCGGATTCGTAATCGGGGAACGCTGAAACGCATTCGTAGTCGATTCAATCAACTCCGACTCGATCAGCGAAGGATCGAGCTCATTGAAGACCTTCTTCGCTGCTTGTTGAATTCTCGTCGAGCGACTTTCCTGCGCGCCGGTAAGTGCAGGCATCCAAGCTGCTGTCGCCAGACAAACCAAAAGTGGGATTGATTTTCTGTGGTACATCTATGTTTTACTCCGTGATTTCGTGAGGTGGCAGCGATTTAGGCACCTCACCCAGACAAATTCTTATCATTTGTTTTCGAGCAGCAGCGTCTCCGGATCAAGCAAATCCTCGTCAGCCGGAAAACTCGTTGTAAAATTCCCGTTTGTTGCAGAACGCCCGAATTTTCGATTTCGCTAGCTGTTTTGCGGACAAAAACGTAACGATGAGGCGGATTAAGTCACTTTTTGACGATTGGCTTCCGACTGTTGAAAAACGGAACGTGCGACAAGAGAATGATGTGCATGCACAATGCCGGGGAATTCCGGTAATTGTGGATTGTTCGTTCGATTAAACCTTCGTCTTTCGAGTTTCCAAAAATGCCCAAAATATCTTTCAACTGGCGCCGAGTGTGCCAGATATCTCTAACGTTCCTGTTTTGCACATTGATGATGGTTGAAAAGACGCATAGTCAGGATGGAGAGGCGATGAGCTATCCCAAATCCCAAAAGACAGATCAGGTGGACGAGTACTTCGGCACCAAAGTGCCTGATCCCTACCAATGGTTGGAGGGTGACGTTCGGGAGTCAGAAGAAGTCCGCAGCTGGGTAGAAACTCAAAGCCAGTTTACTAATCAGTACATCGAGAAACTGCCTTACCGTGAACAAATCGAAAAGCGGTTGACTCGTCTGTGGGACTACGAAAAGTACGGGCCACCTTCCAAGCGAGGCGGGCGATACTATTTCTCAAAGAACGATGGCCTGCAAAATCAAAGTGTTGTCTATCGCCAGGATACTCTGGATGACGAGCCTCAGGTCCTGCTCGATCCAAACGAGTGGTCGGAAGACGGGACCGTCTCTCTGGGTGGGATGGCATTCAGCGATGACGGAAAATATATGGCCTACGGAGTACAGAAGTCTGGTTCCGATTGGCGCACGTGGCATGTGATGGAGATCGAAACCGGTGCGAAGCTGGATGACGAGATTGGCTGGATCAAATTTGGCGGGGTGAGTTGGACTCCCGATAGTAAAGGATTCTTTTACAGCCGATATGCTGAGCCTGCAGACGGTGAAGCATTTCAAAGTGCCAACAAGAATCAGAAAGTCTATTATCATGTGGTTGGCACCAGCCAATCGGAAGACAAATTGGTTCACGAAGACCCTGACAACCCGGAATGGGGATTCAATCCCGGCGTGACCGAAGACGGCAAGTACCTCGTTGTTACGACCTGGAAAGGCACCGATGATCGGTACCGGATACTTTACCGAGGTCTGGATGATACCGATGCGAAACTGACAGTGCTGATCGACAATTTCGAAAATGAGTTCTCTTTCGTTGGGAACGAAGGATCACGATTCTATTTCAAGTCCGACGTTAATGCTCCGAAGAAATGCGTGCTGATTATCGACGTCGACAAGCCTGCACGGGAAAATTGGCAGACAATCATTCCGGAAGCAGAAGAAGCTATGGTCGATGCCGGAATGATCGGCGATTACATCGTGGCGGAGTATCTGAAAGACGCCAAGACACAAGTCAAGTTATTTGATCTCGCAGGCAAGCCTGTTCGCGAAGTTGAATTTCCAGGGATTGGGAGTGCCGGTGGATTCGGTGGACGGCGAAGTCATGACGAAACGTTTTACACGTTTTCCAGTTTTAACCGCCCGCCCAGTATTTACCGTTACGACATGAATACTGGCGAGAGCACTTTGATTCGCCAGGCGAAAGTTGACTTTGATCCAGAAAAGTACGAAGTCAATCAAGTGTTTTACGACAGCAAAGACGGAACGCGTGTCCCGATGTTTATCGCCCACAAAAAGGGCCTGAAACTGGACGGCAAGAACCCAACGTTGCTGTATGGCTACGGCGGGTTCAATATTCCGCTGACACCTGGCTTTTCGATTTCGCGTCTGCAATGGATGGAAATGGGAGGCGTGTTTGTGATGGCGAACCTGCGTGGTGGAGGTGAGTATGGCAAGGACTGGCACAAGGCTGGAACCAAGACGCAGAAGCAAAATGTGTTTGATGATTTTATTGCTGCGGCCGAATGGTTGATTGAAAACAAATATACTGCCAGCGACCATATCGGAATCCAAGGCGGCTCGAACGGAGGATTGTTGGTCGGTGCCTGTATGACTCAGCGTCCGGATTTGTTCGGTGCCTGTTTGCCAGCGGTCGGAGTGATGGACATGCTCAAGTTCCAGAATTGGACCGCCGGCCGATTTTGGGTGGATGACTACGGGAGCAGCGCGAACAGCAAAGAAGAGTTCGAAGCGTTGCTGGCTTATTCGCCTTATCACAATATTGAAGATGGAGTCGAGTATCCTCCGACGATGGTTACAACGGCTGACACCGATGACCGGGTCGTCCCGGGGCACAGCTTCAAGTTTGCTGCTCGACTCCAGGAAGCTCAGGCCGGTACGAATCCGACACTGATTCGAATCGAAACCAAGGCTGGGCACGGCGCTGGCAAGCCGACGGCCAAGGTCATCGAAGAAGTGGCCGACCAATGGGCCTTCCTGGCCAAGCATCTGGAGCTTAAGCCGAGTCTGCCAAAGTAGCGAAAATGTGCGGTTAATCAGTCGAGAGTCAGGAATTGGCCTAAAACTTCGACTGATTGACTAAACAGCTGGTCCCTACGAAAATACTTGGACGACAAGTCTTTAGTGGAAGCGTTCACCATGGATCGGGTGAAATACCGATCCCGCCTCCACGACAATTTATCTGGTGGGATAGGATTTATTTCATGGCAGAGGACTTATCTTCGTTAACGCAGCGAAGCTGGGGTGAAACGCTCCGCAAAGATACGTGGTGGGTAGTTCCGCTTGTCGTATTTTTGGCGTTATCCGCCTTCCTTGTTTATGCAAACTGGGCGGCGTTTCAAAACGATCACTACACTCACGGCAATTATCTGTCGCCGTTTTATTCCCCGACTCTGTTTGCGACGCCACCAGCAGAAGGTGCCGAAGCTGCCGAATTCAGTCGCCGCATGGAACACGTTCATCACAGTTGGTTGGGTGATCAACCTGGCTGGTGGCCTGGCTTCCTGCCGTTTTCACCAGCGTTGCTGATTTTGATGTTTCCTGCTGGCTTCCGGATGACGTGTTACTACTACCGTGGCGCTTATTACAAAGCCTTCTGGGCTGACCCGCCTTCGTGTGCTGTTGGCGAACCGCGAAGCAATTACCTGGGCGAAAACCATCTGCCGTTGATTATGCAGAATATTCATCGTTACTTTTTGTACTTTGCGATGTTGTTCTTGTGCTTCCTGGCATACGACGCGTTCCTGGGTTTCTTTTTCCCGGACGAGAATGGCGATTTCACTCAGTTTGGCATGGGCGTCGGAACGATTGTGCTGTGCTTAAACGTGTTCCTGCTCAGCGGCTATACGCTTGGTTGCCATTCGCTACGACACCTGGTCGGTGGTTGGATGGATAAATTTACCGGCAGAACGGTCCGGACCAAGTGCTATGACTGTGTCTCATGCCTCAATCGCAAACACATGGTTTGGGCCTGGTTCAGTCTCGTGTGGGTAGCGTTTTCAGACATCTACGTTCGATTGTGTTCAATGGGAATTTGGCAGGACTTCAGGATCTTTTGATGGCAGACTTTGAAACAGTTGAACATGACGTATTAATCATCGGGGCTGGTGGCGCTGGCTTGCGATCTGCGATTGAGGCCTCGTCTACCGGAATCTCGGTGGGCCTGGTTTGCAAATCGCTGCTTGGTAAGGCTCACACCGTGATGGCTGAAGGCGGCATGGCCGCGGCACTTGCCAACGTTGACGAGCGAGACAGTTGGAAAACCCACTTTGCCGATACGATGCGCGGTGGTTACTACATCAACAACTGGCGGATGGCAGAGCTGCATGCGAAACAGGCACCGGATCGCGTCCGCGAGTTGGAATCCTGGGGCGCTGTTTTTGATCGAACCAAAGAAGGCAAGATCATGCAGCGGAACTTTGGCGGTCATGCGCATCCACGGCTGGCACATGTCGGTGACCGAACCGGCCTGGAAATGATTCGAACTTTGCAGGACCACGGAATCCATCAGGGCATTGACGTTCACATGGAATGCACCGTGACCCGACTTCTCAAGAGCGGCGGCCGCGTTTGCGGTGCGTTTGCCTACTCCCGCGAGTTGGGCAAATTCAAACTGTTCAAGGCCAAGGCAATCGTCATGGCGACTGGCGGGATCGGTCGCGCTTTCAAGATTACCAGTAACAGTTGGGAATACACCGGTGATGGTCATTCGCTGGCGTACGATGCCGGTGCCGACTTGATCGATATGGAATTCGTCCAGTTTCATCCAACCGGTATGGTTTGGCCGCCCAGCGTCCGAGGCATCCTGGTGACCGAAGGCGTTCGGGGCGAAGGCGGGATTCTGAAAAACAGTGAAGGCAAGCGGTTTATGTTCGGCGATATTCCGGACAACTATAAGAGTTCGACTGCTGACAATCCTGAAGAAGGTTGGCGGTACGTAACGAAGTCCGACCGCGAATCTCGTCGGCCTCCTGAACTGCTCACGCGTGACCATGTCGCTCGTTGCATTTTGAAAGAAGTCAAAGAAGGGCGGGGCAGTCCACACGGCGGTGCGTTCCTGGACATTGCCTGGATCAAGCAGCATATTCCCAACTCGGAAGCCCACATCAAGAAGAAGCTTCCCAGTATGTACCACCAGTTCAAAGAGTTGGCGGGGATCGACATCACCAAGGAGCCGATGGAAGTCGGGCCGACGACGCACTATGTCATGGGTGGAATCCGCGTGAACGGGGAGACTCAGATGTCGACTGTTCCGGGGCTGTTCGCGGCCGGTGAGTGTGCGGCAGGATTACATGGTGCCAATCGTCTTGGCGGGAACTCGCTTTCCGACTTGATTGTGTTTGGCAAGCTCGCTGGCGAACATGCCTCCAAGTATGCGAAAGAAAACGGAGACGTTTCTGTCAACGATGACGAAGTCGCACTCGCACACAGCGAAGCACTCGCGCCATTGGACGATAGTCGTTCGAAAGACGCTGGCGGAGCGTATCAGGTCCAATATGACTTGCAGGATTTGATGCAAACGAACGTCGGTATCATTCGCCGCGAAGATGAGATCATTGAAGCTATCGAAGGGATCGAAGAGCTCAAAGAGCGAGCCAAGACTGTTCACGCGCCAGGGAACCGGCAATACAACCCTGGTTGGCATACCGCGCTCGATTTGAAAAACCTGTTGTTGTCGGCAGAAGCAGTAGCCCGCTCAGCACTGGTTCGTCGTGAGAGTCGTGGAGCTCACACGCGCGATGATCATCCAGACAAGAGCGAAAAGTTTGATACCGTTAATACTGTTCTTCGCAAACAGGAAAACGGTGACATGCAGGTTGTTCAGGAAGAGATTCCAGCAATGCCCGAGGAATTAAAACAGATCATTGAGGACCACAAGTAATGGCAATGGCAACATTCAAGATTTGGCGTGGCGATAAGGAATCGGGTGAATTCCAGGACTACAAGACCGATGTCGGCGAAGGCATGGTGGTTCTCGATGCTGTGCATCAGATTCAAGCCGAAAGCGCAGGTGATCTGGCGGTTCGCTGGAACTGTAAGGCTGGTAAGTGCGGGTCGTGTTCCGCAGAAGTCAACGGGATGCCCAAGTTGATGTGCATGACACGGCTGAGTGATTTGAATCTGGCTGAGCCCATCACGATTGAGCCGATGAAGGCGTTCCCGGTCATGAAGGACCTGGTGACAGATGTTTCCTGGAACTATCGCGTCAAAGCGAAAATCAAACCGTTCAAGCCGCGTAAGCCCGACTTCGACGACGGCAGCTGGAAAATGGAACAGAAGGACGTGGAACGCGTTCAGGAGTTTCGTAAATGCATTGAATGTTACTTATGCCAGGACGTGTGCCATGTGTTGAGGGATCACCATAAGCATGATGACTTCATAGGCCCGCGATTTTTCGTGTACAACGCGGCGTTGGAGATGCATCCGCTGGATACTGAGGACCGTCTGGAAGACATGCAGAAGTCGCAAGGGATCGGATATTGCAATATTACCAAATGTTGTACCAAAGTCTGTCCCGAACACATTACAATTACTGACAACGCAATTATCCCGTTGAAAGAACGTGTTGTGGATGAATTCTATGATCCACTCACCAAACTGTTCCGGATCTTTAAACCGAAGAAAAAGGAATAACTATGCAACCGCTGAAGTCGCTTCATCAAAACGCAGTGGATCGGGCTTTGGAAAAAGCCAAGCACTATCGTTTGTTGAATGATCCAGAAAACGCCGAGAGCATTTGTCAGGATATTCTCCAGATCGATGAATCGCACCAGGAGGCTCTGATCAATCTCGTGTTGGCGGTGGCGGATCAGTTTGACGGTGGTACAAGCCGTCTGAAAGAAGTTCGATCCTACCTCGATCGAATTGATGACGAGTATTCCAAGCTCTACTATTCCGGACTGGCATCCGAAAAAGCGGCTCGTGCAACACTCGTTCGTGGAAAGCCTGGCAGCAAGCATTCTGCTTTCGACTGGTTTCATGACGCGATGAACTACTACGACAAAGCCGAAGCGCTAACCGACGATCAAAACGACGATGCGATTCTTCGTTGGAACGCTTGTGCTCGGACGATCAAAAAGCGCGGTCTGACTGCCCGGCCGGAAGACAATTACGTACCCTACGGGGATTGAGTGGTCTTTCCAAGCTGAATTGAATAGTTGTGTCGATAGTTTTGGGGTGGCATGTTCACGCCTTTCCCAGCGTTTCAAAAGAAGCCAACTCCCATCAACGGCATGCTTACGCTAGGGATGAGGCAGTGGTCAACGCGGCGTGAGCATGCTTGGTCGGTACGGCTCGCATAACCACCAACGCTCGCGTAAACATGGCACCCGTCAATT
>CAZXLW010000020.1:56020-58564 GCA_964641465.1 uncultured Pirellulaceae bacterium | reverse complement strand
AACATGGCACCCGTCAATTCGGTCTGCCAAGGCCATTAGTGGCTCAAGCCTGCTGCGCAATTAGCCGGCCTTATCCCAGGCGTGGCTCGCGAAATTCAGGCAATATTCTGCTTGACACGGGTTTGGAAATCACTACTATAAAACCAAATCTAATAAACCAAACAATGTAGTCGAGCGAAATTGTTGGCGCGAAATGGCACGACCTAAAGCCAATCAACTGACCGAACGCGAGCTTGAGCTGATGCACCTTTTTTGGGAGCACGGCGAGATGACAGCCGGCGAAGTGCAGGAAAAACTCGAACAATCGGGCCGTTCGCTGGCCTATACCACCGTCGCGACGCTGGTAAAGATCCTGTTGGAAAAACGCTTCATCGAGCAAACGAACGATGTCCGCCCATTTACGTACCGTCCTCGGCGAAGCTTCGAGGAAGTTTCGGGCAGCATGGTGGGTGACTTGGTTAAGAAGCTGTTTGGTGGGTCACGCGAGCAGCTTTTGATTCGCTTAGTCGAGCAGAAAAAACTCAATAAGAACGAACGCAAGATCCTCGAAGATATCCTCAAGGAGAAGAAGTGATGCACGATGTTTTCTCAGGTTTCGTTTGGGGTGCATTACAGGTCTCCGCGTTCGCGCTGATCGTTGCCATGCTGTTGGTCCTGACTCGCCGGTATCTGCGTGGACTTGCCAGCGACATGTTGACGATCGGTATGACTCTGATTCTGGTCGTTTCGATTGCTGCATTGGTCCCGGTGCCAACAGGGTGGTCGGTCTGGTCGTTGGTGCAGAGCCCGCTCGCCGAAAATTGCTCAATCTCAGATCACCCGAATGTTGTGGTCGATGAAAATGTGAGCGAGCCGATCTCGAATTTCGCGCTTAACGACCCGATCGACCCGATCGCAAGCAAGGTCGATTCAGCGACCGGTGTGGTGCAGGGGCAGCCGAGCCAGCCTCGGGTTGAGAGCTTGCCCGGAAACCAGGTTGCAGTTACTGCTGGCTCGTTGGCGGAACAACTGACCAGTTTCTGGGGCAGTTTTGAGCAGTCAAAGATAGATTTGAGCCCGATCGCCGAATCGCCGGCTATCGTGCCCGCAGCAGCTCAGAATCTTGATGGCATGCCATGGATTCAGTTGATTGCGTGGCTGATGTTGTGCTTTGTTGTGTTTGGCGTGGCGAGGCTGGTGATGGGACTATTCGCGATCAGGCGGCTGGTGAAATCCTGTGTTGCGATTGATGATCCGGACGTTGCGACGAAGCTGGACGAACTGAAATTGGCGTGTCAGGTAAATCGCGAGGTTCGGTTGCTGATGACTGCCGAATTGACGACTCCTGCAACTGTTGGTTGGTGGCGAGCTGCCATCCTGCTACCCAACGACTGGAGTGAACGAACCGAACGGGAGCTGCTCACGTTGCTGTCGCATGAACTGGTTCATATCCGCAACCATGACTTTGCCCGGAACCTGATTTCGCAAAGTGCGATTGCCATCAATTTCTTCAATCCACTCGTGCACTGGCTGGGTCGCGAGCTACGTGTTTCGCAGGAATTGGTCGCCGATCATTTTGCTGCCCGTTTAAGTGGCGGCCCGGAAAATTATTTGACGGCGATGGCCGAAATGGCCATTAGCCATGATTCTCGAACCATGGGCTGGCTGGCTCAACCGTTTTTGCCAACCCGCAAGACATTTATGCGAAGGATTGAGATGTTGAGAACTAAACGAAAGTTACTGGGTGTGAGCAACCGGTTGTTGAAACTGGTAACGGGCTTAGCGTTGGTTAGTTTGGCCATTGTTTGTATCGGTTTGCAGTTGCCAGTGTCGAATCAAGCCGTCGCGCAAACCCTGCAAACCCCGCAAGTGCTTGACGGGCCTCCATTGAACCAAATTAACCAGGCGGCCAAGAGCACTCTCTTTCCATCCCAACAGAAAGCAGATGGCTTTGAGAAAGCAAAGAAGCTTGATGAGGTCCTTTTGCAAAAATCGGTGCAAAACGCTCTGCAAAGCGATCCGCATAACGGTCCGCATGTTCGCAGAACACCCAACGAACTTGCTCGCAAGCGGCAAGCATACGTTTCGGACCGCACGAAGTTTTTTCTGGCTGTCGATTTTTCCAAGCTGGGCAAAGTCGATCACTTTACCGAATTGATCAACTCGCTGGCGACTGAAAGCGGGTCAACCATGGCTCCTGTGCTGAATCATGCCCAGGCAGCAACATTGCAGGTTCATGATCTCGAGTCAGCTACCAACTCTGGTGGGTTGGTTTTGCATTATCACGAGTCTTTGGATCCCAGTAAGGTATTTGCGGAAGCCAAGGATGCGTTCAGGTATCGCGGAGTTGAATGCAGGCAAAGCGGCAATTTGATGGTGGCTGTATTGAATGAAAATCGAACCGTACTGCTTGGTTTGAACAAAGCGAGTTTGGAGTCCATGTTGGACGCTGGAGTTGAAGGTCCGGTTCGATCGGAATGGCCAGAGTTGTTTGACGCTGGTTGGCGCATTGCCAGGCAAGCCAAGGGTGTAAGGCAAAGCTCCTTCAGAAGTCCGGGCCCCCCT
>CAZXLW010000020.1:33789-55920 GCA_964641465.1 uncultured Pirellulaceae bacterium | reverse complement strand
TGCCAGGCAAGCCAAGGGTGTAAGGCAAAGCTCCTTCAGAAGTCCGGGCCCCCCTTCCCTTAATAAGAATCGGCCAGTTGTGACAATGCCCAAACCGGCTTTTCAACCGCAAGGGGATTCGACGATGGGGCAGTCATTCAATGCAGCGGCGGTAGTCTTCGTTGCCAGTCGAACTGGAATGGAGTACGTGAGCCAGGGTCTATCCGCACCCCGGTTTGCTGAGATGACCTTCGGGCCACTCGGTTCCATGTTTTCTCCGTTGTACGAAAAAACGGATATGTTGGCGGCGGCGATTGATGTTGCTGAAGACGACTTGAAACTCGATTTATTGTTACGGGCGTCCAATAAAAACGTTAAGGTCCAAGTCAAAGAAACGGCGATCGCTCTCAAAGTGATGATGAACAATTCCTTGCGTAACCACGGGCACATGTTGGTGAAGAATCTGGCCAACGATCGTATGGGGTTGACTGATGATCGTGTAGCAAAGTTAGTTCAAACCATCCATCAATCTGTTGCAGATGTGTCATTCGTCGATGGCAAGGACGATTTTCTGCTCGCCAAGTCGCAGTTGAAGCTTCCCCGAAAAGAACTGGCCGAAATCCTGGGCGGCGCAATGAAGTACCGAAATATGTATTCGCAAATGCATGTAAACAAGAATCATCTGAGGCAGTTGCAACTTGGGATGCTTAACTATGAATCGGTGCATCAGAAATGGCCCGGTGCCGTGATGGAAAAGCATGATCACCCATATAGCTGGCGAGTCGCTATATTGCCGTACCTGGGACATAACGAGCTGTACGAGCAGTACCGTTTCAGTGAGCCTTGGGACAGTGAACACAATCGTGCAGTAACGGCCAAGATGCCCAGTGTTTTTCGACACCCGAAAGATCACGAGGATTCAACAAACTCCGGCTACTTTGTGGTGACTGGGGACAAGACGCCGTTTCCTGACAAAAAGCAAACGGGAATATCCGACATGCTGGACGGGACCAGCAACACTGCAATGATCTTTGAGTCGAAACGCAAAGTGCATTGGGCAAAACCAGAAGACATTGTCTTTCGGCCTGGCAAAATGAAAGCCGAATTGGGCGGGTTCTATAAAGACTTAGTCAACTTTGTCCGGGGAGATGGTTCGGTTCTCTCCGTCAAGAAACAGGATATACGCGAAGAAGAAATTGATTTCTGGATCATGCCTGCCGATGGCACGCCAATCCAAATGTTCAATCAACGCCCAGTTAAAGCCAATTACCAAAATCCAACAGGTTTTACGGATGGCCCACCAAACGCAGGTTTGAACCAGATTCAAAATCCAGGTCCGATTCGGGATATCCGCCAAATCGAAGGAGGCAAGTAGGGTAAGGCTTAACTTGCATAAGGAAGTTCGTTCTCGCCTACACTTGAAATAACTTCTTTGGTGGAAGGGAAAACGGACATCAGACGACCAAGCTTGATAGCCTCAAGAGCTTCCGTAAGATTTGAATCTAGATGCGTCAGGTAGATGCGTCCGCCTTTCCGAACGGCCTTTTTTCTTGCTCGCATTAACGCGGCCAGTCCGTTTGTGTTCATGTAACCAAGTTTGGGCATTCAATGATCACTCGTTGGTCCCCCGAATCAATCAAATCGCTGACGCAGTCAAAAAAATAGTCGCGTTCCATTTCTGTGAGCCGACCACGAACTTCGACGACAATCATGGAGTTTGAAATCGGTTTTGTGACAAAATCAATCATGGCACTCACTCGGTAGGTCATGGGCATTTGAACTACGGATAGGACGCAGGTGGCGTCTGTGGGCTTGCATGAATTGACTGGATTTCCTGCAAAGAGGCCGCAGCGTCCACTTAACTTGGAAGCGAAACGTTAGTTGGTCTCAACGTTTGCGTCAGAACTCGTTTCGTCGAAACGGCGGAAGCGGATTTGTTCAAAATGCGCAAAATCTGTTCCGTCCACTCGGAGTTGAATCGTGAATGGTTCGGAATTTAACATTTCTGGTTTGAGAACGGTCCCCAATAGTTTCGAATCAACAAGGATACGCCAGTGCTCAGGTTGTGATTCGATGCGGAACTGATGGTAGCCAAGTGTGGCCTCGTCGAAGCTTTGGATCGGCACGGATAGTTGTTTTGTACCTTGCGAGTGAAGCGAAGCCTCGGCCATAGCGATAATCGCCTGGAAGCCCGTTTCTCCTGACCGATCCAAAAGGCGGAACTCGATGAGTTTTGCGTCTTGATGACGAAAACCGCAATCAAATCGAAAGTAGAGTAGAGGCGTTCCGCTTGCATCGAGGCACCTGAAGTTGCGAGTGCCAGTTCCAGACAAAACCGACTCTCCTTCAGCTCCTTCGGCAACTTCCCAAGTGCCAGTAAATTGTTGGCGAGGATCAACGGAAAGCCCATCGAACAGAAAGATTGGCGGGCCAGTCAAATCGTTGAAACTGATGTGTTCCAGGTATTCAGGTCCTGAATCTCGCCCGAATTTTGCTGGCCAAAATGCGAACGTGATGGCGAGGGTCCCAGCCAACAGGCAAATGCCGATCAGTCCCGCTTTCCAGTTCCAGAAAGACGAGCTTGGTGTTTTGGCGGGAGCTTCGTTCTTCGGAGCGCTTACTTTGTTCGATTTGGCTTGGGCAAAATCGGTATCAGCTTGGGTCTGACGATTGTCAATATTTGCATCAAAACTGGCGAGGTCGTCGATGAATGTGACGTTTGCATTCAAAGTGAACTCAGCGGATTCGTCACTGGCTGGCAGCTCACCAGTTTCTGATGCGAAGGGCCCTTGCTTGTCCAGAATTTTTTTGATTCTTGCGTTCAGCTGGGAATAGTTGCCGATTCGATCGTCTCGATTGAAACGGCACATGTCTTGAATCAGCTCAAAACCATCGTCTGAAAGTCCAGCAGGACAACCATCCGTCCAGTCGTCTTTGAGTTTCATGCGTTCGGAAACAATCTCCATTGGAGAATTGGCATCAATCGGTGGAGATCCAAGAATCAAATGCCAGATCGTAGCTCCCAAGGCAAAAATATCGCTGCGATGGTCCAGTTCATTCGCCGAAATTTGTTCCGGCGACATGTAAAACGGGGTTCCGTTAATGGCTCCTTCGAGCGTGATGTTTTTCTCTTTGGCTGAATCCTTGAAACGAGCCAGACCGAAATCTGCGATTTTTACGAAGGGGATTTCAGTTGGTACCGAAGAGCCTGTCGGTGCCGAAGTGAAAATGAGATTGGCGGGTTTGATGTCACGGTGAATCACCCCCAGTTCATTGGCGTATTCCAGTGCATGGCAGATTTGCCGAGCTATGTGCCAGGCATAATTCTCTGGCATGGTCCCGCGGCGGTCCAGATGCTTCTCGGCATCCATCCCGTCAATAAACTCCATCGCGAGATACAGCTGTTCGTTGTGCACGCCGAAGTCTATCGCGGCCACAATATTCGGATGCTGCAGCTGACCAATTATTCTTGCCTCACGCTCGAATCGTTTGTGGGCCAGTTCGTTTTTCTTCAAAAGCGAATTCTTGATGGTCTTGAGTGCGACTGGTCGGTCAAGCCCTAGCTGGGTCGCCATAAAGACGACCCCACCTCCGCCTCGGCCGATCATGCCATCAATCTGATAGCCAGGAGCAACGTCGAGCGGTGAACGGAAGGCTTCCAGGATCTCTAGTTCTTGACGATTGATGAACCCTTTGCGTACGGCAACCTCGATCTCAGAGTAGTTGGAATCTTCCGAGTTTTGACGGATTTTTTCCAACTGCGAATCGCTCAAGAACCCCAGTTCAATGGCGGCCGCAAGCGAAAGATTGTCTCCGGTTTTCGACATGCGACGCCTATTTTTCTAGAGCGTCCAGCTTACTGAGCAGAGCTTTTACTGAAGGTCGATCTGCCGTCATGTCTTTGCCGACATAGGCGAATTTGATCCCACCCTGTTTGTCAATCAAGTAAGTGGATGGATGCGCGTGCATGCTATGGATTTTAAAGTAGTCGGTGGCTGCGAAATCCTTGTCGAGCACGATCGGGAACGGAACTTTGTCGACTTGAGTTTTTTCCGTTGTCAGTGCGGCTTCAACGAATTCTTCAACATGGTCTTCGGGGCCCGGGTAAACGACGATCACTTCGCAGTCCCGTTTTTTAAACTCCTCGTAATTTGCAACAAGCCGAGAAGTCTGGGTCTTGCAAAACGGACAAAGCATTCCGTTGAACCCTTCCGTAAACACGAGGGCAACGTTTTTCTTGCCGATGAATTCGGCGAGGCTTATCTGGCTACCGTCCGTATTGACGAAAGACAATTCAGAAACATCACCAGGGGCATCGGCATTCGATTCAATTTCATCCTTGAATTTCATGTCCTTGGAGGCAGGGAACTCCATCTTGGCCATTCCCGCTGCCGCTTTGTCGGAAC
The DNA here is from genome assembly GCA_964641465.1 of uncultured Pirellulaceae bacterium. Taxonomy (GTDB): domain Bacteria; phylum Planctomycetota; class Planctomycetia; order Pirellulales; family Pirellulaceae; genus Mariniblastus. The sequence goes on along the minus strand of CAZXLW010000020.1, from coordinate 51,535 downwards.
TGGTGTCAGTAGCTTCAGTGCTCGGTGTGTTTTCGTTACAACCGCCGACGAAACAGGCCAGACCAATGCCAATGCAGCTTAGTAGTTTCGTAATTCGCAGGTCCATGGTGAGCGACTACTCAAGTTTGTAGAAACATCTTTGATACGATTATTGACGTCCGAAATTGTACTGTAATTTTTCCTTATGCCTCGTTGAGACAAACTTAATTGTAGTCAAAAACAAGAAAGTCGGGTTTTTGCGGCGGTTTAGACGGTGTGATGAAAGGGTTCTTACCGTTCTGAAGTGCGAATGATCACGAAAAACTGTTGGGAAAAATAGTTTTTGGTAAGACTCCAGCCTGAAGCCCTTCAAAGCTGCATGTCGGGTTTTCCGGGAAATGGAGTAGAAAGATGAAGCAATCTATCGCTTTGGCTGCAATTTTAGTGGGTGTGTTTTTTGGTTGGCGGATGCTATCGGGTTCCGTTGGATCAGTGGCTTCTGCGGACGCTGAAACCGAGTTCGTTGATAGCCAGCCGCAGAGTGCGAGTGATTTTGCCGCGTTAAGCTGGACGGACGCGGCCAATTCGGACTTCGCGAAGCCGGAACCGGAATCGCTCAAAAAGGTGCTGTCAGAACTCCAATATTATGTCACCCAAAAAGAGGGAACCGAACGACCATTCAGTAACGAGTTTTGGGACGAAAAGCGTCCAGGGCTCTACGTCGATGTGGTTTCTGGCGAGCCATTGTTCAGTTCGAACGATAAATTTAAGTCAGGAACTGGTTGGCCGTCCTTTTCTCGGGCACTCGTAAACGATAATATTCTGGAAGTTTCGGATCAAAGCCTTTTTATGCGACGGGTTGAAGTGCGTTCTCGTCATGCCGATTCGCATCTCGGACATGTTTTTGACGATGGCCCTCAACCGACTGGGCTCAGATACTGTATAAATTCAGCTGCCCTTCGATTTATTCCTGTGGATCAGCTTGAGGCTGAGGGGTATGCGTATTTTGTGAATACGTTTAAGGACGTCCTTCGCAAGGACAAAGAAAGCACTTAAGTTTTAATAGCACGATATGAGTGGGTGTTGATGCATTGTTTCAATGGAACAAACATGGACAGTGACGATGTCAACAATTGAAAAAGATAACTGGGTCGAACGGCTGACAGGCCCCGACGAAGTCAAGGATCAGGCGATCGGTGAGCTGAGGGGCATACTGCTTCGCGGCTTGCGAGCCACTGTGCGCAATCGCTATGACAACCGGATTCAGGCAGAAGATATTGTTCAGGACGCCTTGCTGAAAGTTCTTGATAAAATAGATACTTTCCAGGGAAGAAGCAAATTTACCACGTGGGCAATGTCGATTTCAGTAAGGTTGGCGATTAGCGAGATGCGTCGGAGGCACTTCAAAGACGTGTCGATCGAAGACTTGGGTGATCGCCTGAGTTTTGAACCTCAGGCGTCTGAAGAGCCTCAGGAAGATATCGATGAAGAAAAGATCTCGTTGCTGACGAAACTTAGGGAGCTTATTGAAACGAAGCTGACTTCCAAGCAAAGAGATGCTGTGCACTCGTTGCTGAATGGAATGCCAGTTGAAGTTTTTGCGGAGAAGACAGGTAGTAACCGAAACGCGGTTTACAAGCTTGTTCATGATGCTCGATCAAAATTGCGGAGTGGATTTGAACAAGCTGGCTATCATGCCGAAGATGTCGCGTCGGTCTTTGCCTAGGGAGTAAGAGCATGTCATTAACAAAAGAACAAATCCAAACCTTGGTTGGCTTGATCGCAACGACTGAAAGCGATGATATCGCGTGCGAAGAGTGTTTCGGCCAAATTGGAGAATTTGCAGAGCTGGCTCTCGATAATCGGGACCTGCCCGAGGGTATGCAAATCATTCAACGGCATCTTGAACAATGCCCGTGCTGTAAAGCTGAATACGAGGCATTGTTGGAAGCATTGCAGGAAATTAGCTAGTTGGGTTTTAGTTAGTAAGAAGGCAGTGGTTACAGGTGAGCTGTTAAATAGCTGACGCAATCCTGCTTGCCTATCACAATCGGTTGCCCAAAATCTTCAGATGTAAGATGTAAAAACAAAGGGTCGGAATTGAAACAATTCCGACCCTTCTATCTTATGAGTCTCGCATCCAACCACTCGCTGTCCCAAGTGCGAGTAAGCCGGTGGAGACATAACTAACGCTTGGCAAGAACAGAAAACTTAATCGGGCATTCAGCGAAACTCACAGAGTTTGTTTGGTTCTCGTTAATGCGATAAAGCGTCAACGAATTTCGTCTCGAGAAAACGGTTCTCTCCCGTTGATTGTACCTAAAGAATGAAACAACTCAAAATCAATCGTGTTATCGATTCCAATTACCGAACCGTCTGCAAACCCGATCATGGCAATTTTCCCGAAATGTGAGCTGTTGAATTGGGCATAAAGGTGCGAGTGGGTTGGTACGGAATTTGAAGATTCAACAAAATTTGGCGGTTCGCCCGTCCAGGCAACCACTCGCCATTCCGCAAGATGAGCACCGCGAATGATTCCAGCCCAGGTGGAATGGAATTCGGAATTGCTCCGTTCACCCACCAGGATCGTATTGCTCGACCCATCTTTGATATCGTTGTGGCTGGTAATACTGTTGCCAAAAAAGATTCCGTTTTGATGGCGCCTGCCGCCGGCAGGGCTAACATCTCGCGGTCACAAGGCTGCCAGAATCACGTCGGAATCCGCGATTGAGCCGATGCAGCCAACGTACTGTGTCCGCGCCATCGAAACTGGAAACTCGAAAGTCGGCTCGTCAGCAAGATTGTCCGGATGTTCGCCAGCAACCGACGTCGAAGTAATAGCCTTGTCGGCAGACGAAGGGCAGAACAGTGTGTCGACTCGGTGGTTAATTATTTCCCCGAATTGTTCATCGGAAACCAGTTGGTTGAAATTAATTTGTTGTTGCAAATTATTTCGTTCCAGGAAAGGCAGTTCGTAGGCCAGCCATCCCCATCCTGAGTTGGCAATTCCTTGTTTCTGGTTCCAGCCATGCGGGAAATGGTTGTGTTGCGAATGATAGTTTTCCAGCCCTAACGTAATCTGCCGGATATTGTTTTGGCAGCTCGCTCTGCGGGCGGCTTCCCGAACCGATTGGACTGCTGGTAGCAGCAGACCAACGAGAATTCCTATGATCGCGAGCACCACGAGCAACTCGACGAGTGAAAAGGCTTTTGAAATCATAAATAAATCCGTTGTTGTTTGGATGTATATCGTTGGGTTTACAGCGATCGCCGAGACGAAAAGCAATCAACGGAAGATATCGAAGGCTCGTTGAAATTATCAGAACTGCTTGTTCTGGTCAAATCCGTTACGGATGGCTTGCAAGCTAAATCTGTTGTACCGTTATGTTTGAAAATTTCTTACGCCGGAAACAACTTAGTGACAACTGTCGACGACATCCTGGGCCCCGAAGGCAATGTGGCCTCGCGGATGAAGCAATATGAGTTCCGGCCGCAGCAATCGGAGATGGCAAATACGATCGCTCAAGCCATTGCGGACAAGCAGCACGCGATCGTAGAAGCAGGCACGGGAGTCGGTAAGAGTTTTGGATACCTGGTGCCGGCAATTTTGAGCCTGCAGGGTTCGCAGGGATCGGCGACAGAAGACCTCGAAGGCAAGCAGCGGATCGTTGTATCGACACACACGATCAGCCTCCAGGAGCAATTGATGTCCAAAGACATCCCGCTGCTCAACAGCGTCATTCCACTTGAGTTCTCGGCGGTGCTCGCGAAAGGGCGTGGGAACTACATAAGTTTGCGTCGTCTTCAAAATGCGGTCCGCAAGTCAGAGCAACTGTTCGCTACGGAAGACGAGCATTACCAGTTGGGCCAGATTTCAAGCTGGTCGAAGAACACGCCCGGCGGATCCCGCAGCGAATTGCAGTGGCGGGTTTCGTCGCAGGTCTGGGACGAAGTCGAAAGCGACACGTCCAATTGCCTTCGACGTAAATGCGGTTTCTACAATGATTGTCATTACTACAAGGCCCGGCGACGTTTGCAGCACGCCGATGTGATCGTAGTCAATCATGCTTTGTTCTTTGTGGACCTGGCAATGCGAAAGCAGGGGTTTTCGCTGCTGCCCGATTACAACGTTGTGATTCTGGATGAAGCTCACACGGTGCCTGACGTCGCCAGCGCGCATTTGGGGATGAAAGTTACCAAAGGGCAACTCGAATATTCGCTCAACAAATTGTTCAATGAACGTAACGGTAAGGGGTTGCTGGTCGCGCAAGGCCTTGGTGATGGTCAGCAGTTGGTAACTGCCTGTCGCAAAGAAGCCGAAGTGTTTTTTGGTGATGTAATGACTTGGGCGGCACGGAATGCCACGTCGAACTATGGCAAGTCCATCACGATCCGAGTCCGCGATCCGGATATCGTTCAGAACTCGCTATCGGCCAGGATCATGCGGCTTTCAGAATATCTCGGCGAAAAAGCTGACGGTATCAAAGACGCATCGGACAAGCTGAGTGTGACTGCGGCGTCCGAACGCTTGGAAGCGATTGGGACGGAGTTGGAAAACTGGCGGTGTCAGCGATTGCAGGATGGAGTCTATTGGATCGAATCGTCAACCAATCGCTACGGGCGAGAGATGGTTAATCTCATGGCCTCGCCACTCGATATTGGGCCCGCGATGCGAGAGAACCTGTTTAACAAAGTAGATACCTGCGTGATGACCAGCGCGACGATCGCGGTTGGCAGTGAGTCTTTTGACTTCTTTCAGAATCGGGTCGGACTGACCAGTTCCGTCTCCAGGAAACTGGGTAGCCCGTTCGATTTTCGAACGCAGGCGAAATTAATTGTGGTCAAGAATATGGCCGACCCGAACAAAGAAAAGGACGTCCACGAACGGCAATCTATTGAGGCGATCAAGAAATATGTGGCAGAAACGGACGGTCATGCGTTTGTTCTGTTTACGAGTTACAGTTTTCTGAATCGGGCGGTTCGGGAGCTGACCAGTTGGCTGACCGAGCATTCACTGGCGATTTACAGCCAGGCCTCGGGGGTCGACCGCAGTCAACTGTTGCAGCAGTTCAAGAAAAACCCGCGCGGAGTTCTGTTTGGGACCGACAGTTTTTGGCAGGGAGTGGATGTGCAGGGCGACGCTTTGCAGAATGTTATCATTACGAAGCTTCCCTTCAGTGTTCCCGGGCAGCCTTTACTGGAAGCTCGACTTGATGCCATTCGAAAGCGTGGCGGTAGCCCGTTCAACGAGTTTCAACTGCCGGAAGCGATCATCAAATTCAAGCAAGGGTTTGGTCGTCTGATCCGCAGCCAAACCGATACCGGGATGGTTGTCGTTCTTGATTCCCGGATTGGTACCAAGCCGTATGGCCGAGCATTTATTGATTCGCTGCCGGAATGCGATTTCAAGACCGTAACTATTTGAGTATCTGTAATTGACCGAACGAATCGTCACATTCGATACGGTTAGTCTTAATCCGCTCAAATTATCGTCTCGATTGTTTTTTCTTCAGCCGGCTCCATATCGTCGATTTATATGACAGTGGCGAAGTACTGTTTCCGTTGACGAGAATCGCATGAGTTATTTCAAATTCATTCTGGCTACTTTCATTGCGCCGGCCATCTGCCTTGGGTTTACAGGGTGTGATACGCCCGAAATTGTAGCCAACCAGCAGGCCGGTTCTGAGGAAGCACGGCTTTCGCGGCAAGTGCTCGATGACGTGCGAAATACGACTTCCCGAGTAGCTGATGCGAATCAGTCGGGTGCTTCGTCGATGAGCAGCGATTCAGCCAAAGCCACAGATGGTAATAAATTTACTAACGCGTTTGGCAAGCGATTTGTCGTTTCACTCCGAGTTTGGCGAGACGCCAACGATTTGTATTCGACAAACGCAGAGTTGATCGCCGTCGCTCTTGCTACCAGAGAGGTCAAGCTTTTGAAGGACAACGGTATCTCGATTACGGTTCCGTTTGCCGAGCTATCACCTCATGATCAGGCGTACGTCATCGAGTTCATGACGGCCACCAGGCAATCGCCCAGTACCACGCCTGAAATCGTTGATCGGTTTACCAGTATCAACAACAACTAATTACGAATCATCACTCTCTATGGAGGTGGTCAGTCCGGTTGCTGATTCGGGCTCTTCCATGTCGTCGAGAAGTAATTCATCGTTCGCCTCGTCACCGTCTTCTGCTTTGGGAATGACACCAGGAAGATACTCGTCGACGACTTCCCATAGCTCGTCATAGTGGCTGGCTTTCCATGTCAGCTTACCACCTTGGTGTCCGACGTATCCGATGCCAGCTGCCAACAGGATTAGACCCAGCTTCCAGGCAACACCATCATCCGGGTCGCGATTCCGCGCGCTGGCAGCAAAGAGCGATAGTAACAGTGCGAAAGCAGTTGCGGCCAGACCGCTGGTCCGGTGCCAGAACAGTTTGTGATCCATGTTCTGCAGCCCTTCAAAATCGTTCACATATTCGTTGGGGTGTTGGTCCAGCACGAACCACCAACCAGTGACGCAGGCCCCGATGGCTCCAAGTGTTCCCAGCCAGAGACAATAGTAAGCACAATCGCTCATCACAAAGTTGCCACGCAGGCTGAGCAGTGAAAACAAACCGGCAGCTAACAGCAAGCCGATTGGCAGGTGGATCGCTGCCGGATGTAAAGTACCGATCGCGCGATAGACATCGGGACCGTCTTCTGCCGTTGCCTGATCCGTCGGTCCATCACCAGACTCGTCGGTCAAGGACTCTTGCAGGACGACTCCCGCTGGCCAGGTTGCACCTTCATTGATCCAGGTTGCGATCAGTTGGATGTCGGAGTCATCGAGCGGACCACCTTCGTCTGGTGGCGGCATCAACTCGTCTTCTTCGTCCGTAATCAAATACTGATAGAACTCGCTGCTCTCGGCATCGCCGGCTTCGATATAGTCGAGTGCCTCATCGCGGCTATCGATCCGATATCCGCCTTCGGGATCCTCCGGGCCGTGGCATCTCAGACAATTGCTTTCAAGGATCGGAAGAATGTCATTTTGGAAACTGACATTCCCGTCCTGAGCGACAAGGGAAAAAGGTGTTGCCAGGACTGCGGCGACACAAATGAAAAAACGAATACCAGATTGAATGCTCATTGAATTGGAATGCGATTCAGAGTTCGATGGATTATGATCCGCGTGTTCGCGAACTGGTTTCAGTCTGCAAATTTCGCAGTACGCAGTAATTAATGCTTGATAAGCATAGCAGTTTGGCGCGGCCAAGGTAGGTGATTGCCGACGACCTGTTCATCATAGTTGAAATTGGCGGCCGGTTCGAATCACTGATGCTTCGAACGCCGGGCAAATAGTTGTGACCTGTGAAGATAGTCAAGGCTGCAGAGAGATACTCTCCATCACCGGCATGACGAAAATCTTACCGTCGCCCAGTCTTCCGGTTCGAGCAGTCTTGGCCATCTGATCCAAAACTTCTTCCAGATAGCGATCATCGACCCAAACGGAGATCTCGACTTTGGGGACAAATGCCAGCGAATATTCGTTGTCGCCGTAGCGGTCGAGGTAATTCTTTTGTCGCCCGTATCCTTTGACTTCGCGAATACTGATTTCTTCGACTTCCAGCCCAGCGGCGGTGGCAATCAGCTTCTCTGCCAGGAACGGCTTTACGACGGCGACGATCTGTTTCACGTTGGGGATTCCGAATTCAGGATTTGACAGCCGACCAGGTCCAGTGACGATCCGATGCCGCCTGCACAGTCTCTGGCTCGAATCCATACTTCGCAACCAGGCCACGGATTTCTTCCAGACTCAATGCGGCTCGCAGGGACTCGTCAAACATCTTTTGTGAGCTTTCCTTTTCCTGCCCAGTGTAAGTTTGTACCAGCGCTCGGACTTCCTCGTCATTATCCGGTCGCATCAAGTCACGGACGAAAACCAGTCCGCCGTTGGCCAGCACTCGAGCAGATTCAGAGATACAAGTTTCGGGTTCCGGGATATGGTGGACGATGCTGTTGGACATCAGGCATTCGAATTGCCCGTCTTTGAATGGTAGCTTTTTAGCGTCATGCAGCTGGAGAGAGATGCGTTCTTGCAGTTGACTGGTTTCGACATTTGTCCGAGCGATTTTCAGCATTTCTTTGGCCATGTCGATTGCCAGAACCTTCGCACCAGCAGACGCCTGGCAAAGTTCGATAGGAATCAGGGCCGTTCCGGTACCTAGATCCAGAACGTTGCCAAGCGAGATGTTGTGGTTGGACGCACAGGCGATCAGGTCTTGCACAAACAGTGTGTTGACCTCGGAATGGTCCATGGCGTTGTAGTCGACCGCTTCTTCGACTGTGTCCATGACTTCCGGTTCTAGCACGCGTTGCAATGGCATTGGGAGATTCCTGAGATTCAATCAGTTGGCTTGGGCTTTAGAAGTCACCATCGTAAGGCGTAACCGCGGCGTTGTTAACGACCTTTAACGACTTAATTGCCAGTTGTGAAAACGGCGCGCAAAAAAACCGGGAACTGAAATTCAGTTCCCGGCCGAAAGCCTGAGTTTGGGATCTCGAAAAAACTCTGGGGTCAAATCGTTTGTTGATGCGTTTCAACGATTGATTGCAATTTGTCTGTTGGCCTGTTTGTTATTGGCCTACTTGCGAACCGCGCCACCTGCACCGGCAGTGCGTGCGTTCATAGCGTCGCTGACCATATTGGTCAGGTCCAGTTGCTTATGGTAGACGATTGTTCGGTTAACACCCTTGATGACTTCGGCGCGATTTGTGCTGTCGATCTCGGCACTGTCGTAGCGAAGTACCAGAGAGATGTTGTTTTGCTCGGCAATCTTGCCGACAACACTTTGTAATGTCAGGTAGGTGTCGTGATAGATCTTGGCTTCGCGATTCAGCAGCTCCTGCTCACTCTGACGAGCGGTGGTTCTTAGTTTGGCTTGCCGCTGTTCTAAATCTGCTTCGCGTTGGTTGCGTTCTGGTGAGCCGGGCTCATAGTTTTGCAATTCCATCGCGGCTTGGCGAAGCGCTTCCTGATCACCTTGAATCTTTTGCTTGAGTTGATCCGCTTCAGACTTGATCTGTTCCATCATGTCTTTAAACGACGGATTTTTTTCAAAAACTTTGGCAACGTCCAAAACAGTTACCAGTCCGCTTGTGCCTGATGGCTCTTGCGCGTTTACCTGGGTCGAAAATGCAACTGCTACAGCAACGATTGCAAAGAGTTTTACAGATATTGATTTCACGGTTCGTCCTCCTTGACGATGTTGGTCTTGGCTGCCGTACGTGAGCAGCTTTCTGGCGTTTCGTGTCTACGCAACCGCCATGTTGAGTCCAGACACAAAGCACTTAGCGTACCAATCGGCGCGAAGAAAACAGATCATGGGTTTTTCGGTTCGAAATTACCCAAAAAATGTAGCTCGTCTTCGTTGCCGAGTATTATTTTCAGAGGGTTTGTAAAGATTACTGGATTGTAGATCAATCCAGATACTTGGCGTGCTAGCGAACGGAGCGTTTGCCGGTAGCCAGCGAACCAATGATTGCGAGTAGCCCCAGGGCGGACAGCCCAAACAGGCCGTAGGCAATGTTCTTGAGGTGGGCGGATTGTTTGTTGTATCGAACAGTATTGGACTCGGACCAATCCGGCAGGCCTTGGGACAGTGATTCCCAGGCATCCAGCAAGTGTCCGTCTGGTAAATCGTCTAGCTGAGTTCGTCCCCATTCGATCTGTTCGTCGATTTTCGTCTCACCGCTGAGTTGATTGGCATAGCTCAGCAGAGCTATTCCACAGAGTCCAGCAGCGACAGCAACCAACAGTCCACCAGAAAATAGCCAGGACCCTGTTTCATTTGAAGCGGAGCCGGCCCGCTGTTTTTGCTTGTGCTCGTCTGCCACTTTTGGGGGCAATTGCCGAACTGCCCGCATACCGGGAATTGTATTAGCGGTTTCACAAAATGGGCAGTTGCAGTCCATTCCGGCTTGTTTCTCGCTTATTTCGAACTGCTTTTCGCAGCTTGAACAAGTAAACAGGTAGTTCATGGTGAGTAAGGATTTGGACTGGAATTGAAACTTGTCGATCGAAGCGATAGCCAGATTAATGACAGAATATCATAAACGGTCGGCGCATCGCATAAAGTGCGTTGCTGATTAAGCGGCAATTCGGTGGCTTCGGTATTACTAAGAATAAGTCTAGCGAATGAAGTTGCGAAGGATGAGCCTTTAATTCGTGAAATTCATTGAGGTTTTGGCTGGACCCCAAAACCGGCCTAGTTACAATTTAGTCACCGTGGTTCACTGGCTCCTGCTGTAAAACTCACCAAATTATCGGCGACCCTAAAATCGCTCAGATTCTTGAGTTCTCCCGAGCGTGTCACGGAGCAGGTTTCCTTTGAAACCAACCCATTGATGGGCCCCCTCGTTGGGACGCGTGAAAGATTCGAGAACAGGCAGATCCACTTACAAGGCAGTGGGGGATTAGTAATCACGATTGGATCTTTGCAGCATTTTTTCTCCGGGATTGGATGACTAGTTCGCTTTTTGGTGTGATGCCATCGGTGCGCGAGGATGTCGCTAATTAGCTGGAGTGGCTGCAAGTCGGATTACGAATCAACCATTTACACATTTGCATGTAGGTATCTGTTTGCTAATCGGAATCTTTTTACAAATACGTTGAAAACGCGGGCACTTTGTAAATAAGTGGTAAACTTCCCTTTGTGTCACTTGTTTATTAACACCTCATTTAAAAAAACTGCCTTACTTAACGCCTTTAGGAGTGCGACCTTGTTTGACGCATTACTCGAAGATTTTGAAGAAAAAACGCGGACTCGGGTTTCGACAGAGCCATTTGATGAGTCAGCAGCGATGGGTGCCGAAGAGTCGCAACGAGACACCCGGGTAGCGAACGAAACGGATTCGAACACGAATGCCAAGGGCAGCGAAGAGATGCTGGCCGGCGTAGATGAGACCGAATCGTGGTCAGATGATCCGGTACGCATGTACCTGACTCAAATGGGCGAGATTCCTCTTTTGACTCGTCAAGAAGAAATCTCATTGGCCAAGAAAATCGAAGACACTCGTCGTGAGTTTCGGACCAAGTTGCTGGAATGCGATTATGTTATTCAGGCAGCGTTCAAAACGTTGCTTAGAGTTTACCGGGGAGAGCTTCCGTTCGATCGAACGGTTCAGGTTTCGGTGACTGACCGTTTGGAAAAAGAACAGATCCTTGGTCGTATTCCCTACAACCTGCGAACTCTAAACGTATTGCTTAAGCGGAATCGTCATGATTTCTTGACAGCGTTCTCCAGGGCCCAGCCCAAGACAAAGCGCAAGAAAGCCTGGCAGAACCTCGCTCGACGTCGACGCCGTTCGGTTCGTTTGATCGAAGAACTCGGTTTGCGTACGCAACGCATTGAATCGATGATTCGCACGGTCGAAGACTTCAGCACGCGTGTGGACGAGTTGATGGAGAAGGTCGCTGAGCACAAGAAAGCTCGCAAGCCAGAAGAAGAACGTCAGCCCTGGCTGAACGAGATTCGTACAATCCTGATGGCTTGTCAGGAATCGCCTTCCAGCTTGCGGACTCGAGTCCGATTCCTGAGGGATATTTACTCGGAATATCAACAGGCGAAACGGGAACTATCGGAAGGTAACTTGCGACTGGTTGTTTCGATTGCCAAAAAGTACCGTAACCGCGGGCTCAGCTTCCTGGATCTGATTCAAGAAGGTAACGCTGGCTTGATGCGAGCGGTCGACAAATTCGAATACCGTCGTGGTTTCAAGTTCTGCACGTATGCGACTTGGTGGATTCGCCAGGCGATCACAAGAGCTGTTGCTGATCAGAGCCGAACGATTCGAATTCCGGTTCATATGGTCGAAACAATGTCTCGTGTTCGCACAGTTTCTCGACAACTGCTTCAGGAACTGGGCCGTGAACCAACTTTGGAAGAAGTTGCTCGTCGATCAGAGACCACGATTGAAGAAGCTCGCCGCGTTTTGGCGATGAGCCGATATCCAATCAGTCTGGATCGCCCAGTTGGTAACAGCGAAGACAGCCACTTCGGTGACTTGCTTCCCGACGGCGAAGCGAAGAGCCCGTCGATCGGTGCCTCGCAGGAAATGTTGCGTGGTCGAATCCAGTCTGTTCTGAAGACGTTGAGCTATCGCGAACGCGAAATCATCAAACTGCGATATGGTTTGGGTGATGGTTATAGCTACACGTTGGAAGAAGTCGGTCATATCTTCAAGGTGACTCGCGAGCGTATTCGCCAGATTGAAGCCAAGGCGGTTCGTAAGCTGCAACAGCCAAGTCGCAGCCAGGAACTGGTCGGGTTCCTTGATTAATTGAGATGATCAAACAGAATGGGCGGTTTCGACCGCCTTTTTTTATGCGCTGAGCGATGGACAACGAAAAATCAGATATCAACCCGTACGCAGCTCCAACCGTCAGCGATCTGAAATCGAAGCCGGGAGGCAGGTCGACTTTCGTCCCGCAAATCCGGATCGCGGCCATCTGCATGATTATCCAGGCTGTGCTTGAGCTGTTGTTCTCAGGCTACTTGATCGCCATGAGCTTTTTCATGAATTCGGTTGTGGTACAGCAACAACAGAATTCGATGCCGCCTGAGCAGCAGGAAGTGATTGAGAACGTGTTCTTTTTCTATTTTGGTATCGGCGGTGGGCTGGTTCTGATAATCGGTGTGTTGCGTTTGGTGGCTGGGATTCTGGGCGTTATGTACCGTGGCCGCACTTTGGGCCTGGTCACTCATTTTCTGGGGCTGGTCAGTATGCTCACCTGTTACTGCCTGCCGACGGCAATCGGCGTTTGCGTATATGGCTGCGTAGTCTATTTCAATAGCGACGTGGCCCATGCGTTTAAAATGAGAGCCGAGGGATATACCGTTCAGGAAATCAATGAGTTCTTCCTGCGTTAACGCACATTCAGCCCGCGCAGACCATTGTAGAAGCAAGATTGGCAAGTTTTGAATTGGAACCAGCGGTTTCCGAACTATATTGGCAACTGTTGTGAAAATTGAAGGGAGCTATGATGTCGCAGATAAGTTTTGCCCAGCAAGTCAACGGGAACTTTGACAAGGCCGCCAAGCTGACGAAACACGATCCCAATCTGATTTCTCAGATTCGTGAATGCAATTTCGTTTGCCGTTTTTCTTTCCCGGTCGAGCTTGATAACGGCAAGATCGAAGTCATCCGAGGTTGGCGAGCACAGCACAGCAATCACAAGTTGCCCACCAAAGGCGGGATCCGGTTCAGCATCGATGTGAACGAAGATGAAGTGATCGCACTTGCTTCGCTGATGACTTACAAGTGTGCGATCGTCGATGTTCCGTTCGGCGGTGCCAAAGGCGGTGTCAAAATCGACAGGCGCAAGTATTCGGAAACGGAACTTGAGCGGATCACGCGTCGATTCGCGTTCGAGCTCAATCGCAAAAACTTCATCGGACCCGGTTGCGATGTCCCAGCGCCGGATTTCGGGACGGGCGCGAAAGAGATGTCCTGGATCGCAGATACCTATCAATCGCTGAACAACAACGAAATCAATGCAATGGCATGCGTGACCGGCAAGCCAATTGAACTGGGAGGCATTCACGGCCGTACCGAAGCCACCGGGCTGGGCGTCTTTTTTGGCGTTCGTGAAGCGATGGCGAATGCCAGGGACATGAAAGCGATTGGTCTGACGACCGGCGTTGAAGGCAAGACGGTGGTCATTCAAGGGTTCGGCAATGTCGGCTACCACTGTGCGAAGTTTTTCTTGGAGGCTGGGGCCAAAGTGATCGCGATCGGCGAATGGGATGGGGCGATTGGCAACCCGGATGGCTTGGACATTGCCGCCGTTGATGAACATCGAAAAGAAACTGGGTCGATTATCGGTGCCGCCGGTTCGAAACAACTGGGTAAGCAGGGCACCAAGGGCGCAAATCCGCTTGAAGTCGAATGTGACATATTGATCCCCGCGGCGTTGGAAAACGTGATACACGACGACAATGTCGATCGAATCAATGCAAAGATTATCGCGGAAGCCGCCAACGGCCCGATTACTTCCGCCGCCAGCGAAAAACTTTTCAAGCGTAACGTGATGGTGGTTCCAGACGCCTATTTGAATGCTGGTGGTGTAACGGTTTCGTATTTCGAGTGGCTCAAGAACCTCTCACACGTCCGATTTGGGCGAATGGAAAAGCGATATGAAGAGAATGCGTATCGCCGGTTGTTGAGTGCCGTCGAAACGGCAACTGGTAAGACGTTCAGCGAAGAGGAACGTAATGTCGCCGCGCACGGAGCCGACGAGCTTACTTTGGTGCATTCTGGGCTGGAAGAAACGATGGCCTGTGCCTATCAGGAGATTCGCGAAAAACAAAAACTGTTAGGCGCGAATGTTGATTTGCGAGCCGCTTCTTTCGTCGATGCGATCGACAAGATCGTAGTGTGCTACGGAGACATGGGTATCTTCCCGTAGTGATTTGGACTGGTGGGTGGTTCCAGCAGCTGGCGTTTAAACGCCTGCGTCCTTCGTGGACGCGATGAAAAGTAGCTTCGTGCTATGCATGCATCGTGAATTTATGGATTGGGTGCGACCCGTTATCGGCGTTCTCCGGAAATTCCATGACGCTGGAATTGGTCGGAGAGGTAGCCGTGCAGCATCGAACTGTATTCGGCAGTCCGGACGGGTTGAGCAGCCTGGTTGGCCGAATCGACGGTGCTATAGTCTTTCGATGCCGACAGGAGTGCGAGGAAGGCGGCGATGGCCAGTACTTCCATCATGATGTTACCGACGATCGAGGTGCCACGCTTCCGCCGCGTCCGAGTTGTCCTTTTTCTTTTTTGAGCCATTTCATTCCTTTCAAATTGGTTCATTGGTTGGGGAGGGAGAAGGAAACTTTTCCAATGCAAACTGATTTCTTGCAAACCGGGTGCCATTGAGTAAGGCAAACGATTTACCGGAAGCCACAAAATCGAACTCTGCCAGATATTGCCAATAAAGCGGCGAATGCCTTGTGAGTTCGGCCAGTTTGACGACCCAATTCCGTTTTCCTTTCCTTGGCGAATACAATTACTTGTTTTTTGGTGAGATGGTTCGCGGATCAAGCTGTAGACACCGCGCGCTCTTTTGATCACAGCTAGCATTGAATCGGGTAAAGGCGGACAATAGAGGCGTGTCAGAATTACAAGATATTCGCGATGAGATAGCCGAGCAGTATTTTGACTTGCTGCCGTTTGATCCGTACCCCGTGCAGGAAGAAGCTCTGCTGACCTGGTTTACGGCGGAGCAGGGGGTCTTGGTTTGCGCGCCGACCGGGACCGGCAAAACGCTGATTGCGGAAGCAGCCGTCTATGAGGCGTTGAAGCTCGGCAAAAAGATCTACTATACCACGCCGTTGATCGCGTTGACCGATCAGAAGTTCGCTGAGCTGCGTGAGTCGGTGGCGTCATGGGGCTTCAGTCCTGATGAAGTTGGGCTTGTTACGGGGAACCGAAAGGTCAACCCGGACGCCAAGGTGCTGGTCGTTGTTGCGGAGATCCTTCTGAATCGGTTGCTGGATCCAGAAGTATTTGACTTCGACGATGTCTGGGCGGTCGTGATGGACGAGTTTCACAGCTTCAATGATCGGGAGCGAGGAATCGTCTGGGAGTTTGGGCTCAGCTTGCTGCCGAAGCAGACTCGAACGATGCTACTGAGTGCAACGGTGGGCAACGCATCTGAGTTCAGAGCATGGCTGAGTTCACGTCACAATCGTGATCTGAAACTGGTCGAAAGTCACGACCGCAAAGTGCCGCTGAACTATCGCTGGGTCGAAGACCAAATGCTTGACGAGCTGATCGAGGAAATGGTGCGCGGTGAAGGTGGCGGGCGAATGACTCCGGCGCTGGTGTTTTGTTTCAATCGCGAGCAGTGTTGGACGAATGCGGAGTTCCTGAAGGGCAAGAAAGTTGTCAGTAAGGATCAGCAAAAGGAACTTTCGAATCGACTGGCCGAATATGACTGGTCGGAAGGTGCCGGGCCGAAGCTGAAGCAGATTTTGCAACGCGGGATCGGAGTCCATCACGCGGGAGTCCTGCCTCGGTATCGTCGGGTCGTTGAGACGCTGTTTCAAGAAAAGCTGCTTTCGATTTGTGTCTGTACGGAGACTCTGGCGGCAGGGATCAATTTACCGGCACGCAGTGTTGTGCTGCCAACGTTGTTAAAGGGGCCGCCAAAAAAGTTGAAAGTGATCGAACCAAGCTCCGCTCACCAGATGTTCGGTCGAGCAGGGAGGCCGCAGTACGACGATTGCGGTTTTGTTTTCGTGTTGCCGCACGAAGATGACGTCAAGTTGCTTCGCTGGCGAGAGAAGTACGATCAGATTCCCGAAGACACCAAAGACCCAGGTCTTCGCAAAGCCAAGAAAGCGCTTAAGAAGAAAATGCCCAAGCGACGTGAAGGGGTTCAATATTGGACGTCGCAGCAGTTTGACAAATTGATTGCTTCACCGTCGGCGGATTTGGCCAGTCGTGGTCCGCTGCCTTGGCGGCTGCTGGTTTATATGCTTGATATTGATTCGAACGTCCAGTCGATCCGTGATCTGGTCGCCGGCAGGTTGATGGATGATAAGCAACAAACGCAGGCCCAGAAACATCTCGACAGGATGTTGATGACATTGTATCGCGGTGGCTATGTGATGTTGGAACCCAAGCCGGACTTGAAAGCAATTGACGGCAGCGACGACGGCAGCGACGATGAGTCCAATCAAGAAGCAGTCGGAACCGAAGGCCAGGCTAGTTCCGGGTTGGTTTTGGACTTGGGGCAAAAACGCGGAGATGATCGTCGTTTCCCTGAGCAGGCCAGTTTGAAAACCAAACCAGAAGATTCCAAGGAGGAAGGCCTGGAGAAGCCTCGTTACCGAGCGGAACAGGCTGTGCCGACGGAGAAGATGGACGATCTATTGCACCTTCGGGGTGTGCACCCGTTGTATGGTTTGTTTTTGATGAACCATTTGGGGATCGCCGATCGGACTGAACGAGTCCTGACGATGGAAAGTTTGCTGGAACTTCCCCGATCGCTGGGCAGGGCAGTTCGCGTTCCCAAACCAGAGGACCTGCCGCCTGGTCCATTGACGACCACCCGCATCGATCCACAGTTGCTGAAGTTGGGACTCGCATCGGCTGAGGAATTGGGGGCGTTGCCGACTGAGGATGAAGAGGAAGAGAAGAAGGGCTGGTATGACGACGATTATGTTCCAATCTTGACTCTGCCGCACAAGCTACAGCGATTGTTCCAATATGATTTTCCGGACGTCGATGACCTGCGTGTCTGGCCTTGTTGGGTGGCCGGTGAAGTTTTGAATTACAACGAAGATTTCAATAAGTACATCACCAGTAACAAGCTGCAGAAACAGGAAGGCATGATCTTTCGGCACTTATTGCGAATGGTGTTGTTGATTGACGAGTTCTCGATGCTGTGCCCGCCGGATATCGATCAGCAGGAATGGCAAGCGGACTTGGGGGCCATCGCCGATCAGCTGGAAGCAACCTGCCGTGCCGCAGATTCGTACAGCACGGATCAATGGTTAGACGAAGCGAGGAAGCAATCTGAAGAACAACAAACCAAATAAGGTCCTTTTGTAACTCGCAACAATCCCAAGGTGATCGCCGCCTACTCGTCTGACAATTTGGTGATGGTAGTCAGTTCGATTTTTCGGAATTCGACTTCCGCGCCTTCTGCCTGCAGAGAAATTTGACCTTCCGAAGCGGTGCATTTGCTTCCGTGATTTACCAGATCTTTGTTGACCCAGA
>CAZXLW010000020.1:29149-33689 GCA_964641465.1 uncultured Pirellulaceae bacterium | reverse complement strand
CCTTCCGAAGCGGTGCATTTGCTTCCGTGATTTACCAGATCTTTGTTGACCCAGACTTTAACTTCGTCGCCCAGACACTCAATCACCATTGTGTTCCATTGCCCCAACGGTTTTTCGGATTCCTCTGTCAAGTTCTTAATGCGGCGAGCTTTGCCTTCCGTGATGCCCCATTTCTCTTTTGGTCCACGTCGTTCAACCATGTCGGGAACCGAGATGTCTTCGACGATGCACCAGAAATCACCGGCATGCTTGTGATTCATTTGGACTTCGATTGATTTAGGAAACATTTCGTACAACGCGCGTGGTGTGGACGAGTGAACCAACACACCGCAGTTCCCTGGCTTGCCGGGGAAGCGATATTCAACATGCAATCGATAGTTCTTAAATTTCTCGTCGGTGATCAAATGGCCGCGTGGGCTGCCCAGGCTGACCAAGTTCTTGTCGCGGACGATAAAAGTATCGCCAGCATCATCCGGCTTTTTGGGGATGTCCGTGTGCCAACCTGAAAGATCTTTCCCGTTGAACAGACTGCGAGGATTTGTTGCAGCCGGTTTGCTGTCACTGCCACTCGAATCTGATTGGGCCATCGCGAAATTGCCAAATGCAAAACAAAATGTGAACGCGAGAACGGACATGGGGATGCGAAACACGGTAAACTCTCTGCTATATTAAGGGCGGATTTATTTCAGCGTACAACAAGGAGCAGCGAATGGCGACCCTCAAAGACCGGATAGACGAATACAAACAGCAGTCTGCCGGAAAAGCGACTGACGAAATGGTGGCGATTATGTCGTCGGCAAAGAACGCCGTCCGTGAATCGTTAGCTGGACGGAAAATACCAGGCAAAGGAGATCAGATGCCAGCGTTTGGGCTCGTTGGTTCAGATGGATCGGCCGTTGACTCGAAGACGCTGTTGTCGAATGGGCCACTCGTTATCAGCTTCTTTCGAGGCATGTGGTGACCGTTTTGTAACTTTGAGCTGGATGCTCTTAACGAAACTGTTGACGAATTAAAAAAACTGTCGGCAACTGTTGTCGCCGTCACCCCGCAGACTCAGGAAATGAATCAAAAGTTGGTGCAAGATCGCAAGCTTAATTTTGATGTCCTTTTCGATGAGGACAATCAGTATGCGCGGAAGTTGGATTTGGTGCATGGATTTCCAGATGAATTGAAAGCTGTGTACGGCAAGTTCGGAATTGATCTCGACGCCGCTAATGGAAATAACAAGTGGGAGTTGCCAATCCCGTCGCGGTTTGTTGTTGATCAATCGGGTATCGTCCAGAGTGTTGAATTCGATGCTGATTACACAGTCAGGCCTGAACCAACGGAAACCCTCGCGCTGGTCCGATCTTTGAACCTTTGAGCGGGGTGTCAGTTGGGTCAGTTGGAAAACTCGGTTGATGCCGTGAAGCCGCCGTCGACGTTCTGGGGCTGGTGGTCCAGGAAACTGCTTTTGGATGCCAGGGTATTGTTGGTTGGCGGTTTTGTAGCAACATTTCTTAGTTTTACTGCACGTCGACATTGGTTGGCTGACTTGTTGGCGAATTTACGTGTACAACAAGTCATTGGATTGCTGCTGATCCTCGCCTTGTTTTGTGCATTTCGTCGCTGGCGATGGGCACTTGTGACTGTTGTTCTTGTTGCAGTGCACGTGCCCTGGTTCTTTTCGGCGTTTGAACCAAGAGCAACCGAACGGCCAACTGAGTTAACGCTTATGGTTGCCAACGTGCTTACGAGTAACCCGCATCACGATCAGGTGATTTCTCAAATCGCCGAGAAAGATCCTGATGTCATCGCGATTTTGGAACTTGGCACGCCTTTGCAAGAGCGTATGCAAAGCGAGCTGGCAGAAAGTTATCCGTACCGAGTAACCAATCCGCAGGATGCAGGTAATTTTGGAATCGGCGTTTACTCGAAACTGCAGTTTGATAGCCAAGAGACTTTCGTACTGAATATTGAGAGCATCCCAACTATTGCCGTGGAGATCCGCAAAGACGGAAGGGACTACCGTTTGATTGCGACCCACCCGCCTCCTCCAATGGGTTCGCAAAGTTTTCGCGATCGCAATGAGCATTTGTCGAAGGTGGCTGAGCGAGTCGTTGCATTCCGGGAAGGAAATCCGGAGATGTCCGTTGTCTTATTGGGCGATTTCAATTTAACTCCTTGGTCACCATTGATGGATGACTTCGAGAGTACCACTGGGCTGAGCCGCGCGGGACGCGGGTTTGGCCTGACACCGACATGGTACGCCCAACCATTGTTTCCATTTGGTTTGGTTCTGGATCACGGGTTCATCAGCGATGATTTGGTATGCGTTGGGCACGATGTTTGCGGACCCAACGGCTCGGACCATCGTGCCGTATTCTTGAAATTAGGAAGGTTGGCGGACGCTCACCAATAGAGGGAAACAGGCAGACGCGGAAGCGAGAGGCCAAACTGTTTGCCGCACTAGCGCAAAAAAAATCGCCGCACGGTTAGTGGCGGCGATTTTGTTTTGAATTGTCTAAGTGCAACGTGCGTGAGTTAGATCATCCTTACGTTCTCTGCCACAGGTCCTTTAGGGCCGTCGCCTTCAGTAAATTCAACTTTTTGGCCTTCTTGAAGCTCCTCAAATTGACATCCGTCCAAGCTGGACATGTGGAAAAACAAGTCCTTGTTTGATCCTGTGTCGATAAAGCCGAAACCCTTGTCCGCAAGCTTCTTGATTGTGCCTTCTGCCATCATACATTCTTTCTTTAAAACTTCATAAATCGTCTGGCATTGGTTCCCTTCTGACTATCAAAAAAGAACCGCCAACTTCTAATCACTTGAGATTGTATCAATTGATACTAGGAATACCATAAATTTCATCAAAAAGTTGATCATTGCTCGTCATACGTGGAAAACTGCGTGAAATACAGACGAGCGGACAGGTGAGCTGGATTCGATATTGGCATCCGTTTTGTTCGGATTTGAACCGACTTGGGGCATGTTGATCCGTATTTTCAGAGGGAGCAGGCGAGTGAGTGAGAAGACAATCTTCAAGAGAATTATTGACGGAGAAATTCCGGCAAATGTCGTTTATGAAGACGATCATTGTATCGCGTTTCATGACGTTGCTCCGCAGGCTCCGGTACATGTATTGGTTATTCCGAAGAAGGAAGTCGTCAATGTGGCGAACCTGGAGGATCTGGATCAGGAGCTGGCTGGCAAACTCTTGCTCGCCGTTCGCGATGTTGCCAGAAAGCTTGACCTGGGAAACGGGTATCGAGTCGTGGCCAACTGTGGTGCCGACGGTGGGCAATCGGTGGATCATCTACATTTTCACATCCTTGGTGGTCGGCCATTGAAATGGCCTCCGGGGTAGGATTGGTCGGACGGTGTGCAATTGGGAAAGAAGTGGTTCCCGGCTCACGCGATCCAGCACCATGGTTGATTTTTTGCTCGCTAGCAATCATTGCCCAACCCTGTGCGCGTGGGCGCGGGACTAAATCCGGGGCGAGGGACTAAATCCTGCCGTCGACTGGAATTGGCTGATATTCGTATGGATTGAATTCGCCAAACTTACCTATAATCGCGGTCTTCAACCCGATATTCAAAGGCCAGCCAGCCTTTGGCGGAAAAAGGAGTTTCTGCGATGCGAACGATTGCGATCATCAATCAAAAGGGTGGCGTTGGCAAAACAACATCTGCCGTGAACCTGAGTGCCGCACTGGCAGAAGCCGGCCAGCGAGTTTGGCTAATTGACCTCGATCCACAAGCCCATGCCTCATTGCATCTTGGCGTGGCAGTGCTAAACGATGAGCCAACGACATACGATGCGTTGACCGGACATTCGGACTTGGAGTCAACCCGCATAAGCGTGGATAACAATCTCTGGTTGTCACCGTCCCATATTGATCTTGCCGCGGCAGAAATGGAGCTCGCGGGTGAAGTCGGACGCGAAATAATTTTGCGTGACGCGATGCGCGAGAGCAGGGCAGGGGAGCAGGAGTTTGACTATGTGATTATCGACTGCCCACCCTCTTTGGGCGTGTTGACCCTGAATGCTTTAACCACCGCCAACGAAGTGTTCCTCCCGCTGCAGCCACATTTCCTGGCCCTGCACGGGTTGAGCAAACTGCTCACGACGATTGAGTTGGTGGCGAAGCGATTGAATCCCGGGCTGATACTTTCTCGCGTGTTGTACTGTATGTACGACAGCGGTACACGATTGGCGGGAGAAGTTGTCAGCGACGTCGAGGAATTCCTGATCGAAGAGCGTGACAGCGGGTCCGTTTGGTCTCAGGCTGAGAGTTTTGACACTCGTATTCGCCGCAACATTCGACTTGCCGAGGCCCCGAGCTTTGGGCAATCAATTTTCGAGTACGCTTCCGATTCCAATGGAGCTCAAGACTATCGTTCGCTGGCGATGGAAGTGCTGCAACAGAATCAAAGCGAATCGCCATCCGAGAATTTGGCAGCGTTTTATCACGTCTAAACGTCGTCTGACAGAAACCAAGCTTCGATTCTGACACCGGTTTCAATTAGCCGGATGGACCAGACCACGCAGAAACACGAA
>CAZXLW010000020.1:0-29049 GCA_964641465.1 uncultured Pirellulaceae bacterium | reverse complement strand
GATTCTGACACCGGTTTCAATTAGCCGGATGGACCAGACCACGCAGAAACACGAACTTCTCGACGTCCGCTAGTGCTAATGGTCCGGACTAGTCCAAATTAAAAAAACGACCAACCTGTTATCGGTTGGCCGTTTTCTGTTTTGTTGCTTTAGTTGCTTTATGCCTTATACATAGGCATTAGCTCGCTTTTGTGTATCCGAGGCTATCGGCCTCCGGAGCCTCCGCCACCACCGAACGAACTTCCTGATCCACCACCAAAGGATGGCTGAGAGAAGCCTTGGGATGGTTGAGAGAAGCCTTGCGGCTGGCCGAATGAACTACCACTGCCACCACCGCCAGAGTAAGTGGGTTGCGACGAGTATCCTGAGCCTTGTGAGTAGGTGTCTCCTGAAGAACAACCCCCCGAGCATCCTGAGGAACAGCTGCCGCTTGAGCAGCCTCCGCTGGACTGCCACGGCAAAAGACCGCCAGAACGGCATCCCGAGAAACTAAAAATTGTGAAAGTAACTAGCGCGATCAAAACGGCTGATTTGCCCACGGCTGATTTCATAGCAACATCCAAGATTTGTTTTTTAAATTTACCTACACAACCTGTTATCGACTTGGCAGGCACAGCAAACGATATTTTCGGGTGGGATAACAGTAAAAAACGCGTTTCATGTCAATAACGGTTTAATCGGCTAGCAACACGTCTATTGGATTGTTGGATGGCAAACTGATTTGACTGCATTTCGACTGCTTGTCAGTCCTGAATGCTTGCATGCTACGATTCAATGAATGCGTTCTGGGCGTGTTGCATGCTGTTGTGACTTCGCCAATAACGCTGGCAACAGGATCAGATCTCCGATTAGAGCAGCGAACATCATCGCCGAAAGCAACAGACCAAACCGAACGGTGGGAAGGAAGCCACACAGGCCATACAGCACGATACTGCAGCCGATTATCAAGCTGGTCTGTAACATTGCTTTGCCACAGTACTGCATGGCACTTTCGATCGCGAAAGAGTTGTGCTGTTGTTGAGATTGATCGGAATCCAGCGAGTTTTTCTCTTTTTGCCACCACAACATGAAGTGCAGCGTGTCGTCGACGGCGATGCCCAGGGCCACGCTGGCGGTCATCAAAGACGCTACATCGAGGCGAAAGCCCAGTTGCCCGGTACTGCCTAAGACGACGACCGCCGGGAACAGATTCGGTATCAATGCGATCAGCATTGCCAGTGGAGCCCGCAGTACCAGCAGTACGACCAGCGAAATTACTGCGAATGCCGCGGCGTAGGTGGACAGCAGTTCGCGAAAAAACTGTCGGTCGACGAAATCGAACAGTACAAATTCACCCGTCGTGACGGTTGTCATTTGTTCATCCTTTAACACCATTTGGCTGTCTCGGAAAAAGACGTCGTTGACGATCGACTTTAGTTGTTCTGATGCTTCCGGAATGTCAATCTTGCGATCGGCTGAGAAGCGACACGACACTCGCCAGGTCTCTTGATCGCTCGTCGTGGAAACGTGCAATAAACCATGCTCCACCAATTCTTCTTTAAGAATTTTTAGTTTTGTGTTGGTGGCCGTTTTTTGCAACGCGTTTACCCGGCGCTTGAATTGAGGCGCGAATGTTGCCGCAGAAATGCACGACTCGAACGGTGAATCGGCGACAATTCGCGAGCTAAGAACCTCAATCCCTCTGACTCTGAGTCTATCGTTTTGCTGGTCCACGTTATCGAACTGCAACAACAGCTCAACTGAATTCAATGGGCCGGCTGACGCTTCTACCTGCGCCGCGTCTGTAATCACTTTGTGTGTGGCAGGGAAGAAGTTCCGCAGGTTGCTTCCCGTTTCGATTTTCGGAACGCCGATCGAAAAATACAGCATTGCAATTAAGGCAATTGCAATGATTGGGATACGAAATCGAGCGGTAAACCAAACCATCCATTGCCAGTCTCGACTACGCGGCGCTGTTTTCCCGGGTTCGTTCAGTTTAAATTTTGAATGATGTGCAAATCGCGACCAGGTCAGAAAAGGCGGGAACAGCAGCAGTAACAGGCAATTCGCTGCCGAAATGGAAATCGCACCAAAATAACCAAACTGGCGAACAGGCTCGCTGGAACTCAACAATAACGACAACAACCCGAGGGCAGTCGTCAGAGTACAACATAGGACTGGTTTAACAGCCTGCCTAAACGCCTGGTGAGAAATTTGGCGACGGTCTTGCAGTGACAAACTTGTAGTTTCGTCGATCAAATTCGGACGCGAGTTAAGAAACTGCCGGCTCGCATTCTCAAAGTAACTCAAGAAATGCAGCGCAGCGGAAACCGTTAACAGCATAACAAGTGTCGGTAGCGGCCAGATGATCGCATTCATATCGACGCCGGCCAGATAAACAAAATTGAATGCGAGGCATCCGGTGAAAATTCCCAGTACATTGATAAAGAATGCCAACCAGAAATGGCGGACCAGCAATACGGTCAAACCAAACGCCAGCAAGACAATTTGCGGAACCATCCGAAAAGGTGAATTCAGGCCTTCAGTGTCCATGGAGTACAGATTGTGTCCGAGGCCTGCAAAAGAGGCTTGAGCAGGATCGACATCGGCATCGTTCAGGATTTCGTGGAGTTTTTCAATGACTCGTGGGCGTTCGAATCGCGACGCTCGCGTCAGGTTGAATCCAACCGCGGTCGACATTCCGTCGTCGCCGACTCCTGCGTTCCGCAGCCTCTTCAGCGTCTCTGCTTCGCTGAGGTTGAGTCGGCTTCGCAGATCGCGATAGACTTTCAAGCCGCTGGAAACTTGTTGTATGTCATCGGCAAGCTCAGCTTCAATCCGTTCCGTTACCTGTTGCACCCGCGGGTCATTTAAATTGCAGCCGGGCCAGGTAACGACAACGAATTCGTTGATGCCAAACTTTTCTTGATATTCGACGAAACGTTTATACGTTGCCGAGTCGCAATTTCCCCATTCGGTTATCTCGTTGCGAAACCGCTGCGTTGGAAATGTGGAAACGTAAGCCACGACTGGAAAAACCAACACGAAAACCGCAAGAAGAAATAGCTCACGGGTTGGCTGGCCAGTCAGAAGATTCATTAGATGTTTGTCGACAATACAAATGAGCCGCTATGGAACGGCTTTCAGTGGGCCACGGCGACTAGCGCCGGAATGTCAATAATCGGTACTGAACCGTTTCCGCTCGGACCAAATCCGTCGCCTGGGAAAGCATGGCACGCATTTCGGAAAGGCTCATTCCCAGCGATCCGATCGCGCCCAGCGCCTTGCCTACGCCAGCCATAACCAGCTTGCGTTTGATGTCCGTCGCCATTTCCAGAAGCGTATGGGAGTGATCCTGGTTGTCGATCAACTCAAAACCGGCTTGCGAAAACAGCTGATCGTAGCCTGCGGACGTCAATGCTTTGGCCATACAGGTCCAGGGCGCGACCTTCTCGGCAAATTCGGCTGGCAGTTCACCGTTGACCACCATGTCGGTCATCCCAAAAACGCCGCCCGGTTTGATGACTCGGAAGAACTCACTTGCGACTTTCGGTTGATCCGCGAACGTGCTGACGGCGCATTCGCAAATTAATCCGTCGAAGCTGGTATCTTCAAATGGCAGAGAATCGGCCGAGCCATGAACAAAGTTGAGTGCGCCGAACGGAACCGTCGACACAGATTGTTCCGGTTCGCAACAAGGATCACCGGGCGCGCAACAGGCTTGTTGATCAGCGATTGGCAACTCGCCATTTCCACCAGTATTCTTAGTCGCATCCGCGCTCGACAGCTGGGTTGCCTTGTTGACGTTGATTTGGCTGAAGTCCAGCCCTGTGGCGAGAGAGCCAAAATCGGTTGCCATCATGCGCGTCGTGGTTCCAACTCCGCAAGCGACGTCCAGGATCGATTGTCCTGGGTTCAGCTTGAGACTCTTCACCAGCGTTTGGGACAGGTTTTCGCCGCCTGGATGGTAGCTGCCTCCGAGCAATTCTTGAACGATGTCCTGTTCATAAAATTGTGCACAGCAGGCGGCTACACTGTCGCTGGAATTCGAAATGTTGTTGTTTTCAGTCATGGTCGCAAATCTTTTTCAATTACAGATTGCCAGTAGGTCGATTGACGGCGTTGTATTCGCAAAAGGAAACAGGCTTTCCGTCGGTTGAAATAATATGGACGCAACATTTGTCGATCCGATCTTGATCGTACGAATAGGCGTCCATGAACGGTTTGATGCCGATCGCGAACATCCCGTTCCAGTTCAATGGATCGTGGCTGTCGGCCGCTTCCTCCGGCAGTTCCTGAATCATGTCTAACAACGCATCCAGCGCCGCGTCGTCGAGGCCTTGCAGTGCATCACTGGCGACAACCTTCGACATCAAGTCCGCGAAACTGCCCGCACTGTCAAACGTATCCGAAACCGCAGCAATCATCTGTTGGTTGGCAGGCTCCGCCCAATCTTTGTAGCGAGGCAGATAACGAGAGATCGGCATCAGACCGTTTGGTGTCCGCACGGCGACCCCCAAGCTGAAGCAATTCGGATCCGAACAAGGAATCGGAGTAAAATCCTCTGGGCTGAATTGCTGATCGGTCTGGCTACAAATTTCGTTGATAACATCGGCCGCAGTCATCCGTTCGATCAATCGCGGATTATCGTAGCGGCCAGAATACATCGCCGGTTGGATCATGACTTTCCGGACACTGCGAGGGCGCGAGGAAGCCCAACGGATGAACTCGCCAACTTCATCGTCATTGATTTCACGTGTCAGGGTCATTGTGGGGACGGTGTTGATCCCGAGTTCCTCACAATGGTCGGCGGCCTGAATCTTGGTTTCGAGCAAATCTTCCCGCCCACGAAGCAGGCCATACGTCTTTGGTCGAAACCCGTCGAACTGTAAATACACCGAAACGCGACTTCCGTAACTGGCAACACGCTCGGCGAAATCGCGACGCGACAGTTTGATCGCGTTGGTGTTGATGTACACCTGCTTGATCCCTTTCTGGAGTGCGATTTCGACGAGCTCAAAAAATTGAGGATGGATCGTTGGTTCGCCACCAGACAACTGGATCAAGTCAGCATCGCCTTTTCCCTTTTCCAACAACCCATCCAGCAAATCAGTAAACTGCTCAACACTCATGAATGACTTGTTCAATGGCGACGAACCTGCGTAGCAGGTCGGACAAGTCAAGTTGCAGCTCTGCGTGATTTCGATCAGCATGTTGCAGCTGTGATTTTCGACCTGGTCGCCACAATGTTTGCCTGGACCACAACAGCCGGCGACCAGTGATTCAACATTCGGATCGGTCACGTAGTAGTGTTTTCTCTCAGACGCCAGTAACGCTGAAAAATCTCCGTGTTCCGCGCAGGTCTTGTCCATATAGACGCTGCCATCACGCTCGAAAACTTTGGCTTCAATTTTGTCCAGGCAAATCGGACAGAGACTTTTCGTATCCTTGATATGCTGGCCGAGGCCAAAATTTTTGATGACGAGCTCTTCGGGCTCGGTAGCCATTGGAAGAGTTGGTGTGTAAATCGGTAGTTTTGTCATAGGTGGGGTCCGTTGGACTGGTAGAGTGGTTTCAGAAGACAATTGGTCAAAGGCAATTAGTTATTTACACTGTTGATTACCTGATCAGAGGCTCAAATAGCCGGCGTCGTCGGATACGAGCATCATTTAATGACCAATCGTAAAAGTAGCCACTGATTCGCCGCCGCCCAAGTCGATTGGAAATGTTCGGATTCGCATATTGTTGAATGTGTTGAATGACACCTTGTTTGCTGCCTCCAAAATCATCTTCATACCACTTGTAGATCTTGGAAACTCGATTCCCAAACAAGCCAGGTTTGACCGCGCGTCCTGAGTTTACGTAGTCGTAGGCAGCACCGTTCAGTCGCGCGTCCAGATTGGAAGCTGTCCAAGCCGTCGGCGACAAATTCGGACAGCTGTAAGAAGCACAATTCAAGGCGTAGTGTATACGCGGATCGTTCCAAACCGGACGGATGATGCCGCTTTCGATATCATTGAGTGAAAGAGATTTCCCTAGAACGGTAACCGCTCCTTCGTCATCAAATGGCCCGACAAAATCAGTCAGCTTTTGTTTGACTTGGCGAATCGATCGCAACGGATAGTTTTGCAGAACCACATCCGCCGTTTTCGCGTTGTAAAGATTGAACCAGTACGCCAATTGCTCCTGGCGATTTAGCGTTCGAATATCCAGCGATTGCAAATAGTTCAAATAACCTTTTAATTGCTCACGGTCGCAACTCGAAACACTGCGGTAGTGAATTCGATTGACGCCACGGCGGCCGGTTGTCAAATATTGAGCAAGAAAATTATTCCAGGTCGAGTGGTCGACAACATGCGAAGAGTAGGGATTGTTGATTTCGAAAATCGGATCAACTAACTGCGAATCGGGCACGCCAAGTGAGCTAGAGCTAGAACCAGATGAGTTGGATTGGCCGCTAGAGTTTGGGTTGGTCATTGATGATGCAGCCGGATTTTGCGATGGCCCGGACTGATTGAAACCCATGTTAGCTGGCTGCCCGAAACTTTGCTGTGCTGGGACCGATTGGTTGAATGAAGGTTGCCCAAAGGAGGAGGGCTGGTCGAATGTTGGCGATGGAGCGTTGAACGAAGGCGAGGGCGCAGACTGGGATGGAGCTGACGATCCACCACCGCCTCCTCCGCGCGAACCGGACTGGTAGGCTTCCAACGTGTTTGTGCAAGTTAACGAAAGCGTTAAAGTCAAAGCAAGCGGCACAACCAGCAAATAGTTCGCCGAGTAGATCATCTGAAGCCCAATTCTAATATTGTGATTTACGCCCATTTGACACCAAGCAAGCTTTTTTTTCTGTCCAATACCAAACAAACATCCCCCATGTCTGCCACATGCATTTATTCGGATGATGGTTTGTTCGGTGTATATGCAAATAGCTCAGGGGATTCATTTAGGGGGAAATGCAAGTGGTTACCACCGGAACATGGTGAGCGACGTTACGGTTGGTGACAGAACGGCCGGCGCAATGCCGGCTCTTGCGAGCCTAAGTCTCATGATATGAAGGACTTCCGCATGCTGGCGAAAGTGCTTGCCCAAGAAATGCTTGACCGAGAAAATCCCGGTCAAGCGAGTATTGCGGTGTTTTCCAACCTGTGGCATTGGCCGCGCGGTTCACTTTTGGCAGTCAAACGATAATCAAGATGCCCGCATCCGATGGTGCAAGCAACAACACTACCCTAATGACTAACAAAGCGAACGCTTGGTTGCTAGTTGCTCAGCAGGTCCACGAACGGACCGACGTCGAGCAAGTCAACTGATCCGTCGACGTTGATGTCGGCTTCACAGAAATAGACGCCATCGCTAAGGAATGATACGAAAGGTCCGACATCCAGCAAGTTGATTTCGCCGTCCAAGTTGGTGTCTCCTTGTGTACAGAAGAACGCCAGATCCAGAATGTCGATGACACCGTCAGCATTGATGTCGGCAGCCAGGTTGTAATTGTCGTCTTCGAAAGTCGCTCCCTGTAATCCATCGACGAAAAATTCATCGGCACCGTTTACCAATCCGTCACCGTTCACGTCTCCTGGAGCAAGTGGGTTGGTTCTTTCCGCTACGAACTCGAACAACGTTTGCGTTTGATTGCCCAGTGGCGTTCGAGACTGGAGCAGGAACGAAGCTCGGAACTCATTAATGTTGATCATATTCATCTCGCCCAACAGGTCTTGACCAATATTCGTGCTCGAGCCTGGGAACGAGGCAAAGATCCCAGTCGGCGTACCGAAATTAGGATTTGCCAGCACGCGAAAGCCAGCGGTCAAACCGTCTTCGAACACACCTTGAAAGAACAATCCACCTGGGTCGGTGATACGAACTGTGTTGCCATTGGTTGTGATCGTAATGGTCTCGTTGCCCGCACCGAGCACTTGTCCTGTTTCCGGATTGATTTGGCGGAGCGAGTTAGTCCAGGCACCATTCAGCAAGCTATTCGCCGATCGCGGACTTTCAAGAATCAGCGGGAATTCAACCGTCGTCGTCGGGACTCGATTGCTGCTAAACGTAAACGCGCCGTTGAACGGGAAGATCACAAAGTTATCTGGATCGCTGAAAAAGCCATTCATCGAAGCGTTCGGAATCGTAACGTTCCCGTCGGCGTCGATCGTACCCACGAAACCTCCGCCAAAAATGTCGCGAATGTTGAACTGGGTTGTCGAACCAGGGATAGGAGTCACTTGAAACCATTCGGTACCGTTAAACTGGCCAACGAATCGGTTGAAGTAAATCCCGCGCGGATCAATATCCTGTGCAAAAAGGGTGGAGCATGAGAGCAAGGTCGCAAACGCGATTAATATGAATTTTGACTTCATTCCGGTGGTGCCTCGATCCGGGTGGAGGAAAACTGCAGTTTAAACTCAAATATTGCTGATGCAAACAGACGTGTGTATTTAAAGTGGTTTGCCCAGCGTAAGTTTCGAACAGGTAGCAAGTTAGGCGGTTGAACTGTTAGACTGACAACATTGCAATGGATATAGCATTACTTATTGGCGGAGTGATAGCGGGCATCGGCTTGATTGTGGGCTACGCGTTTTGGGCCGACAAGAAGCGCCGCGAAGGCCTGCAGAGGGTCGCTGAAGAAATGGGTTTGGAGTTCTTTACTGAGGGCTCAAGTACGCTGCAGTCTCAACTCACGGGCTTCAAGCTGTTTCGAACCGGACGATCGCGAAAAATGTCCAAGCTGATTCAGGGCGCGTCAGATGAGGTGCAGATTTCGATTTTTGATTATCGCTACACAGTCGGCGGTGGCAAAAACAGCCATACCTATAGTCAAACAGTAGCGGCCTTACAGTCACGAGAATTGTCGGTCCCAGATTTCACCTTGCGGCCCGAAAGCATGCTCGACAAGCTGGGTGGCATGATCGGGATGTCAGATATCGACTTCGATTCGCATCCTAAATTTTCTTCGACGTACTTGTTGAAGGGTCCCAACGAAAACGCGATTCGAGCGTTGTTTGGCCCTCAGTTACTCAGCTACTTCGAACAACAATCCGGTATTTGTGTCGAAGCCGCGCCGGGGATGTTGATCCTGTTTCGTACCGGTCGAAAAATTTCTCCCGCCGGAATCAAGGAGTTCTTGAGCAAGGGGTACGAAGTCTACGGCATGCTCGTTGATTCAACTCGCGGGTGAGCGGCATGACGAACCATTCGAATGATCCATCCAGCCGTTGGTAATAAATTAGTTGCAAGTACACCCGCGGCTGTTTGGAATCGCAATGCTCAAGCCGAAGATTACCTGGTCGGATTGGAACGGGAAGTCACGTGCAAACGGGGTGCCTGCTTCGTTTTCGATTTCCACTCCGGTGGTACCAAAGTGCCGGTACTCTACGAATCCGGTGGCTCGGTTGTTGATCTGTTTCGATAAGCCGAGGATCAATTGATAAGCGAATGCGTAGTCATCAAAGTTGTCAATTCGTCCGAGGGCAGGGGTGATAATGTCTCCATCGACATACGTTCCGCCTAAACCGGCACCGACATAAGGAGTGAAACCGCCTCGGCTGAGCTGGGTCAGGTCGTACAGCAAGTTTGTCATGGAGGTCAAGTTGTAGAAGCTGCCTGATGAATCGAAAGTTGACGTTGGAATGAAATCAGCATCCACGAAATTGCCAACGCTGTAATCACCAGCGGTGGCATGGCGATAAGACAATTCGTTTTCGAGACGCAAATTGTTTTCAAACACGCGTCCAAACTTGACGCCCACCTGCCAGCCTTCGTTGAAGCTGATGAGCCGATTGTTGCCGCCGTCACGGTAGTCAGTCAATTCGAAATTTCCGCCAAACAGGCTCGTATAACGATAGCAATGGTTGCTGCGAAGTTTGACTGAGACGGGCAAGATGCTTGCCAATCTTCCGCCCAAACCACCTCCGTTGCGTTCGTCGTAGCCGCAAGTGCATTCTTTTGATTTTTGCGGTCCGTCACCACGAGTAATTCGAAAGCTAATCGGGCCTTGCCTTTGTCCCAGCCCGAAAAAGCGACGACCAACGCGGTCTTGCCCGCAACAACCGTCACCGCCTGAGCAACAGCAACAGCTAGGCAGCGAATGCGGCAAATCGCAATCTCCGCAGCAACATTCTCCTGCTGAGTTATCACAAGTATCGCAGCCACCACCGTCAAAATAGGTGGGTCGTTGCGATGTGGCAGCTGAATTGGCAGCTTGTCTAGCGGGCGGATTTGGGCTGGGCGTGGGAGTAGGCGTAGCTATGACATTCGGGTTGGTCTGCGCGACGCGTTGCGGTTGCATGACACGTTGCGGTTGCGTTTCGTATTGAGCTTTGGCAATTTCTGGAGTTTGATTCCGGTTCGAGCTACCAGCGGTGTAGCTGGTTTGGCGAGCATCGTTGTTTGTTTCTTCAACGTTCTCTTGCACGCGTACCTCTTGCACGCGTACTGATGATTCCAGCTGCTGTCTCAGGCCCCGTGCTTCGCTTTGAGCAGCATCTAGTTGCCGTCTCAGGTATTGGGCTTCGGCTTGTGCAGCATGTTGAGCATTGCTTTGAACTAACTGTACTGAGTCTCTGCTTGGGGTTCGACGGCGAGTCAGGTTGCTCAACGATGCAAAAATGGATGGTCGTTTTTCCGGCACGGCGTACGATTGTTCCGGCACATACGGTAGGTTTTCAGAGAGGGTCGGTAAGCTTGGTGGCCCACTGCTTTGAACTCGGCTCGTTTGAGAGCGGTTGGCCTGGAGCGATTTGGCAATCAATGGCGAAACTTGACCGTGGCCTTGGGAATAGCTTGGGGATAAGCCAGTAGCATTGGAGTGATTACTTGACCGAACTTGAGGACTGGATCGCAAGCTCGGATTGGTTTTGACTTCGATGCCCGGGATGTACAGTTCCGGGACACGATTTGATTGCGCGCAAATCGATGCCACTGGAATCAGGATCAGGGTCAACGCAGTAATGGTTAGTCTGGCAGTCGTCATTTGTATTCCGGCTTAGAGCGAATAACAGCGATGTTTCTTGCGAGCGTGTTCGAGGCGAAAAATTTCGCGACGCTTATGAACGTTCGCAGTGGAATCATCGACACCTCAGCTACGACTGCTGAATTAGACAAATCCGTCACAACATATACCTCCCGAACGTCTAACACTGGTTAAAAGGCATACTTTGCCAGATACGGGAGCGTTTTGCGGTTCAGGGAAAGTTTGCTGGTCGTGCCAGTCGCCGAATCCTGGCGAAACATTCGTTTCATGCGGGCAAATGCCTGTTTTTAGCACTTGTGATAGCCCGATGATGTCCATATAATCTCACGTTCCAAAAAACCCGAAAAGTGAACTGATGACTATTGATAAAAGCCTTAAGATCAAAGCCGGCGGAGTAAAGCAGCGTAACGTGCTGACTCGCGCTGAGCGTCTGGCCAAATTGGCAGCTACAGACCGTTGGAAAGAGGGCGATTCTGTCCTGGGAATCCCTAAGGTTCGCGTCCAAAAGATCGCGATGAAGAAGAAGAAGAAGGTCAAGAAGGCCGAAGACGAAGGCGACGACAAAGCAGAGGCTTCAGAATAAACTCTGCCCCGGTTCGCGACTTCAGCGAAACAAAAACGAAATACAGGCCGTGCAACACATTTTTGTTGTGCGGCTTTTTTCGTGGAGTTCGTCCAGTATCGGCAAATCCGGCGGAGTCTTGGATTCTCAAAAGACATGGGCCCGCTCGACGCTCCCCGTCGTGTCGCAATGAATCAGCCGACACGCGCGTTAACGTCCGGTTCCTGCAACCTTCCAGAACACGAGAGTTCGAGGTTCCTGACGAAGAAGCCTAAATTCAAGCAGTTGGATCAGGCAGCACGTCGTGATTGTTCTGCCAACGGAATTTCGCCGATCATTTGACTGCCGCGATTGAATTGGATCGAAGCGTCACCGAATTGCCAACGTGCGTTGAATGGGCCTTGTTCGAATCGGATTCCACAGAAACGCTTCGCCGCAAACAGGAATATTTGCTTCACTTCGTTTTCCGAAGATGACGAGTACCGCGCAAGCCTGGCGATCGCCAGTTGGCTGACATTTGCCAGTTGCTCGGTGAAGATTCGTTTGTCAGACAGCTTGGGCACGGGCAAGTAAGATCAATGGCATCAATTGGGAAAGGGCTACTCAATTGATCGGCCAGCCAGTGGGCTCCGAGCCAACAAGAAATCGACGTTCGCGACCAAGGCTGGGGAAATAGTGCTCTGATTCGCCAGAAGTTGCTAGCGTCTGCGCGAATTTGATTTGCTTTCCGGCTTCCTGGTATCGATGGCCAAGTCGACAAAAAATTCGAGGTGTTTCTTTTGCTCGATGATTTTCCGTTGAACGCGGTTGATTCGGGCGATGAAATTTTTTGCAGTGACAATACGATTCAGGCCTCGCACCACGACTCTTTCCAACAGTCCAATTTTGGCTTCATGCGGTTGTACCTCGCTCCACCAGTGACCAACGATTTGCATTTCTTCGACCTGACCGGTTCGAACAGCAGTCACCCGACGAAACTCTCCTTCGAATAGCGCTTTCCGGGCCAGGACGGTGCCGTATGTGTCTTCGGGGTTGAAGAGTACTTCGGCATCTTCGTGTACGACATCACCCGCTTCTTCCGGCCATGGTTGGTCGAATTTCCAAATGCCCGATTCCGTTTCCTTGGCACAGTCAAGTTTAGGATCGCGGCGATAATCGTAAGGAACATCGTCGGGCTCTTTCCATTGAACCAGCGAGTCGATGGCTTCTCGCAGCAACTCGTCCTGATTGGCCGCTGACTCGCGATCGCGTAGTCGAATTTTACGGCGGCAGTTGGGGCACGTTTGTAGAAGTCGCGTGGGAGCCCGGCGGAATTTCAATTGGGAATGGCACCCAGGGCAGGCGTATTTCTTACCAAGATATTTTGAAGGATTTTCGGCCATCGTCATTCACAATAACGATTCGTCATGGGGGCCGTTTCCCGCATCGTCGGTTGGCCCAATAACCGGTGCCATTACGTTTGGGTGTTGCCTGGAGTTCAGCTTCCTGCCGACAAGTTCCCGAACAAAGATATTTTCTGGTTATGAATCGCCAAAATCAAGTAAATCTTGGATTTATCGTCAAACGATTCTCCAGAGCATTGGAGATGGGAACTTTGGCCTGCATCGATCCGTAGATTTATGTATGAAAAGTTTACCTAGTCAGTTCGGTCTTCGCCGCCTATTGGTTCTGGTTGGTTTGGTTTGCGTAGTCTTGGCATGCTATCGGAGTTACATAGACGACCAAAAATTTGGACTCAAACCTGGCGTGACTACATTGCCCACGCAATCTGGCGCTATTAGTTGCGGCTTCGAATTGTCAGATCAGCGGTTTTACATTCGCGGTCCTGACGACATCGCGTCGTCGGGCGATCTTGATTGAGCAACGGTTGAAACTGTTTAGACGAGGCGCCACTCGGCTTGGTAGTTCAAGCCTAACGAGATGATTTTCTGGAGTAGGGTTTCGTATGAGATCCCGACTTTCTCTGCCGACTCCGCGAAGTCCTCGCCGTAAGAGAGATTGGGGTTGGGGTTGGCTTCGAGAATGTAAACGTCTCCTTTGCTGTTTAAACGCATGTCCATGCGGGCGTAGCCGCTGAGACTCAATGCGCGATAAACTCGTTTGCAGGTCTTCAGGATCTTTTGCTCGATGACTGGTTCGAGCCCCGTTGCCTCGAGTGTTTCAATCCCAAGACGTTTTTGATGTTCGAGATCCCATTTGACGCGCGCGGTCGCAATCTGCGGCATGCCTTCGGGAGCTTTTCGAAAAACCATCTCCCAGATCGGAAGCGTGCTCAATCTCCGGTTGCCCATCACGCCGACGTAAATCTCACGGCCATCAATGTAAGTTTCGACCAAGGCATCGGTTTCGGTTTCTTCGTGTACGAAGCTGATTCGATCAAATAGTGCCTTATCGTCGTTGACGATTGAGGACTGCGAGATTCCAAGCGATGCATCTTCGGAAACAGATTTGACCAACAGCGGGAATTCAAAACCGGCAGCTCGCCTGGGTTTCCGTCCCAGTTTGCAAACAAAGAAACCGGGCGTCTTGATACGATGAAAGTGCAGGATCTTTTTGGCCAGCGGCTTGTCGTGGGAAAGCAGCAGCCCGCGGGGGTTGCAGCCGGTGTAATGTTGTTTCTTCAGTTCCAGATAACTGACAACGTGATGATCGTAAACGCCGACACCGTGGAATTCTTCTAACAGGTTAAAAGCGATGTGTGGCTTGAAATCATCAATCGCGCGGCGGATCAGACCGAGGTCATCAGAGAGTCCAAGCGGTAGAACTTGATGTCCGACTTCACGGAGTGTTGTGACCACGTCGAATTCGGTTTTCCAGTCGAGGATTTGTTCCTCGGTGAAACCTTCGGTATTTTCAGGTGGGACCAGCGATTCGTGCATTAACACGAGAACTCGCAGCTTTTTCATAAGGCAACCCGGTGGTGGCCTCCGTGCAAGCGATTCATCGTATGAACGGTCAGCATCACAACAGTGTTTTGTTTCAGGTTTTTTTCATTGCCGCCAGCTCGCAAATCCAGCTCGCGACATCGTTCGATCATTTCTCGAACCAACTGACCAATATTGTATCGATAATCACCGGTCCAGTGGGACACGCATCGAATCAAATCGCTACGGTTTTTCTTTAAAAAAGCTGCTGCAGATTTACTTCGGCGAGTCTTGGCAAACTGGGAAAACAATTTTTTCAAATCGTAGTCGAACGAGTTCTTGCAACTGACACCATATCTTTGGTGTCGTTCGGCGTAATGTTCGCGCAAAGTTTTCTTAATTCGAGTGACTGGATCAACTTTCGCCCGTGACTTGACCAGTGTTTTTTCTTTGGCGAGTCCCGTCATGATCTCTTCGACGAGCATGATTTTCTTGATCGCTTTCCAGCCAACGTAGTCTTTCTTCCAACCGCTGCGAGGATTCAACCAGACGGCAAACGTTTCGGCAAAGTCTTCCGACGGATGGCTCTGCGCGTAGCACGGTTCAAGGTGGTGGACGAAGTTCTTGCTGTTTGGTTTGGGGCGATACGTATCGGGATAGGGAGCGTTGTAGTTCCCGAAGATCTCTTTGTAACGTTTGCGGCGATGCAGGCGATGGGCGGTGTCCATCGCATGACCTGCCTCGTGTCGCATGATTCGCATGCACCAGGCTTCGGTGCCGCCTTCGACTTCCAGCATCTGCCGTTGTTCAAGTCGCTTGAGTCGCGGGTGCGACATGTAGAACGGGACAGCTATCCCGGGAATGCCATCAGGTGAAAACCAGTCATCACTCAACCAGCAATGCGGGCGAAGCTTCAACTCACGAGCTTCCATTTCCCGGTAAAGTCGATCCGTGCATTTTTCGATTAGCGAGCCCTCGATCTTCAAATCGAGATCACAAATCCGACAGTCCAGAAGTTCCTTGTCTGGTAATTTCTCCCAAGCTTGCTGCTTCGGTTTGGGGCGGTTCTTGCTGGCTTTCTTCTTGCTCATCCCTGGTAGTGCCGGTCAGCTTTCAGATTTTTGTGGGGCTCTAAATCTTAGTCGTTCGTGAGCTATTTCCTAACACAAATTCTACCATGAGTGTCAAATTTTTTGTCTTTGAAAGCCAATCAATTTGCGTGCCAAACGTGCCGCGATATTTTAATGGCGCCTGCTGAGTTACGGACGCTAATTGGAGAAGCGGTTTCAAAACCGATTTTACGAAAGTAGCACGACTCTCCGAGTCGTAAACATCGTGATGAAACGACTCGGAGAGTCGTGCTACTATGGTTTTGAAACGCCTTTCTAGTCAAAGAGAAAGAAAACGCGAGCTTCTTCGAACGATCAGGCCACCGAAGCCGCAAAAATTCGCTTCCTGGGATCCTGTTTTCGATCCAGAATTGCTCGCAGGATTTGTCGGCGAGTTAACACACCGACCAGTTTTCCTGTGTCGGAAACCACTGGAAATTCAGAGGTTCTGTGCGCGATGAATTTTTCGAAAGCTCGCTCGATTTGGTCGTCTGGACCGAGTTTCAGGAAGCTTTGTTGCATAACAGAGCTGACAGGTTCGTTCTGAAGTCGATGGTCGAAAATGGCTTCCATAAGAAATGGTTCTTGGAAGCTTCCAACCAGTTTGGAGCTGTCATTAACGATAAACAGCCGGTCGAGTCCTTCGGAAAGCATCTTTTCCATCACGTCACCGATAGTGGAACGGATATGAGCAGATGCGAAATAGTCGGTCATCGCGTCACTTACGATCATCAACAGTCCTTTCGGAAAGCGAAAGTTCATTGGAGGGGCCGCTAACGAAAAATACTGCGCGAATCAGACGCTGGCCAACATTTTCTTGCCGAAACGAGCAGTCGGAGGTTATTGGCGGCGACTCGAATGGAAAATCGTCAAACTTTGCCAGCAGTTTGTCAAAGAATGCCCATAATACGGGGCTTTACCGTACCGCTAGCAACGCCAACGTTGCCACGGTTTCCTCTGACAACTAAGCTTACCGACCGCGATTTTGCCGAGTTTAGCCCCGTATTATTGAATTAGATCGCCTACCGAAATGAAAATTACTCAGCGGATGCAGCCGATTCGCATGATCCTGTCGGATGTCGATGGCGTGTTAACTGATGGCCGCATCACGTACAACAACCAGGGAATCGAAACCAAGGTTTTCCATGTCCACGATGGTATGGGGATCAAGCTTTGGCAAAGGGCAGGGCACCACTTCGGTGTGCTCACTGCCAGAAACTCGCACATTGTCAAATTACGAACCGCGGAAATCGGCGTTGAAATCGTACGTCAAGGAGTCGACGATAAGCTGCCGGCCGCAATCCAGATTGCTGAATCCCAGGACCTTTCGCTGAGTGAAGTCTGTTACATCGGCGACGACCTGAATGATTTGGCAGTGTTGCAAAAAGTCGGTCTGGCCGCATCGGTCGCTGACGGGGCCGAGGAGGTGCGAAAGTCCGCACACTTGGTGACCAAGGCTGGTGGTGGTCAGGGCGCGATTCGTGAGTTGATTGAAACGATTTTGAAAAATCAAAAACGCTGGGATGAACTTATCGGAAGTTTCGTCTGACAGTCGCTGTAAGTAACATCCAAATTCGAAAAGGAATTCGAATTGCCTGCTACCGCCTATCGTAGAACCCAGCCGATCGGGATTTATCTCCTGCTGTTGGCAGCTACTATCGGTGCGTATTTTCTGTACGGTTCATTCGTTGTGCCAGTGGTCGAAGTCACGGCAACGGTCAAGCGATCCGCGTCTGTAGATTACTCGGAATACACAGCGATCCCAGAAGACAAAGGTCACCACCCGTGGTTCCGTGACAGCGATTGGGAGCGTGGGCGTTGTTCGATTCTGCATACGGCCCGTGGCAAGATTCTGTTTGAGGATTTCGAACGAGAGGATGAAAAGACCTGGTTGGTGTTTCCGTTCTCGATGGTCATGGATCGCGAAAAGGACGCCGACAATCGCGAACTTCCGCCATTGATACTGCGGTGCGC
This sequence comes from uncultured Pirellulaceae bacterium, assembly GCA_964641465.1. Classification (GTDB taxonomy): domain Bacteria; phylum Planctomycetota; class Planctomycetia; order Pirellulales; family Pirellulaceae; genus Mariniblastus. The sequence goes on along the minus strand of CAZXLW010000020.1, from coordinate 11,592 downwards.
GAAAGGGGCCCGTCTTCATTTTGACCAGCCAGTTTCCGCCAACAGTGGGAGCTCCAGCTTCCGGCTCGTGAACGCGCAGCTCGAAGGTGCGGTGGAGGTCTTTCGCAAATCAGCCAGCGGTGGGAGCGATGAGCTGCGTGTTGAAACCAGTAACGTGTTCGTCGACAACGATCAAATTCTGACGATCGAAGATGTTGCCTTTTGGTTTGGCAACAACCAGGGGATTGGTCGTAACATGTCAATTCAACTGAGTCGAAACGGTGCAGGGAATCAGCTGGCGAAAGATCTGTCGTCAATCAACGGAATCACCAGCATCCGTCTGGGGTTCCTCAGCTCGATGCGGCTGATGCCTTCTCAACGCACTGAGGCCACCAACGATAAGGCCGGAGCGGAGCGAATGTTGTCCACCGACCGTGCTCCGATCGAGATTACGTCCGCCGGTCCATTTCAATTCGATTTTGATACCAATCTTGCCCAGTTCCAGGAACGCGTCCGCGTCCGAAAGCTTGACGAGTTCGGTGATACGCTGGATTGTCACAGGTTGGTGCTGCAGTTTGATTCCAGCGATCAAACCAAGGTGGTTGCGTTGGACTCGGCGCGAAATGATGAATTTCAGCTGCAATCGATTATCGCCGAAGGTTCGCCTGTAGTTCTCAATGCAAAATCACAAAATGCCACGGTGAAGGGGCAGGTGCTCCAGTATTCTCTGGCTCAACAGCGAATCAACGTTTCCGATCCGGTCCAGGTCCACATCGCCAAAGACGATAGCCAGTTTGTTGCCAAGTCGATCGAATACCAGCTGACTGAAGACGGCAGGCTTGGGACATTGCTGGCGTCAGGACCGGGCCAACTGGTTCGTATTGACGACAACAGTGCGTTTCGAGCCAGCTGGGATCAACAGTTGCAGTTGGTTCGGGAAAACAATCAGCAGCAACTTATCCAGCTCGCAGGTAACGTCAAAGTGAAGTTGGACGGCGATTCCGAGCTCGCCGGAGACTCTGTCGATCTGCTGATATGGGAAGTCCCGGTTTTTGATGAGCAACAAAAGTTTGCTCACTGGTCGTACCAGCCGGCGCGACTTGATGCGCTGCGAAACGTTCGTGTTACCTCCGATAAGCTGATCGCCGACGCCGAAAGCCTACGGGCTGACTGGCCAAACAACCCACAGGCAGCCAAGCAGCAAGGACAGCAAGGGCAACTGGGACTGCCAGGTCAGCGAGTTGGCCAATTGCATCAACCGGTAGTTCGGACCGTTGGCTATGCGAATTCAGAGAGCGCTGCGAACGCACGGAATCATTCTCCGAACGGATTGCGGCACGTGGTTCGGAAGGCGCTGGCGATGCAAATCGCGAAAGCGGAGCAGCCACTGATTGCGAAAAGTAAGTCGATTGCGATTCGATTGGACGATGACAACGGGACTTCGAACATCCTCGATCTGCAGTTGCTTGGCAGCGTTGTCGTTCGACGGGCATCGGTGAAGCAACCTGGTACGAATGAATTTGAGATCCTGGGCGACGAACTGACGTTGATCCCGCAAGCAGAACAGCAATTCCAGATCCAGTTGGCGTCTAAAGACGAGCTGGGAGCGAGTATCGTCACGGACGAGATCAAACTGGCTGGCGACAGGATGTTTCTTGATCAGGAGCAGAATCGGATGTGGGTCAAAGGTGCTGGACGAGTCACCATGGCCAATGAAACGGTTGCGACAGACGAAATGGATGTGGAGTTCGCGGGCGGGATGATTTTTGACGGCCAGAAGATTTACTTTGAAAGAGATGTTCGAGCCAATGTGGTGCAGCTCAACGGTCAAGAAAAAACGCGTACCAAAGCTGTTGGCGAGGCGCTCAGCATCACTCTGGATCGTGGGTTTCGCTTTCGCGAGTTGGAAAAAGGAGCCAGCGGTCAGAATCCCGGTATTGTGCAGATGATTTTCCGAGAATCGGTGCCGCCTGAGAAAACTCAATTCAAACTGGCGTCATTTACCGAAGCGCGGCCACCGCGTCCGGTCCGGATCGCCAGCATCAAGAAAGACGCCAACGGAAATGTTGTTGAGAAGTTGACTCTGCGATGCCCCAATGCGAGCGTCAGCAAAAACAAGAACCAAATGATCGCCAACGGTCCAGGGTCTATTGAAATTTACCGTAAGGGCGGGAAGGGTGGTTCGGCATCCGGGTTTGGCTTTGTGAGAGGAGCCTCCGGGGAAAACTCGCAACAGTTCACTTATATCCACACGAACTTTGCTCGCCAATTGGTCGCAAACACAGAAACGAATGAAATGACGATGACCGGAGCGTTGCGATCCGTTTACGCTCCTGTGCAGGATTTGAAACAGACCTATAACCCAGACCAGCCAACTCAACTTCCCACAGGAGCCATTCGACTGAACTGCGATCGGATTGATGTTGTTAAGACGCATCAATTTGCCGATGCGGGTAGTCGCTTCGTTGCGTCGGGCAACGCTCATATTAACTCCAGTACGCTTGACGCGAAATCCGATCGGCTTAGCTATCGAGACGATACCGATGAATTGACGCTGGAAAGTACAACCGACAGAGACGTGGCCCTGAAAATGCGACGCGATTTGCGATCGGAATGGTATGAAATGTCCGGGGCCGAATTGACCTATTGGCCAAAGACAAAGACGGCCGAAGGCAAACGCGCGGGACGGATATCCGGGACCTTAAAGAACGGGCAGTAGTATGAACCACTCCAGATACCAAATTGCCATTTTGATGGTTGTTGCTATTCTCGTTGCCGGTTGCAAGCCGCTGATGATCAACAGTCTCGGCGATCGCTTCACGCCGTCCAATGCCCGGGACTGGAGCCCCGAGTTTGCAGTTTCTCCAGCAGCGTCGTTCAGTGACGATGCTGTTCGTCTGCACAATGTTCGGAACGTCAACTATGTGACCGAAGACGATTTTGTCGTGAAGTACTACGACCGCACGGTGAATAAGAACGAAATCACCAGCGTCGATTTTATTGTCACGCCGTTCCAGACCGCTCCACAATTGGCTCACACGATGTTCAGCTTCGGTTTGACCGATGGCACGTACCTGGGAGTTTCGGTAGAGATTCGCAAGGAAGTCGGTGAGAAGTATTCACCGCTGTTGGGACTCGGCAATCAGTATGAAATTGCCTACGTTGTTGCGGACGAGCGGGATTTGGTCCGCCTGCGGACGCGGCACCTGGACGCCGATGTTTATGTTTTCCCAACGGTCGCAACTCCAGAACAGGCTCAGGAATTGTTTGCCAGTGTGATGCATCGAGTCAACAAGCTGTACTCCGATCCAGAGTTTTACAATTCCGTTCGTAATAACTGTACGACCAACCTGGTAGACCACGTGAACAATTTGCGTGCCAATCGGGTCGCATTTGGTTGGAGGATTCTGCTTCCTGGTTTTTCGGCGGAATACGCGTATGACCTGGGTTTGCTGGACAATAGTATTCCTTTCGAAGACCTCCAGACAATCGCGTACGTAAGCGATTTGGCTGAGCGGTATCATGACTCGCCGGATTTCTCGCAGCAGATCCGATCTCGCCGTCGCAACATCGCCAGAATTGCCGCCGGCCAACGCGCTCGCTTCCAAACGTTGAATTCCAGCGGCCAGGAGTTTCTTGATCAGCGGGTTGCCGACCAACAAGCAACCAGATTGCGTTAGATTGTCTTTATGCATTCGCGCCCGGTCATCGAGTTGACCAGCGTTATCCTCTCGATTGCGTGCTCTGTGTCCACTGAGATCTCAGTGGCACAAATGATTGGATCTCGTTGCAAGCCTTGCTGACGATTGCGAGAGGTAGCAATGGAGATCCGTGAAAGTGTGCCTGCTGCCTGATGCTGCGGAATGTAACAAGCGTGTAACACGGGGAACCTTCGCTGAGATTTCCGAGTATAAATCGGAGAAGCACGCAAATTATTGCTCGGTTTGTTTGGAACTAAATCAACACGCGTTGCATCCAAGCTGAAGAGCCAATCGTTGCTTGCGAACCAATTTCATAAACGGAGCAGATCAATGCGAAAACAACTAGCCATTCTATTGTCGTTCTCTTTCTTGTTCGGACCTGCCATCATGCCGGCCCAGGATGTTGTAATCACGGTCGAGCGGCCTGATAAAGAACAAGAAAAAGAGCAAGATGAAAAACAGCCGTTTGCTGGTAAGCGGCCGGGAGTCGACATGGCGATCCTGTTGGATACGTCGAATTCGATGGACGGGTTAATCAGTCAAGCCAAGAACCAGCTGTGGACGATCGTCCAGCAATTTGCTCGAGCCAAGAAAGCTGGCAAAACACCGGTCCTTCGCGTGGCGGTGTTCGAGTACGGCAACACGCGTCTACCGGCTTCCGAAGGATACATTCGTCAAGTCACCGGGCTGACTGATGACTTGGACGTGGTTTCGGAATCGTTGTTCGCACTCACCACGCAAGGTGGCGACGAGTATTGTGGGCAAGTCATCGGAGAAGCGATCACGCGGCTGGACTGGAGCGATGAACCCAACGCATACAAGGCGATTTTTATTGCCGGGAACGAGCCGTTCACTCAGGGGCCAGTCAAGTATCAAAAGACTTGCAAGCGGGCGATCGAAAACGGAATCCTGGTCAACACGATTCATTGCGGAGACTATAGCACTGGTGTTAACGGGAAATGGAAGCATGGGGCTCAAATGGCTGAAGGCGAGTTCATGAATATCAATCAGGACCGTGCCGTTGTTGCCATCAAGACTCCGCAAGACAAGATTCTGATCGAATTGAATCGCGAACTGAACCGCACCTACCTGTGGTACGGGCAAAAGGATGTTCGCCAACGGTTCATGTCCAACCAGATTGAACAGGACAGAAATTCCATGGAGTCGTTAGGAGTTACGGGGCTGAGCAATCGAGCTGCTGTGAAAGGCAGTGCAGTGTATGGAAACGTTGGCCGCGATCTGGTCGATTCCTACAATCGCGACAAAAGTGTGATGCTTGAGATCAAGGATTCAGAACTGCCCGAAGCGCTGCGGAGGCTTCCGGCTGGGGAAAGCCGAACCAAGTTCGTCAAGGAAATGGCTGCGAAGCGAGGGGAGATTCAGAAGAAGATCGCCGAAGCGAATCGTCTAAGATCCGATTTCATCGCCAAAGAAAGTAAGAAGCTTGCTGCAGATACAGGCGAGTCGACGTTGGGTGATGCAGTCCAAATGGCAATCAACAAGCAAATGAAAGCTTCTGGATTCGAATTCGAAAAGTAAACAACCTGGAGAGTTAGTTCAAAAAAAATGGACCGCTGATTGGCGGTCCATTTTAGTTTGTTGGCAAGGCGTTGTAGATTGCCTCGAACTAAGCCTTTCGGCTTGCTTCCGTCAGACGTTTAGAAAATGTCAGTCAGGAAGTGGTGTCCCCAGTGATAACGTCTGGCAGACGGGTAGTAGTTGTGCCAGTGTCTGTTGTAAACCGGAGTCCGCATTTCTGCTGGGTAGCGGTAGTAAAGGCTATCGGCACTGCGATAGTACTGGTTGCCCCAGTAGTTCTGGGGATAGGTTACATAAGGGTAGTGGTAGAACTTGTTCAGGTTCACCGCTGAGTTCTGTTGGCCCCATGAGGCGCCATAGGCCTTCGCACTCGGCGATTGACCTTGGTGTTGCGCGGCCGCGAAGTCCGCCTGATTGGCGAACGCAAATGCGACGGCACAGATGCCGAATGTGAATACTTTCTGAATCATTCCTGACTGGCTCCATGCGGGTTGGGTCGCGTCGCAATCGAATGGACGCGACAAATTAAACGCAGTCACCAGCACACGGCGATTCAGCGATCTGCGATCTCCCGATTCATCGTCAATCGTTGCAACTGGATTTGAAGGAATATCAGGTAAATCCGGTTCATTTTAAGGCTGCGGACGCCCGTGGCGCGAAACTGAAACGATTACGTCGAGCAGGATGTCTGTTCGCTAGCAAAACGCCAACCGGGCGCCTTGGCTGACTGGGACTGATTAGATTCCGCCCAGAACTGCCGGTAGCAAGATGACAGCGCCGACAAGCACGGCGCATACGACGCTGGCCAACACGGCGCCGCTGGCGATGTCGAGCGCATCACCGATGCTGGGGTTTTCTTCTCGTGTTATCGCCGTTGCGAGTGATTCTAGGCTGCTGTTGAATAACTCTGCAGTCATCACGATTCCGATGCACAACAACAGCAAACTGAGGCGTATGGCATCCAGTTGTAGAATCACCGAAATGGTGATTACTGCGATCGCGCTGGGGATATGAACGTAGAAGCTGTTCTGGCCGCGAATCCCTTTGGTGATCCCAGCGAACGCGTTTGAGAATTTACTGCTCCAGGTTTTTGGTCTGGGGAACTCATTCATGTTTCATGTCTCCACTCTGCGACCAGCGCTTCAACCTATTGTTTCCATTCATAGCTTCCATTCATTGCCGATTTTCCAATGGCTCGGCTGGCAATGTACCAACTAACCGACTATTCAAGCCATTGGGAACTTGCTGGAGGAACTGGCAAGCCTCCCGGTCTGAACAGCCTTGGTCGGTTCAGGAATCGGGGCTCGAAGCCGAACCGGAACCCGACGTTATTGCGACTCAGGTCTGCGTTGATTCCAAATTGCCACAGGAATGACTCGCCGATATAGATCAAGCTGATCGCGTTTCCAATCGTTCCGGCTTCGCCAAAGTCAATCTGCGAATTGGCGCGGAGGCCCCATTTGTCGCTCATGCGGTAGGAGAATGATGTCGACAGTACGTTGCTGCTGATCGGTCCTTCGATCGAACGGAAGCCGACGAACGCATCGCCGACGCCCGGCCGGCCACTTTGCAATCCAACACTTACTGTCCGCAGGCCTTGCCCGAAGAAATCAGCGTAGCCATCGGAAACGACGCTCACTCGGTCGCCGACAAACCAGCGGAAGTTGTAGTTCAGCATGCCGAAGTCAGAACCGAAGTTATCTCGATCGGCTTCGGGGAACAGGGCAGTGGAAACGTTCAGGGTAATCCAGTCAATGATCCGTTCGCTGCCAGGCAGTCCGCGTTTCGTTTGCCAGCGTTGTCGCAGCCCGAATCGAATGATGGAAAGGTCATCGGCGATTTCGAGACTTTGCGATGCGACATCGCTTTGGAATCCGCTTCGCAAGGCAAAGAATCTCTCGTCGTAACGCAGCGGTACATCTTCGCCCGGCAAGATTCCGAACGTATTGAAGGCAAAACGTCGCCGGAAAGCCTCCTGGGAATCGTCGTCAAGATTGTCATAGAGTGCAAAGCGGGATAGATCCTGGCTGCTGTCTGCGTAGAAAGCATCAACGTCAAGACTCAGCTTATGGGCCAGACCGTTGACGTTCCAGAGTGTATTTTGAATGGTGGGGTCGATACGCGAGAACGGTAGGCTGGCTCGAACTCCTACTTGGCCGTACGCTCTGAACGCATCGTCGCCGTTCAGGTCTTCTTGCCAGTAAGTCGCGTCACCCAGGACGTACGGTACAACCTTTGCCGCTCCCAACTGTCTGGGAAACTCAAGTTGTTGCCGCGTGCCGGCCCGAATTCCATCGACGTCGGCTTCCCATGCGAGCGGATCAAAAAGCTCTGCTGGATCGAGCGGTGCGTCGGCCAATCGCACGCGTCCGTAGCCGATGTGCGAGTGCGCGTGGTGGACGGTCGGGCGACGACCAAACAGCGACCTGCCGAGAACGAAGTGATCGAATCTGGGGAGCCAGGAGGTCTGTGTGAAGAAATCATTGAGTTGAACGTCGGTGATCAGGTTCAGTGATTGGTTTGCGAAATTTCGTTCCAGCCAGAGCCCGGTCGTTGCGTCTTTCTGCGAGTCCCATTCACGCTCGTAAAAGGATTCGAGGAAGTTGCGATCGGAAATGTAGCCAATTTCTGCTCGGAGATTGAACCCGGGTGAAAAACGATGCAAATGCCTGGCAAGGATTCGACCTCGGTTGTTCTCCTCCGGGGTCAGCATGTTGCGGTCGCGGCCGAGGTTGTCGAGTCCGTCATCATCGATGAACCACGACCTGTAGATTCCCCGGACTTGACCCGGAATTCCGAAGAATGAACGACGCTGATAATTTGACTCCGTTCCAAACGCCAGGCCCCGTTCGCTCAGGTAGTCCAGCGAACCCAGCAGTTCGGTACCTTCCGGTCGATTGCGGACACCCAGCAATTGATACAGATCCCAGGTGGTGGCCAACTGAGTGCCGAACACGTTGTCATTTCCGATCCGTAGGCGTTTAAGGTACAGCGACGGATCGTTAAGATTTGTCCGGAATCTTGGCCAGGCGAATACTGGGACGCCGGCAGCATAGATTCGATTCTGGTTGCTGGTCAGGAAGTATTCGTCCTCGGGAGCTGGTAATCCAGTTGGCGAGTTGGTTGAATTGGCTGGGTTGGTCGCGTTGAATAATGGCCCGCCAATCAATGGATCCGTTGGCAAGGTTTGGGTGCGGTTGAGGTCAATGCTTTCGGATTGAAGCCAGTATCTGGGGAAGGCCAGACGGCTGCTGGTAAAGGCGGCTCCATAGGCGGTCAGGTTGTTCGCATCGGATTGTTGGACGACGTCTGCTTTCAGCCGCACGAGACCTCGAAAGTTCTGAACGGGAGTGTATACATCCGCATCCAGAATGGTTCCCCTCTGGTTGTTGGCGTCGTAGTACATTTGCTTGGCATAGATAATCCGGCGATCTTTGGAGAAAATCACGTTGCCGTCCAGGTACAGCTCCCAGCGTTCGGTGCCGTCGCCCAAAGGTGATTGCCAGGCAACAACATTGTCCGCCAGGATCACGACTTTTGCGTCAGCATCAGATCGAAACGCATCGGATTGACTCAGCTCCGGGCTGTTGATGACAACTCGCGCACCACCGCTGCCCAGCAATACACGCTCGTTCGAATTGGCTGGATTGTTAACCAGTTTCAAATTGAAATCCTGAGTCGGATCGCGCCCCGTGATGACTACTCGCGCGCTCCCGGGGCGAGGTGGAGTCGTTGGAATCGTCGGTGAAACGATCGGGGCGATCTCTGTAGCGGGCGGCAATTCGAGGGGCGTTTGAAATTCCGGTGTGCCAAGGTCCGGGACTGTCGGGACTGGTTCCTGGAGGATTTGTCGGATCTGGCCAGTGTTTGGATCAATCACCGTTTCCTGCAGGAAGACAACGGGCTTAACAACGCGAGTGATCTGCGAATGGAAGTGTTCTTGTGCCCGCGCGAAAATTGCTGGAGGTGCTCCTTGTAAAGTGAGCGTCTCGCGGTTCAGATCGACTTTTTCGACGGTAAAGAGTCGGCCCAGCCAACGAGTATCAACGAAAGCGTCTTCTGGGTGGCCGGTCGTGTGATGCGCGGGACCACCGCGGCCGCGGCGGACAATGACTTGTTGCCCTTCCAGATAGATGATCAGTTTTCTGACGTCTGGATCGTTCGTCGGTTGGATCCAGATGATCGCTTCGTCACCGGTGGCGCGGATGTTTTGTTGGCTGATGTCGACGTGACCTGCGGCATGGATCAGTTCCGAAGCTCCCTGGTTCCAGCTTGTCAACGAATCAGCATTGAGGCTGATTGAAAATTGCGCGTCTGGGACGTCGAATGAGATGTCTTGTGCGTTGGCTGTTTCGCATTGCAAAACAGCATTGACGAACAGGAACAATGCGAACGTTAGTAATAGAGGTTTCGTCAATTTTAGAGCGCGCAGGAAGAGTCTGTACGGTTTGCCGAGTTGCAAAACCGTTTCTCTGGAACTAGTTATGGGGATTTGATTCAAGTCAAACCTTAGAAATGACGAAAATGGAGATACGGGTTGGCTCCTTTCCAACTTTCGCCGCACGCGCGCAAAATGGCGGGGGAGTATAGAACCGGCAGATTTCGATAGCAAGCCAAATCGAAACTGCGCAGCTTGCCAACTCTTCCTGTGTTGTGTCGCTTGGCGAATTCCCTGACTGACTGATAGCAGTCGTTAAATGGTTATTAAAATGGGCGAAGTGCAATCCGATTTCGAGCCGGTGATTCTTACAACCACGAGCGATGATCGCTCCGTGCTCGATACAATTGCCAGCAAGCTCGTGGATCAGAAGTTGGCTGCTTGCGTCCAAATTTCCGGTCCGATCATTTCCAGCTTTGCTTGGGAAGGGAAAGTCGAGTCCAGTGAAGAATGGCAATGCGTGATTAAGACGTCTCGCCACCTGATGGTTCAGGCGGAGACGGTGATCCTGGAAGAGCACAACTATGACGTGCCGCAATTACTCGCGGTCGACATCATTGCCGGTTCCGAAGGCTATCTGCAATGGATGCAGGATTCGCTTTGTTGATGAGCGAATCGATTGTCATTTGAACCGCCTGCGGTGCTAAATCATCGGTGTTAAATATTACCGGTTGGGCAAGATATCGGCTGAGAATTTGGCGCTTGTAATTGTTGTGCGGTCTGGTTTTTCCGGATTGTTGAGTTCCTCAGGATATGACGAAGTTCACTGTATACATAAGTATGCAGTTTCGGAACTTAGTCGCAATTGGTGATATCGTGAGCCGTCTACTTTCTACTGGCCTGGTCGTTATCCTTGTTTTGTCAGCCTGTCTTGCCAGCCAAAGTGTCGCGCAAGATTGGCAAAGTAGCAGTTGCGAACGATTGGGTGGATGTTGCGAAAACGACCTGAGCACCTGCGGTGACAGTGGGCGACTGTTCAACATCAAGGTTCGCAAGTTTAAGATCGGACGATGTAGCGATTGCGGAGTCCAGGATTGTGATGGGGATTGTGGGCCGGTTTTCAGTGCAACCATTTTTAACATCGGCGATGACGGTGGCTGTAGCGGGAATTGCGGTGGAAACAGCGGCGGCGGAGGAAACTGCGGGGAAAATTGCGGCGGGAGCTGCGGGGGAGGAAACCGTAGCAGAGGTGTTGGTAGTGGACTGATGAATTTCTTTACGGATTTTATTCCAGATCCAGATGCTCGCGGAAAATGCCATCGTTGTGGCCGTTGGGACGAGTTGGATTGTAACGGAGTCTGCCCCCACTGTACTGGTCGTGAACGATACCTGTCGGCATTCGGCGGTTGGAACCTGATTGGTGCCAACAGTGAGTTCGATGTTCTCGATGGGATGAATACGCCATTGGCGAATGGCGAGTTAAACGAAGGCTTTATTATTGGTACTGCGTTCGGTCGAAGATTGAACGAAAGAACACGCGGTGAGTTTGAGCTTGCTTACCGGGCGAATTCCGGAGATACCCTTGGCCCAGATCCGCTTGATGGGCACATGAACAACTGGGCCGTCATGTTCAATTTGTACCGCGAGTTTCGAGCAACCGAAAACGGACTGATCCCTTACATTGGTGGAGGCATCGGATTGGCTCGGCAGAACGGTGACTTCTTAACCGAAGCCGGTCAGAACGTCGACATTCGAGATGAAGCGTTTGCCTTTCAGGCGATCATTGGTGTGGCCAAAGAAGTCTTCGAAGAAGGATATTTGTTCGGTGAGTACCGCTACTACGGCAACACGGAAACCGATGTACGGATCTTTGGTGTTGGTGATGTTGCCGATGTTCAATACCAAAGTCAGAACTTCCTGTTTGGCTTCCGCTGGCGGTACTAGTGGTCCTTCCAAGTTAAGTTGAAAAGTTTGTGTCCCTGATTTTAGGGTGCC
>CAZXLW010000019.1:49481-72862 GCA_964641465.1 uncultured Pirellulaceae bacterium | reverse complement strand
TGACGTAAATCACAAGGCCGCCTGTTGGATCAGGCGGCTATTTTCATGAAACGACGGCCCCCGAGTCGCGGGCCGAAGACCTGCAATCGTTCGAAGAATCTGCATGACCGTTTCAAACGGAGTGTCGTTTCGATAGCTCCGGTTTTGCGAGAAACTGAAATTCAGCTTCATCTCGCGTCTCGGCATATCCTTTCTTAGTGGCAGTCAATTGATTCTGAAGTGGGGGACACATTGTGAATCTTGCGAAAAAGATTGTTTTGTTTCTGTTGCTGTGCATTCCTGCGACAGGTGCATGGTGTTACGTAGAGGCTTATCAAGAAGAGAATCGTTTGCAGCGAGTTAACGTTTCACAGTTGAGCTTGATGAAACTCGATCAACGAGAGATTTTTCAACTTGAGGGCTTTTACGTTCGTGAAGAGGCTCCCGTCCTTTACAAAGATCACGAATTTGTTTTGGTCGACTCTTCTGAGTCTTCGAATGAAAATTCCAACGTTATTCTGCTACGCAGAAGCGCCGATTTGGATGCCTCGTTGGCAGAGCGTATGGTTTCCAATGTAGTGCAAGGCTCCGCAGTACGGACTGCGGAATTTTCCTGGGAGCGAGCCATGCAGATGGGACTCGATGTCTCTGTCACCGACCCGGAAAATTTCCTGGTGTTGGACGTAGACCGCCTGGAACAAATGAGTCGTCTTAACGGTATCCTGTTCGCAACTCTTGTGAGCTCGGGTTATGGATTCGTGATGGCGATGTTTGTGCTGAACATGATTGACACGAACGAATTCAAGAAAGGGCAAAGGAGGGGCCGTGTGCGATGCCAGCTCGCATTGCTCGAATTAAAGCAATCCAGCACCCGACAACATGCCTGGAAATCTTTCTGAATGCGCATGAGAAAACCGCGAGGAGCAAAAGCAACTCGCGGTAATATGTAAAAGTAAATCGGGTTGTTAGCCAGCTTTCTTGATCGCGCGGTCCATCGCGGCGCCCATATCGGCGGGCGTTTGGGCGACTTCGATGCCGGCTGCTTCCATCGCCGCCATTTTCTCTTTCGCAGTTCCTTTGCCGCCACTGATGATCGCACCGGCGTGGCCCATTCGTTTTCCAGGAGGGGCTGTTGAACCGGCAATGAAGCCAGCCACTGGCTTGGTCACGTGTTCCTTGGCGTAAGCTGCAGCTTCTTCTTCGGCAGTCCCGCCGATTTCGCCAATCATCAAGATCGCTTCCGTTTCGTCGTCTTCCTGGAACCATTTCAGGCAGTCGATAAACGAAGTTCCGACGATTGGGTCGCCGCCAAGCCCAACGCAAGTTGTCTGGCCAAGATTCAGATTGGAGGTCTGCCAGACAGCTTCGTAAGTCAACGTGCCACTCCGGCTCATGATGCCGACCTTACCCTTCTGGTGAATGTAACCGGGCATGATGCCGATCTTGCATTCTTCGGCCGTGATGACGCCCGGGCAATTCGGTCCGACCAGCACGGAATCGGATGCCTGCATTCTTTCGTAGACTCGCACCATGTCCATGGCGGGAACGCCTTCGGTAACCGCGATGATGACATCGATTTCTGCGTCAATCGCTTCCAGAATCGCATCGGCAGCAAACGGAGGCGGAACGAAAATCATAGTCGCCGTCGCGCCGGTTTGCTTTACCGCTTCGACACAAGTGTCGTAGACTGGCAGTCCGCAAACGGTTTGGCCACCTTTGCCCGGTGTAACGCCACCGACCATTTGCGTTCCATATTCGAGGCAGCCCTTGGTGTGAAACTCACCAACGTTTCCAGTGATACCCTGGCAAATTACTTTCGTATCCGAATTGATCAAAATGCTCATGAAAATTCTTGTAGAGATAAATTGAATGTATGACAAAGGCCGCATTCGAAACTACGGCCGGGATTAAGTTAAGCAGGATGCATGCATGCACTGCGAAGGTGTGTTAAGCAGGCTGCTTGAGTGTCTCGACAACTTTTTGCGCCGCGTCACCCAAGTCACTGGCCGTGATCAAATCCACGTCAGAATCTTCGAGGATCTTCCGACCTTCTTCGACCTTCGTGCCTTCAAGACGCACAACCAGCGGAACGGTAAACCCTACGGACTTGGCCGCTGCGACGATGGCTTCAGCGATGGTGGTGCACTTCATGATCCCACCAAAAATGTTTACCAACACTGCTTTGACGTTCTTGTCTGACAGGATGATGCGAAACGCCTCGGTGACTTGCTCTTCGTTTGCTCCGCCACCAACGTCGAGGAAATTCGCTGGTTCACCACCGCAATACTTGATGATGTCCATCGTGCTCATCGCCAGTCCGGCACCGTTGACCAGGCAGCCAATGTTTCCATCGAGCTTGACGTAACTGAGTCCAGCGTTCGACGCGCGAACCTCAGATTCCTCTTCTTCGCTCAAGTCTCGCATCTCTTCCAGTTGCGAATGACGGAACGCAGCGTTCTCGTCGAACGTGATTTTCGAATCCAAAGCGATCAGCTCTCCAGCCTTGGAGACAACCAGTGGATTGATTTCCATCAGGCTGCAATCGAGATCGACAAACATGCGGCACAAAGCCTTCATGAATTTGTCAGCCGCACGAACCGACTTGCCCGTGATCTCCAGTTGTTGGCATAGCTTGCGAACCTGGAAACTCTCGATTCCTGCCGCCGGATCAAAGTGTTCCTTAAAGATTTTCTCAGGCGTTTCCGCAGCGACCGTTTCGATCTCGACTCCGCCCTCTTGCGAGCACATCAGCACTGGCTTGGAAGCCGCACGATCAAGCACGATCCCGAGATACAGTTCGCGTGCGATATCGCATCCCGCTTCGACCAGGACCTGGTTAACTTTTTTTCCTTCCGGCCCGGTTTGGATCGTGACCAGGTGATTGCCGAGCAAACGCTCTGCTACCGACTTTGCTTCGTCGGCTGACTTCACCAGTTGAACGCCGTGCTGGTCAGGATGCTCCGAGACGGTTCCTTTTCCTCGACCACCCGCGTGGATTTGAGCTTTGACCACGGCAACAGCGCCGCCGAGTTCGTCGAATGCTTTGGCAGCTTCATCCGGGGTTTTGGCAACCCGATTTTCAAGCACTGCGACACCGAAGTCGGCAAACAGTTTCTTTCCCTGGAATTCGTGAATTTTCATGGCTTCTTCGTTTGTTTAGAGCGCGAATACTTCCGTCAGGCTACAGTTCGATTTTGCCCGACTATGCAAGCGGAGGTTGCCCTCGCATGATTGCGTTGGTGAAGTGCGACTTGCACTTCCGAAAGGAGCCGAGATTATAGATTCGACTGATTTTGAAGGTCAACCGCGTCAGTAAGCTCCAGCCAGTTTTGTCCGGCTTTAGTTAGTGAAGTTAGCGAATTGACGTGACGCATTCCACTGCGGTTCTATTCCGCAATCCGCTTTTCGATCAACTGCAAACCGACCGCTTCCAGTTGTTGGCGATAAACAACGACCCCGTGCAGGACTGAGGAAGCACTGGTGCGAAGTTTTTTGAACGAGTTGCCTTGCGGAGGATTGCCGATCCAGTCTGACTTCGATTCGACACCTTGTGCATTCGCAAACACACTTTGGACCCCGACCAACGCATCGTCAGTAAAATGAACGTTGATTCCGACGAAACTATTTCCGTCACCGGCAACCATGGAATCCTCAAATTCCGGTTCGTCAATGATTGGGGCGAACAAATACAAACCCTCGTCGAGTCCATTCAGATTACGGGCCGCGTCCAAGCCCACCATCGGTCGATTGGAGAAATGTGCTATTCCATAAACCGTCGAGCGACCCGCAATGTCAGACAATTGATATCGCGTGGACAAGTCACTGGGCTTGCGGATCTGTCCTTTTGAAACCAGCCCCTTGCGAAGGCTCTGTTGTAGTCGAAGTTCGATCGCTTTGGTTTTGTCACTGGTCCGCGAGATCTGTAACGCAGTTTTCAGATCTTTGCCGACTTCGGATTCCGTTTCGGTTGCATCGCCGGAATCTGGTGGAGATGGAAACCGATTAGGTCGCAACTCGCTATTGCCTATGCGGGACGATGGGCGCGACGATGGGTTGCGCGACGAAGAGTTGTCGGTGGCAGTTCGACTATCGCTCGATCCATCGGAGTCGAGGTCTGTTCTCGGCTGGGGTTTCGGTTTCGGTTTAAGCTGTGGGACGAACTTGGCTGCCGGGCTGTTGTCCAGGCTGTCCGCGTCAAATGTAAACTTGTCGTCGTTCGGATCGACTGCGGCCGATTCATCGGAATCAACTTGGCCTACCCTATCGGCAGCTGAAGAATCATTGCCTGCGACGTTGACGAAGTTGGAAATATAGTAATACGCGCCCAGTGAAATCGCACAGATCAACAGGAAAGGAATTCCCGACAACAGGATCGACGCGATGTTTGAACGCCGCATGGATTGGGCAATCATGAAACTGGCCAGGAATGCAATCGCTGCGGCCGCGATCGGAAAGTACGACAAGTATTCCTGAATTCCTTCGACGTTGCCGGCGAAGAAAGGAATCATGGCCAGCCCCGTTGCCAGGATCAACAAACCAATCCCGTTGCGTTGCAAGCTTTCCTCGAACTTTGTCGTAACTCGTTTTTCTTTATTCCAGGCTTCGTTGACGGCATCATTCGAGGATGCAGAGTCAGCATCTTTTCCTGTTGCCTGACCTTTTTTCCCCTGCTTCGCGTCCCGGCCGTATTTCAGTTGTTTCCGCGTTCGTTTCTTCTTTTCCTGTTGTTTTGGTTGCTTCCGCGTGGATTCCCGCTGGTCGTCCAGCAGGTGATCTATGTCTTCTTCGAACAGGCCGGCAGAATAATTGTCGCTGATCGGAGGCCCAAACAATTCGTTTTCTCCATCAACGACAGCCGAGTTTGACTGGTCGAGTTTAAAACGCGTGTTGCACTTTGGGCAGACAATCGCCTTGGCGACCTTCGTCGCGAGGATCTTCAACCTGCGTTCGCAGTTTGGGCATTGGATTTTGACAGTTTCTTCGGACATCAATCTTCACATGGTTGGTCTGAAAGCTGCTTCGGCTCAACAATTTCGTGTGTGTCAATCGAACGGTTTGCAATCAGCTGCCGTTGCAGCTTGACCGCGTGATAGTTCCATCGCTAATTGAAACCCGGATGGAGGGGCATGAGGCTTCCAGTTTCAGCCCATTTTAGATTTTCGGTCAGCAAATACAAACATCGATTGATCTATCAAGTAATTTCGGCAGCGGATCACGATGTTGATTCTACAAAACGAACGGGCACCATCATTCAATTCGAGTGCCAATTTGATACGCTGTTGTCGAAAATGCAGTTGGAATGCAGTTAAAGAACAAATTGGACAGAGCAGTGATGTTGCGATACAGACAGCTGGTTTTTTGCCTCGCTTTTGCCGTAGCCCTGATTGGCAGCGGTTCGGTTGGGTGGGGCTGGCAAGACGATGAACAGGAGCCGGCACCGGCGGCTATCGACGAGGAGTTGTTGGCACTTAAGAAAGTTCTGAAGTCTCCGAAACAGTCCGTGGTCGCGTTTATTGAAGCGATGCGCGACCAGGATCTTGCCTTGGCCTATCAGTGTTTTGACTTGTCGGACCTCGACGTGGAAACGGCTGAGGCCAAACGGAAGACGTACGCCGTTAAGCTGCAGATCGTATTTAAGAACCTGGACCTGCAATTGCTGCAGACGATTAGTGATGATCCTGACGAGCCGGAACAGCCGTATCCAGTTTTTACAGACTCAACGCTGAACGAAATTCAACTGGTCCGCGATGGCAACGAGTTGTGGAAGTTTTCTAAATCGACAATCAAATTTCTCGATGGTGAGGCGTTTGACGAGTTGTTTGCCATCCCAACTTTGCAGGAGGATACGAGCGAAGGTGTCTGGTCATTGCCGTTGTGGATCCAACAGCGATTCCCGGAAAGCTGGTGGGGCACGACGTTCTATCTGAAAGACTACCAGTGGGTGTGCCTGCTGGTGCTGCTGGGTGCCGGGTTCCTGATCGGGCAGCTTGTTAAGATATTGCTGGACTATCTGACGCGGTTGTGGTTCCGGGCCACTTCAACGGATATTGACGATTTGCCACGCGTCAAACTGTGGGCCCCCGTTGTCTCGTTGATTCATATCTGGATTTGGTATTGGGGGACGACGCTGATTGACTTGCCCTCGCAAGTGATGGGTGTCCTGTTACCGGTCCTCAAGTTCTTTACTGTGCTGGCCGCTGTCTGGACGGCATTCCGAGCCATCAATCTGCTGCAAAATTATCTGGCCAAGAAGGCTCGGCTGACGGCTTCTCGATACGATGACTCATTGGTGCCACTGGTATGCAGTGCGTTGAAGCTGGTCGCCGTGGTGCTGGGCATTGTCATATTCGTCGATGTCTTTGATAAAGACTGGAAAGCGGTTCTGGGCGGTTTTGGTGTCGTCGGTATTGCGGTGGCGATCGCAGCGAAAGACATGCTGGGGAATGTTTTTGGATCGATCACCGTGCTGGCCGATCGTCCGTTCGAGATTGGAGACTGGGTCGTGATCGACGATAAAGTTGAAGGGACTGTCGAGCACGTGGGGATTCGCAGTAGCCGGCTGAGGACGTTTCATAACAGCGAGATTATTGTGCCCAACAGCCTGTTGACGACAGCGATCGTCGACAACATGGGACGGCGCAGGTACCGGCGGTTCAAGACGCATCTACAGATTCGCTTTGATACGCCGGTCGACACCATCGAGGATTTTTGCGCGGGAGTCCGGAAACTGATTAACGAGAACCCGTATGCTCGTAATGAAAATGCACATGTTTATGTTAACCAGTTCAGTGAAAACTCGATCGACATTTTGATTTACGTTTTCTTTGGTTGCAGCGATTGGAACACGGAACTCCGTGAGCGACATTGCCTGCTCATTGACATTTTGAAATTGGCTGAACAGCTCAAGGTTGGATTTGCATTTCCGACCAGAACGATTGAGTTTTCCAAATCGGAGCTCAATGAGCAGTTGGCTGTCGATCGACCTGGCGAATAGACTACGAACTTGGACTGTCGCTTGCTACTTCTTGCCCAGTTTTCGTTTTTGCTGGAAGAACTCAGTCAACAGATTGCCACACACGTCAGAAAGAACATTAGAGGTCACCTGGCATTGGTGGTTGAGCCGTTGTTCGTTGAGCAGGTCGAACAACGATCCCGCCGCTCCACCTTTAGGATCCAATGCCCCAAAGACAACATTTTGAACCCTGGAATTGATGATCGCTCCCGCGCACATCACACACGGCTCAAGAGTGACGTACAGCGTGCAACTTTCGAGTCGCCAATCGCCGACGAATTCGGCTGCCTGAGTAATCGCCAGCATTTCTGCGTGAGCTGTAGCGTCTCGCAACGCGACGCACTGGTTGTGAGCTGCCGCGATCAGTCGACCTTCGAACTCAATGACGGCTCCCACAGGTACTTCGTCGGCTTCAAATGCGGCTTGGGCTTGGGAAATTGCCTGCCGCATAAAATGTTCGTGATCGACTTCCGGTTCTAAAATCAACGTTGGGCCTGTAGGGACTGGGAAAAATTCAACTTTTGGTATTGTGATGCACTCGGGCGGCTTTGCAAACACAGGCATTATTTAAAATTCGCCGATTCACAGGCTTGTGAATGGGTGCCCCTTGAACGACAATTTGCAGATTGGATTTTTGTACTAAACCGGAGGCAAGCATGAAAAGATACTTGATGCTGTTTGTTTGTATTCCGCTGCTGGTCGCTTGTGAAAATGCGACCGAGGTTTCAAGCGGTGGAGCAACAGACTCAGCAGGCACAGCAGAGACATTGGATACTGCTGCTGAAAACGCCACTAACGAAGCGGGCAGTCATATGGCTGAGTCCACTGAAGCAGCGAAACCTGCGATGTCGGCTGGCGAAATGTTCGAATCATTGACCACAGACTTTGACAATCAGATGTCTGAATTTCGAGCAGCTTACGAGAAAGCACCTGCAGCAGAGCGCCGCAAACTTGTTCAAGAGAAGCTGCCTCGTCCTGATAGTTTCAGCAAACAGTTTATGGAAATCGTCGACAATCATCCTGATGATCCTGCGGCGGTAAAAGCTCTGGCTTGGATTGCTTCGAATGTTCGTGGTGCGAAAAGCGCGGAGGCTATTGAATGTCTGTTTGAAAAGTATGCCGATTCAGAGGAAATGGGAGCGGTTTGTGGTCCACTGATGAGCAGTCGCGATTCAAAAGCTACTGAACAGTTGCAGATGCTGGTTGACAAATCACCTCATGACAACGTGAAGGGTATGGCCATGTTCGGCTTGGCCTCGCGTTTGAAGCAAGCCAGTGAACGGGATGATTCGATTGAACAGGAAGATTACGTGGCGATGTTCAAGAAGGTCGTGAGCGACTACTCGGACCTCGAAATGCGGGGAGCCAAGATTGGTGAATTGGCTGGAAACGCGTTGTTCGAGATTGAGAACCTGTCGATTGGCAGCGAAGCTCCTGATATCGAAGGTAACGACCTGGATGGCGCAGCATTCAAGCTCAGTGACTATCGTGGCAAAGTCGTACTGTTGGACTTCTGGGGCGATTGGTGACCTCCTTGTCGGGCAATGTACCCACACGAGCGGTCGCTCGTAGAAAAGCTGGCTGACAAGCCATTCGCTTTGATTGGTGTTAACAGTGATTCTGACTTGGACAATATTCGACAAGTCGTTTCGGAGAAGAATATTACCTGGCGTAGCTTCTGGAATGGTCCAGAAGGAACCAGCGGACCCATTTCGAAGAAATGGAGTATTCGCGGTTGGCCGACGATCTATTTGTTGGATGACAAAGGTGTCATTCGATACAAGAACGTACGTGGTCCAAAGTTGGACGAGGCGATTGTTTCTTTGCTTGGTGAAATGGGCGAAGAAGTAGATCTGTCTGAAGAACAGCCCGAAGAAGCGGAAAGCGAAGAAAACGACGCTCAACCGCAACCGTAGGCTCGTAAAACCATCCGGCTGCGGATTCTTCGATGTGATTAGCTGCAGCTTGACAATGTATTGCTGGTTAGGATTTCGTTTTCAGGAATCCTAGCCAGCTTTTTTTGTCGCCTTTGCCCTGTTCGGCTTCTTCTGCCTGCTGTTCCATGAGCTCGTGATGGTTGTCCAGCTTTTGGGCCAATTCGCGAATGGATTGTGCGATACCCGACTTGGTTGCCTGCTCCAGAAGTGGAACACCATTGTTTCTCGATTCAGAAACGGTGGCGTAGTCATTGGGGATCCGCCAGAAAATCTCGCGGTCAATTGTCTCTTCAGCTTTCGCCGCGCTGATCTGGATCCTGTCGAGGCCAGCTCGGTTGACTATGATCCTGACTCGTTCCTTCAGGCCGTCATACGTTTCCAATGATGTCAGAAGTCGCACGACGTTTCGTAAACAAGGGAGGTCCAGTTGCGTCAGCAACAAGATGTGATCGGAGAACTGCAACGCAGTCAAGTCGAGTCGACTGTAGGTCTTGGAAACGTCGATAACCAGATGGCTGAACGATGCTTTCAAAAGCCCGAGTACTTTCTTGAAGTCTTCGCTGGAAATCGTTTCAATGTCTTCCAGTTGAACCGGGCGAGGTAGCAGGTACACGCCGGAAGCATGTTTGGTCAGTGATTTTCGGAGCAGTGCCAGATCAAGACGCGAGATGTTCTGGGCAACGTCGAGCAGAGTGTAATCAGGAATCATATCCAGGAATACATCTGCATCGCCGAGCGACAAATCGAGGTCGACCAGTACGACGCTGTTTTCCGGGTTCTCCGCCAAGGCACATGACAGATTTACCGCGATGGACGTTGTCCCGACTCCACCGGAAGCACCGGCGACTGACATAACCATCGCAGACTTGCTCGATTTTCCGCCTCCAGAAGAAGAAGCAGATACACGATCCAACGCGCCGACTAATTCGTCAATTTGAATTGGCGAATTCAGGAACTCGCGGGCTCCAGCTCGCATCGTACCGAGAATCAATTGCCCATCAGTTCGAGAGCTGACTGCAATGACACTGGTGTTGGGGAACTTGCGACTAACGTTCTCGATCAAACTGAAGGCAGCTTCGTCTTCTGAATCGAGGTCAATAATTGCGACGTCCGGAGTCGTTTGCTGAACAATGTCCAGAAAGAACTCGTACTGAGAGCAATCGGCTTCGAGCCAAACGTTTTCCATTCCGATCAAGAATTTCTTCAAGCTTTCTCGCGATTCTTCATTTGGATCGCAGATTGAAATTCTTAAAGCACTCATTGATGATTCCTGTGGGCAACCGTAGATGGTCAACTGCTAAACTTAAATGTAAACTCATTTGCCGGCAGCGGGCCGCTTTAACAAGAAGCCCGCCGTCGACAGTTTTCGAATCAGTCAATTAACCGCCTGCTGGCCAACCGAAATTTTGATTTCCGTTGCCTTGCGGTACCGACGATTGGTGAACTGGGAATTGACCAGTTGGCTGGTTCGAGAAGTTGTTGCCAGTGCCATTGCCAAACTGATTTGAGACATCGTACTGATTTCGAATGTTCTCGTATGACTGTGGATAGGCGTTTTGAGCGTCCTGCACTCCTCCGAACTGTTGCCCACCGAATTCCTGCCCTTGATATTGACCAGGTCCTTGCATCTGGTTCATCATGCCGGTTGGAATGTACTGGTGTTGCTGAGACGTTGGATCGTCGAATCGGTCGTTCACTGGGCAGTCATCATCGCATCTTGGAACTTCCAGGTAACCGCGACCGTACAGTTCACGTCGTGAAGGCGAATCGGTCAATTGACCAGGGCCAAGTCTTGGTACTTGTGTAGGATCCACTTCCGAGATGAATCGTGGTGTGATCATGAACACAAGTTCCGTTTCAAGTTTCGTTTCCTCTGTTCGACGGAACATCGCTCCCCAGATCGGCGAATCCATCAGGAATGGAATACCTCGCTTTTCCGTTTCGGTTGATTCCTGGTAGTCACCCGCGAGAGCCAGAGTGTGGCCTTCTCTCATGCGGACACCGGTATTGACTCGGCGAACTCGAAAGCCAGGGACGCCAGTTCCCAATGATAGTGAATTGTCAACTTCTGAAACTTCGGCTCGGACTTCCAACGTTAGCTCGCCTTGCCCATGGATGAGTGGCACAATATCAAGCTTGGTACCAAACGGTCGAAACTCGATGGATGTCGTTCCCAGTCCACTCGCGATAGCGATTGGAATTTCACCACCAGAAAGGAATTCTGCAGGCCGTCCATTTTGGGCTACCAGCGTTGGCTGATCCAACAGCTTGGCAAGATTGTGTTGTTCCAGTGCTTCCATGAACTGGAAGAACGTTGTGTTGTTTCCGAATACTCCGAAGGACAACGTCTCCGCACCTGATGATGTAACCGCTCCGGTAGCAATACCGGCGGAAGAGATCACATCCGCAACACTTGTTGCAAACGAGAAGTCGTCGTTAAACAGTGCCCAGTCAACTCCGACAGCACGAAACTTACTGCGGTTAACTTCGTAGACTTTTACTTTGATCGCAACCACTTGTGATCCGTCAACCTGCAACTGGTTGATCACTTGTGATGGGAAATAGTCTTGAGCAATCGCAACGATTGATTCAATACTTTCCGCTCGGGCAACTGAGCCTTTGAGGATTACACCGGTCTGAAGTGCGTGGACTCGAATTTGAGAGTCCGGGAAATGCTTGCTTAAAGCAGCTTCCAGCTTCCGTGTATCAGCCGTCACGTGAATAGAAACGGTTTGAAGATTCCGTTCCGTGTCAGTGACTGTGATCGTTGTCAGGCCTGGCTTGAGGCCGGAGATCAAAATCTCAGTCGGTGAAACCGGAGTGGCTTTGACCACCTCTGGGTTCTCAACCAGCAATTCCGGTATTTTGTAACCAAAGCGAAGCCGCTGGGTTGCACCCACAACGACTTCGATTTGCTTAACGTTTTCATCAACAAAAGTCTGTTGAGCCAACCCTTTGTCGAAATGCTGAGCGACTCCGACAATCGGGCAAGAAATCAGTAATACCATGGCAAAACATATTTGCCGAAAACTCTTAGTCATCATCCGTGATTCCTCGGTTTTGTCCGTCGGTCGTCAGCCGTGCGTAAGTTCGTTCGATTGCTTTTTCTGAATGAAAAAACGGCTTGATCTAAATTCATTCGATTGTCGAAGTCAGATCAAGCCTTATTTGTCCGACATGACGCTAAACTATTGCGTCACGTATAGATGTTTCGAACCTATTCACTCGGATATTGATCTTCTTCCAGACCGCTCTCAATTTCGCTAGATTGGTCGTAGTCTTCCAGATCGTTACCGTTTGCCTCGTCTGCCCCATTTGAAGGGTTTGACGCGGATGGACTGACTCTTTTCTGGCCCATGAACTCAACTTGCTTCAAATCGCTTCCATCCCACTTTCGCATAACGAAGTTTTTCTGGTCGCCTTTGGTATCTGAGCCGGTGTCTTCACTTTCGATGCTGGCAGTCGTGCTACCAAATACCGATTCATAGAACTGACCGTAGTCATCAATTCCGGTGTCTTCGTCACCAGTGCTTGCACCACGCATTACCAGTCGAAGTTTCGCAATTTTCTGAACCAGTACAATCAATTCTGATTGCTTCTCAGACACTAGCACACCGACGATGGCGGCGCTGGCGTTCGATTCGCGGTCACCATTGTTGTGTAGTCTGCCATTGACCGCGTACACCTCGATGTTCTTCAAGAATGTCTTTGATACGGTCTGAGTGCCTCGGCGAGCAGTTGGATCCTGGCTGCGAACCTGAACCACACCGATCACGTCAACACGGTCACCAGGTGCTAGCAGGCCATTGACTGTTTCTTCAGCAGAAACTTTGATGGCAACCAGTTTGTATCCTTCTGGAATGTCCAGTGATCGGAAGTCTTTTTCATTGACGGTGTCCGTCATCATGATTGGCAAGGCCGAGCTCAAACGAGTTGTGATTCGGCGATTGGCAATCTGCTCGAAACTACGGGCAGCATCTTCTGGAATTACTTCCAGTGGCCAATGCTCAATCTTAATATTTTCTTCAGTCAGCTGATCGCCGACTTTCAGGTTGTCTGCGGCCAACAGTACCTGGCCACGTTCAACAACGTTTTGACCACCACCGCTGCCACTTCCCATTACCTGGCTGATGCCAATCGCGGCGATCAGGCCAAAGCCCAGAGATACGAACATTAATACTATTGATTTAGATTTCATTTTTTTGCCTCAGGTCGGTATTACTTAACACGGCGTGGCCGCTGGTTCGATTGTGGACTTGTTTCCAAGCCCGTTTTTTGAAGCAGCAATACCCTCCTGGATTCACTCCACTCCAATTAACCATTGCTTTTCCTTAGTTGCACCAAGGAAAAAACCAGGTGTACTCCTCAAGTTTCGGCTTGCGGCTGGATGCGTATTCCCAAATGAAGGAATCAACGATCCATTGCTTAAAACCGGAATATTCGTGCGCTCCGCAATCTTTTAACTGCATTGCCCACTCAATGGCCCAAGCAAGACAAATAAATAAGTCTTGATTGGGCCGTGGTTTGTCTTGCTTGCTTACGTGCAAGCGGCGGTTAGATCAGCAGACCCATCCAGCCAAAATAAACGACAGTTCCAATTGCCAGCGGAATTCCGTATGGCAGTAGCTTCATTGAGCTTTTGCGTTTCCCGGCAATCTTCGATAAGACTTCCGGGTTTTTGACTGTCGCGATCTCGTTTGCGATCGAGAAAAATTGGTTCCAGTGCTTTTTGGTTTCGCCAGAGAACAGAATCATGCCAACAGCAAGTATGCCGCCGATGATTGTCCCGAGTGCGAATGCCCAAAGTGTGATGACTACGTGAACCCAAGCTCCGATTGCAGCCATCATCTTCACATCTCCGGCTCCCATTCCGCCAATTGCGTATGCGGGTAGCAATGTAAGAAGACCAACTGCGGTACCGGCCAAGCTCCAGGCAAGTCCGATGTACCAACCTTCGCCAGCGAATCCGTAGGCCAGCATGCTGTAAACCCAGCCGGCAATGATCATTGGGAACGTCAGTTTGTTTGGAACACGAAGTTCTTTTCCATCAATGTAGGCTGCCACAATGACAAAAACAGTAACGACCCAGTAGGGCCAGTTCTCTATCATCGACGCGTAAAAATTCATTGTTTCTCCTTAGCCAATCCTGGCTCTAACAAATATTGTTGTGCTTGCTTCTTTTGTTCCTCGTTCACCCTCGGAACGTCAAAAAATAGCTTGCGAATGCGGCGATGATCGTAAAAAAACAACAAACCAGTTCGAAAGCCTGGTTGCAGTTATCTGGTGAAATCCAGTGCATGATCTTTCCTTCTGGTTTAATGACTAAACGGGAAAAAGCCCTCCGGGCAATGAATGTCCCGGAAGGCTGTGCTTTTCAAAAACGCGTTAGCAGAACCTATGGTGCTGCAATAGTGTTTGATGCGTTGATCTCACCAGCGATTGTGTCGAACGCAGTGTTTGCGTTGTCACCAATAGCTTGAATAGCTGTCAAGCAGACAATAACGATCAAAGCCAGCATAATGGCGTATTCAACAGCTGTTGGGCCATCTTCTGACTGCAAAAAACGTTGTACTTTAGATGCAAAATTCTTCATTACTTCCTCCGACGGATAAAAATAAAGCCTGTACATTGGCGGAGCCAAGTTCAGAACTAGGCGGGACTTCTTTAATCCCAGTGCGTTCGAAACGTTCGAGCAACACCTGCCGCCGCAAACCCAAGCTCCGTGGCTCAGCGCTTCGCGGCTACACTGAACACTATGTCACGTTCGGGACTGGTCAAACTTTTTGGTTTGATTTAATCAGAAAATATACGTTGGGTTTTTTGAACGTTTGTTTCGTCCTGAATTCATACAGAGGCATGCTGGATTCAATCCCTTGTTTTTCGAACCTTTACGAGGGAGCCTGCGGCCGATGTTTGCAATTAAAGCGACTGTGTGAAAATAGCTGTTCGTCTGGTCTGTAACGATTAATTGGAAAACCACCTCGGCCTGAATCCAAAAGCATCGGCCTCTGTGTCTGTGTGGGATTGATGGCGTCGAGTTGCAGCGGAAGAAGACCTCTGGGAACTGAAGCAAACAGGTGTTCGTGACGGAATGAAAGCTTGTTTGGAATCTCAACCCACCAGATTTCTCCAACCATGGGATTGGGCGAACTGTCCAAGAAGTCAAGTTCGAGGGCTTGGAGCATTACGAGACTGCTATCGAGTTAGCCGATTCACATACTTACGCTGGCACCAATACCTGGCTGAGTGAGTGCTGCCATTGTTCCACGGACGCTGCGAGAAGTGCTATAGGCCGGTTTTAACCAGACTAGTTATCTTATCACTGTTCAATTTGCCCGAATTGGGTTGATTCAAACGGATTTGAATCGACGACGGGCATTTTCTGTATCGCATGGAGGCGATGAGCAGTGAACCCTTCCAACTGGACTTTTGCCGGAATCATCCTCGCCGCGCTTCTGTTTATTTTCCGCCCCGGCTGCAACGTTACGAACTCCGGCGCGTTTACGAATCGTGATTACTCGCCTCTGAATCCCAATTTTGATCGTTCGGGTAACTATCCGAACAATCGGCAATACGGTCCCAATGGATCGAATGGTTCCAATGGGTACGTGAACCAGGCGTCGCATCCTGGTGAGTTGTCGCCCAGCTCCGTAATCATTGGCGCGTTTAATATACAGTCGTTTGGGCCAACCAAGGCGTCCCGCCCGCATGTGATGGAAAAGCTCGTCGACATCGTTCGTCGATATGACCTCCTGGCGATTCAAGAGTATCGCAATGAAGATCAAACAGTAATTGAGCGATTCGTTGAGCAGATCAATGCAGATGGATCGCAATATGGTTATATCGTCGGCCTTCGTGAGGGGCACACGAGTCATAAAGAACAGTACGCGTACTTATTTGATATGGCAAAGTTTGAGCTAACGAGTCAGCCGTATTCGATCAATGACCCGCAAGGAACGATGCATCGCCCGCCCCTGGTCGCGAGCTTCCGTTGTAAGCAGGCTCCTGAAAACCACGGCTTCACCTTCACATTGCTCAACGTACATGTCGATCCAGATATCGTTGAGCAGGAGCTCTCGGCATTGCACGCATTCATGCCGGCAATATTCGAACAACACGCTGGCGAAGATGATTTTCTGATCCTAGGTGATTTTAATACTACCGAGCGCGGGATCCAGAACGTCCGCTTAGTGCAAAACCAACTCCCGTTGATCCGTGAGAGCTGGGCAACCAAGGTCCGCAGCCAACGTTCGATCGACAATATCGTCATCGACGGAATGAGAACCAGCGAGTACGCCAACCAGTCAGGTGTACTCAATGTGATGCAGCAGTATCAATTGAATGCCGAATCGGCACTTCAAATTTCTGACCATTTTCCTGTCTGGGCGGTTTTCTCGACAGTCGAACAAGAAGACAGGATGGTTCGAGGAGACCAGTCGTTTGCTCAATCACGCTGATGACAAGCGACAGCCACGCAACTCAATTTGCGAGTCACGTTGAATACCACTTCGTTTCCCAGAATTGAATTCAAAGGCGAACTTCGTCCATCTCAAAGCCAGGTGGTTGAGATCGCGAAACGTCAGATAGCGAAAGGCAGTCGCCGCCTGCATATTGTGGCTCCGCCCGGTTCTGGCAAAACCGTTCTCGGTCTGTATCTCTGGGCCGAACTGATTCGGCGGCCTTGTCTGGTGCTTTCGCCCAATTCCGCAATTCAGTCTCAGTGGGCGGCCAGGACTGATCTGTTTGATTTGCCGTCCAATCGAACGGACGTCGTTTCCACCGATGCCAACCGCCCTGCCCTGTTAACTTCGTTGACGTACCAGTCCGTAACGATGCCGGCTCGGAAAATTGACGCGATCGACGAACAAGCGTACTTGTTGTGGACCGATAAGCTGTTGGAAGACGAGCAGGTGTTCTCGGAGGAAGAGGCCGGAATCTGGGTCGACGACCTGCGTGCGAACAATCCTGACTATTTTCAAAACCAATTCGCGAACTTCAAAAAGAAAGTCCGTGACGAAGTATCGAAATCTGGCGAGTCAATCTCACTGTTGCACGAATCGTCACGGGCAACGCTTGATCGGTTGGCAACGAACGGAGTTGGCTTGATCATCCTCGATGAATGCCATCACCTGCTTGGCCATTGGGGACGCGTACTATCGGATGTATTGCCGATCCTGGATCATCCAGTCGTGATTGGGCTGACCGCCACTCCGCCAGACACGAAAGGCAAGGATCAGCGTGATGTCGACAGGTACAACCAGTTTTTTGGTGAAGTCGATTTCGAGGTTCCAGTCCCGGCAGTGGTCAAAGATGGTTTTCTGGCACCGTATCAGGACCTGGCTTATTTTGTCCGACCGACAAGCGACGAGCTGAAGTTTGTCGAGTCTGCCGACCAGCGATTGAAGGAATTGATTCAGGAAGTTTGCGATCAAAAATACCTGGTTGATCCAACAACGGACGCCGATCACGTCGTTTCCACCGAAGCGGCGGACAAACCGCGCAGTAGCGATCCTGCCGAATCGCGAGATCCGGTCAACATTGTCGAATGGCTGCAGCAAACGATTGCCGAATTGCGATTGCCGACCGGGACCGCCAGTAACTGGAATGCATTCGACCGCCGAGATCCCACCTTCGCACTAGCCAGCCGGCAATTCCTGACCAGCCGATCTGCCGACATTCCCCCAATCGCGCCGCCGCTACCAGCCAGCCAGTCGCACACGGTGACGCCCGTGATGGAATACTGGGTTCCGGTCCTTGATCGGTTTGTTCGGCATTTCCTGCGACGTTCGCCGACTCCGATGTATCAGCAATTGGCCAAAGACGTGACAGCCAGCCTGCGGATGCTGGGCGTGCAAATCACAGAGACCGGCACACGCCCGTGCACTTCACCCGTCGGCCGCGTGTTGGCATACTCGAAGAGCAAGACGAACGCGATCGTTCCGATCCTTCGCCATGAAATTGAAAGTCTCGCCAATACAATTCGCGCCGTCGTAATTGCTGACTTTGAACGCTCGTCTGCGGTGTCGGCACAATTGCAGGAATTGATGGACGACGAAACCGGTGGTGCAATCGCAGCCTTCAAAATGCTTCTGACTGACGAACAAACCGATGGACTGGAGCCAGTCTTACTGACCGGTTCAACGATTTTGATTGACGACGAAATTGAACAGGCGTTCTTGCTGCAAAGCCGCCAGTGGTTGGCCGCTCGAAACCTCACGGTTGATCTGGAGTCGAAACCGGTAGCCGACTTTCGACAAATCATTGGCTCGGGACGCGACTGGGCGCCGCGGGTGTATGTCGAAATGGTGACCGAGCTGTTCCAGCAAGGGCTGACAAAGTGCCTGATCGGAACTCGCGGCTTACTGGGCGAAGGCTGGGACGCCAACAAGATCAATGTTCTGATCGATTTGACCACCGTCACGACGAGCATGAGTATCAATCAGCTGCGTGGAAGGTCGTTTCGCTTGGATCCGGGGTGGGACGAAAAGCTTGCCAATAACTGGGACGTGGTTTGTATCGCTCCGGAGTTTTCCAAAGGGTTCGATGATTACACGCGATTCAAGAACAAACACAAGAACCTCTTCGGCGTGACGGACGACGGAGCGATCGAAAAAGGGGTTGGGCACGTTCATCCTGCCTTTACCGAGATCAAGCCGGAGGGATTGGAAAGCTCGACTACCGTTCTGAACGCTGAGATGTTGCGGCGAAGCCAGAATCGAATGCATGTTCGCGACTTGTGGAAGATCGGGGAACCCTTTGCAGCCGACTCCGTCCGCGCCGTCGAATTCAAGCTTGGATCTGATGCTTCGCTTGGGTTTCCAGCGATGGCAAAGTCACGCGATCCATGGACGCAGGAATCGCTGACTGCTGCCATTGCGACGGCAGTGCTCAAGAGTTTGAACGAGCTGGGGTTGGTGAGTGGCAATTTCGAACGCAAGATCGGCAACTTGTCCGGCGGCTACGTTCGGGTTTTTCTGCGTGGGGCGACCGAACAGGAGAACGAAGTCTTTTCAACTGCGATGCGACAAGTCCTCGGGCCGCTGGATCGCCCGCGATACGTCATCCCTCGCAATATCACACGCTATCAGGAACGTTGGTTTTCGCAGTTACTTCCCGAAGTGATCGGGAAATATTTTCGGAAGAGTTCAACCGAGTTCGCGATGCTTCACGCCGTGCCCGACGCGCTGGCAAAAAAGAAGGCCGACGCCGAAATCTTCCAAAGATATTGGAATGAATTTGTCAGCCCTGGCGAAGTTGTTTTCGCGTTACGGGGCGAAGGTTTGGAAATGCTGGAAAAAGCAAAAGTGGACGATGCGAACGCGGAGCCGATCGTCCACGAGAAAGAAGTCTTCTTGTAGACATCACAATTTCGATGGACCCATCGAAAATTCGGTCTTACGATCATCCCCCGCGACTGCGAGCCATGGCGTCTTCGGCCTTCTGGATGTAGATCGGGTCACGCGTGCCTTCGAAAGCACGTTGGTACGTCACGCTGAGAGCTGTGTGATTGAAGGCATCGTTTGGTTCAATCTCGACAACTTTCTCCCCGTGCAGGCATGACTTTGCATAGTCTTCAACCAGGTGATAAAGCACACTCAGCGCTAAATGCCCTCGAGCAAACTTCTCGTCGAGTTTGACGGCTTCCAAAAGTTTGTCGATCGCTTCCTGGTATTTGCCTTCGACTTTAAGTTGCTCAGCTTCGTTTTCGAGTTTTATGACGTCGTTCATTGGATATTAATCAGTTTTGAGTGGGAACAAAAAGTGTAAGCCGCCATGACAACCGACGGCTTACACATTCGCTTAACAGATTTTATCCGCTGATTGCCGCTTGGGCAGCCGCTAATCTTGCGATTGGGACTCGATAAGGCGAACAACTTACGTAATCCAGCCCTGTTCGGACGCAGAATTTAACGGAATCCGGCTCACCACCGTGCTCGCCGCAGATACCGCACTTCAGATTCGGGCGAGTCTTGCGACCGTTCTTCACAGCCAATTCGACGAGCTGTCCAACACCGGTTTCGTCAATCTTCTGGAACGGGTCGAACTCCAGAATCTTTTGGTCGATGTAGTCGGGCAGGAACGTGCCGATGTCGTCACGACTGTAACCAAACGTCATTTGCGTCAGATCGTTCGTTCCGAAGCTGAAGAACTCGGCCGATTCGGCGACTTGTTCCGCAGTCAACGCGGCGCGAGGGATTTCGATCATCGTGCCAACCAGATACTTCAGTTTGGACTTTTCCTTTTTGATGATCTCGTTGGCAACGCGACGAACAATCTTCTCCAAGTGATCCAGCTCTGCCTTGGTACCAATCAGCGGGATCATGATTTCAGGCATGACCTTGGTGCCCTTTTTCGACACCTTGACCGCAGCCTCGATGATCGCACGGGTTTGCATCTCGCAAAGTACCGGGAACGTGATGCTCAATCGGCAACCGCGATGACCAAGCATCGGATTGAATTCGTGTAGCTCGGCAACACGGTCTTTAATCTTGGCCAGTGGAACACCCATTTCCTTGGCCATTTTCTTCATGTCCACTTCGTTGTGCGGCAGGAACTCGTGTAGCGGAGGATCCAACAGGCGAACGGTTACTGGTTCCCCGTCCATTGCCTTGAAGATGCCTTCGAAGTCTTTCCGCTGGTGTGGCAACAGACGATTGATAGCCTTGTTGCGGTCCTTCTCGTTGTCAGAAAGGATGAAGCGGCGAACGTCCGTGATACGATCGCCTTCGAAGAACATGTGTTCCGTGCGGCACAGGCCAATTCCTTCGGCACCGAACGCACGGGCGTTCTTGGAATCTGCCGGTGAGTCGGCATTGGTTCGCACGTTGATCTTGCGAAACTTATCCGACCACTCGGATACCTGTTCGTACATCTTAAAGATCCAGTGCTTCTTCGCTGCCTTTTTGCCGTCGATCAAAGCGGCCACGACGGGCGATGATTCGGATGGAATCTCGCCTGCGTAAACACGACCAGTCGAACCGTTAAGCGAAATGGTATCGCCTTCTTTGAACGTCTTGCCATTGGCAGTTATCGTGCCTTTCTTGTAGTCGATCTTCAGATCGCCTGCACCGCAAACACAGCACTTGCCCCAGCCACGGGCAACGACCGCGGCGTGCGAAGTCATCCCGCCGGTGCTGGTTAAAATACCAGCCGCAGCTCCCATGCCACCGACGTCTTCGGGCGAAGTCTCGTGTCGGACGAGGATCAAGTTGGCATTGGGGTTCTTCTTCTTGAGCTGCTCGGCTTTATCAGGGTTGAGCACGATTGCTCCAACCGCAGCACCCGGTCCGGCTGGCAGTCCTGTCACGAAAGGTGTCTTTTTGGCTTCTTCCGACGCGTTGAAAATCGGGAACAGCAATTGTTCCAGATCCCCGCCAGTGACCGTTTGGATCGCAGTCTTGGCAGTGTGCAGCTTAGGGAGTTTTTCGCCGCTGATTACATCCTGCCCGGTCGCCATCTCGACTGCCCAGCGGATTCCGGCGATGCCGACGCGTTTGGCGTTTCGAGTCTGTAGCATATAAAGCTTGCCCTGCTGGATCGTGAACTCAACGTCCTGCGGATACTTGTAATGCTTTTCGAGCATGGTCATCGTCTTAAGCAATTGCTTGCCAGCCTTGACCAGGCCTTTGTCTGATTCGTTGACGATCTCGTCAAGATTCTTGGGAGTTCGGATACCAGCAACGACGTCTTCGCCCTGCGCGTTGACCAGGTATTCACCCATTGGCTTGGCTTCGCCAGTAGATCCGTCGCGAGTAAACGCAACACCGGTGGCACAGTCGTCACCCATGTTTCCAAACACCATCGTTTGGACATTCACGGCAGTACCGATCAAGCCCATGATCTTGTTGAGGACCCGGTACTTAACCGCCCGTTCGCTTTGCCATGAATCAAAAACGGCGTTGATAGCCAGTTCCAATTGCTTCATCGGATCCTGAGGAAAGTTGCTGCCAACGTGTTTCTTGTATACGGCCTTGTAAACTCCAACCAGTTCTTTCAGCTGATCGGCGGTCAGGTCTGTATCTTCCTTGGCCTTGTGCTTCTTCTTGATTTTGGAAAGCTCTTGCTCAAAGTGGTGGTGTTCCAAAGTCGAAGTTGGGCCCATCACGACATCACCAAACATGTCGATGAATCTTCGGTAGCAATCCCAACCAGCTCGCGGGTTGCCAGTCTGAGCGATGAATCCGTTGACTGATTTGTCATTCATGCCAAGGTTCAAAACCGTGTCCATCATGCCAGGCATCGACTGCGCGGCACCACTGCGAACAGATACGAGCAACGGGTTCTTGGCATCGCCCAGTTTCTTGCCTTCCAGTTTTTCAAGCTGCTTCAACTTCGTTTTGACCTGCTGCATCATCTCTTTAGGATACGAGCCGACATTTTCGTAGACCGAGCATGCTTCAGTTGAAATCGTGAATCCAGGAGGAACTGGAACGCCAGCGTTGGACATTTCCGCCAGGTTCGCACCTTTGCCGCCAAGGACTTCTCGCATTTCACGGTCGCCGTCGGTCGCACTTTTGCCACCGCCGAAAAAGTAGACGTATTTCTTCGCCATAATGATCCTTCTATACAAATCTGATGATGTTTGTTTCGTGTGTCGAAGCCTAAATGCAGCGTCGAAGATGGGCGGGTCTGCCCCTATCATGAAGTTGGAGGATTTGCAGTTTCTCCAAGTCGAATTGTGCATTAGCCTATCAATCGTTGCCATTGCGGTAAAGGCACCGCATTGATAGCCACGTATGTCACGCAATATTGAATTGACGTGAGTTATTCCCGCGTTAAGCCTTAAGTAGTTACGGTGAGATTGGGCCAGTAATCAAATGAAGCGTTTCTCAGCATTGTTGAAAGACACGTGGTGGTTGTGGATTGTCATGGTTACAGGTGGTTGTATTCTCGCGGTCACCGTCTCGCCTGTGTTCTTTGTTACTATTCCGATCTGCCTGTTTTCGTTTGTGTACTTTGGAGTGATGCGGTACGACGACGACGGAAATCCGACCGGCGATAGCAACTGAATAGCTGGCAGTTCTAGTGGTTCGTCAGACCTGAATTGACGGGTGCCATGTTTACGCGATCGGTGGTGATTATGTGTGCCGAAGCGACCAAGCATGCTCACGCCACGTTGACCATTGCCTCATCCCGAGCGTAAAGCATGCCGTTGCTGGTAGTTGGACTATTGTTGGAAAGGCGTGAACATGGCACCCAAAAACCAGGGACGCAAACTATTCAATTCAGGTTTGGTGAGCCGTTAGTATTTGAATTCGAGTTTACCAGTTGGCGAAACTCTTCGGACTCTGACAGATGTACCAAATACGTGCATTGTTGATGTCGAACCAAGTCTAAGTAGCTATTAGTTCCCGTATCGTCGGTTCCAGTAGCGTCGGTTCCTTTCGAAAGATCTCAATGCGTATTCTCAAGGCAGCTACGTTTTTCGCTTTGCCCGCTTTGCCCGCTTTGCC
>CAZXLW010000019.1:0-49381 GCA_964641465.1 uncultured Pirellulaceae bacterium | reverse complement strand
TGCGTATTCTCAAGGCAGCTACGTTTTTCGCTTTGCCCGCTTTGCCCGCTTTGCCATTTGTCTTTGCGTTGTTTGTTGGTGGGAACTGCCAGACGAGTTTCGCCCAGGACGGCGATATCCTGGGAAGCGTCATGGATCAGATCGATGAATTGCCAATTTCACACGGTGCTGCTCCGGGGATCCCAGCCAGTCAATCAGTCGAAGGCTACCCGCTGAATTCAGAGTGGCTGCCTGCCGGTGAGATTCCATTGCAACATCACGGAGCTCAGATTCCTCAACAGGAAATTCTGGTTGCTGGCAGTCCGCAAATTGAATATCCCGGTTGCGCGATTGAAGGCAGACCTGTCACAAACGGACATGCACTCGGCGCGGCGGAAGTCATGTATGGAGCGAATGCAGGTGCGCCAAGTTTTGGCGTGATCACGCATGGGCCCAACTACAACGGGCCGAAGTATGAGTTGCTCAAAAAGCGGTGCGGACGCAAGGGTGGTTGCAAACGCGGTTGCAAATGTGGTTTCGCAAATAAACTGAAACAGCGACAAAAGCCAATACGTCTGAAGCGAGTTCGTAAAGCGTCGAGTTGCAATTCAATCCAATGTGCCGAGAACTCGAATCCGTTGGAGCAAGCAAACAAAGCTCAGTTGGCCAGGAAACCCGCTCCGGGCTATCCGTTGTTTGATTCCTATCCACAGTCGACACCGCCGACGGTTCCAAGAGAAGCCCGCGAAACGAGTGCAACGACATACCGTCGTTAAACAACGGCGCATAGAGAGAGCCCGGGTTTCCCCGAGCTCCTCACTCCCCGCCCAATTTTTATGGGTTCGTGCTTTTCTTTTCGCCGTACGGCTTAGTACTTTTGGGCCGCGACTCTTGGGCCAACGGGACCGACTGGTCCTGGTCCGCTCCAGTATCCGTCAAGGACTGCGTGGACGACTGCGTATTTCGGTACGTTGTGTCCCCAGTCGTAACGGACGTTTCGAACCTTGAGCGTCACTCGTCCATTCTGAAACCTTGCCGCGTCGGACAGTGCCTGGTCGTAGTCCCACTGAGATCGGATCATGCGGCCGTTGATCTTGGTGATCACATCACCGCGTTCCAGTCCCGCTCGCTTAGCGGCACTTCCCCAGTTCACGGATATGACTTTCATGCCGTAGTTGTAAATCAGCTGGCCATCGAATCCGAGTTTTGGCTTCGGTTGATTGAAGCCAGGGTCAACCACAAGGCGTTGTGTTCCGCCACGTTGTTGAATCTTTGCTTTGGGTTGACCCTGGATGACCGCACGTTTCTGTTGTGCGGTTGCGTTGTTTGAAAAACCGACGGTCGCGAACATTGCGGCTACTAGTGCGGTAGTGATTGCTTTCTTTGACATCTTGTTTCTCCTTTGTTTGAATCATTCGTTTGCCAGTTATCCAAGCGAAGATCCGGGGACAAAGGGGCCAAAGAAAAAGAAAAGAATTTCAGAGAGCCTGAAAACACTGGGTTTTCAGGCGTTTTCGCGATCGAAGAACGGAAAGCGTCCGGTGACGTACTGCGGACTTATGGTTTGGTCTGCAATATTTCTACGGAGTTACAGAAGATGAAGCGTCGACGAATTCCGCGCGAGCAGTGGTAGCTATAGAGCGATCAGTTACCAGCAAGAAGCTTTACAAATGGCTGGACATCCACCAAGTCAACGACACCGTCACCATTGATGTCAGCTTCGCATTGAAACTCGTTGTTCGAAATACGATCGACAAATGTGCTGACATCCAGCAAGTCCACGGCGGAGTCCATGTTGACGTCTCCCGGCGTACAGAACTCACCCACGACAACCGATTCTCCGTCAGTTCCCAGTCTGCCCCCTTGAAGCAAGATTGGGCCGCCATTGTAAGGTCCCGGTCCCATCAAATTGAATTCGCACCGCCACCAGCCAACATTCCCCGCCAGAGTACGAAAGGCAACAAACGCAGAACCGGAACCATCAAATGTCCCGTTGTAAGCGGGATCAGGACCCATACCACCGATCGCTTGAAAGCCAGAAAATGTGGCTGGCTCAATAAGCTCTCCCGCTTGCACCGCTCGGACACTTGCCAGGTTACCACCAATTCCACTTGGTCCATCAGCAGCCAGCAGCGTGCGTTTGTTGCCAGCCAACACATCGTTGAACTGAGCAAAATCACGATCTGTATCGTCACCTAGTACTTGATCAAATTTAACATCAAACGGAGAAAAATTGGTATAGGTGGCTGGAAGCACAACAGAGGCGTGTCCGCCAAAGAAAGTCAGATCTACAATTTCGGCCTGAATGTCATGAGTGACCGAAAGTCGAAACGATCTTTAGTCCAACATGATCAGAAATCTTTGATTGGATTGTCATAACTCAAGGTCCTTTTAAAGAAAACAGATTCCTGAGGTTATCACTTCAGCCGTCAACAAACAAGTTTTTTCAGATCGGGTTCGCAGCTGTGCTGCAGAATCAGTGTTTTTTCATTTTTGGGCGGAGCCTTCTTCCGTAGTGCCCGAACCCTCTTCCCTGGTCCCAGATCCCTCTTCCTTGGTTCCAGATCCCTCTTCCGGTGTCTCGGACTGTTCGGGATTTTCTGATTCAGGTTTTTTGCCTGACCCATCGTCAGCCGAATCCGACTCTTTGGTTCCTGAACCGCTGGGTTCTTCTTCAGACGGATCGGATGGATCGTCGTCGTCGGATGCATCTGCAGCATCTTTCGCGTCTGCCTGGTCTGCATCGGCATCATCGTCGGCGTCTGCATCAGCATCTGCCGAATCGGCTGTACCTGTTGCCTTGAATCCTTCCATGTCAACCAGCAAGTTACCGGCCCAGAAGAACGGATGCTCGGCTTTGAGACTGGCGGGTGATTTCGCCGACGTTTTGACACGAATTTCGTCTGCGACGGAAACTTCCGACTCGCGAATCGTCTGGCTACTTTCGATTAATGCAGCCGAAGCAGACATGTCGCGAGTCTTGGCGACGAACTCTCGAGAGAGATCGACGGCGCTTTTGCCGCCCGGATTCCAACGGCTGATCAGGATACGTTGCGTGCCCGAGGCCAACAGCCCGCACGTGGTCAGGAACAATTCTGACCCATCACTGCGCGAGCGGATTCCTGCAGCTGCGTTACTGGAAAACGCTGGCAACACAACTGAATCCACCCCACGCCACGGCGCGAGCATCCATTGTCCGATAGAACTGCCATTGCGTCCCTTATCCAAAAAGAACGGGGCCAGCGAATACGCTCCGTTCCTGTTGTCGCTTTCGAGCGTATGCCAAACCAGCATCGTGTCGGTGCAACTATTGAGCAAGTTCGACGGGATTTTGCTCTGTCGATCGAACTTGGATGCCGTTGTGATCGCATCGGAAAGATCTTCGAACCCACGTTTGGTGATCTCCAATTCAGCCTTGGGGTGCATCTTACCGGTGACCGTGGCGATCCGATTGCTGTTGGATTGTGACTTGGGTCTCTTCGCTGCCAGCATCGAAGCCATCGGCAGGTAGCGAATGTTGATTGTTTCGCTGAGTGATTTCCAGTCGTCTTCCGCGCTCCCGGTCTGTAGTATTTCAAACGGGACGTACCACAGGATGCCGTCCGGAATGACGATCAACTCATCGAAATTCTCCCATTGGTCATCGTGATAGTTCTCAAAGATGAGTTGCTTCAATTCAGCGGCGGGCTGTTTCCAATCGGTACCTGTCAGCAACGGGATCTCAACGGCATTGTCCGGATCCGAAATCCCCAGCGACTTGTACAGCTTTCCAACCGAGCGACGCATGTCACGGTCGCGAATGACGCCCAGGTACCTTCGCGACTGCTGCGTGATCGCATAGAGATGATAGCCGCTGGCGGTTTTCAACGCCGAAATAACGACTTGTTTCTCACTCAGGTTTTCCGCAAGCTGGCTGTAATCAACTGCTGGTGGGAAAACAAAATTGGCCGGCTGCCGCGTCAATGCCACCGCCTGATAAACCGACTCCTGGTAACCCGACAGTTTCAACAACTCGACCAAGAGATCTTGTTGTTCTTTTTTCTGAGGCGAATCCTCATCTGGCTTGAGCGGAAGCGTTCGAAGTTTCTGCTCGATTGCTCGTATTCGCTGGTTCGACTGTGCGAATTCCGGGTTCCTGCCCAAAAATTCTCTCCGCTGTTGTTTTCCTATCGGATCGAGCCGTTCCTCCGGCGCAGAAAGCATCCATCGCAGTGTCAGTAATCGGCCAGCCAACGGAAGCGACGCGTAAAAACGGTGTCGGCGGATTCGCTCGGCGGCCTGGATCGCTTTTTCATGATTCTTACGAGCCCGCAGAATCTCGAACCATTGTTCCATCGAGCCGAGGTGAGGCGACGTTATGTAAGCTATCGTTTCTTGCGGATTGTATTTCCACTGTTTGTCGCCCGGATCGAGCAACAGATTTTCGTAAATGGCTTCGGCTTGGCGTTGCGTGATAGACCCGGCTGCCAGGGAAGCGTCGACCAATCTCAGCCGATAGAGCCACAAGGATGAATTCTTAAACGACTCCAGAGCTCGCGTCAGGTCAGGAAGCCCGTCTCCATTGTTCAGGAATGTGATCGCTGCATTCAAGAAACGAATTTGGCCTCCGATCGGAGACCTCGCTAAATCAGTCCCGTTCATCGCCTGTTTGGTTTGAGCCAGCGCGGCGGTGGCTTCATCCGCGTTGTTTGATTCGATCAGGCAGTCAGTGAGTTGAATAATCAACGATGTTAGCAATTTTCGAGATCGGCTTCGACGAGCCCAATCAATTGCCGGAACTATCGGCGGGTAGACGCTGCGGGCATTGCCCAGATGCAAGGTTGTTCCAAGTTGCAGCGCGTCCTCAACCAAATCATACTGGTTGAAAATCGCGGCCGAGTGTGACGCTTCCAAAGCCAGTTTCTGCGCCGCATCTTCTTCACCCGACAAGAACGCGATCTTTCCCAAAGCGAGCAAGCCGATCGGAGTCAGGTGGTGATCCAAGCCATCTTGGAATTGCAACCCAGCTTCCAGACGTTTGACTGCGTTTTGCGTACTGCCTTTCGACATCTCGGACAAGCCGCGGACGATTGAATTCCATTTGCCGAGTACCGCAGTCGTGGTCGACAGCTTTCGCATGCCAGATACCATTTTTGTAGTGAACGGATCGATGTGGCTGGTGGTGCCTTTGATCGAATAGCGTCGATAAATTGCCAAAGCGGTACAACGCATGATTTCTGCGTGGTCGACCGATCGAATCTCCGGGTTCTGCAGGACTCCACCTTCCGAGAAAACTCGCGAAGCATCCAATCGTCCGAACAGCATCGAGAAACTTCGCGGAATGGTGGCGTATGCATTCCCACGGGTCGAGCGGTACCAATTCACCTTGGCTTGCTGTTCCGCGGACGTGCTTTTCTGAATGGCACGAAGCTGCACTCTCTTCTGCCAACCACCTTCGGCATAGTAGATCACCAGGTTGATGGCCTGCTCGTACAGCGCGATCGCTTCGGTGTAATTTCCCATGTGGAAGTGGCATTCGCCTGCCATAGTCCAATAGCAGACTGAGTCCAGGAACCGCTCATCGGGCCCGATCTTGAATGCGGAGTTGGAGCCTCTGACAAAGTGCTTCAACGCGTCGCCGTAGTCAGCGGAATAGAAGTCGCCAAAACCAAGGTAGTAGTTCGCGGCTGGAAGACCGCGGTCCCGGACTTGGGCAGTCGCCGGACTTGAAACCAGGATTCCAAAGCCGAACGCGAGGAAAACTACCAATGTTGATTGGCAGGAAACCATTGATGGAAATTTCATTTTGAAGCCTTGTTATGTCGCGACATTTGTCGCCAAGCTAGCGGCTTGAGTCTGCCTTGCTGCACCACATTATATCTTTGCTATCAGACAAAAACGGTTGAAAACAGTTCACTTTTAGGCCGTGAATCAAAAAAACAATCAGTTGCATGCGTATTTTGATTGCCTTTGGCAGGTCGGTTTTTGATCGTTGACCATTTTTGGCAATTGAGTGAAAGTTTACCACGATTCGCGCCGATACTGACTTTGACGGTTATCCGGATCAACCAATGGCGAGGGCCATTATCTTGTTCTGTGATGTGGACCGGCAAAACCGCAATGGAGTTTCCACAAATGTTATCGCGACTCAAAACCAGATCGACCTGTATTTTGATGGCAGTCGCCCTGCCGCTAGCGGTACTTTCGACTACGGGGTGCCAAGTTAGTGTCGGAGGGCAGACGTTGCCCAGTGCTTATTTCCTTCGGGATGATATTCAGTATTTCCCGAAGGGACCTGAATTTAAACTTGCCCGTGAGGCGGCCGCTTTGAAAGAAGCCCGCGAGCAGGCAGTTATCAACCAAGGCCCGTAATCCGCGCTCAAAATCCAATACAGAAGAATCCACATCGCAGCAGCCCGCCTGGTAGATCCCTTTGATCTGCCGGCGGGTTCTTTAATTGACGGCCCATTTTTGCGGCTTCCCGGTTCGCCGGTTCACGTTTCGCCGCCATCTAATTACTCGGCGATGTGATTTCAGGCTTGAAGGTTGTGCAGCCGATGGATGCCATGCGTTCTGTCAGACGTTGGTAAGTGTTCTCGTCAGGATAGACACCAATGATCGCACCGCCGCTCCCGCAGTACTTCGCGCTCGCACCGCATTCTCTGGCCGTCTCGACCATTTTGACGTGGCCGGGATTGAGGTCGCAGATGGACTCGCGAAGGTCGAAGTTTCGATCTACCAGTCGCGACAACTCAGCTAGGTTTCCGTCCTCGATTGCTTTGCGTCCCGGTTCCACGAGCGAGGCGATTTCCTGCAATGCATCGATCACTTTCTGATCGCCCGATTCGTAACGTTCGCGGAGACTTCCATGCAGGACGTTAGTCGACTCGGACAGCGACGCCGAGAAAGATACGAACAGATTGGTGATCAAATTTGGATCAAGAGCCGCGTACGTGCCGACGGGAACTCCGTTGACCGACTGCATCGCAGCTTGCTCAAAGTTCATGGCAACAGCGCCTTCATACGCTTGGATTACTCGGTCTTGCAAACCCGCTTCGATTCCAAGAGATTTTTCAGCCGCCAACGCCAGTGAAGCCAGTGCCGACTTGGGGATCGAGTACTCGTGAAAACTGCAGAGGGCTCGGAGTGTCGCGATCACAATCGCGCTGGATCCAGCGATGCCGACTTGTTGCGGGATGTCGGACTGAAATTCGATTCTTACTGGTTGAAGTGTGTCGAGTCCGTTTTGTTTCCCGTAAGTTTCGAATTGCCTGGCAGCCGCCAGCAAGAGCCCAGCTCCAGAGATCTGGTAGTCATCCGCCTGAGTCTCGGCTAACGAACCAAACGTCAACGATTCGTCCGTTCCGAGGAACTCGAGTTTGTTAGAGCTTGAGACAGTCGCTACCGCTGAGTAGTTACGAACGATTATTGAGATCGCTTTGCCATGGTAGCCATCGGATGGGTTGCCAAGCAGCCCGGCACGTGCGAACGACCTCCCTGTTACAGTCTTCACTTAATCGACGCTCCGCTACGGGAAATCGCCCGCTTCACTGTTGCTGCCAAGTCCGGATCGGAGGCTGCGAATTCTATGAACGTTTGAACGTACGATTGAATGTTACCGATGTCAAACCGACGCAGGTGCTCAGGCAACAAGACGCCGATTGACTTGCGGCCATTGCCAATCAAATTGCTGATCGCATCTGTTAGTTGGATCTCGCCATCTTTGCCGGGTTGGATTTGATCGAGTTCCGTTAGAATAGACGGAGAAAAGCAGTATCGTCCGCAAATCGCAAAATTGCTTGGGGCGTTTTTCGGGTCCGGCTTTTCGACCAAGTCTTTAACAATAAAACTGCTGCCTGCCTCAAGGTCTTCCCCGACTTTGGCGATCCCATATCGACCAGTCAGTTCGGTCGGTACTTTCTGGAAACCAAGCACCATTTCTGCTTGTTGGTTCTCAAAATTTTCGACGATCGCTCGAGTAAATGGACTGCCGTCCGTCGGTCCAAGCAGGCAGTCACCGAGGGCCACTAAGAACGGGCCGTCAATCAAGTTTGTGGCACATCGGATAGCGTCGCCTAGTCCAAGCTGCTCCGTCTGAATCACAGAACAAAATTCCAGGTTTCGATCCGCATACTTTTGGGAAAATTCTGCAGACGCGAACAGGGGCTCAACTGGCGGTTTTTGACTCGACGTGACAAAGATAAA
Source organism: uncultured Pirellulaceae bacterium (assembly GCA_964641465.1). GTDB lineage: Bacteria > Planctomycetota > Planctomycetia > Pirellulales > Pirellulaceae > Mariniblastus. Next base: position 41,218 of record CAZXLW010000019.1, on the reverse strand, counting down.
TCTTCGAATCCCGGAGGCGATAAGCTCTTCCACGATTAGTTGAATCGCCGGCATGTTGCCGACAGGAAGGAACTCTTTGGCGACTAAATGGGTCAACGGCAAAAGCCGCGTCCCAAGTCCTGCTATGGGCACAACGGCCGTTTCGACATTCATGGAAATTAATAAAGCCCGCAACGCGAAGCTGCGGGCTTGGTTTGACTGAGTTAACTAATAATTAATTGCTGGCAACTTCGTTTTCCGGAGCAGGCTGTTTCTTGCCAGTCTTCACTGCCAGGAATTCAACACGCATGAGTTCGCGGATTTCAAGATAGTGATCCGTAATCTCATTGCGTTCTTCCGGGGTTAAGTCTCCAAATCCGCTTACGAAAACTTGTGTCTGGTAGCCTTCACCCTGGAACAAGCGAGCTCTGGCACGGTGACCAATTCGACCTGATGCTCGATGCACAAGTTGTGACATGAATCCCCATGTCTGCGGCGGATCAAACGGCTCGCCAAACCCATCGAACAAGCTGAATACAAGCATACCTCGTTCACCAGTGTCTTTCTGGAAGTGAGCTTCAATGTATGGCCACTCGTTGCCATCGCTATTCGCGTTCTCAGTGTCTTCGACTGTCTTGCGTTCTCGGCTGGTTAATTTCCAACCTTGATTCGTATAACACTTGGTTAATTCATGCCAACCCGGGAACGTTTGGTCAAAGGATGCGATAGCATAGAAGCGGTTTGGCGAAGCAAACAGCCACGCGTCTGATTTTTCACCCAAATCGCTGGCACGCGTTCGGTCGTCTCTTTTGTAGCTATCTTTAACGAATCGCCATTCTTTGACGATTTCCGGCATCGCCGACTGCCCCAGCGGATAGACGACTTTGGTTGTAAAGAAGTCGACCGAAGCGTTCGGTGCCTGATACGAGCTCTTAATGTCCCACAGGGCCATCAAGCCTCCGGCGGCCAGGACTAATGCCGCTATCCAGGCAAGTCCGTGGCTCAGGATCGACACTGGTTGACGCTTAGACCGACGTCGGTTCGACGAGTCCTCGTCTTCTTTCTTGCCAGCAATTACGTTGTTCCAAACGTTTGTGATAAATTTGCCCATCGGTCCAGAGGAACTCGTTCCTGGATCGACGGGTCCAAACAAGAACATCAGAAATTGGTCGGTGCTAAGCAGTAGTAGGACTCCCAAGGCCATTGTCGCCCATCCCAGCAAGTCGTGCTGGACACCATGTGAGAGGTCTACGTTTGCATTAATATAGGCAATCGGAATCAAGAAGATTCGAATGCAATTCATGAACACTGACCAAACTACAGCGGCCAGTACGAGCAGGATTGAGCGGAAAAATGTTCTCCGTAACCAAACGCAAAGAACTACCGCAACAAACACCAGCAAGAAGAACGATTGGATTCCGCTGCAGGCTTCTTCAATTCCGTATTCTTTTCCTGGAGTTTGGATAACCGTTCCAGGCATGTAATGAGCGATGTTGACCAAGTCGAGTAATCGGCTTGTCAGATAGGCACTGCTCGATTGCAGCCACGTAATCAAAGTCCTGTCATAGTTAATCGGGACTTGTAGCGATACAAAAAGTGGCAAGACCGTGGTCCAAAGACTTTTCCCGGTATCACGGTCGATTGTTCGAGCCATCAGGCTGGTCAGCAGAGTGAATACGCTGCAGGCAGCGAACCAAGGTTCAACAAAAAGCACACCGGCAACACCCACAATTAGCCCAAAAATAAGCAAGACATTGCTCCAAAGGCTATTCATAAACATTTGCTTGCCGTCTTTTGGCCAGCGGTAAAAAATCAGAGCTGCCGTCGCCAAGATCGCGAACAGACACCAACTCGAGTAATGAGGGCGAATCATTAGTGCTTTGTAGTACAACACCAGCAATGGTATCTGTACGATAATAGCGACTGCATAAGGCAGAACAGTTCTTAACAATTCAGCAGAGCTGGGAGTGTATACCTGAGCATCTGCGTTCTTATTAATCGGAGCGGTTGGATTCGAAGTAGCCATCTAGTAATACCTGAAGCAAAAACCTTTGATTTTGAGGTCGATTATAACCGAATTTTCCATGCTGAAATCCTAAATTTGCCCTGCAGCTTAAATTCTCGGAGACATAAAAAAACCAATCCGAAAAGGCTACTCAATCCGAATAATCAGACCTTGGGCTGGTGTTTTGCAGGTGAGGTCCAGCCGACGGCCCAGGTGATTGCGGAGGACGATCCAAGCGTTTTTTTGATGGCCTGAACTGAGGCCCTCCCGTTGCGTTAGTCGAACTACTTGACGTGGCAATCGTTAGGGTCCGCTGACCGACGACAAATACGCGCAGTGCCAGGTGCCCGGATGGCGGAATCGTAACTGATTGGCATGCAGTCAAGCTCGCAAGGAGCCGAGCGGGCCACGAACTCAAATCATGGTTCCGAAAAATCACGCTTGTCGAGGATTGATTGCCCGAACCACAAGGAATTTTGGAGAGACAGCTTGGAGAGTTGAGCAACTTGCTGCAATAAAAAGGCGGATTTCACGCCAGATACTGGAATGTGCAATTGGCTACATGAGCCTACATTTAGCAACAAAATCGAACGATTCGAACTAACATCTAACGCATATTGAACACTCGATTTGAGTACGTTGTGAATGAGATTACAGCTCCAAAAACTTGAAAAGCTCTGCCTGATATTAAGGCTACCCACGACATGGTAGATTCGATAAAACGTAAATTGATTCAAGTTCTGCAGCAATCGGGGAAGTGTCTGATGGATTTCAACTATCTGAATAGATTTGAATTGAGGAATCTTTGTATCCCATTGTTAGTGTTAATTCTTCTACTAGTTGCACTTGATCAGAACAGGTTGTCTGCTGCTCCGCAGGCTATTAGCGAAGTCACGGCGAGCTACAACACGATTACGCTAACGCATGAATTTGATCATCAGGATGATGTCCAAGTGTTTTGCAATGGCGCGGAAGAACAACCCCTGCGTTTCAATGTGCTGACCAACAAGCACAACACAACCATCTTTCGTCCAGAAGGAACGATTTGCAACATTTCCATTGGGGAACCCCAAGATGATTCTGCTGGAGGATTCGAACTTGGCTCGACGCTCGTTGTAGAAACTTTGAAAACCCCCAAACGGCCTGTTCGGGCGACACGTTATTTTGTTAGTCCGGATGGTTCCGGGGTGAGTGAGTCACTGGCCAATCCTGGTAGTCTGGTTGATACCCTGGAGGATGATTTAGACGATGTAGAGATTTTTTTCCTGCCAGGGGTTTATCAAAATACCGGCGAGATTCGAGCAGATAATCTGCGCAATGTTTCATTGATTGGCAATGGAGCGGTAGTCGACGGAGCCAGAAATGGACTTAGTGGGCAGCAAAACGATTCCTGGATTCCGATAGGAAACGGTGTCTGGGAAAATACTGATCCGCAGGTAGTCGACCCATACTACTTTATGATGCTTTTCGACGACGAAGGTTTTGGAACGGGAACCGTAATTCAACACGCAGGGACTTCAAGCAACAGAGCGGAAGTACATACGATTGACTTTGACTGCTACTGGTCAACGTCACCCGATCGGACGACATGGTGGATACGGCTGGAAAATAATGAGTCCCCGGCTGAACATGAAATGGTGCGGTTTTCAAAAGAATATTGCATGCAGTTCAACAATGCCACGGATCTTTGGATTGAAGACCTTCTGGTTCAGAATTACGCGAAAGTGACAAGTTCCGTTTTTGCTAGAAACCGTTGTCGAATGCTCGAGTTTTTGGGATGCAACAATGTGGTTGTCAGAAATGTTGATACACGCCACAGTGCTGCTCAAGCGATGTTTTTCTACGAATCGCAAGATATGCTGATCGACGGATGTAAGACTGAGCATCGACGGTATCTAACTCACAACCGCCAGACGCTGAAAACGGTAGAAGAATCGGATGAAGTGGTTCAGTATGGATGGGAAGGAGCTTCATCTGCAATCGCTTTTGATTGCAGCCGAGTCGTAGCTCGCGGATGTTCAGTCTATGGCGTTTCAGATTGGTGTCACTTGCATGATTGTTCAAATGTGGATATCCACGACAATTTTTACGAAAGAGTTTATGGAGAAACGCTCGCTATAAATGGAGATTCACGCAACATCCATTTTTGGAACAACGCAATTGTGGGGTGTGAGTCGCAGGGGCCATTCAATATGCAAGCGGAGTCTGGACCTGTCTGGTTTATTAACAATGGTGTTCTGGGAGCAGGCGGGTGGACCCCCAAGGAAACACTTTCCGGGGTCGTGCCAAAGGGTGATATGCCTGATATCGATTTTCGGTTTCTTGGCTGGGGTGGTAGCCAACAAAAATTCAACAGGGTTGCTTTGCCACTAATCGGTCAAGCATTCTTTTTGCAGAACACTGCGATTCTTAGCCATACGTTTGAGGAGAGGTTCATTTGGGACGCGAGGCAGTCTGCGTTTTCATTTGGATCTGATGAACAAGTCCATACTGACACGCGATCACGAAATAACATCTGGGCTTCGAGTGGTATTGTTTTCTGGGGAGGCAACCCATTAGATAATATTGATTTTGATTACGACCAGCTATGGGCAGGCGATGTGCAGGGGTTAGGTTGGAAATACTTGTACCCGCATTCAATCCATGTAGAGAATCAAAATGAAAACCTTCACGATGATTTCGAAAGTTTTCGAGAGGCCTCACAGACTTACCAAAATTTTGCAGCTGTCGCGCAACCCATTTTGGATGCACGAGATAGTCTGCTATTTCAAGTCGTTAATCGGGCGCAAGGTGTTGAGATTCCTGGCGTCAGCAATAATCCTGTGTTTAATTCGCCAGACGGCAAAGTTGGTGCCTATCTCTTGAATGTGAGAAGAGATAGTTTCCAACGCTAAAACACTAAGGCAGGTTGATTTTCGACGTCCATGGTTGATTATCCCGGTACCAATCGACGCAAGCTTCCAAGCCTTTGTCCAGCGAAGTAACAGGACGCCAATCAAGCATTTCGTGAGCTTTCCCGATATTGGCGGAAGTTGATTTGATGTCGGCTTTGTGAAAAGGCAAGTTCTTAATTTGTGCCTGCTTGCCAAGCAATATTTCAAGCTTTGTAATGATTTCGTTAAGGCTAACTGGCTGGTTGCCTCCACCCAGATTGAAAATCTCGTATCCAACTGGTTTTAACGCAGCGATCGTTCCAGTTGCGATATCGTCAACAAAGGTGAAGTCTCGAGACTGACTTCCATCTCCAAATAGCTCAATCGGTACTCCTTCATCGATCCAGCGAATGAAGCGGAAGATGCACATGTCGGGGCGACCGGCAGGACCATAGACCGTGAAGTAACGACAAATCGAAACATCCAAGCCATACAGAAAGTGGTGGGAATACGCCATCAGTTCGGCAGATTTCTTTGATGCTGCATACGATGAAATTGGCGTGTTGACGGCGAGGTCTTCAGTAAACGGCATTTTCTGGCCCGCATACAAAGACGAAGTAGAAGCCAACACGTACTTTTTGATTTCGCGTTTCTGCATCTCTTCAACCAAGTGCAGGCTACCGACAGCATTGGTCATCATATAGACCAGTGGATTCTCCATGCTGTACCGGACCCCTGCCCGTGCCGCCAAATTGACCACCGCTTCAATTTTGAAGTCGTCAAATAGTTGCTGTACCTGATCCTGGTGCTCAAGATCGAGCTTGCGAAAGGAAAACCGATCAAGTTTCTGAAGTTGCTCCAAGCGATGCTGCTTGAGAGAGACATCATAGTAATCGTTCATGTTGTCGATTCCGACAACGCTATCGCCACGCTTAACAAGCAGCTCGGCAACTTTTGAACCAATAAAACCGGCGCAGCCGGTGACTAAAACTAAATTGCTCATGTAGTTAAGCTTTCCAAATCTTTTCGCGATCTTCAGTCACTTCCACCGTTGCATTTCTGGTATCGATAACCAGTTGTGAATGGCGCACAATCGACGACCAATCAAATGCCGTGTGATCTGTCGCAATCAATGTACAGTCAAGACCGGAGAGGTATTGTTCGTTGAGATCCTGGCTCTCCATTTTCGGTACGTCGAAATGACGCATTTTCGGCAAGATTGGGATATGCGGATCACTGAAACTGATATCCGCACCCATTCCAATCAAAATTTCCATCAACTTAAAGGAGGGACTCTCACGAGGATCATCGACATCCTTTTTGTATGCGACTCCAAGAATTCCAATCTTGCTTCCTTTGATCGGCTTTCCATGATGATTCAAAGCGTGCGACACTTGCTGAATTACGTAGTGAGGCATCGAGCTGTTAATTTCGCCTGCCAACTCAATGAACTTTGTTGGGATTTCATGCTTCCTAGCAACCCAGCTCAGGTAAAACGGATCGATCGGTATGCAATGACCGCCCAAGCCTGGACCAGGGTAAAATGCTTGAAAACCAAATGGCTTGGTCTTGGCAGCGTTGATAACTTCCCAAACATCGATGTCAATTTTTTGGAACAGCATTTTCAGCTCATTGACCATCGCGATGTTCACACTTCGGTACGTGTTTTCCAAAATTTTACAAGCTTCTGCGACTTCGCAGCTTGATACTGGAACAGTCGACGTAATCGCTTCCTTATAAAGCGCATTGGCAACTTCCAAACTGGCTGGATCCATGCCTCCAACGACCTTCGGAATTGACCGTGCCTGGTATTTAGGATTACCAGGATCTTCCCGCTCCGGGCTATAGGCGAGGAAAAAATCCTTGCCGCATGTAAGCCCTTTCTTATTGAGAATCGGTAACAAAACGTCACGAGTCGTTCCTGGATAAGTCGTACTCTCTAATACTACCAGTTGCCCTGGTCGCAGTCGGTTGGCAATTGCTTCTGCCGACTTCTCAACGTAGGTCAAGTCTGGATCTCGGCTGTCACTCAATGGAGTCGGCACGCAGATCAAAACAATATCTGCTTCATCGAGCCGATCGAAATCATCGGTCGCTTCAAACTTGTCTTGCTTCAACCACCCTTGAATACTCGATTCAGGAATGTGCTCGATATAGCTTTGACCAGCATTCAGCTTTTCGATTTTTGTCTTATCAACATCGTACCCGATCGCAGAAAAGCCTTTTGAAATGAACGCATCAATCAACGGCAGACCAACGTAGCCAAGCCCAAGGATCCCCACGACCGCATCCTTAGCTTCGATCTTCTTTTTAAGTTGGCTTGCGTGTTCGGTCAGTTCATCTGACATAGCTTGGTGTTCCCGCTTTTGATACTTCTGGTAGGAGCAATGACTGTAAACTAGAGCTGCTCTCGGTCTAGGTTTAACGTCGACATGAAAAGTCGTCCACAGCCGAAAATGGAAGTTAAATGATAAGTTCGGAATACTCCGCGTAAGGCAAAATCCAAGCTAAATTGAGCGAATTTGTTGATTCCGAAACAATCTCTACAACTGGAATAAATTTACGCCAGATTTGCCATTATTTGAAATCAAACTGCATCAGAATCCTCTGTCTGCAGCTCCCACCAGCACCTCGACAATCCTCTCTCCAGCCTTGCCATCCCAAAGTTCCGGGCATTTTCCTTGCTTGTACTTGCCATCAACAACGGCCTGAAGCTGGCTCTTGAGCGTCGCCGCACAACTACCAATCAATGTACTGGTGCCTTCAGAAACCGTTATTGGCCGTTCCGTATTTTCCCGCATGGTCAGGCATGGCACCCCAAGAGCGGTCGATTCTTCCTGAAGCCCACCTGAATCGGTAACAATTACTTTGGCTTGTGAAGTAAGGCAAAGAAAGTCGTTGTATCCGAGAGGCTCCAGGCACTGAACGTTAGAACTAGACAGTTTCTCATCCAAGCCAAATCGCGCCAGTCTTTCGTGAGTCCGCGGGTGTACCGGAAATACGAGTGGTAGCCGATCTGAAATTTCGATTAGCACATCAACAAGCGCCTCTAATACGTCCTGAATATCGACGTTGGATGGTCGATGAAGTGTAATGACTCCATAGCCATCAGGCTCCAATCGAAAACGCGATAGAGTATCTCCCTGCCTTGCAGTTTCCACCTGCGTTAACAAGGTATCAATCATCACATTTCCAACGAGATGAATGTTCTCAGCGGAGTGTCCTTCCTTTTGCAGATTTTCTACTCCTGCAGGTTCGGATGCTAAAAGCAAGTCGCAGATAGAATCGGTTAACATCCGATTTATTTCTTCTGGCATCCGGCGATCAAAACTTCGGAGGCCAGCTTCAACATGTGCAACAGGGATGTGTAGCTTTGTTGCGGCGATTGCAGAAGCCATTGTCGAATTGACATCGCCAACAACCACCACCCTATCAAATGGATCACCAGCGTCATTTGCGCCAAGTAGCATATTCTCAATAGCGACCATGACATCCGCAGTCTGTTTAGCGTGACTGCCTGATCCGATACCCAGGGAAACATCTGGACGTTTGATCTTCAATTCTTCAAAGAAGACATCAGATAGGTTCGTATCATAATGCTGTCCGGTATGAATCAGCACAGGACGCAATTCGGGGCATTTATCCATTGCTCGCAAGATTGGAGCAATTTTCATAAAATTGGGCCGGGCCCCTACAATGCAAGCGAGTTTCATGACTTTCTTCTAAACCGAGATTCTACTTCCAAGGCGAGCTTGACTGAGTTCAGTCAGACTTAAAACATATTACAATTAGCGGCGTGAAATACAGAGTTTTCAAAACTGACTGTGAATTCTACGATACGGTGTCATTCTTTGGAGCAATCAATTGCAATTTAGCTTCGTTTTGATGTGTCTTTTTTGGCAAGTGGTGTTTGTACCCGTATATTGGCCAGTGGCAACCGGATTCAGTCTTCTTGGTGATGATGGTCAAGCTTCGAATGTCGTTGCAACGACACTTGATGGAAGCGACGCCATGTTCGAAGTGCACGAAACACACGTTTTGTACAATTCGATCATGCTAACACACGATTTCGGAGGGCGAGTAGATGCCATCCCGGTCTTCTGTAATGGTCAAAAAGCACATCCATTCGAATTCAATCCGGTTACGAAACTGCACAATACGGTTGTCTATGTGAGTGAAGGAACGACTTGCAATATTGAGTTGGAGTTGAAGCTTGGCATCCGGACTCCTTTGATTCCAGTAACGACCCTGACAACTCCTGGACGTCCAAAAAGATCCAACACTTTTTACGTTTCGCCAACTGGCCTTGGAGTCAGCGTTAACCCGGATAAACCCGGCAATCTTGCCGATACTTTGGCCAAAGTTCGTGACACACAAATCGTCATGCAACCCGGTACCTATTGGAACACTGGCGATATTTCAGTGAAGCAAGCTCAAGGATTATCGTTAATAGGTAATGGTGCAATTATAGACGGGAGTTCAGAAAAACGCGTCAACGCGAATGCGTGGGAGGATATTGGAGCTGGGGTATGGAAGTCAAATTCGGCGGCAGTCGTCGATCCGCAGGCTCGGCTGATACTCTTTGGCGATGATGGGTTCGGCAAGGGACTGATTCTGCAACATATTTCCGATGTTATTGAAAATGATGCCGCCGCAATAAGTCGAAAGGAGTATTCGTTTTGGGCTTCCAATCGAACCGGCGACACATGGTATGTTCGTTTTCCATGGCAGAACGTATCGCCGAATAGAGTCTTCCAAACGCGATTTTCTCAAACAGATGGAATTGTCTTTCGAGGAGCTCATGATTTGTGGATTGAGAATCTGACTTTTCAAAATTATGGAAGAGTGCAAAACGCGTCCGGCAAAGCTGGACACACTACTGCGAATCGAATCCTCCGTTTTGCAAAGTGCCAGGACATAACGATGCGACAGGTTAACACGCGTCATTCTACATCCAATGCGATGCAATTTTCTTTTTGCAGTGATGTCTTGATTGAGGACTGTAAGACTGAGCATCGACAATATTTTTCCGCGAATTTCAAAAACTTGAAGCAATCGAAAACCCGATTCGGATTCGAGCAGGCGTCGTCCTGGGCGTTCTTGGATAGTCAAAGAGTCACCGTTCGACGTTGTCGATTTGACGAGTTGACGGATCCAACCAACCTGTTCCGGTGTCGAGCCATCAATATTCATGACAATCTTTACTTTCGAGTGATCGAAGAATGTCTGAAAGCAGTAAGAGACTGTAGGCATGTCCACTACTGGAACAATCAAGTAGTCGACAGTATCCGGGCGGGCAGTTTTACAATGCAGTCTTCGACTGGCCCAGTTTTCTATGTGAATAATACTATCTTGGGGTACGGAAACTGGCTGCCGGGAGACAATCACCCGGATTTCGCTAAGAAGAGGAAAATAGTTTCGCAAAGCGGCTGGGGTGGCTCCGCGTTCAAAAGTAATACGAAAGGGCTAAACTTAATTGGCGAGCAGTATCTGTATCACAATATGGCCTATCAGAACCATTCGTCGAAGAATCAAGATCTCTGGGATGGTCGGCAGAATGCGTTCTACTTTGGTGACAAGCACCAAACCAATAGTAAGACAAAATCCAGAAATAATATCTGGCGAGCTAGTGGGATCGGCTTCGTAGGTGGCCATAGCTCAGATCATTTGGACTTTGAGTTCGATCAGTTCTTTGCAGAAAACCGGAAAAGAGTCGGATACAAGCACCTTTATCCTCACGGAAAGACCCACAAAAATACGAAGTCGTTTTTGCAGGCTGCAAAGATTTATCAAAAGCACTATTCAGAAACGGATGTTAACCTGGTCCGCAGTCAGAACGGTAAGATCGTGCCAGGCAGTCGCACGAAGGGCACTTTGATTCCGGGAATCACAGGCAATCCACTGTTTGGGTCGCCAACCGAAGCTACGGGGCCTTTCTAATTCATCAGCTTATGTGCAGCAACGTGTTCTCACCGGTTGAGGTTTGCTGCCTCTTTCAGAACCCCCAGCATTCGCTCCGCGAGAATGTCGCGGCTGAAATTCGACATCACAGTTTCCCTGCCCCGCTGACATAGCTGCTCATACAATTCTCTATCTTGGACAAGCTTGTTGATAGCAGACAACAGATCGGATTCATTGTCGGGTTCAATTTCGATCCCACATTGCGCTTCCCTGACAATTTCTGCGGCGTCTCCACGAACTCCCATAATTAACGGGCGATTCATGGCCATCGATTCGAAGATCTTAGACGGGATCACGGTAGCGAACAAATCGGTTTTCTTCAGGTGTACTAATAGGCAATCAGAACTAGCGAGGATCTCCGGCATCTTTGACTTGGCTAATCGCCCCGTAAACTTAACCAGGTGTTCCAAGCCCAGGTGTTCGACTTGAGCTTCATGTGCTCGCCTTCTGGCACCGTCTCCAACCAAACAGAAAACGATATCGTTTCGTCCTTGTTTTTGAAGCAAACTGGCGGCACGTACAACGACGTCCAATCCGTGGGCCATTCCAAGAGTTCCCACGTATGAGCACACAAAACGGTCGTTAAGCTCGTACCTTTCGAGAAAATCTCTACTCTTTGGGAGTGGTTTATAAATTTGGCCATCAACTCCGTTGGTAATTACCGAAATCGTTTTTTTTGCCCCAATTTTCGAACGAATGTTGTCTCGATAACCATTGCCAACTGCCACGATTTGATTGGCAAGCCCGTACATCCACTTTTCCAGTAACTCGAGAATATTAGTTACCGTTCCACGTTTGATCGCGTCGACCGCAATTATCGATTCTGGCCAAATGTCACGAATCTCGAGAACAAATGGGCGCCACTTTATCAATGAAGCTAGGGCTCCTGCCCAGCCGCAAAAAAACTGAGGTGATGTTGCGACGACAACGTCAGGACGACGACAAAAGAAAGTGAACGCAAACACTGCCGAAAACAGATAGGAAAGATAGTTGAGAATCCTCTTCGTACCTCCCGAATTCGCAGCAAGGTAGGTCCATACGCGAATAACTTCTATTCCATCAATAGTCTCTCGCTGCGGCCAAAGTCGGTTGCGGTATCCGTTGTAAACCACACCATCTGGCACATTGGGGGCACATGTGATTACGACAACACGATGCCCTGCGTTTACCCACCTGAGGCAATGCTCGTGGGTCCGGGACGCCGGTGCATTTCCTTCTGGAGAAAAGTAATGCGTAAAGAAAATCAGGTACATCAACTAGGGCCTGTCGTGCAAACAGGATGAATGGAGTTCAACTTGGGTCGCTAACTATGAAATATACGGTCGTCCCTGATCTCACCATTCTACAAGACACGTTCGATCCTTCGATTATGTCGCCAACATCGCGGTAGTCAAACCCGAAGTGAGAGCCGTAGCCTTTACGGTTTCCAGTCCTAAAGCAAGAGATTCTTTTTCGGTTGGCCAGTAATGCCCAAAGATACTCCGTCCGTGACGTGCCTTCCTTCAGTTGGTCAAGTGAATATCCATAGAAAAACAACTTGAAGACTGCCTTTAAGAAGCCAATGAGACCGACCTCGTTAGGAACTGATATGATCGCTGAGCCTCCCGCTGCCCTTGCGTGCAAAACATTTTCAACGCCGGATTTCAAATTGGCGATGTGTTCGAGTGTTTCGAAACACGAAACACATGGGTAAGGTCCGATTTGTTGTGGCTGATTCAGGTCAAGTTCATAAAACTCAAAATCTGTCTTTGCCCTGCCCGCCTCTAAATTCACTGGATTCCAATCGTAGCAGCAAACTCGCTCAGCTTTGATTTCATCAGCAATGATTTTGGAGATATAACCTTCCGAACTACCGATGTCGCAATAGCATACCGGATTTACGAACGTCTGTTTAGCAATCTGTTTCAGTTTACGCAGCCGTTGACGATGAAAGATGTCCTTGAGCTTGAATGAAGTGTAAGTCTTGGTGTGTGCGTTAGACGCCATTGTTAGGCCGTAATGTATTGAAAGTATGAAACCATGGGTGAAATTTATTCGAGTGTTCTGTCGTGCGGACCGACTCCGATGGACCTTTAAGCATCCATCAGTTCCAACAATCGACCAATGTTCTTTTCATTGTTGTATTCAAGATCGACGAGCTGCTTGGCGTTGTGTAGCAGTTGGTTTCGCAGTTCGTCGTCGTTGACTATTTTTTGAACTGCTGATGCCAGTCCGGCTGGATCGCCCGGTTCAGCGAGTAGCCCCGTTTTCCCATCGATAACCAAGTCAGGGATTCCTGCGAAGTTCGTAGATACGACTGGAGTCCCAGTGGCCATTGATTCAATGATCACAGTAGGCAAGCCGTCGAGTGTGGATTTTTTTGGAGACTTGCTGGGCATCAGGAAAATATCTGATTCACGTAACATCTTTCTCACCACAGTAAACGGTTGCCTGCCGAGCAGCCTGACTTTGTCGTCGAGTTTTAACTCTGCAATCTGGGTTTCAAGATTTGTACGCTCAGGGCCTTCCCCGACAATTGTGCATTCAAATGGCGTGTTCGCCTTTACGAGGTAATCACAGCACGACACAAGATCATCAAATCCTTTCTTGTCGAGCAAATTGCCGACACCAAGTAATTTCACTGGATTTGACAGCTTAGCTTTCGGGACGAATTCGACTTCACCTGCATTAATCCCGTTGCGTACTAGATGGATTTTCTCCAAGTCTCTCAAGCCGAACGACCGAATGAACTCAACGAGCTGCTTGGAATTGCAGTTTAAAAACTGTGAGTGATTCAGCACTTTGGCGACTTGGTCCGGGAACATCCAAGTCAATGATTTGGTGTGCAATGTTATGCTGAATGAACAGTCAAGTAGCTTACTCAAGCGATAAATGACGTAGCTGGCTGAAAACAAGAAGTGAGTATGGAGGTGGACGTTCTCACCCTTCAGCTTTTCTTTTGTTTCCGGACGAATACAGGTTTCCGCTGAAATCAACACGCTGAGCATTCGAAACGCGTTGGAGAATTTGCCTCTCGTGAGCAACGAAATAGAGTCGGTTGCCGTTTCCCATGAAAACAGCAGGCTGTTCCCTGTGAGAAGGTTTGCGACGACATTTCTGCACATTTTTGTAAGTGAGAAGGAAGAATAGCTGACATCGACACCGTCTACCGTGATGGCATCTGGGCTCGAGAATCTTCGTGGCCGCAGACTAAATACTTCGACATCTCGACCACATTTCTCGATTCCTATTATCTCTCGAGCAACGAATGTTTCGGACAGATGTGGGAAGTTTGCGAGTACGTACTTAATCTTTTTCAATGGGCGTCTCCGAGCAAACTTAAATACAATTCTTGATGACGTTCCACCAAATTTGATTTGGTGAGCCCCAAGGCTTCGATATGTGCACTTGCCAGGGCTCCTTTGGCTGCCAGTTCGGAGCTTGGGAATTGATCAAATTGCTTCAATACCGAAGTCAGCTGTGATTGATCACCAGAGGTTACTAGCCAGCCAATTTCGTCGTTCAGGTAACGCGGGATGTCTCCAACCGAGGTTGCAATCACCGGCAGGCCACAGGCCATTGCCTCTAGTACAACGTTTGGTGTTCCTTCGTGGATCGAATTCAAAATCAAACCGTCAGCTGCACGATACCAGTTTTCAATATCAGATTGCGGTCCGTAGATTTCGATTTTCGATTCGAGGTTGTATTCTTTGATTGCGTTTTGAATCTCGGCAACGTAGTCATGATTGTGTTTTCCAACAAGTATCAGGTGCGTGGATTGCCAGTTCACATCGGCAAGTGCGCGAATTAATCCCAGTTGGTTCTTCGCAGGATAGAGAGTGCCGACAAATAGCAGCACCTTTTGTGCATCCAAATGTCCAAACAACTTACTCTTTAGTCGTTTTTTCGTGCCCTCGTCGGCGGGCGTGAACACGTCGGTGTTCAACCCGTTGGAAATAAGGCAAAGCCGCGATTCTGGAATGCCCATCGAACTTATGAATTCCAAACCTTTTTTACTGTTGCCGACTGTAACGTCAGCAATCCGATGGACGCGTGGTTTGTGGATCGCTTGGAAAAAACCAAGCTTTCTTTCTGAGCAACGTTCGGATGCAACAAAAACGATCTTCTTCTTTTTTAAAATCTTCAGAATTCCACCGTACAAATTTCCAGTGTCTAGCATGCCGTGGACGATTTGGATTTGACCTTTGTCAATCATCCGCTTGGCATGCCATAGTGGTGAGAAGTCGAACTTGTGATTGCGGAGTACCTGGATCCACTCATATCGCTTCGAATCGTTTTGATACGGTTGTCCTGCATCTATCCATGTAAGAAGATGAGGAGTGAATCTCGACGTATCAAGATTGTCCATAAGGAGCTCGAGCTGCCTCTCTGCGCCACCCGGATGAAGAGCCTCGGCAAGGAACAGAACTCCAATCTTATTTTGGTCTTGGGTACCGGGCATCAGCCAGCTTACCTGCGCTCTCCACCAATTTTGGTCGAGAGCCCGATTGCGGCTGCGATTAAGAACACCTGGTTTCTACTTGTAAAGACCGTGTGAGCCGTCATTGCATAGGCCGTTAGCGTAAGAAAAAGCCCAATGATCAATACTCTTAGCCACGGTTGATTCGATTTGTCAAAGGAGTGAAAGCCAACTAGCATCCAGCAAAGAACAAACGGAATGAATCCGAACACCCCAGTTTCGATCAGGACAACCAGGAAGTAATTGTGCGGTCCGACTTCGAAATAGGGCCACATCGGTCTCGAAGATCCGATGCCATGACCGATCATTGGACTATCTTGCCACATTTTTATTGCGGTCGATGCCAACAACGTACGTCCACCCGTATTGCCCTCATGGAGACCTTCCTGGTAGAGGTTCAACAATTGCCGAGATCGCTTCGACTCGCTGCGCACGGAAGAATCGGTTTGTCCCTTGACGGCGTAGAATAGGCCCGCACCAACGATCAAAACCACGACGCCAACCATGCCAAGACGGACAATATGCTTGAAGCCGAATACTAAACCATTTAAGGGAAGTACCACAAAGAAAACGGTCAGCAATCCAATCCGTGATCCCGTTAAAAAAATGGCCGCAGAGCCAATGATTAGTGATGCCGCCAGGTAATGCATTTTTTTGGACCGGGCTGTCATGGCAATACCAACTACCATGAACGACAATACCGCAGAGGAGGCCGCATTAGGATTACCGTATAGTCCTCCAAATCTGGAGAAAACCTTGTTATCACCGCGAATGAAATAGTGCCATTGCGGGAAAACGAGCGGAATGAAAATGGTTAGCGCTCCTAGAAGAGCGACATAGTAGATGATAAGCAAGACTTGTTTGTCTGCAGTTTCACCTCCCAGTTTTTTCAGGGAACTGGCCATGAGCACAGTCGAAAAAAAGACGACTGGTGTGGCGGCGTCTTTGAAGATTCGAAATGCGAGTTCAAGTGGGCTTCCAATTCCGCCAGCTATCGTCGACAAAACTCCAACGAACAACGCCGTCAATAGTCCTACCAAAAACAGTGTTGCCGCGAGTGGGACACCGTTGATTCGGCTAACTTTTGAGTTCACCACCGCCAGCAGGCACCCCAATAAAATGATAGGTGAAAACGCCTGCCCATTACCAAAAATGCGGTTTGATAAGATATTCAAATTCAGAACGACAATTAATGCCAATCCACAGAACAAAAACCTAATGAATTTATAGGATTGGTTGATTTTTTTCGGTTTTTGTCCAACGTATACAACCTGAGGCATTGGCAGATCATGGGTTGGCGGTGGCATCATGGACATTCGACACTCATATCCGTTTTCTTGTTTAAGTACTCAACCACTATTATCTCATCGGAGATCGTCGGCGTAAGCAGCTAGATGTTTAAAAGACCAGCAATAGACTCTGCAATTTCCGTTCGGACTTATGCTGACACCAACAAGATTTTTGCGGAATTTAAGGAATTTGCAAATTAACACAGAACGAATTACCTAAACCATTGGTCTATATGGTTTTTCAGATACGAACCGTCTCGATTGTCGTCGATTCGCAACAAAGTTCGATGCCCTGTTTTTCTCCAAACGCTCCCATTGTCCGGCGCTCCATTGCATTCTTCGTGATTTCTCGAAACGACCAGTATCCCATCTGGCATCAGGCAGTCCACTAGATTTCCAATCGCTATTTGGAGCTGTTCATCAGAAAAATAGGATCGGTTGAGAATGTTGCTGGCCCTAACTACGTTGAACTTGGAATGCCAATTTGGATTGGAATCCAGAACGCTGTGGGTGGTGAAAGCGACTCTGTCGCTCTTGTGAACTTTTGGACTCACAAGAGAGATGTTTTCCGAATTGGTACCAAAAATGCCTTTGAAAAACACTCGAGCTCTGCGGTAAGTGTTTACGCCGAATGTCCGAATTCGGTTGCCGCTTTTGTGGTCATCAATCTTTGTAATTAACGGGCCCAAGCGAAATAGAATTGGCGAGCCGGACTCTGAGCGATACTCGCAAAACCAACGGGGGCCGCAACGCGTGATTTGTGTGTACAAATCGAACATTGTTGCATTCACACAAACCGATAGTTCGCTGGACAATTGGTCAACTAACTGGAGCGTGACGATGCCATCGGATGCTCCAACGTCAAGAAGATTAACTTGGTCAAACTCTTTACAATTTCGCGCGACCATGGCGTTGGTCTCATCCAGTCGATTCCAACCGGTAAGCTTGTAAGTACCACCTACGCGAACTGTGGAGACAATCGAAGTAAATTTCCTGGCGATCTCCTCATTGGGATCCGCAAGATAGCGATTGGATAGATACTGAAGTAGTTCTGGGTTTGTATAAAAAACTCGCTGCTTCCAGCCAGCCGGTACGAGTCTTGATGTCAAAAGGCGTATCAAAGGTCTTCGACTCCATGGCGATGTTGCAGTCCTTTATAGGTGTCCGGGATCAGGAACGTGTCGTTTCGCCGGAAGTTATCCATTGCCCAAACAAGCATTGGAGTTGGCACGCAATAGGTGAAACCATAAATCAACTTCATAAAATACTGTTGCCAAGCTCTGAAGGACGCACGGCTAGGCCCATCATTTTTGATGTTTTCGAAGCTGCTATTCCTTTTGTAGCGATTGGTGACCATGTTTGGTTCAAATTCTAACCCGATGAATTGACAAATACTCGCAAGGGTCTGTTCGGTTTGGGAAACCAGATCCTCATAAGGTACATGAAACGAATTCGGTCTACGCGAAATCGAATTTGCGATTTTTTGCTGAAGCCCATAATCCATCGTGGAACGTGTTAAGGACGCTTTGATACCCTTTTTCTGCAGCAATCCGTGTTTTGAAGCAAGGTTACCAAGCATGTTTCGTGTGATCACAATGATCTTGGCGTCATCTTGCAAACTGCCGAGATACCGAAACTCGGTTGTCGGTAACTTCTGCAGCCAGTAACTATTGCCAAGTCTCGAAGAAAATTCGCGCATGACAAAGCGGAAAATATCAACGTAGTCTCGTGATTTAAGTGAATAAATTTCCGATTTGTCGATTCCCGTAGCCAGGAAGAAATCGGTTTGGCTCCATGATTCAATGAACGCAATTTTGTTCACGCGGCTATTCAAGCTGCCAAAGACTCGTTGCATTCGACCGAATAAATTTGTTTCAATGATGCCAAAATGCTCATCACTTTGCACTCCCGAGATCTGACTGTGGTTGCAAAGCAGGTTCGATAGCCACGTTGTTCCGGAACGGTTGGCACCAACGACAAGGACTGGGATTGTTTTCGGATCCATTTATTTAGTGACTTGGCTGATAGCCCTGTTCGGTCAGGGCGGTCCCAAGAAATTCTTCGACTTCAAGAATGCTGGATTTCTTCTCATTCTTCCAACGTCCCAGTGATTCGGGAGTCTTTACCAGTTTAGCAGCTTCCTGAATCTTATTCTCGTCCAATGGTGAATTCAGGAAATTCAAGATGCGAACTATCGACTCGGTTGGATTGCTACATAGGGCCTCAAAAGAAGCGGTATAACGTCGGTCCGCCGCCAATACATTCGTCTGCGCGATTTCATTGCATCGTTTCCAGAATAGGGCCTTGCGCAAATGTTCCGGTAATTCTCGTTCTTCCGTTGAGAATAGGCCTTGGTTGTAATGATTGATGTACGTCATCCGACGGTTGAATGCGATGTCCCTGCCATCGCGGATGACGTTGATGTAAATCATATTCGGATAGATTGATTTCCAGAACGGAATGAAGAACAGAGTGTTCGGGTTTTTCCAGCCCCACTTCCCATTCTCGAATCTGCGCGGACTGCACGTCCATAACCATCTTCGGCATGCTCGCTTCATCTGAGGCTCTACTGATTCGCCGTTAAGATAGGCTGCCAGCCAGCGTGGGTAGAACAACTTCATCATCAGCAAATTGTCGTGGTGTTTCTTCCATAGTTTTTCCACGATCCACGGAGCGGTAAGCATCGAATACCCAGCGGATTCAGCAATCGCGCGAAACACTCGTGTTCCCGATCCTCCAACGCCTCCGATGATCAACGGTGATCGTTCTTGTTCAGTCAATTGATTGTGTAACTTTTGAAATAATTAGGAAGAGACTTTGATTTCGCGAGGTTGTGTTTGCTCGTCAAGTCGATTGAGTGGAAGTGCGTCGACAATCTCCGTTTGTGAGCTTGGGGTAGCTGATCCTTTTCGTCGGCTAAGTCGTTTTCGCCAGTGGTACAAGGGAGCAACCAGTGGACGCAATGCAGACAACAAACAAAGTTTTTCCAGTTTTGATAAATTTCGGTCAATCGAATCCTTATCAAGTTGTTTTGCTTGTCGTAAAAACTCGCCAGCGGACTGCTGATCGCCGTACGCAAGCATGCGATGGGAGGCATAGACACAATAGTCAGCAAGGCTAGCCGTTAGACTCGCCTCGTCGGTTCGCTCGTTGGTCACTTTGATAACCGTTTGCAACGCCTTCTTGATGCTCGCTGTTTTCTCCGGAGTTGCTTGACCGGAGATGGATTGCGGATGCATGCGATAGAATATCGTCCCTCGCTTCGAGAATCCAATCGACTTGGCTGACGAGTAAATCCTGGCCTTGTAATCAAGATCCTGTGCCTTGTGCAAGGATTCTTCCCAAGGCCCCACTTGCGCTACCAATGATCTGGAGATAAGACAACTTTGTAACAACTGCTTAGTACCGTTCAAGAACGCCCGCCACAGCTCATTCGGAGGAAAACTTAATGAGCGATTCTTTACCGGGAACAGGTAGAACTTTTCCTCAAACGCTTGAAATCGCTGCCATGGACCGATTACCAGATCTGCTGCTTCCCGTCTGGCCACCCGCATTCTCTCTTCGACAAAATCCTTGCTTGGTAGATCATCGTCATCCGTGAAAACTAGAAATTCTCCGTTAGAATTTTCCGCACCGTGGTTCCTGGCTTTACAGGCCCCTGAATTTTTTTGCCCAAGATATGTTACGCGGAGTTCCGATGTGTTCTGCTTGGATAACTGCTCGACAAGTTTTCTTGTTTCACGGGTCTCGCCATCCTCAACAACAATGATTTCCAACGGGCGATACGTTTGTTCGCAGAATGCGTGGATGGTTTCGCCAAGCAGGTCAGCCCGTTGGTAGGTCGGGATGATAACAGACACCAGTCCCGTTTCGAATTGTGACGGAAGCCAGCTTTGCATCAGGTCGAATCCACTCCGTTGATTTGACGTTGCCCCCAACTTTTGCAGAACCCTTTGAAGAACCCTTTTGCTCTTTGGATGCTGATCGCCATGTCGAGATAGTCGCTTTTGTCTTGTTTGATCCAGATCGAACGAATCGTGTTAGAAAGTAAGGACCAACAGGTTTTGGATAACCTCCACAGTACTCCAAGCCAATTCTTCAAATTCCTTCGTGGCCTGATCGCCAAAGAAATTCCTGATTCGACGCCCATGCGGTAGGCACGATTGGTAATAAAATCCAAGCTGAACCGACTGGAGTCGACCTTGTGCCAAACAGTGGCGTCTTCAACAAACTCAAATTGCATGCCAAGCTCATGCAGTCGTTTCTGCATTGTCCATTCTTGCCCGGTTGCATTTAATGGGCTACCCGGTCCGAATCGCGGATCAAATCCTCCGGCTCGCTTGATGTCGCCGGCGAATACTCCCCAATTGGCACCGAGGAACATCAGTCGTTTCTCTTTGAGCTGATCAGGAGTCGGGAACCAACCGGTCATTGAGGGCGGTAAGTACGTGCTAAGTGACTCAGGGGGCTCCGATTCACAATCAATTCCAAGCGGCCCGCCGAGTACTACACCACTCGACCGGTTGTTTAATTGGCTTTCGAAACGCGAAAGTACGTCAGGTTGGAATCGGATGTCGTCGTCGGTTAAATAAATGAAACAGTCATCTGAAAGAGGCTCAATAGCGAAATTTAAGGCACTGCTCTTGTTCTTCTTTTCGCAATGGATGTACTTGGCGTGCAAGCATCCTGGAGCAGTCTCGGTTATGCTTTTTGCATTACCTCTTTCTCCGTTCTCAACGACCATTGTGCCTGCGAAATTCCCAGGCAATTGGCAATCTCCTAAAGACGTCAAAGTCCTCTCAAGAAACTCGGACTTGCCGGCGGTCGGAATCATTATGATAAATTCGGAAGACACAGTCTGGTTTATTGTTCACCCAAGAGATTGCGCGATATCCAAGACGGATTTTTAAAGTTCAACGATTGTAAGTTTTTTAAGACAATCACAAGCTGACGAATCATGAATTCTGGTTTGAATCGTTGTTTTGCAAAAGGCTCAAGACTTCTGACCACATCCGGTTATTGTCTTCTCGCATTTCACTATATCGGCAGGCAATTCGGTTTTTAGCTTCTTCGTATGAACCCTTGTCGAGTAACTTCTCGACTAGATTAGCAACCCTTGTTGAATCTTCGAAATTTTTAATGTTGAATTCTTGCACATTGAAGTCGCTCATTAATTCATTGTACTTGTGTGCCCAGCCAATCGAAATCGCCGGCGTGTTTGTCGAGAGCGCGGCTACAAGGCTATGGAATCTAGAAGCTACAATAAATTGCGAGTTGCCAATTAGAGCTTTGAGTTGGTGGGCGCTCTGGCTTTGGAAAATGGACTCCCGTGATAACCCTAATTCATCTGCGATTTTTTCAGCTAGTTTGATGTCACCACCAAAGTAGTCGTGAACTACGATCGTAATTTCTTTACCTGCTTCCAGAACTTGCTTGGCAGCGTCTACGAATAAACCTACGTATGATTCGAAATCCCAATTCGTACTTCCCATGTCAAGTACATGGATATTTGGGACCAATACAACTCGATCAACGTCATCATTGAATTCATCTGATTTTTTGTAAGATGTATTAAACATGGTGATGTCTGGAGCCAGTTTCACCTCATGTTTTTCATCAGTACATTCTTGCGCCAAACGCAAGGAAGTCTTGTCTCTGGCGTAAATCAGATCGACGTTGCTGCAGACAGATTCAAACCAGGATTTTGAATCTTGTTTGTCAAACGGACCGAACATCTGCGGCAACATAATGACTGGCTTTCCATTCCGGCGATACCAATTCGCAATTCGACTAAATGTCACCATCCTCTCGGTGCCCCAGAGGTCGCCAAATGCGTAACCCGATATGTCTATTATTGCATCGACTTCCTTATGTTTGCACAACCCATAAGGCATGAGTAAACGCCTTGGGTATAAAGTGCCAAGAAGTTGAGATATGCGGTAGAACTGGCGAAAACGCTTCGGGCTTGAAGTGTATAAATACGACGGCCAAAGTAGCCTGCCGCCAGCTGCTGCAACTCGCTCAAATGGACGATCGTTTCGGGCGGCCATGCAAAACTGAACTTCATTCAATCTAGTCTTGAGTTCAGCAACGACAGTGTCGAGCATTAGCTCTGCACCTTTGTTCTTGAACCCACCACCATGAATCTCGATTAGCATGTTTTGTTGTAAGACCTAATCTCGGATATTGGTTTTTTCTGTGAATATGGAACAAGGCATTTCGGGTCGGGGAAGCCAACCGCCAGAAACATGACAACACACTCATCGTCATCTAACTGGATCGTTTCGCGAAGCAGCACTTCCCTTTCTTCAATGTCTGGCCAGTTAATGCAGCAACTACTAATTCCTTGGACTTCCAGTGCAAATTGGAAAGCCATTGCTGACAAGCTTGCGTCAATATACGGAACGTGCCTGTCACGGACGTAAGGAAATGCCGATAGTTGGCCAACGATAACAACCACACAAGGAAAGTTCTGTGAAAATCCTCGAGTGCCCATCGGAACCGACGCGA
The DNA here is from genome assembly GCA_964641465.1 of uncultured Pirellulaceae bacterium. GTDB lineage: Bacteria > Planctomycetota > Planctomycetia > Pirellulales > Pirellulaceae > Mariniblastus. The sequence continues at coordinate 18,142 of CAZXLW010000019.1, read as the reverse complement.
TTTTTTCAACTAGTGCTTTTTCGTCAAAAATCCGATACTCGAATGGCTGTCTGTTGCAGGCGCTGGGTGAATAGTTAGCGACGCGAATTGCCGCATCAATCATTTCCCTTGGTACTGACTCGGGTAGAAACCACCTGCAACTTCTTCGTCTTTTAGCGAGCTTGGTAATGGATTCTATACTGATTTGAATTTTCGAATCCAAATCTCTTGCGTATGGGATTTTTGGTTTTGGGGGAATCTCGGAACTTTCTTTGGTACCTGATTGAAGGAAGATTTCCCGGGCGTCGGCGATTTTGGGTTCCGCTTGGTCTACTATCGAAAAGTACTCGACGAGAACGTCATGTGACCAAGCTAGTAGATCGGCATCCGATTCAACTTTGGCTTCTTGTACTACGTTGAAATCTCTAGTGGTTTCGACAATATATTCGAGGGCGAAGACATTCCTTCGCGGTCTCATTATCAATCCTTTTTCTAGTCGATGTGTATTCCTTCTCAAGTTGTATCTGGCGGATATTGCGGAACGCTCAGTACCTAAGTCTAAATGTTTGATGCGTCCAGAGATTACTGAATTTTTCTCTCGCTCAAATGCTCCAGTAGCCAAAATCCAAACAGCGCCGAATAACCTGGAACGCATGCACAATCTTAATACCATCCGATAGTGCGCAGACTTAAAGAACTGTTCACCAAATAGGATGTGGTAAAACTTCAGAATCGCCCGACGAATCAACAACTAATCAAGACCTCCATGTTGCACTCCAGCCAAGACGCAATTTTTGGAAAACTTCTTCACGTTTGAACAGTTTGTCTTCCCAATACCAAATCAAGAAGACTGTGAAAATTGCTAGAACCAATGAAAACTGAAGGAGATGACTCTCGACAAATAAAACAACCCCGAGACCAACTAGTGATATTGGCAGTAGGTGGATTGAAGTCGCGGCGAAGTGTTTGAAGGGCAATAATTTGTGCCATTCTGTTTCAAGTTCACGACTCAAAACGTAGAGATTCGCGGGTAACGACCATGTGTAAATTACCGTAATCGTTGCAACGACAGCCCCCCAAGGTCCAAAGAACCATACCATTGCCATGCTTAACAGTAGATTCAACACCAAATTGACTGCCGAACGAAACAAAATGAAATCGTTTCGTCCAAGAGAAATAATCAATGATCCAAATACAACAGTCCTAAGTGGCAACAAAACAAGGTACCATCGAAAAGGAACTGCACTTTCGGAATAATCAACCGTAAACAGCAACTGAATAAACGAGTCCGCAGTCAGAAGGAAAAAAAACATCGCCGGCAAAATAAGCAAACTGGATTTTTGGGCGGTCAATCTAAATAGCTTAAGTGCCTCCGTTCGCTTTCCATCAACTACGTGATTTCGCATCTCTGCCAAGGTAACCGAGGTTATCGCCCCCGTCAGAATACCAATTATGGGTAACTGTATTGCGCCGATTGAATAAACTGCGAATTCATCTGGTGTACACATGAATGAAACGATTAGCTTATCTAACTGAATAGAGATTGTTCCAATCATCGTTCCGAGAGCTAGTGGAAGCGTGAACGTTACCAATTCCCTTGCCGCACTAAACGAAGGAAGCGAAGAATCGGCAGGTGTGCATCGAATCATTAAGGAGATTGACACAACGGCCAGCATACAGCTCGCTACTATGTTCCCAAGCAAGGCTGCTTCGCACGTTTTCCAGATTACAAGCGGAACGATTGTTGCAACTCCAACGAGCAACCGTCTTGCAACTCCAAAGACAGACGCAAGCATGACGTTTTCTGTAGCAACAAAGACGCTACTTCCAATATTGGATGGCAACGACAATACAACGAAGGGAATTAGCCAAAGCAAAAACCTGGCAACTTTTGGATTTGAAAATCTCTGGGCAAGTAGTTCGTTGCCGCCACAGATCAGAAATATGGCAAACAAGAGGCCTGTTAGCCCTAAGACGGCTAAAGCATCCATTACTCTGCCACGTATTCTGTGTTTTTCACCAGGCAGGAAATAGTAGATCCCTTGCCCAACTCCAAGTGTCAATAACGGGCCAATAGTTGAATACGCAAGAAACGTTTGACGATAGGCCGCTAAATCCTCTTTGAGTAGGATTCGAGCCATCGCCACGGATATGATCAGACCGACGACCTTTGCAAGTCCTTGGCCTAGCGATAATGCAGCAACCTTTGTTTTTCTCGAATGGTCCAAGTTAGATGGTCTCGGTATTCAAAATCGTAAATCTGATGCGTCCCAAAGACAATTGAGAATTGTCAATGTTGATATTGAGCGGGACGTCGCACTGTTGCAAAATCACCGCGATGTGACCGCTTCAGAACGGTTGCTGCTGTAGTTCATTTGCACAAACGTTCCTCGAACAAGGTCCAAGTCGCGATATTCGCTGCAATTGCTCTTTGGCTGTTCAGGCATAGATTTTGCGAGATGATTAATTATCGACTCTCGGCCAACCAGAGACTTGTTTAAGGTATTCTCCATATCCGCTTTGGGAGTATTCTTTGGAGCGCTCAAGTAAGGTGTCTCGGTCAATGAAGTTCATGTAGTACGCGACTTCTTCAATACATCCAATTTTTGCACCTTGTCTTTCTTCGATTACACGAACAAACGTCGAGGCTTCGTCTAACGACCGGAATGTTCCTGCGTCGAGCCAGGCAATGCCACGGTTGAAGACACGAACTTTGAGTTTGTTTCGTTCAAGGTAAATATTGTTGACCGATGTGATTTCCAGTTCGCCACGAGCGGACGGTTCAACCGACTTGGCGATCTCAACAACATCATTGTCGTAAAAGTAAAGGCCGGTAACTGCGTAATTTGACTTCGGTTTGGCAGGTTTTTCCTCAATAGAAATCGCATTGCCACGCTTGTCTATTTCAACGACACCATATCGTTCCAGGTCTCGTACGACGCTTGCAAAAACGACGGCGCCACTTGGGTCAGTATGTTCGCGAATTAGTTCGCCGAACGAAGAACCATAGAAAATGTTGTCGCCAAGTATCAAGGCGACTTTATCATCTCCAATGAAGTCCTCACCAATGATAAACGCCTGAGCCAAGCCTTTTGGTTCTAGCTGTTTCGCATACTTGAACTTGCAACCGACTTTGGAGCCATCACCAAGCAACCTCTCAAAATTCGGAAGGTCGTGGGGAGTCGAGATGATCAAGATCTCTTTGATTCCAGCAAGCATCAGCACCGACAATGGATAGTAAATCATCGGTTTGTCATAAACAGGCAACAGCTGTTTGGACATGGCCATGGTGATTGGGTGGAGTCGCGTTCCCGATCCGCCTGCGAGGATGATGCCTTTCAACTTTCGCTCGTTATTGATTGATAAAGACTCACAACAACTTGGTGGAATCGCAATTCTCGAGTTCAGAGAGTTGCGTTAGTGTTGTTGCTAATTGGCGATGGATTGTGTTGGTTTACGGAAAGTCGTTGAACTTGCAGCGTGCCTTGTCGCTGAAGCTTGTAACCACCGGAGAGGATGTTGGTCCACCAGTCTTCGTTGTCGACGTACCAGCGAACCGTTTTTTCGAAGCCGCTGCTTGGGTCTTCGGTTGGTGTCCAGCCTAGCTCCTGCTCGATTTTGGTGGCGTCAATGGCATAACGCATGTCGTGGCCGGGGCGATCGGTGACGAATGCGATCAAGTCGGCATACGATTTGAGAGATGATTTTTGTTCGTCTGTTAGCTGTTCGTTTGATGCGATGGGGACTTCGCGATCCAGGATCGAACATAGCAGGCGGACCAGGTCGATGTTGGTCTTTTCGTTGTTGCCGCCGATGTTGTAAGTGTGTCCCAGCTTGCCGCGTTCCAGAACGGCCAACAATGCTCGTGCGTGATCCGTGACGTAAAGCCAGTCGCGAACGTTCTCGCCAGTGCCGTAAACCGGGATAGACTCGCCGCGTAGGCATTTCAAAATGACAACCGGGATTAGCTTTTCCGGGAACTGGTAAGGTCCATAATTGTTGGAGCAGTTCGTAACGAGAATGGGTAATCCATACGTGTCGCCCCATGCGCGAACGAGATGGTCGGACGCGGCTTTGCTGGCCGAGTAAGGAGAATGCGGATCGTACGAAGTGGTCTCGGAGAACCCGGGGTCCGTAGCTCCAAGTGATCCGTAGACTTCGTCCGTGGATATGTGATGGAAACGAAAATCCGCTTGTTTTTCCTCGGGCAGTTCTTGCCAATAGGCTTTTGACGCTGCGAGCAATTGGAACGTGCCAACGATATTAGTTTGGATGAATGCGCCGGGGCCGTCGATTGAACGATCGACATGCGACTCGGCGGCCAGGTTCATGATCCAATCGGGCTGGTGTTTTTTGAACGTACTCTGGACAGCCGTCGGGTCGACGATGTCGACTTGATCAAACGCGTAGCGATCGCTGGACTCGATGTCTTTCAAAGAATCCAGATTGCCAGCGTAAGTCAGTTTGTCGACGTTGACGACTTGGTGATCGGTTTCTTCGATCAGCAGACGAATCAGGTTCGAGCCAATGAACCCTGCTCCACCAGTGACAATGATTTTACGTGAACTCAATTGAATGTTGCTTTCGTGATTTGTTGAGCAAAGTGGAATAGTAGCTCGAATCTCCGAGTCGTATACCGGTCCAATTAACGACTCGGAGAGTCGAGCTACTGACGTTTTGCTTACTCATCTTCGATCAGTTTCAATGCGAGCAGGTCTTGAACATCGAGTACACCGACTGGTTTGCCGGTAGCGTCGACGACGGGAAGTTCGTCGATTCGTTTTTCACGAATGACCTGGATGGCTTCGCTGACGGTCGCAGATGCAGCGACAGTCGTTGGATCGCTGGTCATTATCTCGCCAACGGTCTTGGAGAGAATCTCGGTGCCGTGCTTAAGCAACATTCGGCGAAGGTCACCATCGGTTAGCAGTCCGACGAGTTGTTCCTGGTCAGTTTTGGATATCAGTATCGCACCACAACGACGCGGGAACTGATCCGCCTGGTTCAATACTTCCTGGACGGTTTCGTTTTCTTTGACGACCGCGATATTTTTGCCAACTTTGAACCGCAGCATTTCGCCGACCGGCATCATGGTTCTGCCAAGCGTTCCGCCAGGATGCGACTTGTTGAAGTCCTCTGCTGAAAAATTACGTTGTCGACTGGCCGCGATCGCAAGTGCATCTCCGATAGCCATCATTGCGGTTGTTGTCGATGTAGGTGCCAAGCCATGTTCGCAGGCCTCTTCGATGTCGCCGGTTGATAACGCTGCATCGCTGAGTGCGGCCAGCCGGGTGCTGCGATCGCGAGAAATACTGATGATCGCGATTCCGTCCTGGCGCAAAATCGCTGCCAATGACGCGACCTCTTCGGTTCGCCCGCTGTAGCTGAGCAGAATGACGACATCGCCGCGACGAATGCGTCCCAGATCACCGTGGACTGCTTCTGTCGGATGCAGGAAGTGACTGGGAGTGCCGGTGCTTGCCAGCGTGGCACTAATCTTTTGGCCAACCAGCCCACTTTTACCCAGCCCGCTGACGACCACGTGGCTGTCACACTCAAGCAGCAACTCGACTGCCTTCTCGAAATGCTCGTCCAGATAACATTTTGCCACTTGGATCGCTTGGATCTCTGACTCAAAGACCTGTCGGGCAATATCACTCGACGTCAATGTCGTGCGTTCTTCGGACATGTCAGGCAAGGTTGCTGCTTTCGACTCGTTTCGTCATCGCCTCGTTGGCGATTTCCAAATCTTCCGGAGTGTTGACTTCGATGATTGGTTCCGCGATCAAGCTGACTCGAATCTGATGTCCGTTTTCGAGTGCTCGTAATTGCTCCAATTGCTCACACTGTTCCAGCGGAGTCGGAGCGTATTGATGAAATTTGTGAACGAACGAACTTCCAAACGCATACAGCCCGAGGTGATGATAAACCGGTGCCGGGGCGTTGCTGCGGAGGTAAGGAATGTTGGCTCGCGAGAAATAGATCGCATTCATCCGTTGATCGCAGATGACTTTGACTGAATTTGGATCGGTTCTTGCGGTCTCATCAAGCGGGCAAGCCAACGTCGCCATCTCCGGCGAATCGGCTGCGAAAAATGGCTCGACCAATCGCGTCAGGATTTCAGATGTCACAAACGGCTGGTCGCCTTGCACGTTCACGAATACGTCAAAGTCCGCGTTTGCTTCGGCGACTTCGCACAATCGGTCGGTACCTGTTTGGTGATCCGAACTGGTCATCATGACTTCCGCACCAAACGGCTCGGCCGCGGCCTGAATGCGTTCATCGTCTGTAGCGATAATCGTTCGTCCAAAAGCGTCGCACATGGATGCGGCTTCGTAGACCCATTGGATCATCGGCTTGCCGCAGATGTTGGCCAACGGTTTGCCAGGGAATCGCGTGGAAGCGAAACGGGCGGGGATGACAGCTAAGATTCTGGGTTTCAAGAGGTTACCGTCAAATCAACCTGAAAGTTGCCTCGAAAAATTCGTTGCAAATTTTGCAAGCCGATCTTTAAATTGTTGCCGAAGCATTCATGCTCGCGTGTGTGATTTCGTTTTGAGCCAACTCCATGTCGTGGTCGACCATTAGCTGAGCCAATTCACGACAACTGGTGGTCGGTGTCCAGCCAAGTTTCTGGTTGGCTTTGCTGCAATCGCCCAACAGCAAATTGACTTCGGTGGGGCGGAAGTATCGCGGGTCGATCTCGACGTGCGGCTCCCAATCCCAATCCAGATGTTCCCCAACGAAATTCAGGAAGTCGCGGATCGAGTGCGTTTCTCCAGTCGACAGGACGAAGTCATCCGGTTCGTCTTGTTGAAGCATCATCCACATGCCTTTGACATAATCTTTGGCGTAGCCCCAGTCACGTCGCGCGTCCAGATTCCCAAGGAACAGTTTGTCTTGCAGCCCAAGTTTAATTCGTGTGGCAGCCCGAGTAATTTTTCGTGTGACAAACGTCTCGCCACGACGAGGCGACTCGTGATTGAACAAGATCCCGTTAGTCGCAAACAGATCGTAAGCCTGTCGATAATTGACTGTTTGATGGAACGCGTAAACCTTCGCACAAGCGTATGGGCTTTGCGGGCGGAAAGGCGTTGTTTCGCATTGCGGTGTTTCGACGACATCACCAAACATCTCAGACGACGATGCCTGGTAAACGCGAACTTCTTTTTGTTTCTTCAACTGCCGGGCTGCCTCGAGCACATTCAACGCACCGCCACCAACGGCATGCAATGTGTAAACCGGTGAGTCAAACGAGACGCGAACGTGGCTTTGTGCACCGAGGTTGTAGATCTCATCGGGCTGCACATCGAGCACCAGGTTGGTCAGGCTCTGGCCGTCCGTCAGATCACCGTAGTGCAGAAACATCTTGGCATCCACTTCGTGTGGATCTTTATAGATGTGATCGATGCGGCCAGTGTTGAAAGTACTGCAGCGACGAACAATGCCGTGCACCTCGTACCCTTTTTCAATCAATAGCTCTGTTAGATACGATCCGTCCTGGCCCGTGATTCCTGTGATCAATGCTGATTTAGACATTCGTCCCCGTCTTATGTTTCACTTTAGATTTCACGAATTGCAGCTTTCAATTCTGCTCGAAATACATCATACGTATTTTCGATTCCTTCGCGAAGCTCGATCTTGGCCTGCCAGCCAGTCGAGTCCATAAGTGTCGTATCAGTCCGTTTGACAGGTGTTCCATCGGGTTTGGTCGTGTCTTGGACGATTTGGCCCTTGAAACCAACGATTTTGGCAACCATTTCCGCTAATTCAGCTATCGAAATGTCCGTGCCCGTGCCCACGTTGACCAAATTCGGCGGTTCATCAAGCTGCAATAAGTGAGTCAAACCGTCAGCTAAATCGTCGACATGTAGGAATTCCCGCCGTGGCTTGCCAGTGCCCCAAATTGTTACTGAGTCTTGCCCAGTTTCACAAGCTTCATGAAAACGCCGAATCAACGCCGGTAATACATGTGAGTTTTCAGGATGGTAGTTGTCGCCTGGCCCGTACAAATTGGTCGGCATGGCTGAATGATAAATAACGCCATATTGAGTTCGAAAATGCTGGCAGAGTTTCAAACCGGCGATTTTGGCGACTGCATAGGCCTCGTTGGTTGGTTCCAGTGGGCCCGTCAGCAGGCAATCTTCAGCCATCGGCTGCGGTGCCATCCGCGGATAGATGCAAGTGCTGCCAAGGAACAAGAACCGAGGCGTGCCGGCCTGGTACGCCGCTTCGACCGAATTGGTCACCATGGCCAGGTTGGCGTAGATGAACTCAGCCGGATAAGTGTTGTTGGCGTGAATGCCGCCGACGCGAGCGGCCGCAAACACAACCACGTCTGGTCGTTCGCTATCGAAGAATTCTCGGACCGCCGCCTGTTCGCACAAATCAAGCTCGCTGCGGTCGCGAGTCACTAGTTGTTTGCAACCGAGCGATTCGAGTTTCCGAACGACTGCAGAACCAACCATCCCGCGATGGCCTGCAACGTAGATTTTTGATTGAGCTAAATTGTTCATTTGGAAGATCAGAGACAAGCGTTTTGAGGCTAAGCGGAGGCAAAGCCGAGGTCAAAGCCCAAAGCGGAGAAGTTCGCGGCCAAGGACAGCCGGCGCGCACTCCGTTCCCGTGGGTGACACCACCCTCAAAACAAAGCTTGAATTGTGTCGGCCGAATGGAAGGAAACCAAGAAGGAATCATCTGCCAATTAGCCGTAAAGCCCTAAGCCAAGGAAGCGTTTCTCCACCGTCCGCTAAACGAAAAAGTCGATTTGCAATTTGAAGACGACTTCATGTCAAACAAACGCTACTTAGGCCCAAGAGTTTGCCGCCGACTGTTGAGCCAGCGCCAACTACTCAACGCCAAAAAACTCAACGTATACAGAGAATTTTAGCTACTCGATACATCGAGAACCTCACAAACTATCATTAACCGATATGGTTGGAAATAGGCGAAAAGTCGCAATCAACGACTATTGCAATGCCTAAAGAATATTGGTGGGATTATTCAGATTTTGACGCCTTTTTTACGTTCGGTGGCTGGACACTTCTGCGAGCATTTGGTGCGGTTAATCAAGCGGCTCCAAGACCGCCTCGTCCAGCTCCATGGAAACCCCTTGCTCCAGAAACTGGATACTCAACAACAGCCGTGTTCCGCCCTCTCTGCGAATCACGATTCCTTCGTATCCGGCAAACGGCCCAGTCCGCACGCGCACGTAATTTCCAGACTCAAGCTTGGCTTCCGGCGTAAGAGGAATTTCCGCGCCCACGGCCGTACTGATCTGAAGCAGGTCACGAACCAGTTGTTCACGTTCACCAACCACATCACATTTGGAAATGCAATTCGTCATCAAGGCCTGAGTTCGCTCGTCTGCATTCGCCAGCATAAAGATATAATTGGGAAACAACGGAATGAATGAAGTCCTCAATCGACCCGCCGGCGAACGGTATCGTTTGGGAACTATCGGGCCGTAGTGTGCGATCTTCCAAGCGGCCAGTTTGCGCATTAAGTCTTTTTCACGACGTGACATTGTGTAGACGCACCACCAGTTCCGCTCCTCGTCGGCATACACGGATTCATCCTGCAACAGGTGAGCCGGGTAGATATCTTTTTCGCGTTTCAGGATGGGCATTAAGGCAACGATGTTAGGTCAGTACGCGTTGGCGAAGGATTTCCACCGGGTGGTATGCGGCGCGGCCGGTTCCGTCTTGTATCTGGTGCCGACAACTGGTCCCGGTCGCCACTATTATTGTATCGGTCGTCGCTTCGCGGACTGCAGGAAATAAGGCTAGCTCACCGATTTGCATCGAAAGCTGGTACTTGTCTGTTTCATAACCAAAGAACCCAGCCATGCCGCAACAGCCAGTATTTGGAGTGGTGACGGCACTGTTGGCGGGAAGCTGGAGAATCTTTTCCGTATGCGTCAACGATGACAGAGCTTTTTGATGGCAGTGCCCATGCAGCAGCAGGGACATTTTGGTCGATTCAAATTGGTCGCTGGTAATCTGACCATCGCTCGCCTCACGGGACAGGAACTCGTCGATCAAGAGCGTTTGATCGGCCAGCCTGCGAGCTTTTGCAGCCAGGCGAGCATCGACCAGGTCGGGGTATTCGTCACGCAGCGTCAGAATCGCCGATGGCTCGATACCGATCAGCACATCCGCGTCGTTAAGCTGATCCGTCAAACGCAAGACATTCTGTTCGGCAAGTTTCTTGCCAGCCCGGACCATGCCTGCTGACATTGCCGATCGGCCGCTTTCGACATGCTCAGGTAGCCTGACTTCGTAACCGAGCAGCTCAAGCAACTCAACCGTTGCCCGGCCAATGTGCGTGTCGATGTGATTCGTGAATTCATCACAAAAAAGATACACGCATCGCTTCTTCGGCGCGGAGCTTTGCATGGCCTGTCGCGATGCGAACCACTTGCGCAATGAAACGCCAGCGATCCTGGGCAGTGACCGGTCGGGGTGGATGCCAAGTGTTCGTTTGAGAATTTTCGACGCTAGTTGGTTGGAGCCGGCCATGTTGGCGATGCTGGAAACGCGTGCCAATCGGCGGCACCAACGTTCGAAAGAACCAAATAACCTGGCCTTCATTGGCGTGCCATGTTGGTCAAAATACGATTGTGTGAACTCCGCCTTGATACGAGCCATGTCAACATTCGAAGGACACTCGCTCTTGCACGCTTTGCAGGACAGGCATAGCCGCATGACTTCGAGAGCGTCGCCGTCAGAGATTCCTGACGTCTGGTTCGTTTTCGGTTGTGTTGTTTTTGGCTGCGTTAAAAACTGCCGCAACAGATTGGCCCGCGCCCGAGTCGAATCGTACTCGTTGCGTGTTGCCATGTAGCTCGGACACATCGTCCCACCGGCAAGCTGTGACTTGCGGCAGTCACCTGAGCCAGTACACATGGAAGCGGCTCCCAGTAATCCGCCGCCCTGCTCAAACCGAAAGATTGGCAGACTACCCGTGGGATCTGTCGGAGCGGGAGCCTTCAGGTGTTCACTCATCGAAACCGGATCCACGATCTTGCCCGGATTGAAGATGTTATTGGGGTCGAAGGTTCTTTTGATGTCTCTTAGCAATTCGTACACCTCGTCACCGAACATCATCCGCAGATGCTCCGATCGCAATCGTCCATCGCCATGTTCACCGCTGAGCGAACCTTGGTATTTCTTGACAAGCTTCGCCACGGACAGGCTAATGCCTCGAAGCTTTTTTATCTCATTCGGATCAGAAAGGTTGAGGCTGGGGCGGAGGTGCAATTCGCCGGCACCGACGTGCCCGTAGTGGACGCAAGTGGCGTCGAATTCTCGATCCAGCAACGAGTCAACTTCTGCGATGAACGCCGGCAAATCTTCCAGTGCCACAGCCGTATCTTCAATGACGGTCGTCGGTTTGGCTTTGCCGGGGCGGTTGTTGACGACCCCGAGCCCCGATTTCCTAACCGACCAGACTTTGTCTGATTCAGGCGGAATTGCTGTTGGGAACGCATAACCAAGGCCTGCCTCGCGAATCTCCGCGACCGCAGCGTTTGCCAATTCTTGAACCGCCGTTTGCTCATCACCTCGAAACTCAATCAGCAGAACTGCCTCCGGTTCGTCGACGAGGAAATCCAACCCGTCTCGTTGCGAAAGGTTATTGCGAGCTCCGTCGATGACATGCCGGTCAATCAACTCACAACGAAAAGGTTTGTGTCGCATTGCGATTTGAGTTGCTCGCAGCGATTGCTGGAGGTCGTTGAAATGGGCGCAAACAAGTATCGTCGATTTCGGTGGTAGCGGAACGCAGGCAAGCCTGATCGAGGTTGCAAAAAACAGCGTCCCTTCTGAGCCGGCAATCAATTTGGCCAAGTTGAATTTTTGCTGACCTCCAAACGGCTCGGTTTCGAGCAACGCATCGATTGCGTATCCAGTATTTCTACGATTGATTGATGGCTTCGGAAAAAAGTCTCGAATCTTGTTTTGTGTCTCCCTGTTTCGAAGAGATTGGAGAACACGCCGATAAATGTCGTTTTCTCGTGACTGCTCCTGGGATAGAACTTTGGATTCAAGCTCGGCAACTTTCATAGGTCCGAAGGTGACGAAGCTCCCGTCACTTAGAAAACCCGATATTTCCTGCACGTAGTCGCGTGTTGTTCCGTAGGCGATCGAGTTGGAGCCGCATGAGTTGTTACCCAGCATCCCACCAATCATTGCACGATTTGATGTCGAAGTTTCAGGGGCAAAATGCAGTCCGACTTTATTGAGTTCACGATTGAGTTCATCTCGAATCACTCCCGGTTGCACCCGCGTCCAACACTCGTCGACGTCGGTTTCTAAAATGCTCGTAAAGTGTTTTGACAAGTCGACGACTAGCCCATCTCCCACGGCTTGTCCTGCCAGGGAAGTTCCAGCAGTCCTCGGAATCAATCCAATCTGCATCTGGTTGGCAAACCTGATGAGTTTTAAGAGGTCTCCATCGTCGTACGGAATGGCAACGGCCGCCGGAATCTGTTCGTAAATCGAGGCATCGTTCGAGTAAACGGAGCGGATTGGCAAATTAGTATGCAGTTCACCCTTAATGTTAGTCCTGAGATGGTCCCAATCTTCTGGAGTGAAAAAACTTGACACGTTCTTCTTACTCATCGATGCAAAACCATTCGTTATAAGCAGGGTTAATTAGAAGAAATCCGAATTCAAATGCAAATACTGATTTTGACTTATTGAGTGTTAGCCAAGCTACGTTCGGTGGACTGCGCTGCGCGGGTTTGTGTGAACCAAGACGAGCCGTTGTTCGAAGGAGAACGCGACACCGACGGTGACTTGGTTGCCAAATGAGGATTTTGCGTTGGCCATGGCGTTAGCCCTGCATTGAAAGATTCCGTTGTCGCAAATTTGATCTTTCAATTTGTTATTAAAATTGCTTGTGAAATACTGCCCAACGAGGTACAATTAACGAACTTTCTAGTTTGTTTCTTGTTTTAGGCGGCGGAAATGGCTAAATACTTTTTGGTGCTGTTGTTGTGTCTGTATGTTTCAACTATCCCGAAATTATCTGCAGAAGAAGTGGCTGGGTTTGATGATGTAGCTATTCAGAATGCGATCAATGCTGCTGAAGTTGGCGAAACCATCGTGTTTCCACAGGGCGTTTACACTGTTACAAAACGAATTGTTCCTAAAAGTGAGCAAACTTTGCTTGGTGACGGAGCCGTGATATTTAGGGCCGCGCCAAAAATTACGACACTGATCGCGTCGGTCGCAGTAGGAGACACGACGATTCAAGTTGCAGACTCAAGCATATATGAGGTTGGAAACACTATAACACCTGTTAGACCCGGCGGTGGAAACGCAGATATAGAAGTTAAAGTCCATTTCATTGTGAATATTCAAGGGAACTCCATAACGGTAAACCGTCCTTTTGAAAGCAGCTATGAATCTGGAGCATTTGTTACGAACTATTTTAACGTGGTTGAGTCTGGGGAGCCTTTCACGATTGATGGTCTCGTGTTCCTGGGGCAACGCCAACTTCAGGTGTTTAGTTCCTGGAGACGTAATCGAAATATTCTTGGATTCGAAGGCCTGCAGGTGAGGAATTGTCGATTTGAGAATTTGCCCGGCGATGCTATCGATGCTTGGGGTGGCAATGCAATCATTGAAGACAATGTTTTTACAGATCTTGATGCGGCTGGAGTCCATCTATCCAATGACGTAGATGAAGAGGAGGACGTAATTATTCGCAATAACGTTTTCGTTCGCACCAACGAAAAACACTTGTCTGCTGGGCATAGCGAAGGTGCAATTACTGTTTCATTGCGAAATAACCATATTCGTGTACTTAACAACCAATGTTTCAATATTCCTGCTGCGTTTATCGGTAACTTTCATGTAGACATGGGAGACTGGACGGTCTCTGGAAACCTTGTTGTCAATGCTGAACGCGGTTTCTTTCGAGGTTCGAACAATAACAACGGTCCATTACCTCTAGCTGGAGTTGTGTTTTCAAGCAATACAATACTTGACTCTCCTCTATCTGTCATGGACACGTTGTTGCCTGTTGAGGGTTTCTTTCTAGAAGGCAACAGGTTTATTGGGTCGGCTATTCGGCTCGTTGATGTGTTTGGCATGGTTATGGATAATGAAATCAAGGTTTGTGAAGAAGTTGCAATTGAAATTATCAATGGTGGAGTAGGCGAAAATGGAAATCTAATCGACGAAGGCTACTGCGAGGCTTCATTCACGGTTGGCGATATGAATCTTGATGGAGTCGTTTCTTTGCTCGACGTTAATTTGTTTGTAGATGCGCTGTCGCAAGCCTACTATAACCCTTTGGCAGATATGAATTCAGACGATCAAAATTCACTTCTAGACGTTCAGCCATTTATCGATGCACTCAACATGTAGCACAAATTCTGATCACTCCGGCAGCAATATGTGGATGAGTTTTCACCTTCGTACGGTTTTTTGATCAGTCGAGAAGTGGAAAGTTCGGTTGTTCACCAGTTTCCGTTATTGCTTCGCTTATCGGGCGTTGGAAGGTCCGGTCGCTGTTCGCACCGGCATTGGGATCGCCGAGGATGAACCGTGCCGTCAGGCCGAGAATGATTCCGGCACCAACCAGGGTTACACTTCGCCGCAGAAATTGTCTGAACATAGCTGGCCTGATCTAAATGAGTTTTTCTGCGTCGGCAATAGTTTGCCAGACATAGGCAGAGTCGACTGAGTCACGCAAGTTGTCCAGCAATCCGTTGACCTGAATCAGCCGACTGAGTCGAGCCAGAACTCGCAGGTGGCCTGCCTCGTCCGATGAAGCAATCAAAAAAAAGATATCGGACAAACAGCCTCGCGGGCCTCCAAACGGAATCCCGCTGCCAGTGATCCCCAACGCCAGAAATGATTCGCCAAAGAACGATGGCTTGGGGCGACGCGGGTGCAGCAATGCGACTCCATTCCCCAACGCTGTCGGATGGAGGTCTTCACGTTGACGGAGCGCGTCTGCCATTTCTTTGGGCTGCCAGAGTGCACCTGAGTTCGCCGAGAACTCGCATATTTGCTCGATGACTGAATTCTTCGTCCGTGCTGGAAACGGGATGCAGATCCGTTCGACGGAAAGCAAATCCGCCAGACAGATTACTTCTTCCGTTTGTACTTGCCGGTCCAACACTTGTTCGACTTCACGTAAACCGGTTTCGTCGGACAATCCGATTTTGTCTTCCAGCCAATGATGAATCTCAGCACGGGAAAATCGCCAGTCACCGCCGACTCGCCGGGCAGGCAATTTGTCTCGGTTTGCCATCTTGCGAACTTGATCTGGCGTCAAGTGCAGATATGCAGCAAGCGAGTCGATATCAAAATCTTCGATGGCCAAAGTTGATTCCGGTATTGTTGCTGGAACTTGTAGAAACACTGTTTGTTATGAAAGCACGTGGAACACCATGATGACCAAAGTGCTGGCATCGCGATAGCTCAAACTCCGATCTGTATTGACGCGACCGACGCCATATCGAGAATCACGTGCGGCTTGCAAGGAAGCGAGCCTGCAAAAAAATTAAGCAATAATGGCGCGAGCCAGGCAAGGAGGCCTGATGAGTATCCATTCTATTCCCAATACGTCGGCTGGAATTCGTTTGCGGGATGTTCTGCCCGCTGCTCAGGCAATCGGACCGGCCGATGTAGTGTTTCGTTCAGCCTGCGGAAAGTGGGACGAATGCCAGGCGGACGATTTGTTCGTCGCTGTGGGAGGATCTGAGACTGACGGGCACGATCATGTCCACGAAGCGATCGACCGGGGCGCTGCGGCGGTGCTCTGCGAGCGATTGCTGCCAGTCACCGTTCCGCAGTTCATCGTCAAAGATTCACGTATCGCGTACGGGCACATTTGTCACGCTTTGGCCGGCCATCCCAGCCAACGGCTGTCAACGATCGGAGTTTCCGGAACGGCTGGCAAGACGGTGGCTTCGCATTTGATCCACAATGTTCTGCGAGCAGCCGAATTGACGGCCGGGCTTTCGTCGACAACCGACCTGCGTTTTGGCGAGACACCAGGCAAGCCCGACACAGAGCTGAACGCGCCGACGATTTCGAATCAGTTGGCAAAGATGGCGATCGGACAATGTTCCCATTCGGTGATTGAGACTTCCAGCCAGCTGCTGGCTCAACACGCTCTGTCTGGTATCGAGTTGGACGTTTCAGTGATTACGAACCTGCAACGCAACCAGTCAGATTGGCACGGCAGTTTCCAAAATTACCTGCGTGCAAATGCTCGCATGTTGAGCTACCTGAAGGCGACCGGTGTCGCCGTGATCAACGCGGATGATAAATACTCGATGCATTTGCTGGACGAGATCTCCGTGCCAGCGTTGACGTACGGCATCCACCGTGAAGCCGAAGTCAAAGCGAAATTGCTCGACCGGTGCGCGTCTTTTCAAACGTTTATCATTTCGGCCGGGATGGAGTCCGTGGTGTTGCGAACATCCATTATTGGCAAGCAGCACATTTACCACTGTCTGGCTGCAACTGCCGTGGGGCTGACTCTCGGGTTGGATCTTAAAGTCATCGCCCGCGGGTTGGAAACGGCTCGGATTCCGGGTCGGCTGCAACGTGTTGATTGTGGTCAGGAGTTCAATCTTTGGATTGACTCGGCGCGGAACCCGAACCAGTTGAACGGAGCCATCTCGGCAATCGCTCCGGTTTGCGATGGCAAGCTCTGGTGCGTCTGTTCGGTGGATGATGCCCAATCAGAGACCGAGCGTAAAAAGCTGGGGATCATTCTGGAAAAGAAAACAGAAAAAGCGATCATTACCAGTCATTTTGCTGGCGTGCCAAAATCACGTATCGACTACGAGCCATTTCATCAGATCATCGACGGTTTCGAAGATCCTTCGTTCGCCAGTCTGATGCCAGGTCGTATTCGAGCAATCGAATGGGCGTTGTCGCAAGCCGCCCCTGGTGATTCCGTGTTGATCACAGGCTGCGGGAGCAATCCGATCGGCAATGTCGATCATGCAGGCGACCATATCACTGATCACGACGCCTGCCGGACATTTTTGACTAACAAAAAGTCCAACGACAACGAACCACCCCAGATCTTCAAAATCAGCGACTACCAGTAAAACGCTGGCTGGGGCTCGTTCTATGGGACGAGCCCCAGCGCTGTTTCTAAGCCAGAAACGCGAATAGAAATGCGAATCTTGTCTGGCAATTTCATCGACGATTCGAACAAGCGATAGCAAAATCCAACTTGGCCGCTTGTAAAATTTTCAATTTTTCAGAATCGCTCTTGAAGCAATCTCAGAGCATCTGTACTTGTACTTCTCGATTGCGGAACACATTTATTTGCGGTCTGCAGTCGATCAGATTTGAACTGTCGTTCAGTCGGATGGTATTGGGAAGCGGGAATCCGATACCAACCCTCCCTCCTGGGTGAGAGCAAATGTTACCCGCTGAGACATTAGGTTTCTGGGTCGACCGTTTCAGCAGGTGCTCACGGCTGAGCTTCAACTGAGCACTGTGGTGGTTCGCCGCCGCAGTGCTCAGGGATATACGAAAGACGTCGAGTTTACTCGGCGTCTTTTTTTTGCGCACCGCTCCGTTGGTTATGCAATCGTCTGTTCTAAGTCCGCAATTTTACCAACATTGTTTTTAAACCGCGTGTTGCCGGGCGTTGTGACCAGTCAGGGCGATTCAAGTCAAATGCTGGTTGCATGTTCGGCCACCGTTCAAACAGACCTTTGACGGCAAAGTGTGTTTCTGATTTGGCCAGTTTCATACCCAGGCAAGTATGTGGTCCACTGCCAAACGACAGATGATAATTCCGTTCGCGATCGAGTCGAAATTCCAGCGGGGCATCAAACCGCTGCGGATCGTAGTTTGCGCAGGCCAACAGTGGGACCATTGTCTCGCCTCGTTTGAGGTCTTGTCCAAGGAAACTCATGTCGTTGGCCACGTATCGTGGCTTGGCCATTTGCAGTGGCGAGGTGTAACGCAATGTCTCATCGATCGCCGCATCGCTTTTTGACCAGTCAGCCAGCAATTGCGATTTTGCATCTGAATTTTCGAACAGCGTCAGAACCAGGTTGCTGATCAGGTGCACTGTCGTTTCGTGACCGGCGATCAGCAACAAGATCGCCATCGAAAGCAATTCCTGGTCGTTTAACCGCTCCCCTTCTGCTTCGATTTGCACCAGCTCC
>CAZXLW010000018.1:45595-74281 GCA_964641465.1 uncultured Pirellulaceae bacterium | reverse complement strand
GAGTATCCAGCCGATTAACAAGCAAACGACGATCGGTGCAAACTGGATAATCGGCAAGTAGAAGTCAAAGAACAATGTTCCCTGATAATCGTACTTTTCTGCAAATGGAAAAAGCCAATCGAAAAACTTCCAGTCGCCAAAATCCTCTCGGACGACGTCGATGGCACTCCGATTGTTGGCGTGGTATTTGAACCAGAACCTGAGGTAATAGATCAAGGTAGCTCCCGATACAAAGAACCATGTCCGACCCCGTGCGAACATGATTAATGGGATAGCCCATGTCCAATACCACGGATTCTGAGTTGGCGACAACAGCCAGAACCACGCCAGTGTCAAAAAGCAGAACTCCAGCCAGCGGCGTGGATCGTGATGCTGCCAGAGCATGAGCGCGCAGGTTCCGATGACGAGTAGTGCCAATACAGCCGTCGTCAAATACCTGGTCGTGAAGAACGCGATGTTGCTTGGTCGGTAGTTTTCCCCCGACGCCTTGTCCACGAAATGTGGCTCCGCCTGGTCAATGACATGCTTGCGAAATGAATTGGGGGTGAAGCGGAACCAGGGAGGCGGCGGTTGGTTGGCTTGTTCGTTGTTGTTTTCGGCGTTGGCTAGTTTCGGCGTATCCGGCTTCAAGTTTTCGACAACCACCATGAACAAAAAGTCGTTCATTTCCCAATACTTCGAGAACGCCTCGATCCCGCTTTGGTCAGAGTCAATCAGTTCGGCGAAGTCGGCTTTTTCAATTCCAAGCCAGGTCTGGCCGACTTCCAGATGCCTCAACAGTGGGAACATGAACAAATACCCGAGTGCGATGAACACAAGCAGGGCGGAAATCGCAGTAACGATGCTTGATCGGCGGAACAACGCGATGATCCAGATGGGGACCAAAACAACCGGGTAGACTTTTGCCGCAATGGCGGCGGCCAAAGCAGCCGAACTCAGGGCTGCAAAAAGCCATGAAAATCGACTGGAATAAATGGGACTGTTCTGGAGAGGTGGTACTTCGGTCGCTGGCGGTTTGTCTTCGTCGACATATTGTTGTCGAGGCCACAAGGCGCGGACAAGGAAGTAAATCGCCAGTACACAAAAGAAATTGGTAATTGAATCGAGGTGTCCTCCGTTCGCGATCTCCTTGATGACCAGTGGGCACCAAAAATATCCGAGCGACAACGATGCTGACATGCCCAGCCTGATCAGCAGCAGAACAATCACGATTCCAGTCAGCAGATCAAATCCGACCAGAGCCGCCTTGATGTAATTCAAGTAATCTTTTTCCGTCGCGTCCTTGGGGGCCAGTGCGACTGTGGCTCCAAATACCATCTGGCTGGTTGGCGGATAGGGACTCGTGTAGTGACCGAAGTGGACGACGCTGAGAATGTCGTACATGCCGGGTCTTTCGTCGATGATCGCACAATACGGTTTCAGGCCGGGTCGATTCTGTTCGAGCTTCGGATCGCGGACTGCATCCAGGACTGTCGCTGGCCCGTAGCGATACGGATCCAGCTGATTGGCAACCGCAGCGCCATCCCAAACGTAGCGGTACAGGTCGATCTCCTGGATGGGAGTCGAAGTTACCATGATGACGCGAAATAGAACTGCAAAAACGAATATGACGGACAGTTCAATCAAGCCGCTCCGAGTCATCACGCCGACTGCGAAACGTTTGCTTGAAAAACCGGCTACCAACCACCAGCCGATCGCATAGACAATGAAACCAATCCCGAAAAGCAGTAGAACCTCAACCAAAGGGCGGGTGAAACCTTCTGTCGATTGCTCAAACGCTGGACTGAGCTGCGCGATAATCCAGTACACGAACCCCAGGAAGGCTCCAAGAATTGCCAGCGTTAAAGTCCGCAATTCGGGACTTATGCGACCTTGCATCAAATTTACCGTGCGTTATCCAGGAACTGTCGATGTTAGCACTGACGCGATTTGCGATCGAGGTGTTCGTGCGCAAGTTCGATACTTGGATTCAATCCTTCAAATTTAATTGCGATCCAATCAGGGGTGTCTTGAACGATTGCGAATTCATCGATTCGCCATCGTTCAAGACTTGTCAGTTAATCGGGAACATTCTAACTCGATTACTTATGGACCCACAAACCATGTTTAAGGAGATACAGATGAAATTGGTAGTAAGCATTGTGTTGTCCAGCTTACTGATTGCTGGAACTGCAATGGCTCAAAGTAACTCACGGGCTCCAGGTGCCCTTTCCGGATCTGGCTCCCGAGCTATTCCAGATAGCGGGATAATCCAAAGCGCGCCTGTGCCAAGCAGTCCAATTCAGAATGTGCCATCGGCAATCGAAACTGCGCCGATACAAGCAGCACCATCTCCGGCACCGATGATCGACGGCGGTGTTTCCGGTAGTGCATGCTGCGGAGGTGCTGGAGCGTCTATGAACTTCTCTGATGCATCATCGTTCGGTGCTGTTGGAGGCGGATGTTCATGTGGTGGCAGTCATGGTGGATTCGTTGATAGCGGAGCATCATTTGGAGGCTCATGCGGTGGTTCTTGTGGAGAATCGTTCGCTGGCGGCTTTGATTCTGGATCATTCGGTGGCGGTGGCGGCGGCTGCGGTTGTGGCTCTTCTGACTGGGGCAGATCGTACACAACTTCGGAAGCCAGCGGCTTGTGGTCTGGGTACTGCAGCGAAGGATCTGGCGGCGGATTCGGCGGCGGCGGATGTGGTGGCGGATGTGGATCTTCTGGTGGTTTCTGGAACCGATCGCACCGACCATTCTCCTTTGGCCGACGAGCTGGCGGGCTTTTGGGCGGTTGCGGATGTGGCTTCTAGGCCCCAAACACAATGCGAATAAAGCAGTAAGAAAACCCGCGCGTGGGACCACGAGCGGGTTTTCTTTGCGCAAACGCTAAATTTGGTTCGAATTCTGCCAGCTTTGCCTGAACGAAATAGCGTGTTTCGACTAAAATCAGACGACCTTGAGCTACTGCCTGTATTTTTTATCAAGCTTATCCCCTCCAAACGATTAGCCACGTCGCGCTGATGCATCTGAAGAAAATGCTGCAGAATTTATTGGTGACCTTATTGGGTGCCGGCCTGATGATGATTTCTGGCTGCTACTCCGATACGGAGCCCGTGCCGGAACAGTCTGTGGTTCAACAGGAACCGCTACGCTTTTCCGCCAATCCGATCAATGCGGAGAAACTGCTCCCGTTGACGTCAAAACCTGCTGTCGAAATGGAAGAAGCGGCTGATCTGTTAAAGTCGCAGCTGAATGTTCTGGCGGAATACGCCAATGAAGTTCGCACTCAGTCCGGGCAACCAACGCTGCCGCGGATTCTGGCTCCTCAATTCGAAACCACATTCGTCGAACGAGACAAGCTGCGGGCATCTTACATTGGTGAACGGATTCGAATCGCACGCTGGTTACCAGACGACAAAACACCGACGTACTACGAGGGTGTTGCGCTATATCGGTTATTCAATGGAATGATGAAGTCCTGGTCGAAAGCGGAACGTTTCCGCATCGATTTCCAGATTCACACGATCAATAACCGTCCAAATTATTTCGATGCAGAAGTTCGCGTCGATGTCCGCGGGGATGTGGAGTCTCCGACGTCAAGATTGTCGGGCGATGAGACGCAGCTTGGCCGCGCATCGACGGGGCTGTGGAAAATCGTTTGGGTCAAGGGTAAACCAGGTGCCGAACCGCGTATCAAGTCCATCGACGTGCTGGCATACGAAGAGACGATTAACTATATCGGTGGCGGGGTGATGTTTCGAGATTGCACTCGGTCCGTTTTGCGAAACGACGACGAGCTGCGGGACAAGCTTTCTTATGGCCTCGATGCGTGGGGGAAGCAGATCCCCCATCTTGACGTTTCCGGGAATTGTGGGCTGGCAATCGGAGATGTCAACGGAGATGGATTGGACGATGTCTATGTTTGCCAACCGCATGGATTGGCGAACTTGTTGTTGGTGCAGAACCCGGATGGAACTGCTGACAACGTCGCGTCGAAATCAGGGGTTGATGTTTACGATCAAAGCTCCTGTGCACTGATCATCGACATCAACAACGATCGCTTGCAGGATCTTGTCGTTGCGACCGATTCCCGGCTGGTTTTGTACTCGAATTCCGGCAACGGTAAATTTCAGGTTGAGTACAAGCTTAAAATTGGTCACGGTACGGAGTCGTTATCGGCAATAGACTATGATCAGGACGGTGATCTTGATCTTTACTTGACGAAATACCGACCGGTTTCCCGGTTCGACGATGTCTTCGCCCAGCCTAAGTCTCGGATGGCAGCCATTAACGGCGGGCGAAATGTGTTGCTTCGCAATGACGAGGTTTGGCAGTTCAAAGATGTGACGGCAGAAGTTGGCTTGGTGCAGAAAAACAGTCACTATACGCGGGCCGCGATCTGGAGCGACTATGATGCCGACGGTGATTTGGACCTGTACCATGTAAACGAATATTTTCCGGACGTGTTATTTGAGAACCGCAATGGTTGGTTCAATGAGACTGCCAAGTCAGAGATGATTGAAAATGCAGCGAACAACACCACGGTTTCCATCGGTGACTTTGATCATGACGGGCGTCCAGATTTTTTCGTTGGCGCGAATGCGGGGTTTGATGGGCGTCGGATTACTCAAGAGTACATCCAAACTGGTGGGAATCATCCCGTGGAGGCGAAAGGGTTTGCTGCCCCGAACCGGGTTTTGCATGCCGACAGTGCGGGCGCGCTGAAGCAGTTTGAGTTGCAGCCACCGATTCTGAGCAGCGAATCTTCGTTTTCCAGCGTGGTTGCTGATTTTAACAATGACAGTTGGGAAGACGTGGCGATTACGAACGGCTGGTTATCGCGCGAGAGAAACGAGAAGGCGGGACCGTTGTACTACCGGTCGATGTTCGATTCGAAACGTGAGTCGGAAACAACGAGTCTGAAGTTTGACACGCAGCATGAGATCTCGGACCTGTTCCGCATGGGCGATTCGTTTGACGGACACCAACGCAATGCGTGCTTCTTGACGATCGGACCGTTGCGGTTAACCAACTACACGAATTCATCTGGATTGGATTTCCTGGATGACGGTAGAGGAATTGGCGCGACGGATTGGGACGGAGATGGTGACGTGGATCTGGTGATCAACAACAGGACTGCTCCCCGGTTGCGAGTTTTGCGAAACGTGTATTCAAGCGCGAACTCGTTTCTGAAAATCCGCCTTGCCGGGACGACTTCCAATCGAGACGCCATTGGTGCAAAGGTGCAAGTTCACTTGCGTGGTTCCAAGCAGCCGCTTGTAAAAATGTTGACGGCAGGTTCTGGTCGCAGTTCCCAATCGTCCAAAGAAATGCATTTTGGGTTGGGCAAGGGAACTGGGGTAGAGAAAATTTCTGTGACCTGGCCGGACGGCAGCACGCAGGAGTTTCGCGACGTCGCCATCGACAAGACGTATCGAATCGTTGAAGGTAAATCGGAATTGCGAGAGTACACGATTGATCGGTACCGTATCGCGTTGGATCTGAACCCGATTGTTGGAATAGACGGCTTGCCTTTGGTCGAGCGCTTACCGTTTTTCCCAACATCACGGTTGCCTATTCTTCAGTATCGCACCGAAGGAAATGACCGAGCCCGCTGGTACCAGGTTCAGAACATAGAAAATCGCCCACTGCTTTGCGTGTTCTGCCCGAACCTTCAAGATAACACTGAGCTGCTACGAGAATTGAATTCTCGCGATCGGGATTTGCAGGATTTAGACACAGATTTGCTTGTCGCGTTTACCGGGAATTTAAACGACGAGGATATCTACGTCACGGAGTCGGCTCGGCAGATAGACGAGGTTGGATTCAAATTCCGGTGGGGAGTGCTTTCGAAAAGCAGTAACGATAAATTGGCACAAACAATGGGGCAATGGTTTTATGATCAAAACCTTCCTAATACCCCGATGGCGTTCTTGCTCGATGGAGACAGCAATGTTCATTTTGGTTACCGGGAAGAACAACTGAACTGGGACAATATTGCAAAAGACCTGAGGAAGGTTGCCGATGGGAACTTTGTGCTCAACGGTATTCCTGAACGGGCTGGAACGAATTGGGTTTTGCAACGGCGGACGCCCCGGTTTGATCGCTTGCAAATGCGTTTCAAAGAAGTGGGCTACGTTCGTGACGCAAACGATTTCAAAGAGATGCTTGGGGCGCAGCATTCCGAGGACTATTTGAACCGCGCTATTGACCTGGCTTCCAAAGGTAAATTGTCGTCTGCGGTTACAGCTGCTGAGCGTAGCGTTGAATTGGACAAGAGTTCAGTGCAATCGCTAGTCGGGTTGGCGGAAGTTTCTCGCGAGTTCGCTTCGACCTCGGATTCGCAGACTCGTCGACGCTTGTTAAGCTCGGCCGGAGAACACCTCGACCAGGCGTTGGAGATCGAGCCGAACAACGTTGACGCCATCCTGGCACGAGCGGAAATATTTCGGCTGGAGCAGGATATTGAGAATGCTTTGCAGTTGCTGCTTAAGTATCTTAAGAACGAGCCTGAGGCTTGGAACGTCCACGCGAATATCGGACGCCTGTTCGTTTACAAACAGGATTATTTTCAGGCTACGCAGTACCTGGTGAATGCGATCGAGAATCGCCCCACGTTGCCCAACGTTGCGGCTGATCTGGGCTACATCTATTTGCTCAACGAAGAGTTTTCGGATGCGAAGGCGTATCTTGAATTGGGCATGCGGTTGCAGCCGAGCGATCAGGATCTTAGACGCAACCTCGCTGAGGCCGAGTTTTGGTTGGGTAATTATGAATCGGCTGGCAGGTTGTTCGAAGAGATCGTCAAATCGCAGCCAACGATGTCTCACCCCAAGCAGGTGTTGGCCTGGTTGAAAGCGACCAGTCCGCAGTCCAGTTTCCGAGACGGGCAGGGCGGTTTGTCCATCATTCGACCGTTCATTGAATTGAAGGATGAATCGTCTCCGATATCGCTTGAAATTATGGCGGCTTGTCTGGCGGAGGTGGGCGAGTTTGACGAGGCTTTGAGTGTGCAACGGCAGGCATTGGAAGTCATCGAAGAGAAGACTTCGCTGGAGAGGTACTCTGAAGAGCAATTGGCAGGACTTCGAGATCGAGTAGAGCTGTATAAACGTCAACGGCCGTATCGGGCTAAGGAACCTGGTGAATCGCCATTGCGATTGCTTGGTGTGAAGTAGGTTCACGCCCAATCGCCAGATCTGCAAGATAGCTGATCGAGTTTAACGACGAGCCGGAAGGCGACCGTGTTGCCTACAGTTCACTTTTAGGAATCACTCCTTTATCTACTGCGCCCTCGCACCGAAGAAAAACGATACGTGGAGCCAAAATCTTTGCTCAAGATGGAATTGCGAACAATATGTTCCTGTGGCGCCCAAGTGGCTGCAATCGGAAAACATTCGGTTTCCGTATCGTCTGTGCTAATCGAATCAGGGGCGAGTCTTCTTCACCGCTGGCAAAAACTTGGATCGCAGGTTGTCTGAAATTATGTAAGACGCAAGCGTGAACTGTTGCAAATTCAAGCAACAGTATTTCTTTGACTTAAATGTATCTCTGCGTTTGACGCATCCGTTTGGCGAGACAGTGCTTTGAGCTGAAAGTGCTATGCGTTATGCCGCAGGTCCGAGGTCCCAATTTTTTGACGTCGGCTGCAATCATCCATTAGTATATTCGAACGAGACGGAAAGTTTGCAACGCAAGTTGGTTAATTGTTTTTTGATCGCTGTGAGCAAGGCACCGCTACCAAAGTTCTCGGCCAGAAATCGGACCTTGAACAACTGGTTGTCGTCGCCCAGACATTCGATCGTATCGCCGTCGACGCTCCGCAGCGAATAGCATACAAGCCGATAGGACAATCAGGAACGTTTGAACGAGAAGGACATGAGGTCGGACACAAACAGTTCATCACCGTCAGCCAAGCAAACTTTCGTCTACCGAAAGGCGGCTGTGACAGTTTTTGGTTCTTTAACCACCGGTCAAGATTTGCACAAAATTTTGCACATCCAGTAGACAAAGCCGTCGCGGTTGGTATCAGCTTCCGATTGAAAACTGCCGTTAGTGATGCGGGCAGTGAATGGGCTTAGGTCCAACAAGTTAACCTGCCCATCCAGATTCAGCGAATGTCCTTGCGACAGCGTCTTCTGGAAGTGCCGCAAAAGCACACTCCGTCTAATCGGCGGTGAGCTTGGATTGTGTCGATGCGCGACCGGAAGGACCCTACGCAACGCTGCGTTGGGCCTTTTGCGGACTTGGTTTGGAATCCGCTTCAGCGTTGTTGGCTCGTTGGCGGAACAGTTTTCCAAGTGGACCCGCGAGGATTGCGGGCAGCAGGAACAGGTCGCCGATCAGTGCAGCCATCAACAGAATAAACAGCAGTCGCGAGAATCGAACGGTGGGCATGAAGTCGCTGAACATAAACGCTGCGACACCGAATCCGCAAATCAACGTGGTGTCGATCATTGGTTTCGCGCAATGTTCAAATGCGTATCGGATCGCAGCCATCCGGGAGCGATCGTCGGATACTCCGCGTCGGTACCAGGTCAGGAAGTGAATCGTGTCGTCGACAGCGATTCCCAATGCGACGCTGGCCGTCATCACGGAACCGATCTCGATTGGCAGGCCCAACCATCCCATCGCTCCAAACACAAACAGCGGCGGGAAGACATTTGGGATCATCGCGACCAAGCCAGCCCTCATGCTCTTCAGAACAATCATGAGCACGATCGAGATGAACAGGAACGCCGTCATAAAGCTGTTCTTCAGGTCGCTCAGGATTTGATGCTGAGCGTGGTAGAAGAGCGGGATACCACCAGTGAACCGGGCTGAGACGCCCTTCTGTTGGAACTTGTTGATTTTGTCTTCGACCCGAGTCTGAACTGCATCCAGCAAGTCACCATAGTCGACTTTGTTGAGCGCTTCGAATCGCAGACTGATTCTCCAGAGTCGGTCGTTGCCTTCAACTTGAATCAGCTTGGCATCGATCAGGCTGTCTTCGGAATTTTGCCATTTCTCAATACCAATCTGCTTTTGCATGCGATTGGCGATATTGTCTGTTCGAGGGAATTTGGGTTTGAACGTGGCTGCCGAGAGCGACGCCGAACCCAGTTTTTCACGGAGTAGGTCCCGCTCGATTCGTTCGATCAGCAGCATTTGCCGCCATGACGGGAGTTCGTTCGTTTCGTCAAATGTGACAATGACTTCCAGCGGGACCAGTGGGCCGAGGTTTTCTTCTAACCACTGATAATCCTGGATAATCTTTGTTCGTTGAGAGAAACGGTTCTGAAGCTTCACGGATCCTTTCAGGGACCCGATCCCGAAACTCAAGCAGACCAGAAGCAGAATCGCCGGCACGGAAACCAGCCAATGGTGCTTGCATACACTGTGTACGAGAAATGACATCGTGCCACTGACACCCGTCTCACGCTGACGACGTGTCAGGTGTTCGCCGGCAGATCGGCGACTGATTCGACCGCGAAACTGATACATCACTGCCGGCATGACCAGCAACATGATTGGTAGGCTGGCGACAATTCCGATCGCCGAGTAGATCCCGAACATTCGGATGGGAGTGACCTGGCTGGCTGCCAATGATGCCAGTCCGATGGCCGTCGTAATGGATGACAAAGCGATCGGTAATGCTCCGGCTCGGAGTGCATAGTCGGCCGACATCCACCCGTGGCCTTCCGAGACGGCTTTGCGATAGTAATTGGCCATATGGACGCCGCCGGAGACGCCAAGGATAAACACCAGCGTGGGCATCATGATCATGGTCAGGTTCATCACGCCGCCCGACCAATACAAAATTGACAGGCTCAGGAATGCACAACCGAGCGCGAATGACATCACGGTGAATGCAACCAGCAGGTCTTTCAGCCGCAGCCAACTGAGCAGAAAGACGATGACAACGGTCACCCACATGAACGAATCAAACGCTTTGCGACTCTCGACGTCGATCGCCGCACCGTCAACCGTCGGGCCCGCCATCTTGAGATCTTCGGCTTTGAACTCAAACTCTCGTTCTGCCATGTCGGCGACAGTTTGCACCATCTCGGTATGGCCAATCCCGATATCGCTGGCCGGGAACGCCATGACGCACGTGGTTTCACCGTCGGGACCGATCATCAACCCGCGTATTCGTTCCTGCGCCTGTTTGCCAGAGATTCCGACTTCTTCAATACTGGCGACCATCGTGTCAGCGGTTACCACACGATGAAAGACTTTCTTGCCATCCGCTGTTTTTTCTCGTTCCAGAAAAACCCGGAACTCGTTGACTCGAACATCATCCAGCTTGCAGCCTTCCCAACTGACCACGATCATCTCATCAACGCCGAAACGTTCGATGAACCAGTCGTAGTCCTTGGCGGCCTGGAAGTTCTTTGGCAGCCATTGCTTCACGTCGTTAGAATGGACCTTCTGCGAACTGATCGCGCCCATGAGCACCGGCGACAGGAAGATTGCCGCGAAACAAATGATTGGAAACGACCAGGTTGCCAGAAATGACCGGGAACGGTCGTCGCCATTTTGGCCGTTCGATGAACCGGCGTTCGAGTTGTTTAGCGAGGAAGCCAAGGGATGAATTGTCTGGGTACTAGTGAATTGGGGTTAGTTGAGATGCGCTATCGATATCTTTCGCACTCCAACCACTGGGGCAATGCTCGCTGATTGCGATTCTATCAAACTGCCAAAAATTTGTCTCAAAGAGAGCTCACAACTCAGTTTTTGCCGTGCGAGTAATTTTGTTGAACGGGTGGATTCGTCGACTCAAAAACTGTTGTCTCTCAACAAGTTAAACCGCAATGCCTGGGAAATCTTAAAACCAGAGTCGTTCAATCTAGAAATCGACGTGTTTTGTGACCAATCACCAAGCTAAAAGTGGCGGAGGCGGATTTCGACGAAAAGCAAATCCGAATTCGTGATCGTTTTTGAATCTTGTGGTTAGGTTGACTTTCGCAACACTGGAATATGGGTCGCACTGAACGCCTCAACCGGTTTTGACAAACATGCCGAAAAGAGTGATGTTTCACCCGGCAAAGGGGGACTGCCGGATGCATCGCTCAATCTTGACTTAACCCAGCCTGTTAAAAACAAAAAAACTCCGCGACATTAAGCCGCGAAGCTTTAGGCCTCGTTCTCATTTTGTGTTGAGCCTAGTAGTGCTGGCTACCAGTGCCAAAGTCAACGTCTCCGACCATATGGAAGTGGTTATGATCGACGTAGATGACTTCCGCTGCTTCTTCATCCACAAGCGTGTGCGGGATTGGCCAGCCAACGACGGTTCTTTGTTCGTAGAATACGGTACATTTGTAATGAACGTGATGCAGTTGCACGGGGCCGATTAGCGGGACAACTCGCGCTGGATCGACGTAGTCAGCGATCTTCTCTTTGACGATTCGCACATCGTTACGCTGCTTTTCGTGCAGGAACGGGAAGCCGCCTTGGACGCTGTGTGCACGCTCCAACGCCCACCAGACTTCGTCATCGCTTGGCGGATCCAGATCTTCAACCGGACCTCCAGCAGTCAACGGGCCCATAATTGGAACGCGAGCGTAACGTTCGTGAACATAGAAGTCATCTTCTTTTTGCTTCTGCCAGTAAGGCGAAACAGGAACTGGGATGCTGAAAATCCCCAGTGTTGGACCAAAGGTTGAGAAGCAACCGGTGTTCATGGATACGATTGCCGCCACAATCAACAATCCGACGATCCTGATTCGAGTAATCATTCTTTTTGCTCGCGAGTCCGTTCGTGCAGTGCCACCGATGCGATGGTTTTCTGATAGTAGTATCGAGTTAAGCTGCGCAAAACTTGCGGATATTCACGATGATTCGGCGAAATCTGGATGTCAGGCTCAGATTTGCTATCATTTACGATGAAAGCACGCGGCTTGTTTCTGTGTTTTCAACTTCTAACCACTTAGTAGCAAATAGCATTCGGTGTTAGCGAAGAGAGTGCTGCTTGCAAAAAATTCACCTCGGAGATTGAACAATGTCATTAATTCTTAAGCATAGTCCCATCTTTTTTGTTTCCAAAGAAACCGCAACAACGCACACAGGCGTGTTTTTCACTCAATGCACGGGAATAACCGCGGTAAACAGATGCAAGCTCATTATCTCAGATCCAACTGATCCAACCAAAAAAATTGAAGCGAATCCATTGGAAGAGGTGCCCGGGCAAACAGGTAATTACTTTGGTCGATTCGATACAACCGAAATGGCAAAACCATGGGGCGATTCGATCGTCAGTGCCGGCGGGTCGATTATTGCAGTTACGATTACGATAGAGGAATCCACAGGTGTTGGTACATCGCAGGGCGGTAGTATGAACAATGAACCCACATTGGTTATCGTCGCAGACCCGGGAGTGCTACTCAACCTTGCAATCACTTAAAATTTTGGCGTAATGCTCCAATCCCAGTTGATACAATTGGGATTGGAGAGCATTGCTATTTAAAATTTGACAAGCCTTGCTGCCTATGCAATTCAAGTAGTTGCTTATTTAATCGAACTGCTATCTCGATTTCTTGCGATGTTTCAACAACAGGCTTCAGGATGGCCAAAGCTTTCTCCACGTTTTTCACGCGTTCATCCGAACCTTTGGCAGCCAAAATAGCCAAAGATCGATGCATCTTAGCAACTCCAATTCGATAGCTTGAAAATCGCGAATTGGCAACCAAGTTTTTCGATCTATCAAGGGCAGCATTCAATACCTGGCGAGCAGATTCGTTTTCCCCTTGTTTGTGAAGAAACTCACCGCGAACTCTAAAAATATCGGCGTTGATAAATTGGTAGAATTCAGTATCAGGATGCATCGCAATGTTTTGGCTGGAAATTCTAATAGCTTTATTGAGAGTTCGATTGAGTTCGATTGAATCGACACTTGCTTGTTCAAGTAAGTGCTCGGCGTAATTCCGGTACAAGACACTGACAGCGAACTTCATATTTCTGTCCGGAGATTTTGCTAGTAAGTTGTCGCACAACTCTGTCGCTTTCACGAAGCAGGCGCGAGCTTCTTCGTTTTTCTGTAGATGATGAAGACTCTTGCCGTGGGCTGACATGGACAATGCAAAGAAAACACGGTCTGAAGGATTAGTTGTTTCACCATCGGCAAGTTTTTGGAATATTTTAGCCGCTATTGACGCAGCGTCATGCATACATTGCCAGTTCGCTTGTTGATAACATATGCCTGCAAGCTCATAGTTCACCTTGGCTTCAGCTCTTTGGTAGGTGGTACTCGAGGGGGCTTGCGCTTGCAAAGAGTCTGTTAATTCAGAGCACCTTTGAAGTAAGTTAGTAGCTTTTTCTAAACGGTCTTCCAGCTTCAAAATTCCAACCTTATCGATGTAAACATCGAATAGAGCGATGTGATCGGACGGGCTGTCATCAACCGAATTTCGCGACGCGATTTGTTCCAGTACTTCAATCGACTCGTCGTAGCGAGTATTTGCTATCTCGTATCGCCCTACAAATCGGAGCGCATTTGCT
This sequence comes from uncultured Pirellulaceae bacterium, assembly GCA_964641465.1. Lineage (GTDB taxonomy): Bacteria > Planctomycetota > Planctomycetia > Pirellulales > Pirellulaceae > Mariniblastus. Next base: position 60,820 of record CAZXLW010000018.1, on the reverse strand, counting down.
GACGTTCTAGCAACTCTTGCGAACTCTCGACCAATCTGTTCGTCATCTTGAAGCTTGTGGATTTTGCCGTACAAGCCATAGATGTTCTCGAGAATTTTGGCACGCTGCGACGCGTTCATTTCTAATTTTGACTCGGAGTCCTCCAGCAATTCCATTGAAGACTCCCTGGCAACTGCAAGGCTTTGGGTCAGGTCGTTGTTTGACTGCTCGATGATTCGGTTTTTGTCGTTGATGGCGGAGTTGTAGGCAAACAGTCCGCCGGACAGAGCCAGTAGGCCAATGAAGCTGGCGATTGCAATGGTTCGGTACTTTCGCAAGAGTCGTCCCAGGTGATCGAGCCACGGTTCTCGCCAAGCCTGGATTGGCTGGTCGGCGTTCCAGTTCGCGAGGTCGTCTGCCAAGTCGCGAGCCGAGGCGTACCGTTCGGATGGCACAATCGCCATTGCTTTGACGCAAATCGCTTCCAGCCCACGCGGTACCCGGCGATTGAGCGAACGTGGAGACGCGAACGCACACCGTTTGACATCACTCAATTGCTTGGCGTTCTGGTATGGGGATTGCCCGGTGAGAATCGCGTACAACGTTGAGCCCAGGCAGAACACATCTGACTTTTGCGTGATGTCGTCATGGTTTCCGGATGCCTGTTCGGGACTCATATAGCCAACGGTGCCGATGGTGGCACCTGTTCGCGTATGGTGCCCTAGCGTTTCGTTAGATTTCTCCTTCGAGCTTTCTTGTTTAGTGCCGTCTTGTTCGTCTTTGATGGACTTTGCCAAACCCCAATCGACGACCAGAGTTTCTCCATAATTACCGAGCATGATGTTCGCTGGCTTCAGATCACGGTGCAGGATTCCCTGGCTATGGGCAAACTCGATTGCCATGCACACATCTTGCAAACGCCCAATCGTCTTGCGAAGCCACGGCAAGTAGCTTGATTTTTGATCCACAAATTCGAATTTGTAAAAATCCTTGATCTGCTTGCTCATGCTTTCGCCTTGGATCAACCGCATCGCATAGTACGGCTGTCCGTTTTTATCTGCTCCCAGACTATAGACCGGTACGATGCCCGGATGTTCCAGCCTCCCAGTGACCTGACCCTCGAACAAAAATCGATGGCGGCTTTCTTTCGATTTCATGAACTGAGGCTGAATCTCTTTCAATGCCACGATGCGGTGGACTTCGGTATCAAGTGCCACGGAGATACTTCCAAGTCCACCTTGCGCGAATGGCCTGAGCGTCCGAAACCGCTTGGCTGGAAATGTGTGGCTTTCAGGCTGCACGGGGCGTTGCTCGATCGGATCCACGTGAGGGCTTATGCCACTATCCGTGAATTTCGGTTGTGCATCCTGTTTGGAGTTTCTCGAACGTTCGTGATTGTCAGAGGCAACTGTCCGGGTCAACTCATCGGTCGACATGGAGGCTTGAACATTGTCCAAGCGATCGAATCGGTCCAGGGCCATTGCGATTTCTGTCAACCGGTCTTTCTGCCGCAAACTGATGATCTGCTTTTCACATAGAATCTCTTCGAGAAATTCATGATCGCTATTAGTCAGCTTCGCCTGGAATTGATCCAAGGACTGAGCAACGTCCTGTTCGCTTGCCAATCCGAGATCAACGATCAAGTTTGCCATCAGGGAGTTGCGTTCAAAAGAAGACATCAGTCATTCCGCCTGTACAAAAGTATATAACGACCCGATTTTCTCAGTCGTTTTTGGCCGTGTCAAATAAAGTAGCGATCTCGTTTGGCCCATTCGAAAAATCAGATTGTGTTTTCCGGGACGATAAACAACGGACGCGTTGACCGATTTGGCTGGTTCGATCTATTCCGTCGATCTTTCTGTCCGAAACATCCTGTATGGAGCTTCGTGGCTTTGAATAGCCGACGAGACGGTCTATATAATCCTGAATACAAACGGATCTATTGTTGGCTCGCAAAAGCATGCCTGAACACGTCAATTTTAAATACGAATTGCTCCATGTTGATAAGCATTGTGGGGCCCGGTTAAGTCGCCTGACGACACCGCGGGGAGTTCTCGAACTGCCTTGCTTCATGCCGGTCGGTACTGCCGGGACCGTCAAGGGCCTGATGACGTCGCAACTGAAAGCCATCGGATCGCAAATACTACTTGGTAATACGTATCACCTGTCACTGCGACCGACCGCCGAGCTGGTTGCGGAAATGGGTGGACTGCACAAGTTCATGGGCTGGGACCGTCCGATTTTGACCGATAGCGGCGGTTTCCAACTGTTCAGCCTCGCGCAGCTTACCAAGATTGATGAGCAGGGCGCGACTTTTCAGTCGCATATCGATGGTTCCAAGGTCGCCCTTTCGCCGGAGCGGAGTGTTGAAATCCAAGAGCTGCTGGGGTCGGACATCGCGATGGTCTTGGATCATTTGATCGAATTGCCTGCGTCTCAAGCAGATATCGAAGACGCTTTACATCGGACGACTCGATGGGCTGAACGCTCGAAACGAGCTCACCAACGTCCGGATCAGGTGCAGTATGGAATCGTACAGGGAGGTCTCGACCCGGCGATGCGAAGACTTTCTGCTGAGCAATTGGTCGAGCTGGATTTCTTTGGCTACGCCATCGGTGGTCTTAGTGTCGGCGAGTCTTCTGAGGAGATGTATTCAACGATTGAGGTGACTTCGCCGCACCTGCCGACCGATAAACCGCGTTATTTGATGGGCGTGGGTAAACCACGGGACTTGCTGGAGGCAGTAATCCGAGGCGTGGACATGTTTGATTGTGTGATGCCAACCAGAAACGGCCGGAACGGTATGGCGTTCACTGACACCGGTCCTTTGAAGCTGCGAAACGCCTGTCATCGGCATGATCCGAGGCCATTGCAGGAAGGTTTGGACTACCCCCACAGCGATTTAAGTCGTTCCTACCTACGTCATCTTGTTATCGCTGGTGAGATGCTGGGGCCAGTTCTCCTGTCGCTCCACAATCTTGCCTATTACCACCGATTGATGAGGCAGGTGCGTGAGGCAATTGCGGCGGACCGATTGCTGGACTTTTATCAGGAGCGAATGGACGGCTGGTTGGCGAAAGGTCAATGATTTCAGCAAGTTGGACTTGTTGGTTTTTTATGCAAGATTTAAGATTTAACACGAATACAGGTCATTGCCCACAAGTTGGTCATGGCTGCATGCGAAATTCTGCATGCGGCCTACCGAAGGCGATGATGTTTTACCGACAAATATCTCGGTATTCGTTTTTCGATTTGGGAGCCAATCGCGATAACAGTTTTCTGGTTTAACCGTTAGCTGTTTCGAGGCGGCTTCAAGAAGTACTTTCATGGATTCTATATATTGCATGTGTTGGTTGCTTGCCGTCCAGGTTTTGCCTGGAGGGGGAGATGCCGGTGCGGCTGTTCCGAACGCTGAAGCCGGTAGTGCTGCAGCTCCAAGCGGAGGAGGCGGGCTCTTTGAGGGCTTTAGTTTCCTCTGGATAATGCTCGCAATCATGATGTTGTACTTTTTGATCATGCTGCCCAGACAACAACAAAAGGATCAAGCTCAGGCTAATGTAATGTTGGATAACCTCAAAAAGAATGACGAGGTTGTTACGGCCGGTGGCATAAAAGGAATCGTTGTCAACATACGCGATGGAGGCGAATTCATAACGATTCGCATCGACGAAAACACGAATACCAAGATGAAGATTTTGAAAAAGTCGGTCATCCGGGTCTTGTCAGAAGACGAGCCCGCAAACGAGTGATGCTGACCAAGGCCACATGATCGTGGTCCGAAAAAAATAGTTACGACGAATTCATTTTGGGATAATTTCGTGATGTTTGATACGATTTCAAACAATTGCTGGGCTTTGGCTACAAGTAATTTTTCTGTCGTCTTCCGCTTGCTCGGGCAAGCCGACGTTGAAGCGGCCCCGGCTGGGCCGACTTTCTTCGAGCAGTACCAGGGCTTTATTGGCTTCCTGATGTTGATCGCAGTTGTCGCGTTTGCCATCTTCCTTGGGAACTATTTGGCTAAGTCGATTCGACTGCCAGAGTACGGTTCAAAGCTCGCATTGATTTTTGGCTGTATCTTTGTGGCAACGATGTTAATCGGCGTCAATTGGCGTCTTGATTCTGACGGCGACGGAGTGATCGATCAGTACGGGCCTCGACTCGGTATCGACCTGCGGGGCGGTATCAACATGATCGGCTCGCTGAATACCGAGGCTTTGGGCGATAGCGATGATGATTCGTTCGGTAACTCGAAAGCAACGGCCGCCGACATTATTCCCAACCTGCTGCGACGTGTTGACCCGTCCGGTACCAAAGAAATCATGATCCGGCCGCTGGGCACGGATAAGCTGGAAGTCACCATCCCAACGAACAGTAAAGCAGAAGCTGACGAGATCTGGGATCGCCTGGTAAAAACCGGGAAGTTACAGTTCCTGATCGTGAACGAAGGACGGTTCAGTAAACACAAAGAAGCTCGGCTGGAGGCAGTCGAAATGGCCAACCGTGGTGAGCTCTCAAAGAAAGTTGGCTCCGTAACGAAAGAAATCAACGGCGTAGAACGCGAGATGCCGCTCGCCAAATGGTTTACGCTGGCGAAAGAAGATCCCGAAGGACGCTCGCTGGTTCCTTACAAGTCGCCTCCTGGCGGTTCTATGCTGCTACGTGACAGTCGTACCGGCCGAATCGTCGACACGTCGCGCATCCCAATTAGTGCTAATGATGAAGCATTCGCACGACAACAATTCACGGAATGGTGGGAAGCCAACCAGCCGGGAGTTCCACAAGTCTTATTGATGGAACCAGTAGAAGAAAGCATGCGAGTCACCGGTAAGGACCTCGATCCTTCCCAGCTGACGATTGGTATGGATGAGCGTGGTCGTGACAGTGTCAACTTTGGACTTCGCGGCGACGGTGCTGGTAAAATGTATGACTTCACCTGGGCACATAAACCAAGCTCGGAAGGTAAGTTCCAGATGGCGATCGTGCTCGACGATCAGGTGCATAACTGGCCGCAGTTGAATAATGCGATCGGAAGCCGTGGAGTCATCGAAGGTAACTTCACACGCAAAGAGATCGACAACCTGTTGATCAACCTGCGTTCCGGTAACATCGACGTGGCTTTGAATGACAATCCGATCAGCAGCCAGTTTATCGAATCGGATCTCGGCCAGGAACTAAAAGAAAAAGGACTCTTTGCGATCGGAACCTCGTTCCTGATCGTGTTGGTCTTCATGGTGTTCTACTACCGCTTTGCCGGAGTCGTCGCGGCGCTCGCGTTGATGTTGAACCTGGTGTTTATTGTGGCTCTGATCATGGCGATCCAGCAGCCACTGACGCTGACAGGTTTAGCCGGTCTCGTATTGACGGTCGGTATGTCGGTCGATGCGAACGTGCTGATCTTTGAAAGGATCCGGGAGGAACTGGACAAAGGTGCCGCCTTGCGGATGGCGATTCGAAATGGTTTTGATAAAGCGACCACGACGATTGTTGACGCGAACTTGACCACGCTGATTACTGCGATCGTCCTGTACGTGATTGGTACTGAGCAGATCAAAGGATTCGCTGTCACATTGATCCTCGGTATCCTGATGTCAATGTTTACTGCGATTTATTGCTCGCGGGCGATCTTTGATATCTGGGAGCGAAAACGCTGGATCACTCGATTGTCAATGATTCGCATGCTCAGCAAGACGGATATCAATTTCATCAGCAAAAGATTTATCGCTGGTCTGGTTTCAGTCGCACTGATCGGTGTCGGTATTGCCGCCATGTTTGGCTTGCAGGACAAAATCCTGCACCATGACTTGCGTGGTGGATCAACGGTACGAGCCGTTTTCAATCAGCAACTCGATCCAGATTCCGACAAGTGTCGTCAGATGATAGAAGATGCTTTGACAGGTGAAAATTTGACAGTTGATGGCGACGAGATTGAGTTCTCGGTTTCTTCGATTTCAGCCAAGCTGGATGACGAATACAAAAACCGGATCTTCAAGATTGACAGTAATTTGAAAAGCTTCGACGGAGAAGGGGAGCCGACTTACGAAGAATTGGCTCCGCTGATCGCTCGAGTCTTCGACGGCAAGCTGGAGTTGCTGAATGTTGAGGTTGGCGAACCAGTTTCTAACATGCCGTCATCACAACCAGCGGCTGGCGATTCGGGCTACAACTGGCTTAATGCTCCGAATTTATTCTCGGCAATGAACTTCACTCGACCAGCCGTCATTCTGAACGGACCTTACCAGGACGAAATGCCTTTAGAGGTTCCAGTCGAAGTTCCTGTTCAGCAGCCGGCAGAAGTTCCAGTCGAAACGACTGGTGGATTGCAGGTGGATAGTGCTGATTCGCTAACGGTCGACACACAAGATGTGCCGGAAGGCGACTCGCAGTTGTCTCCTGGTGCAATCGTGGACGAAACGATGCAGGTCCCTGCTGACGACAACAATGAATTCCAACCTGGATTTTCTGCTGCGGATGACTCATCAATTTTGCCAGAAGTGAACACGGACTTGAAATTCAAGTTTCCGGTTGCAGGCAAAGAATTGACAACGCTGATCGTAGCGGCGGCAACCAAAGCTGACTTTGAGCTATCGCCGGAACAGGTGGAGTTGAGCTATCCAAACATGGACGCTGACAGTTCACCGAATTCGTTCATGTCGAAAGACTGGACGGTATCATTGAAACTTCCCAAGACGGATGACGCCAAGCAGATCTTTGATTCCTGGGCAGCGGACTATAACTCCAAGCCATACTTCCCAACGATTAGTTCGGTTGGTGGTCAGATTGCGAAGGACACTCAGATCCAGGCATTGGTGGCGATCATCGCCAGCTTGCTAGGCATTATCGCTTATGTTTGGATTCGATTCCAAAATGTTGCGTTTGGTTTGGCTGCTGTTGTCGCCCTGATCCACGACGTTCTGGTCGTGCTTGGTGCGATCGCGATCAGTCATTATGTTGCTGGCGGGCTTGGATTCCTTGGTATCGAGAATTTCAAGGTCAGCTTGCCAATCGTAGCGGCTCTGTTGACGATCATTGGTTATTCGCTGAACGATACAATTGTGGTGTTTGACCGGATCCGCGAAGTCCGCGGTAAGCGACCGGAACTGAATGCCGAGATCGTCAACACAAGTATCTCGCAAACTCTTAGCCGTACGATTTTGACTTCGCTGACAACGTTCATCGTGGTCTTCATCTTGTACTGCTTTGGTGGCGATGCGATTCACGGATTCGCATTCTCGCTGGTAATTGGCGTGATCGTCGGAACGTACAGTTCAATCTTCGTTGCTTCACCAGTCCTGTTATGGCTGATGAACAGCGTTGGCTTGAACCCAGGCGACCCGATCGCGAGCGACGATCCAGCTACTGCGTAGTAGATCGTGAAGCGATTCGAACTCAAAATCACCTAGCCGCGTCAATCGACGCGGCTATTTTTTGATGAATCCGAATCGCGCATGGCGGGCGCCGCGAGGAGATGCCGCACTCTGGCTGGTTTCGCGTTAGCTATTATTTTCGAACTCAGTTTCCATTCTGACCCGATAAGAATGGAACTTTCGGAATCTCTCCGTCCCACGATACAGGAATAGGAAGTTTCCCTACAGCAAATTCGGACCCAAGATACCCTTCGGTAACAACACGCTTGCCGTACACCGGATGAGTTGCAACGATCCATGTCCAGTGAGCGCCAGAATGGGCCGCACCCGTGTCATTGAACCAAACTTCATAAACAGTGCCGTTGGGTGATTCGATCGTTCCGCCATCAACCGAAGCCAGCAAGAAAGGCATCGCAGAAGCGCCGCGTGGCACAAAGGAGTGATAGATTCGCGTAGCCGCGGAAACCGCGATGGCAAGTATCGCTATGTATATCAGTAGTGTGCGAATTCGAATACGAGGTATCAAGAGCTTCTAAATTCCAAACAGAGAATCCATGAAATCCTAGTAGAAACCTTTTTGACGAAGGTGTTCGTCTAGCAAGCCAGCCAATTCAAAATCTTGCTGTGAAATAGCGAGGCCGCACAACAGAGCCGCTCTCTGGTCGTCGGTAGTGACCATTGGGAAATTCTCAAGAAGTGCATCTTGAAAGGATTTCAAGAATTCTACTGGATCGAATGTTTCCACTTTCATTATCTTGCTGGTACACGTCCACTGCACGAGAAACGTTAGCCATTCAGCGCGATCACTCGCTGACGCGTCTTGAGCAACGGCCAGGCAATGCGGAAGGATCGAAGCGAAATCAACATACGGACATGTATGGCAGCAACTCACTAATTCAAGGGCATGCTCTCGCCATTCATTCGAACTTTCTTTGGCGGCAATCGCTTTTTGCAAGTTCTGAAACTCACGCGCAATTCGAGCCCGGTCATCGTTCGCTTGCCAATACGGATCGTTTAGATCAATCATTCAGTCGCTATTCGGCGTTTCTTGTAACGGCACCAACCATTAGTTGTCGTTGCGTACGGTTGATTGACTTTAATGCCGGCGAAATGCGAAAGGCCTACAGCTCGATATCCATTCGCAACAGCCGGGCCTGCTGTCTTTTGTCATACTTTTCCGTGAGCTCTGACCACTTCTTCGCAACGTCCTGCAACGCCGCTTCCGGGCTGGTCTGACCTTGTAAACTGGAACGCACGGTGCGGGAAAGCTCGTCGAGGTATTCCTGGATTCCGCGAATTCGCGGGAACCTCAAAAACAAATGTTGTTCATTGATCTCTGCGAGTTGTTCAGAATACAAATCGGAATTTGCGACGCTCAGCATATCTCCAGTCCACGGCAGCGTGTTCCCCAGGTGGCTTGCGCGAGTCGGCGAAGCCTGAGGAGAAGACGCGAAAAGCTTTACTGCCGACTGCTTACTGCCTAACCACGACAGGAACTCGAAAGCAGTCGTCGGGTGTGCGTTGGTAGTCAGTAGCGAAGCTTGCAAGCCGTTGAAGCCAAGCAATTCGACTTGAGCTACAACGCCTTCGTCGTTCTGGTCGTCTTCAACTTCTTGCCAACTCTTAGCCGAAAAATCGAACCACTTGGTGCTGCCCGGCAAGCGATGGATCTCGCATTTGTCGATCGCGAGATCGGAAATCTCCGTTTCGGTTATAAAGGATGCTGCCGGCCAGCCAACCACGATCGCTGCCTCACCGCGACAAAACTGGTCCATCACATCGTTGACCGAGCGATCCTTAAACTCTTTGGTTAGAGCTTTGAGCTGCGAAAGCGCCGCGACAAACGGCTCGCGATCAATCAAGGGCTCCATCGTTTCGCGGTCAAAAAGCGCATTCAGCTTGCCTCGGTGCCTGACACTGGACGCCGCAATCGCCAACATGGAATGGGCTGCATATTCGCCTTTGGACGGTATCAAGATATTCGTCGGAAGGCTGTTGCCATCGACATCTTTCAAGTCGTCGATGCTTTCCCAGGCCTTGGAAATCGCGATCAGGTCGTCCCAGGTCTCAGGAGCTTTTGTCTTGGTCAGTTCCAATACATCCGAGCGGCAGAACAATGAGAAATTCGAATTACCGAGCGGTACCGCCCATCGCTTATTGTCAAACCGAATCAGCTTGGTGCGGCTATTGCGAAGAATAGCCCGGTTGTCCAACTGCTCCGATTCCCAGACTTCGTCCGGCAGTTCAAGAATTCGCTTATCCGCCGACAACTGCCCCATGAGCTTCGGTGGGTAGATGATAATGTCCTGCTTCGCCAACGAAGCGTAGTCATTATCTGCGATGTCCGCCGCCGATGCGGTCGCGATATTGACAACGCCATCTCGGCTGGCAGCCCACTGACGAACGATTTCTTCGTCAATTCCCGGCGCATCAACAAGTATGACGTTGATTGGTTTGGGTGGCTGCCTGACCGCTTCGACTTCGGTTTCCACAGTTTCAGGTTGCGAACAACCGAGCACCACAATGCAACTAATGGCAACCAAAGTCCAAGATCGAGACAAAGCAATACGAGTCCGCATAGAATCAATCCGGCCAATTGGCGAAGTATTTCAAATTACCCACATGCCTTTACCCTGGTGGACTTAGGCCTGCATTACTAACCGAAACTATCCGAAAGCTTTTTCCAGGTCGTCGATAACTGACGATTCCACATCCGAAGTCTTACCGAACCCGAGAATCCCACCGGCAGCGTCAGCAACCTGACGAGCGCGGCCGATGACGGTTGATTTAAGTTGTCCAAATGCTGCTTCGTCGAGACTTTCTTTCAGGGCCGAAACATATTCTTTCCAGCTGGTCAACAAATCGGCGGACGGTTTCTCGTCCAACCAGCTCTTGAGCAGCCCATGAGCCGCAGAATCCGCGGCGATTCCAGATTGTGTCGCCGCTTCGGTAATGGCCGCGATTTCTTTGGCTTCCATCACGCCATCAGCCCAGGCAACGGTTACCAGCGGGACGAGCGAGATGCCGGTCAACGATTCGGCAGTCACTTTGCTCGCTAACATGGCATCCAAGACCGAATCGTCGCTGATTCCACTCGCTTTTGCGAGCGCTTCGCGTGCCTCGGATTGTTTGAGCTCAGCTCGCAGCTTATCGACCAATTGTTGGTCGCGTTCGCGAAAGAAGTTGTTTTCCAATGTCTTGCCACGCTCAAAAAGCGATCCATCCATTTTGTCAGTCCTCGAAGGTCTTCGAAAAACCCGAATTATCGTCAATTTTTGATTTTTGACGAGTGGGGCATTAACTATCGGCTACGCTTCCGCGTGCCTTCTGCCGCCATTTTGAGCACATCCTTGCAAATCGTTACAGCTGGAGTTCAGGTCCATATTTCGGGACGTAGATTTCTCATTTTTCTGAACTAACATAAACGGCTCTCATACTGTTAATTCAACAGATGGCGAACAAACAAGATGAACTATAAGAACACAATAAATCTGATTTTCCTGGCTGCATTTCTGACATTCGGTCTGGCAGCAAACCACCGCCCGGTTCAAGCCGATTCGGAGCGGGAGTTGCGTGATGCCGTTGCCAGTCTTAACAGTTGGCTGGGCGCTGATGAGCGAGCCAGAAGATGGCGGCAGATCCTTGCCCTCAACGTACTTGATACGCAATCAGCTCTCGGTCATTCAGCCAACGTAGCTGCGTTAACGGAGGTCCAACAGCGGTTTGATCAGCCGATCGACGGCCTGGATCATCCCGTTTTCAATCGGGTTCGACGTTGTATCGAACAGCAACTATACCAAATGTCGCGAACTCCTGCCGACGTGCGCTATGCTTTGGAGCGGGCCAGAAACGAATATCGCCCGGCAGACGCCAAGGGGCTGGATATTCTAAGAGACGATGCGATTTTCGCAATTACGATGCTGAAGCGATTCTACAAGAAGCGATTGACCAGTCGCCCTCGTGCGGAGTTGTACTATCTGCTCAAACCGGATCAGTTTGTGGACTTCCTGGAAACGGCGGAGTTTGAACTGTCACCTGCCAGGTCCAAGAGCGACATCGAAGCAGAGATCGAAAAAGTCGAAACAACGATTGAAAATATCAAGGAACAGGTCGGCCGACTCAATCAGCAACGAGAACAAATCCAAAAATGGTTGGACGATTTAAAAGACGAGCCTCGGTTAGAAGGTCAGGCCCCACCCGGCCCTGATGATGGCGATACAACGATTCGAAACGATTTGGCTAACGAACAAAGTGTTCGTACAAGTCTTGCCAGCGAAGACAATTCGGAATTTACTGCGAACGAACGTAGCCGCAGTTTGCTTGCAGGCGAAATCGAGGACTACGAGAAAAAGCTGGAAGATCTGCGTACTGAACTGGCTGAGTACGACGACAAGACGCGGGCGCGTCAGCAGCGATTTCGTGAGACATTGGGGACATTCAATAAGTACCTCGGACCTTACGAGCAGCTGAGAGTCTTGCGAAATGACGTTTATTTCGCTCAGGCGGTCGAATCTGTGGTTCGATTGAAAACCGCCTTCCTGTCTGGAGCAAACCCAAGAACCAAAGACCTGTATTCTGATCGTTTGGAAAAACTCACCGCCGCCTACGAAACATTGACTTTGGATAACGATCGGCGCTCAGCCGCTACGGTTGGTTTTCTGTCAGGCTGGCTAGAAGGTGCCGGGCAAGTGCCAGATCTAGTTGCCTCAATCCGCGCCAAGCATTCGATGCCGAACTTGTATCTCGAGGTTTCCGACTACCTGATAAACGAGATCGCCGGGAAAGACGTGAGTGAATTTCGTCGAGTCAACGAACAGATTCTTAGTCGACTGGTACGCGGCCAGGCGTTTGTGACTGGAAACGTCAGCGTGCAGTTCGTCCCTGATCCTAATCAATTGCATGCCGCGATCGACCTCAGCGGAACCATTACATCGAATACCTTTACCAAGTCGGGGCGTATTACCGGGTTTGCAGGTGCCAATGGAAGTTTCAATGCTCGTCGAGACATCTTTGCCAATGTCGGCGGAATGTTCGCTTGTGACGTTTACGGTGATCTGCAGCTGGATTCGTACTTCAAAGGTGTTGATAGTTCTTCCAGTTTGGTTCAACGAATTGCCAATAAGAAATACTGGGAAAGTAAGTACCTGTCCGAATCTATCTCGCGAAAGCGAACAAAAGCTCAACTGATCCCCGATTTTGAAAGTCAAACTGACGAGGCGTTATCGCAAGGGTATGAGCGTTTCGCGGACATCAACCTCGGCCAGACTGACACCAGCCAGCTGTTGCCTTACCTTTACTTTTTCACAACTGCTGATCGTCTGATCGCGGTCGGGCATCGTTCGACGCGTTACGATCTGGCTGCGACTACGCAGCCCCAGTTCTTCAGCAATCTCGCCGCCGATGTGCATGCCAAAATACACGAGTCCATGCTCAGTAACTACGTTAGCCCGTTGTTGGCAGGTAAGCGATTAACCAACGTTGAAATTGCCCAGCGCTTCGCCGAATTAACCGGAGTTTCCATGGCTCGCCCGGAGAACGAAGACGCCGATGACGGCTTCAGTATTAAATTTGCTGAGGCCAGACCGATCCAGATCGAATTCGAAGACAACAAGTTTGCTGTGACAATTACTGGCGACGAATTTACGCGAGATCGACAAAGGATTCGCAACGGGTTGAAGATCCGCTTGAGTTTCTCAATTCAACAAGGCCCGGAGTCTCTGTTGTTGGTGCCAGACTCCCAGGTGACCGTCGAATTGGTGGATGAAAAACAGACCAACATTGCAACGGTGCCATTCAAGAACTTCCTGAAAGGTCGCTTGAATGATGTGATGAAAGCAGCCCAAGGGAAACCAATTAAGCTTCCCGCGAACTTGATCCCACTCGACAGCATCGCTGACTCGGATACCCGGCGATTGGCCGAACGATTCCAGTTGGTTCAACTTCGGGCAGAATTGGGTTGGGTTTATGCCGGTTGGAAGTATTCCCCAGAACATACTACTCATTCTGGATTGGCCGACACACCAGCAATTTCCTTTCCAATGATGGAATCCGCATCAACGATCGAAACTGCAGTTGAGTCTGACGAACTGCAGGTTGACTTAAATGATCAGCTGGACCTTCTTCAACCTGATGCCGATTCCAATTAGGTAACCTCTAGCTACCTATAACGATCCCGTCTTTCCATTGGCGATAAAGGTCGGTCCGCTGATCGGTCGACCTTTCGATTCATTCGCACTTTTTGGTTTCCGCAGGGATCATGCGATCGAGCAATTATCATGAAAAGAAAAACTACCTTGGCTGTCGCTGCCTGCATTGCATTGTTCTCTCTGGGCGTAATCGGTTTTGTCAGTTTGATTGTTGGTGGGGTCTCCTTCGCCACTTCCGGGGCAGCATCTTCGGCTGACAATTTCTTGCAACAATTGAGAAACGATCAAGTCGAACTCGCTCGCAATGAAATGTCGATCCAGTTCTCCAATTCGATTACTGACGAAGAACTTCGTGACTACGCGACGGAAAACGGGATAGATCAGTACCAATCGTCGAATTGGACAATAACTACGATTGATGATGAAAACGGTAAGTTGTCGGGGCAGATTGCCACGAAATCCGGAGACCAGATTCCTTTGGATGTGTTTCTCGTTTTGGAACAAGGCGCCTGGAAGGTGGATAGGCTTGAGCGTGCGATGCGCGATGGCGAATCCGACAACCGTTTATTAGGCGGGAATACCCAGTTAAATGACGGCTTTGATCCGCAAACGGCGTTGTCAACGAATGATAGCCGCGAGCGTAAACGGACCGGCGCTGTAACGCGGAACAACGCGCCGATGCGTAATGCAAAAGCATCCGAAATGGCACCCCATGAGCCATTCAATTCACCGATTCCGGTCGAATTTCTTGAGACAAAGAACCTGTCGATACTGGATATTCCGGACGAGGACAAAGCGTTGGGTATCGTGCAGGATTGGACCAGTAGGTTTTCGCAAGGTGGCAAGGACGGAGACTTCTCTGCGTTCCATCAACAGACAACAAAAGAATTCAAGACGAATTTCCCACTGGAACAGTTTGACCGAGTGGTCGAGAAATTCACGAATGAACAAATTGACTTCGAATTGCTCGAGTCTGTAACGCCTGAGTTTTCTCAACCGCCATCGTTAGCGGCTGATGGTACGTTGCGGTTGGTGGGCTCTTTTCCTTCGGAAACTCCGGTTGGTTTTGAGTACTCGTTCCAGAATCAAGCAAACGATTGGAGACTGCATGACTTCAATTTGACAGTCAGTTCCGGCGGCGGAAAACTAATTCTACCCGACATCGCGACTTTGAAACGATTGACCGTAGAACAGACGGAGCGTTTTGCCAAATCAGTATCCATTGGAGATTTTTCTGCATTTCACGAAGCGACTGCTGAACCGTTCAGAGAACAAATTCCCATCAGAAGATTCAGCACCATTTTCAAGTCGTTCATCAAGGAGAATGTCCATTTGGGTTGGATCAATGGCGAGTCGCCCGTCTTTGATATGACTCCCACGATCAACTCGAAAGGAGTTGTTACTCTGCGAGGGCATTTCCCAGTCGAGCCAAAAGTCAATTTTGATTACGGATTGGTTCAGGAACAAACAACCTGGAAGATCGTTGCGGTCAACATCTCCGTCGATTCCGCCAAAGACGAGAACTAATCCCTCGCCGTGGAATCTCGAATTCAACGCGGGAATTCCACCTATCTGGTAGCTGTGTATCTGAGAATCGGTTCCGTTTCGACCGATTGTACGGGTTGAAGCGAATGCTCGTATTGGTTTGCTCTTTGTCTAGCGGCGAATTGCGTTCAGGGCGTCAGCAGTGAACTACAGTTTACCGATGCCGATCCGGTAACTGCTGACTGACTGAC
>CAZXLW010000018.1:29926-45495 GCA_964641465.1 uncultured Pirellulaceae bacterium | reverse complement strand
TCAGCAGTGAACTACAGTTTACCGATGCCGATCCGGTAACTGCTGACTGACTGACCACCTCCTTCCTCGCTTGTGCGTGAACCATGCCTTCCTCTCGATTCATATCTCCCGTAGTACGGATCGTATTTGGTCTGGTAGCGCTGACCGTTAGCATGGTGCTGATGGGCAGTATCTTTGGGTTGTTTCCAGATCGAACTGCTGAGGTGACTCGCACGCGTCAGCATTATTGCGAGTCGCTTGCCATGACGTTCTCGGCACTGGCTAACCGCGCCGATTCGGAGACTATGCACCGTAGTTTTGATTCGGTTCTGGAACGAAATAGCGATGTCGAAACAATCGGCTTGCGCAAATCCAACGGACAACAAATTGTGGAAGCTGGCGACCATTTCGCTAAATGGTCACTGGGAGGCGCTGAGGGTTCCACCAAACATGAGATCTCGACACCGATCTATGGTGGAGAAGATCTGTGGGGCACGTTAGAAGTCCGGTTCAAGAGAAACAATGGAACACTCATTGGCTGGTTGAAAAGCCATCCGGAGTTTCTGATGGCTGGGTTCGTGGCGTTCGTAGGTTGCTTTGCCTACTACTTTTACCTGCGGGTTGTGCTTCGGCACCTGAATCCGTCCAAAGTCATTCCAAGCCGCGTGCGTGAAGCGTTGGATACACTAGCGGAAGGCCTGCTGGTACTGGATAAGAACGAACGGATCGTATTGGCAAACCGGGCTTTCCAGCAAGCGATTGACGCGAACCTCGAAGAATTAATTGGCAAGAATGTAAAGACTCTGCCGTTCGTAAAGAACGATTCTGGCGATACCGACGAGACGCCATGGCGGGAAACCTTGCAGTCAGGAGAGAAAATACGCGGAAAAATACTCAGCATGGCCAACGAAGATGATGGCGAAACAACGTACTCGGTTAGTTGCGCTCCGATTCTAGATGAGTCTGGCAAGCGACGTGGCGTGCTCGCAAGTTTTGAGGATGTCACTCAACTCGAAAGGAAAAAGAACGAGTTGAAAGAGATGGTTTTTCAGCTTGATGCGTCTACCAAAGAAATCAAACGGCAGAACTCCGAGTTGGAACGACTTGCTACGACCGATCCGTTGACCGGTTGCGATAATCGGCGTTCGTTCCTGCAGAAATTCGAGCTGACTTGGAACGCCTGTAGCCGCTACAGCCAGCCGCTTTCAGCGTTCATGGTCGATATTGATCATTTCAAATCCGTGAATGACAACCACGGCCACGCGATGGGCGACGAAGTTCTCAAGGTCGTGGGGCAGACTTTGCGAGATGCCAGTCGGGATGCCGACATCGTTTGCCGGTTTGGTGGAGAAGAATTTGCGGTCGTGCTACCTCATACGACGCTCGAGCAAGCGGGTAAAGTCGGCGAAAAGATCAGACAGGCAATTGCCGCTATTGAATTTGAACAATTGACGGTTACCACGAGTATTGGCGTGTCAGCCTTGTGCCAATCACCTGGAACTCCTCAGGACTTGCTGGAACAAGCAGACAAATGCCTGTATTTTGCAAAACGAAACGGTCGAAACCGTGTTGTTTGTTTTGATCAGGTTCCGGAAGACCTCGAGGTTGATGAGAGCTTGGTCAGCCGAACAGGCGATGGAGGAGACTCGAACTCAAACGAGATTCCATTCCATGCCGTAACCGCACTAATTTCCGCATTGGCGTATCGAGACCAGGAGACCGCAAACCATTGCCGTCGCGTTGCCGACGTTTGCGTCGCAGTCGCTGAAGGTCTGCTGCCGATGAGAGACTGCTACACGCTGGAAATTGCCGCATTGCTTCATGACATTGGCAAGATTGGAATTCCAGACGCGATTCTGCTGAAACCTCAGGCGTTGTCTGACGAAGAATGGGCGGTAATGAAAGCTCATGAACGGATCGGAGTCGAGCTTATTCGGACTTCGTTCGCATGCGAAGAATTGAGTGAAATCGTTGAGCATTTCAGAATACCGTTTGCTCAGGATGGGCCGCGACTGCCGATCGGATCGCGAATCCTCGCTATCGTTGATGCCTGGGATTCAATGACCTCTGACAAGACCTATCGTAAGGGTATGAGCGCTCGGGAGGCACGTGAAGAACTGCGAAGGTGCGCCGGAGAACAGTTTGATCCTGAATTAGTCGAGCGATTGATTACAACATTGAATGTCCGCAAGAGCGCTATCGACTTCGATCCAGAGCTTATCTCCAAACATGCAGCTTTGAATATTGGGATGCAAATCGAACGTCTCTCCGCAGCTCTGGACAAACGAGATATCCACGGCATCGTCGCGATCGCTGGACGATTGAAAGACACCGCCGAGAAACACGGCGCAGCTCAAATTGCAGAGAAAGCTGGTTTCATTTCAATCGTTACGAAACAAAACAGTACGCTGTACGACATTTTGCAGAACACCAATGAGCTGCTCGATATGTGCCGACTGTCACAACGATCACTTCTGGTCCCTCCCGCTCACTAGAATCGTCAAGGTCGGTACAGCCAGAACGACCTTTCGTTCCGGTCAAATCGGACGTGTTCCCCCCAATTTTTACGGGGAGAATACTGCGAACTCACAATTTCCCGCTTGTTGGGAGCCATCTGGACCTATTTTTCAACAGTGACTCATTCGACTTACTACCTTCCTTCCGGCCAGCAACAAAGACAATCATGTATAACAAATCGACCTTGATCGCAGCACTTATTATCGTGCTTCTGCTTGCAATCGAAGTTGGCGCTCAGACGTCTTCGTCGGGATCCAATTATTCGAGTATCTCGGCGTTCACCGAACCGTATCGTTCAATCGAGGTGGCGGCTTCCGAAATGGGAACGCTGGTTGCCGTCGAAGTCAAAGAAGGTGATCGAGTGCGAAAAGGTGACATACTGGCGAAATTGGACGAGAAGGTACTCTCGGCCGCTAAAGAAATCGCCCAGTGTAGTCTGGAGTCTAAAGGGCGTCTGAAATCAGCTACGGCTGAACTTAAGATGCAAGAAGGACGGCTTTTGAAGCTACAGGGACTTTTCCAACGAAATCACGCGAGTCAGGTTGAATTGGACAGAGCACAAACACAAGCCGAAGTTGCTCGGGCTCAGGTCGAATCCGTTCGCGACGAACTGGATTTAAAATCTTTCGAAATGAAGCGAATTGAAGCTCAGCTGGAACAGCGTCGTTTGAGATCTCCGATCGACGGAATTGTCACTCGTGTACTCAAAGATGAAGGCGAATTCGTTTCGGCAAACGATCCAATCGTCGCTCAAGTCATCCAACTCAATCCTTTGCTGGCAGTTTTTTCTGTTCCCCAGCAGAAGGCTTTGAAAATATCTTCGGGTCAGGAAGTCGAGCTGGTGATTGATCAATTCGCCGAAAATGCCAAAGGTCTGATCGAGTTTGTTTCACCCAATGCCGACCCACAAAGCGGCACGTGCCGAGTCAAAGTAAAGATTGATAATTCTAATTTCACTTGGCCAAGCGGTGTCTCCTGCAAGATGATTTTGGACAATGAATCTCCTTCGACTGCAAGAAAACTCAAAGCCAAGGGCGAGTTAGCTGCCCGCAAGTAGCAGGATTTCCCCTCCTCATTCCAACCAACAACAATAGGTCGTACTGGTCTTCCTTCAGACACGGATTCCAGCAAATACCACAGCTCTCGTGTAGAAGATCATGGCAACGGAAACTGCAAAACCCAACTCGAAAGTTAGAGTTCAACCCAATGTTATCAACGGGTTGACACGAGTAATCGACCAGATCGCAATTCAAGACGCGGCCAAAAGCCTCGCGATTCCTTACGCAGAAGCACGCCGGAAACTGCTGAATCGCTTAACCGAGCAGATTGTCGAAAAGACCAGCATCGACGTTGTGTTTAACGTGAAGCTGGACATTGTTGATTCTGACAAGACCGAAGTCGATGTACTTTGCACACGACACGAGGAAATCCCCGGCAATATCCGCAAGTGGGCAGGGCGTGTCGGCATTCGCAGCTGCATCAGCAACCGCTCCATCGAAGAGAACACACGGCTTGTCGACGGTGGGAATTCTGCATTGCTGATCGCGTCGCCGTTCGATGACGAAAAAGATCAGCTCGAGTCCATCGTTTCGTTGTCAACAAAGCTTTCCGACGCGGAATCGCTTCGCCAAATCCATTTGTCCGTATTCAGCGCAATCAAGCAATGGAAAATCGCTCGAGAGCTTTGCGTACAACACCAACAGACACGAGACCTGGCTTCCATCACGGAACTCATCAGCCGAATCGAAACATCCGGCTCGCCGGAAGCCGCCTGTCAGAAATTCGCAGATGAGCTGGAAGAACACTTGTCCTTGTTGAACAGTCAAGCAGGCGACGATCCAGAGCAGCTTCAGGTCTTCGTTTCGCTGGCTGACAAAGATGACGAAATCAAGCTATCGGCCATTTCCTCTTCCAATTCCGCGCCGACTCGAGGCGAAACAACCGAGCTTTGCGAAGCTGCGATGCGGGAATGTTTGAGTCGACGGAAGATGTCGAGTTGGCCGGCAACAGAAGACGATCGGCAAGCTTTGCTTTGTCACGAACAATTCGCGAATCGAATCAACCGCAATAGCGTAGTTTCCCTCCCGTTACATTCGGCTGATGGGAAGCTACAAGGGGTAACACTGGTTGCTGCCGATGAGTTATTGTCAGATCGGGTAAGGAACTTCCTCGGCGCTAGCGGAACGTCGATTGCAACGTCGTTATCGTTGATTAACAAAACAAAGAAATCAAAGTTCGTCCTGATCCTCGAAAAGACACTGGAACAGTTCCGAGGCAATCGGGCCGCTTCCATTTTCAAAATCGCTGCCATCCTAACGGCGATCGGGTTGATTCCAATGCCATATCGGGTCTCGACTGAATGTGAGATTCAGCCGCTTGAAAAAAGGTTTGTCGCCGCTCCATTCGCTGGCCAGCTAAAAGAATGCCTTGTCGAACCTGGCGATACCGTCAACAAAGACCAGGTATTGGCGTTAATGGACGAGCGGGAGATACGAATAGAACTGGCGGAAGTGGAAGCCAACCTGCATCACGCCATGAAGACTCGTGACGGCCATGTTGCCGCACACGAATCAGGCGAAGCTCGTTTGGCCTCATTGGAGGCAGAACGATTGACGGCCCGTCGAGATTTGCTGTTGCACCGCAGCAACAACCTGGAGTTGAAAAGCCCGGTGGATGGAGTCGTGATCGCAGGCGAATTGAAACGAGCTCAAGGAATGCCACTGGAAATTGGCCGTTCGCTGTTCGAGGTTGCTCCATTAAATTCGTTGATCGCTGAAGTCGCCATTCCAGAGGACGATATTCGCTATGTCGAGCCAGGGATGAAAACGAAAATGCGAATCAATTCGTTGCCGTTCGAAAGTTGGCATGGAACGATTGAGACTGTCCACCCGGCGGCCGAGATCCTTAACGATGACAACGTGTTTGTCGCGAAAGTTAATCTTGCCAACGACAGCGGGAAGCTCAAGCCCGGGATGCGAGGACACGCCAAAGTATCAACGATCTGGCGTCCAATCGCGTGGAATTACTTGCACAAGCCAGTTGCTCATGTGCTCAGGTGGGTCGGATGGTAAGCTCATACGATCGCTTAACGACGGAACTGAAACGTAGTTGCCTGCGACTCAAAGACGAGCTCATCTTCACGCCGCAACGCATTCGGAATTCCGGTGAACAGACAGAGAACCGTGACGCTCGCGACGAAGCCGAAACGTTTTGGCAGTCGAAATACGAGAACGACATTCACAGTATTGACCTCGACGTTGAATGCGAAGGCTTAGGCGCCTACATCGAAGAAGGCTTCGAATCGAACGCCCGTTGCCCGGAGTTTTACTACCACATCGAGATACCTTCCGCGTCGAAGTTCTACCGAATCGGGTACAGCGAATATGTTTTCGTGTCGATGCTCGATGGCGAAACTTCGTTCGCTCATGCGTTGGCGGTGACTGCTCAAAAGCTCGGCCACCGAGCATTGTCCGAAAACCAAGCCACCCAGCTTGTGCAATGGTTGTTGCAAAATGGATTGGCAGGGTTCGCGGATGGGACGACTATTGCCGACCCAACACAAAACGAACAAAACCAACCATCGTTGTTCCAGAAACTGAATCCATTCTGGTTGAAGCTGCCGCTGGGAAATCCCAACCGCTTTCTGAATGCACTACAACCGCATTTCCGTTGGCTGTTCAGCCCGTTGGCGGTGTTTGTTTCCGTGCTGATGATTATCGGGGCCGCGATCACGGTGTTTTCGAACTGGGACTCATTCCAAGCTTCGTCCAAACAAATTTTTTCGCCGAATAACTGGATCTGGATGCTGGTTACCTGGGTCGGCTTAAAGGTCGTTCATGAGCTCGCACACGGCCTGGTGTGCAACCGGTTCGGCGGGAAAGTAAAAGACACGGGTATTATCTTCATTCTGTTCGCCCCGATGGCCTATGTTGACGTTACCTCGTCATGGCGATTTGGGTCGCGATGGAAGCGGATCGCAGTCGCGATGGCTGGGATGTACATCGAACTGCTGATCGCAGCCATTTGCGTTTTCGCCTGGTGTTACACGACCAACCCGACGATCTCTTTCCAGTTGTTCAATATAGTCTTCATGGCGAGTATAACGACGATTCTGTTCAACGCTAATCCGCTGATGCGATTTGACGGCTACTTCGCCCTGTCTGATTTTTTGAAGATCCCCAACTTGTACACCGCAGGCTCTAAATCATTTTCTCGTCAGATGAAGTGGTTGTTTTACGGACAAGTAGAAGAAGATTCATTCAGGGAACTGGACGAAAACAATTACTTCGTTCCCATCTACGGAATCTGCGCGGCATGTTGGAAAGTAATAATCTGCTTCAGCCTGGCGATCACTGCATCAGTGATGTTTGGTGGGCTGGGAATCCTGCTGGCGATGTTTGGTTCGGTAAGCTGGTTTGGCAAGCCAGCCAAAAAGCTGTGCGAACAACTGCTTTCACTATACCGAATACGCCCACAGTCAGTGTTTCGCGCGGCAGTTGTTTCCAGCTTCATTGCATTGGCCTTTGCCAGTAGTTGGTTCTGGGTACCCAATCCGTTTTCCGTTCAAAGCCCCTGTGTCGTAGATTTTGAAGAACAGTCGAAAGTCCGTTCCAACTCCGCAGGATTCGTGCGAGAAGTTCTGGTCGAAAACGGGCAAGCGGTGCAAGAAGGACAGGAACTGTTGGTACTCGAGAACAAAGAACTGACGATGGAGATCGCGGAGATACGGGCAGAGCTGGAACAGCACAAGACCCGCGAAAGGATCGCTGTCGACCAGCAGGATTTCGGTCAGGCCCAAATCGAACGGAAGAACGTGCTGGCCAAGCAGTCGATTCTGAACGAAACTCTCGAAGAAGCAAACGAATTGGTGCTCACTGCTCCGGTTGCCGGTCGAGTCGTTGCCAGGAACCTGAAGTTGAAGCTTGGCACATACGTAGAACGTGGCGACATTGTTGTCACGATCGGCGACGAGAACAACAAAGAACTGATCCTCTCAATCGGAGAAAAAGAAGCGCAGTCTTTTGGCAAGTTGGTCGGTACACAGGTTCCTGTTCAAATTGGATCGCAACGACGACTTCATGCCAGAATCAAGCGTGTGGAACCGCAGGCAAGTGTTTCGATCCGTAACGAAAGTCTCATCACCCCGCATGGCGGGAACCTGGCGGTTCAGCAAAACAGTTCCGCTGAATCAGAACAGGATAGCCGATTCGAACTGATAGCACCCCGGTTTCACGCCGTCGCGTCGATCGACAAGGACATTTCCAAACGGCTGTTCTGCGGACAGCGGGGGGCGGTGGTTCTCAAATCCAGTTCTCCAACGATCGGTAAGTGGCTTTACCAATCCGTCAAGGATTGGATCGAAGCTCAACTCCGCATGTCGCAGGCCATTGCGGAAGAAAGCTAATCCTGTGGCCGGATTTTGACTGTTAACTTGCCAAAGCTGCTCTAATAATGGATGTATGCGTAGGTCATCATTCAAAATTTACCTGTTGCCATGTCTCTGTCTACTGGCAACTTTCATTTCACCATCAAACTGGTGTCATGGTCAAAAGCCGATTCTGGACGAGTTGGATTTGCGGGAAACCTTCTTTGAGTTTTCGCGAATCGCCGTGGATGGACAAAATGGAAATGAAGAGTCCGTACGGCGACTGGGTAATGAATTTCTTCAGTCACACGACCAATGGCGGCAGCAGGATCCGACAACGGACCCGACCAGGTATTGCCACCTGAACTACCTTGCCGTGGCGGCGAGTTGTTCGTTAGGCGATTTTCCAACAGCGCGGAAGCTTGCAGAGGCAAACCGTGCCTGGTGTGAAAAAAATATCGCGAATAAGAACTCATATCATTTGCAAACTGCCAAAGCCTACAGCTACTACTTGAATCAACTCACGGCTGCTTCCGAGTTGGAACGTAAGCAATTTGCCGAAACGTTGATGACAAAATGGCACCACTTGATTGCCTTGCGATTCGGACACGTTCAGTCCGATGTCGAAATCCTGAACGCTGTTAACGGACTCAAGCTCGCGTCCGATTCGTTCGCAAAGATTCTCGGCCCCGCCAATTGGTTCTCTTTCGAATCGGATTTCTACCATTGGCGAAATTCAGCCGTTTCGGAAGCTTGGAAGCAAGGCATTGAAGAACTGATCGCGATGGTTCCTGATTTGAAATTTATCATGCGAAATCATTTGATCGTATCCGACGCAAGAATTACGTTGGCGAATTACGACTCGCGGCGAGGCAAGACGGGATCGGCCCGTCAATATCTCGCAGCTGTTCAACAGGTCGACAAACAGTACGAAACAACCGAGCTCAACCGTGGGCTGGTTGCCTCGGTTTCCGCCGATATCGAACGTATTCAAGGAAGGCCCAAGGACGCATTGCTGATCAGTCGCAAGGCCGTTGCTCAGTTTTCCCAAATTCCGTTGGATCAGCTAACCGTTCGTCAGTGTGTACATCGAGCCAGAACGATCGACAAATTGGCGTCGTTTCAGTCGGGCTTGGGAGATATTCAGAATGCGATTCCCAATCTGGAAAAATCAATTGACATGTGGTTCCATGTGTCCCGGTATTCTCCCAGTCGTGTGACCAGTCTGCGACTTGGCGAGTCGCTGTTGAATTTGGCCAAGCTCCAGCTTCGTACCAGGCAAAAGACCCGGGCAGCTATCCGCGCGTCGCAAGCTCTCAAGCAGCTGCGGGTGCACTTCCCCATTGACTCAATTTTCTACCGGCACAATTCACTGGTTGCGGCAACTGTCTTCGCCCAGACCGGCGAAATGGAATTGGCAGCGCAGTTGGTTTCCGATGCACTCGATGATTTCGAACCCGAATCGGAAACGTTGTCTCCGCAGGCGATGGTGCATTTTCTGCAGCAGGCAAATTTTGTCCTGATGCAAAACGGAGATTTCGAAACGGCGAAGAGTTTAATCGATGCCACCATGAGTCGCGTGAATCGGACTCAGCTTCCGGAAAAAACAAAAGAAGGGTTGGTGCAATCCATCAATCAGAATGCGGCTGCGGTCGCACTGCGGTCTGGCGAGCGAGAGATGAGTTTTGAATTAACGGACCAGGCGATTCAAAAACGACTCGAACAGATACCGTCTGAATTGATGCATTTTGATGAAGCGGAAACCTTGGTTTCGGCCGGGCAGCTCCATTCACTTACCTTGATGCTGCTTGCTGGGACCGATCCCTCCAACCCTGAGAATGTCAAACAGGCCTGGAACGCGGTGACGCAAACGAAAGCGTTGGGGTCGCAGTTGCTTGCGTTTCGAGACCAAAAGATTTCAGAGTTCGATAAAGAACTCGGTGAACGGTATCGCAAGATCCGAGCAGAATTGTCGTCGTTGGCCTTTCGAATGCGGTATGAGGATTCGCCGGAACTCAACGCTCGATTCCGGTCTCTGGAAAACGAAAAGAAAACGTTGTTTTCCGAACTGCCGAACGAATTTAAGAGCATCGTTTTCGGGTCGACTCAAGACCAGGCAAAACTCGATACGCTGGTCAATCAACTCGACGAGCGCACGGTTTTGGTCGACTTGTTCCGTAATAGTCGACTCCGTATCGGGGGCAAGTTGCAGTATCAAGCTTTCGTTGGCTACAAAGATTCTAATGGGAAGTTCGTAGCCAAGTTCCTGCGATTGGGAGACGCGAATCAGATAGACCAATGGGTAAACGATTGGCGTTCTCAGTTTGTCGTGAGCGATCCTCGTGATATCGAACGAAAGCACAAACCACCGGAAGTTGATTTTAGATCTGCGGGCGTGTCGATTTTTCGCGAAGTCTGGAATCCAATCGCCGCCGAATTTTCCGGAAGAACCAAAGTGATCATCTCTGGTGATGGGGCGATGGCAAGATTGCCGTGGTCGACGATTCCAAATGGAGAGACTTTTAAACTGACGAATGGCAAACAGGTTCCTGGGTGCCTGCTGGACGATTTTGAAATCATCGACACGATATCCTTTCGCTTACTTGCCAAACGACTTGGAAAGCCGGAACGAAACGACAGTGGTTCGTCGGACAAAACCGCGACTGCTTTTCTGGATGTTGAATATGGCACCGCCACAAAACCAACTCAGAACAACGTGCCCGCCTGGCCTAAATTGGGTGCATCAACGAAAGAGTTGATTGCATTCAAGCAATGCTTCGGAGAATCGAATTGTCAGGCATTCACCAATTCATCGGCCACGAAGCAGAGATTCCAAACCGCGGCGCCGGCCACTGAGTTTCTGCACATTTCCACGCATGGTTATCACCTGCCTCCTTATGATACGATTTTCGTTGATCAGTTATATCAATCTTTAAGTATCTATCGCCGCAATCCGTGGGTTTCCTGTGGAATCGTTTTCGCGAACGCCAACACGAATCGGAACGACAGCGATTCGGCACTCTTCTCTGGCGAGGAAACCGTTTGTTTTGGATTCGAGAACCTGAAACTGGTTGTGTTGGGTGCCTGTAAGTCGGGTACTGGAGAGATCTTTGAAGGCGAAGGTTCGTTCGGAATGCAACACGCGTTTCTGTTGGCTGGCGCTCGGACGGCAGTCGGCAGCTACTGGGCAGTGAGTGATTCGAAGACCGAGTTGTTCATGGAGAAGTTCTACGGGTTGTTGGCCACGGATCTGTCGGTCGGCGACGCATTACACGAAACCCGGAAATCGTTACGCCGCGAAGGCTTGCATGCCAAGCACTGGGGTGCGTGGATGTTGTCCGGTGATTGGAACACGACGAGATAGCGATGGTATTGATCGGCAACAAGGTTACGGAAAAAGATATCCGTGACTGGCTGGACGAAAACGGTTACATCGGTCGAACCGCAGAAATCAAAGATCTCGAACTACACGCCATCCAGCGTCCCGGTTGGTTGCAGATTTATCGTTTCGAGTTGGCGGTCTTGAAACACGAGGAGTCGGACACTGGGATTCAAGCAAGGCACCAGTATTATGGTGTCGTTCGGGATGATGAACGGGAACGAAATTCGAAAGCCCGGACGGTTGTGACTTTGTTCGATCAGGAACAGCAACGGCAACAGAAACTGGATGACCTCAGCGAAGGGCTCATTCAATTGGGCCGAAACAATTCTGGTAGCTTACTCTGGCTGATTGTTATCTTTGGCAGTATGTTCCTGCTTGCCTTACTGGCTAATCAATTTGTTGCGAGATGACGATGTCGGAACCCAGTGAACCAGATAATCCCAAGCGTAGTACCGCCGCACCAGTTCGGCGGCGAATATTCCCGCGAATTGCTCTGTTGTTTTTGCTTGCTATCGGTGGATTGTACATGATGAGTTTTACCGCCAAAGTTCCCGCCGGTCTCGGTCAACAGAATGGCAAACTGTCAGAATGCCCAGACTCACCGAACTGCGTTTCTTCGCAAACGGATTCGGCGAAGCATAAAATGGAGGCTATTTCTTTTACTGGGGAGTTGGCCGATGCGGTCGCTAAATTGAAGTCAGTCATTTCCAGCAATTGTTCACGAGCCAGGTTGGTCGAAGAGCAAGATGATTATCTGCGTTTTGAATTCACCAGTCTGATTTTTCGATTTGTCGATGATGTAGAATTTGTATTCGACGATTCAACACAACAAATTCACTTTAGATCCGCGTCTAGAGCTGGGCACTCGGACCTGGGCGCGAACCGAAAGCGAATGAAGAAAATTGCGGCGAGCTTCACGAGCGGTGGCTAACTGACTGTCGGACCTGAATTGACGGGTGCCATGTTTACGCGAGCGTTGGTGGTTGTGTGGGCGGTACCGCCGAAGCATGCTCACGCCGCGTTGACCATTGCCTCATTCCTAGCGTAAGCATGCCGTTGCTGGGAGTTGGCTTCTTGCTGGAAAGGCGTGAACATGGCACCCTAAAACCAGGGACACAAACTATTGAATTCAATTTTGACGAAACACTAGAGCCGGCCGGACAGCGTAGTTTTCCTGCAGTTCATTCCGCCTGAAGACGGAACTACGAACGATTTTCTTTAAACCTTAGATCGCGTGCCAGACATCGGCTGGTTTTGCGTTGTTCTGATCAATAATTTTGACTTTCTCGAGATAGTCAATCAATGTCTCGGTCATCGCTGTTGGACATTCGAAATCGTAATTCCATTCCACGCGGCGGAACCACTCTTCGCTATCTTCTGCCTTCATATTGAATTTCTCGGAAACGATGCGAGTTGCATTTGGGTCCGACTTGAAATTTCGCGCCTGTTCATTGATCAACTCTAACATCTGGCGAAGATCTGATTGATGCTTGGTGAGCACATCATTGCGAACCGTAACCACAAATGCTGCCCAGGGGACAACTCGTTCACCGACGCGTCGAAACTCACCACTGTCGACCAGCGGCTGTGTAATAAAACGTTCCCAGAGGAAAACATCCACTTTGCCGTCAGCCAGTTTCTCCCTC
Organism: uncultured Pirellulaceae bacterium; assembly: GCA_964641465.1. GTDB lineage: Bacteria > Planctomycetota > Planctomycetia > Pirellulales > Pirellulaceae > Mariniblastus. Next base: position 32,606 of record CAZXLW010000018.1, on the reverse strand, counting down.
GCGCCAGTCAGGTTACCGACCTTGGAGAACTTCATCGCATCCGTCGGCCAACCGCGCTCCGCAGCATCAACAATCGCGATCAGATGGGAGCCGGACCCGGCACGGCTGATTGCGTAGACTTGGCCTTGGATCTGATCGACTGTATTGATGGAGCTTTCGGCTGCGACATGGATCCCCCAGACCAGCGGAGTATCAACATAGACTTTTACGATTTGGTTTGCGTGTCCCCGCAAGATGTTCGTCACAGCCCCTTCGAATAAGAGCAGCGCAACGTCCAACTCGCCACTTTCCAACGCCGACGTCATCGCGCCGGTGCCGCCTGGATATTCGCGAAATTCTACCGCGACATCCAATTCGTCGAACACGCCGTTTTCGATCGCGTGATGCCAAGGCAAATTGAAATGCTCTGGCACTCCACCGACACGAATTACAGGTTTGTCAGCCATGTTGCTCGATCCTTAAATAGAAAAACGCCCGCAAATGCAGGCGTTTCCGTGGATGGTTTAGACGATCAGTCCTCGACGAACGCCGACTACTTCCCTGCTTTTTCTTCCATCAGGACATCAAGAAATGGTGCGATACGCTCACGGAATTCACCAGCGTTTTCCATGGCTTTCTTTTGGGTCTCGATCGCTTTGTCGAGATTACCGTTCTGATGATAAACGCGTGCCAATGTGAACAGTATCCGTCCGTCATCGGGACGGGCTTTGACTGCCTGCTCAGCCATCGACTGAACTGCCTGCATGACACTGTCGTCGATTTCTTCACCAGCAGCTTTCATTTGAGCGATTCCACCAGCCAACTGAACCAGGACTTCCGGCTGGTTGTTTTCCTTGGCAAATTCAGTCAGTGCTCCGGCGGCTCGTTTGTCACCCGTTGAAAGCAGAATCTCCAACCGTGCCACGGTCAGTTCCTTGGCAATGTCCGTGCCCTTGTTGTCTGCGATTGCAGATTCGACAAGCTTAATGGCTTCATCCGTTTCGCCGGCTTGCATTTTCATGCCGACTTCTCGCATGACCTTCTGAAAAACTTGCAACGCCTTCTTGGTTTCTTCCTGCTTCTTGGAATACGCGACTCGATCCCATTTACCAGTCACGACTTCTTCCAGTGGTTTATCAATTTCGGCTGGGTGTCCAATCCATTCGATGTGCCCTTGCTTACCAACGATGAATGCTGCTGGAATTCCAGTCTGCCCGGCGGCTCGCATGTACTCATCGTGACTCGATCCATCCGGGTCAGTCGTCAGGCAATATACGCCGGTCAGTTTCCCGTAGGTTGAATCATCTGTGCCAGGAACGTTACGCTTCAGGAACGACTCGACAGTAGGCAGATTCTCATCACTGATGCTGATAATCTGGACACCTTTGTCAGCGTACTGAGACTGCAGCTCGCTCAAGTGCGGCATCGTGGCAATGCAGGGGCCACACCAGGTCGCCCAAAATTCAACCACATAGACCTTGCCGGACTGAAATGAAGTGACCGGAGAAAACCTGCCGTTGCCATTGCTGACCCAATGTTCGATGTCCAGTTTCGGGGCAACCGAGCCTATCTTAAGGGCATCTTCTTTGGCTTGTGAATTCGTACCGAACCCCGCCAACACGATGCTAAGTGTAATCAATATTCGAAAGAGCATTTTGATCTGAACTCCTAAAGTTGTTAGATATGCAGACGTAGAATGATAGACATCTTGTTTACGTCATAAAAGATAGAACGGTCGCACCAAGGCGATTCCACGGTCAGATTCGAGAAATTTCCCCATTTAATGTGTACCAAGGCGTACAAAATTGCCTGAAAACCCTCAGAAATCCCCTCGCTGGCTTAGTCAATGTTCGGAGGTGATAGCGTTCAACGCCTTTTTGGTGATATCTGGGACTTTCGCATCATCGGTCGGATGCCCGACCACGAGCAGAATAAACGGCCGTTCGTTCGACGGTCGCTCAAGAATCTCGTTGAGAAACTTCATGGGGCTGGGAGTATGCGTGAGCGTTGCCAAGCCACAATGGTGCAAAGCTGTGATCAACATACCCGTCGCGATTCCGACTGATTCATTGGCGTAGTAGTTCTTTACTCGTGATCCATCCGGATTGAGTTCGTGGGACTTCGAAAAGATCACAATCAAATACGGCGCGATTTCGAGAAACGGTTTGTTGGCGTCGGTGCCCAGCGGCGCGAGTGCTTCCAGCCATTCGTCGGGTGCGCGGTTATTGTAAAACTCTCGTTCTTCTTCTTCGGCGGCTGCGCGGATTTTTGATTTTACGTCCGCGCCGCTGATAACCGCGAAATGCCATGGCTGCAAGTTGGCACCGTTGGGTGCTGTGCCAGCGGCCAGGATACAGTTATCGATGACTTCCCGTGGAATCGGTTTGTCGGAAAAATCGCGAACGGTTCGTCGACGTTTGAGTTCGTCGTAAAAACTGGTTGCCCGGTCCGCCATTTCTTTGTCGTCAAAGTCGGCGATCTGCCCCAAGGGAACGAACGGGTATGTTTTCTTTTCTGTTGCCATATCTGAATCGCAAAAATCGCGAAATGCTTATCGCGGGATTGTTGTTTAATTGTTGTTGCTTGCTGTTTGCTGGTTCTAAAAATTGATTGCCCAATTCTCATTGAACGCCAATTTCGCAAAAGGCCAATTTCGCAAAAGGCCAAATGCATCGGGGCTATTGCGGCGCCAATGATTGTT
>CAZXLW010000018.1:23840-29826 GCA_964641465.1 uncultured Pirellulaceae bacterium | reverse complement strand
GCCAATTTCGCAAAAGGCCAAATGCATCGGGGCTATTGCGGCGCCAATGATTGTTGTCGTCGTTTTGACTGTAAAGCAATCGACATTTGATCCCACAACTGTACCAGAGGATCGAAATCTTCGCGACTAACTTTTTCCGGGCTGAACGCGACTCGACCGTAAACGTCGGCAAATTCGCGCGCGTATTGAGAAACGCGTTTGTCCACGGATTTCAATTGGAGCGCGAATTCTTGCGGGGTTTTCTCGGGCTCTCGCTCAATTTCATACTCGCGTGCCCAGGCTTCCAGTGCGGACATGGTGTATTGAGCCAATTGCCAGCCGAACATGCTTTTCGCCTTGCCGTTGCGAAACGGGTTCTTGAAATTCGCAAACGACGGCGGTTGTTCAACGGGAGCTGAGCGAGGCTCCAGTTCTTCCGGCTTTTCAGTGTTGCGCTTCTTACCAAATAACTGCGCCCAAAGTTTGGCCAGGTCGTCCCTCAGCATCCAAACCACAAACAGCAACGCGGCCAATCCGATCGCATAGACAACCCATTTGAGCCCTTTGGACATCGTCTCCAGCAGTTTATTGATGGCATTGTTCTGATTGTCTGAACTCTTTGGTTCGGGCGGCGGCGGTTGTTGCTGCTTTTTCCGGGTCTGGTTATCGCGTTGTTTCTGTTCGTTGTTTTTATTGTCTTTGCGGTTGCGGTTATTGTTTTGGTTTTGCCGTTGTTGTTTGGCATTCTTGTCCGATTTTTGTTCGCGATCCTGCTGTGCTTTACGTTCTTTGTCGTTCGACTGGTTCTCGCGTTGGGATTGGTTTTCTGATTCTTGATCTTGTTTGTTCTTCTCACCGTTGCGATTTTCATCGCTCTTGGAGTCAGAATCTTTGTCCCCTTGCTGATCCGATTTGGCCTGTTTCGATTCTTTGTCGCCACCTTCACCGTCTTTGGCATTGTCGCCTTTGACTTTGTCGTCCGGCTCGCCTTGTTCACCTGCATTTTTCTTTTTGGCGTTTGGATCGTTCTTGTTGCCGTCCTTGCCCGGAGCAAATTTAGTGGTCGCGCGGTCTGGTGATTGCAGCCAAGCCAGTGCGTTCTGGATTGAACTGCTGCCAGCTGGTTTTGGCAGCAACAACACGAGCAAAACAATCGTGGCGGCAAAACCGGTTCCCAGCATCATCCAATTCCTCGCGATCGGATCGGGCACCTCCAATTTTCGCTTGGCAAGGTATCGGTTCAGGCCAAGGAGGCTGGTGGTGGCGAGCAGGCAGAGGACTGACCCGAGGTAGATCGCGAACAGGAAAAACACCCAGGTCTTCGATCCTGGCTGCACGAACCATTGTCCTAGTCCAAAAACGGGAAACGCGACCAGAGAGAAATAAAACACCCACAAGCCAGGCGTGTTTGATTGCTGGGTTCCGGTTAGGTATTTCCAGATCCGGGCGAACAGGTCCGGCTGTTCCTCGTCGGTTGAAGTGTCCGGTTTGGCCGGATCCTTTGAGAACTGCGTCCGCATCCGCTCAACAAGCCCCATCGCAGTCGTGTCCCGGCTACTGTCGACGACTGTGCAGTCCCAGGTCAACTTGGCCGAGCACCACATAACGGTCGCGATCATGATCAGGGTGGTTATCGGGCCGACCATCGGAATCGCGACGTAGGTGAATTCGACGAGTCGAACGGTTGCGATAAACGTTGCGGCACCCAACGCCAAGCCAAACAACTGGGCTCGCTCCCGACCTTCTTCGATCGAAATTCGGCTGACCAGGACGGCTGCGATCGTAAACAGACCCATTACCCAGCACATACGGGCAGCATGCGGGCCCCGATAGAGAACTTCGATCAGAAAAAAGACCAGGCTTCCTACGACGGCCATGATCAAAGCCGGGGCAACAATTTGCATCAGGACCACGTTAAACGATTTGGTCTCAGAATGTGCCATATAGGGACTCTTGGTTTAGTCGTCGGGCCAACGATCATATTTGACAAGGCCAACCAGCCTGCCTTTACGATTGTAACCAGCAGAGTCGCACTACTGTAGGCAAAATTGTGCAAACGAGCCTTTCCAATCTGCTAGTGACTTATAGAATACTGGCTCGTTAAACAGAGATTTTTTATTGGAGTTTGTCATGGAGTCAGCGGTGAAAACTGTTTGCCCCGTTTGTGAAGCCGAAGTCAAAATCGCCGATGGAACCGTCGTTGGCGAGCTGCTGGATTGCAGTGAATGCGGTACGGAGCTGGAAGTCACCAGCACGGACCCGATCGCGATTCAGGAAGCACCGGAAGTTGAAGAGGATTGGGGCGAGTAACGCCCGTTTCTGATTGGATTGGAGAAAGTCGCAAATGCGAGTTGGCATGCTTTTTGACCGCGTTGCGGCGGAAGAAAAACTCCTGATCAAGGAGTTCGAAAACAGCCAGGCTGAGCTTGAGCTGATTGACATACGTAAGGTCAAACTCAATATCGACCAGCCAGGTAGCTGGCGGGATTTTGATGTTGTTTTTGATCGAAGCGTGAGCTTTTCCAAGGCGCTGGCTACGCTGCAGGTTCTCAACGGCTGGCAGATTCCGACCGTGAACACGGCTGCCGTTGCCGAAGTATGCGGTAACAAGCTGACAACGTCGGTCAAGTTACATGAGCATGGAGTCGCCAGCCCGAAAGTCGTGGTTGCGTTTACTGCCGATGCGGCGATCGAAGCGATGGAAGAGTTTGGCTATCCGGTCGTGATGAAACCGCTGGTCGGTTCCTGGGGCCGCTTGTTGAGCAAGATCAATGATCGCGATGCTGCGGAATCGATCCTCGAGCACAAGGCGACCTTGGGAAGCTACAACCATGGCGTCTTTTATATTCAAGAGTTCATCGACAAGCAGGACGGAACGGATATTCGCAGCTTTGTCGTCGACGGCAAAACGATTTGCGCGATCACACGTACTTCTGAGCATTGGATTACGAACACAGCTCGGGGCGCGAAGTCTGGTAAGTTTGAGTTGATCGACAAAGTGGTCGAACTATCGGAAACTGCCGCGGAAGCGATGGGCGGTGGATTGTTGGCGATTGATTTGTTTCAGGACAAATCGGGTGAATGGTTTGTGAACGAAGTCAATCACTCAATGGAGTTTCGCAACAGCATCGAACCGACCGGAGTCAACATTCCGCAGAAGATGGTCGAGTTTGTGATCCGCGTCGGCGAACAACAACTTGTCAGTTAAGCTGCAACGGAAGAGCAAATGGTCAAAGCGAGTGTTGTTGGTGCGTCAGGCTATGTCGGAGGCGAATTGCTTCGTCTGTTGGCTTGTCACCCGGAAATCGAAATAGCTCAGGCGACTTCGCAGCGGTACGCCGGTAAGTTTCTGCATGTCGTGCACCCGAATTTGCGGGGGATGAGCACGCTGAAATTTTCGGCGATCGAGGATCTCGAAGACACCGATTTCCTGTTCCTTTGTCTTCCGCACGGGAAGGCCGCCGGGCAAATTGAGTCTTTTGAGTCGAAGTGTAACTATCTGGTGGATTGTTCGGCAGATTTTCGGCTACGAGATGCAGACGCTTATCAGAAGTGGTACGGAGAAGAGCATCCAAACGCTGATTACCTGAATCGGTTCGTGTATGGATTGCCTGAGATTCACCGTGAAGAAATCAAAAGTGCGAAGCTGGTTTCGGGCGTCGGTTGTAACGCGACGGCAACGAATCTGGCTTTGCTGCCGCTGGCGCGAGAAGGTTTGATAGAAAGAGCGGTTGTCGAAGTCAAAGTTGGATCGTCTGAAGGTGGGAACTCGCATAGTCTGGCGACTCATCATCCGGAACGAGTCAACGTCGTACGTTCATTTGCGACGACCGGGCATCGACACCAGGCCGAGATTCTACAGGAACTCGGTGACTTGGAGCTCCATTTTTCGGCAACCGCTGTCGAGCTTGTGCGTGGTGTTTTGTGTACGGCACATGTTTTCTGCAAGTCTGAGGTGACCGAAAAGGACCTGTGGAAATTGTATCGAGCGGCGTACTCATCTGAGCCATTTGTGCGAATCGTCAAAGAAAAACGGGGTGTTTATCGCTATCCAGAGCCCAAGGTTCTGGCTGGAACGAACAATGCCGAAGTCAGTTTTGATGTGGATCCGGATTCTGGCCGGGTGGTCGCGATTTCTGCCATCGACAATCTAATGAAAGGTGCGGCCGGAAGTGCTGTACAATGCATGAACCTGATGTGTGGGTTTGAAGAGACTGCAGGCCTCGGCTTTTGCGGGCTGCACCCGTATTAATTGTTTAGTGGTGCGGCACTAGCCGCCGGTGGAACATACTTCAAGCCAAATACCAGAAGCCAACGGCCTTCCGCGGTGGCCGCGAACTAATTCGCAGGCAGCCGTATTTACTTAGGAGTCTATGGATGTTGTTTTTGCAGCGAGTTGCTTGTTTTGCCTGTTTTGCATTGGCGTTTTTTTTCACTGCCGGTTCGATTGTTGCCCAAGACGACGAGAAAATGTGGTGTGATTATCCTGGCAAAGAAGGTGAAGTTGGATCGGGAAAGCGTGTCGTGCTGATCGCAGGCGATGACGAGTATCGTAGCGAAGAAGCACTGCCAATGCTTGGCAAGATCCTCTCTCAACGCCATGGTTTCAATTGTTCCGTGCTGTTTCCGGTCAACGCAGAAGGGCTGATTCGGCCGAACTTCCAGAAGAACATTCCGGGGATGCATTTAATGAAGGATGCTGATTTGGTCATCCTCGGGTTGAGGTTCCGGAACCTGCCAGATGAACAGATGCAGCACTTCGTTGACTACCTGGAATCAGGCAAGCCAATGATTGGCGTCCGGACGACTACGCACGCATTCAAGATCCCCGCGGAAAGCAAATTTGGCCGGTTCAGCTTTAACAGCAAAAAAGAAGGCTGGATCGGCGGATTTGGCCAACGTGTGATGGGGGAAACCTGGGTCTCTCACTACGGAAAACACGGCAAGGAAAGCACACGTGGAATCCCGAATCCGGAACACGCGAAGCATCCGGTCCTGCAAGGAGTCGATGATGTCTGGGGCGACACGGACGTTTACACCGTCAAAAACATCCCTGAATCGGCGACTGTTTTGCTGCACGGCCAGATCCTGACCGGGATGAAGCCGACCGATTCCAAAGTCGATGACGACCGGAACAACCCAATGATGCCGGTCGCCTGGCTGAACAGTTTTGAGACGACGTCGGGTAAGAAGTCTCGCATTTTCTGTACAACGATGGGTGCTGCGAGCGACTTTCAATCGGAAGATTTACGTCGGCTGGTTTTGAATGCGTCGCTGTGGTGCCTGGAGATGGAAGATTCGATCAAACCCGATTTTCAAGTCAACTATGTCGATGATTACAAGCCAACAAAGTTCGGGTTCAAGAAATTTCAAAAGGACCGCAAGCCGTCTTATTACGATTTGAAGACTGAGAAGTAGGCGAGACGAGTTCTTTGCCTTTACTTACGTGAAATGCCTACGCGAAGGGCCTAGAAGCGGTTTCAAATCGGATTTTACGAAAGTAGCACGACTCTCCGAGTCGTAAGCATCGTGTTGAAACGACTCGGAGAGTCGTGCTACTATGGTTTTGAAATGCCTACGCGAAGGGACTACGTGAAATGGTTGATTTGAATCACTCGAATAAGCGAAGAAAAAATCGTTGGACCTTACAACTTTCAACGCTACTACTCGTAGTGGCGATTTTCGCAATCCTTGCCGCGTGGTTTGTTGATCACCAACAGTTGACTGGTCAAATCAGACCCAATGAAATAAAACAGACTGTTGTTTATCGATTTACCAATGCTTCTGCCAGTCTGGTGGCTGAGGAGTTGCGACAACTCTATCCGAACCAAATATTCGTTGCTGAAGCTTCAGCCAACCAATTAATTGTTAATGCTGATACGTCTTGTTTCAGCCAAATCGAGTTGATTATTCTACACTTCGACCGGAAAGATACTGATCTGATTGAACCGGAAATAGAATAGCGATAGCTTCCGATACATCGGTGGGAACTTCGCTGATCAAGAAT
>CAZXLW010000018.1:0-23740 GCA_964641465.1 uncultured Pirellulaceae bacterium | reverse complement strand
AACTTCGCTGATCAAGAATTTAACCGAATAGCAAGATACGCCAGCCAACATAGCCAACCCGCGAACAAGACGACGCTGAGGCCCAATCCGATCTTGTTCTTTTTGACGCCCGTTGGATTCGTTTTCAGATTCGGCTGGGTGTCCAGTTGACCTGACGTTGATTTGTTTTCAGAAATCACGCTATCTCGTTCTCGGCGAATCGGCAGGATAGATTTTGAAGTCGGTCTCAAACGCCGCGTCAAACTTGTAGACGTTGTTAAAGTGCGAACGCTGATCGCGGCTGGATTTCTTCATGATGCCAACGTCGATCATGTTGTACACGATATCACCGAAATCACTGGTCTCGCGAACGCCCCAGCCATTGAGTACGACCTTGGCCATGTATCCGTATTGCTTGATCGCGTATTGCCTGATCGCTTCGCATAGTTCCTGCCCGGACAGATGTCGCTCCCGGCGATTCTGCTCGATCTGTTCTTCCGTCGACTCCTCGGCGACCAATTCGGCTGAATCAGCCGCAAAAGCCAACGCTTCGCGGACGAACAAGTACGCATCCACGGGATAGCGAGGGTCTTTTCCAATCAATTGCTGTAAAGAATAGGGTTCTTCAGACATTAGCAGAACAGTCTTAAGGGGAACTTGAACTCATAGGTTCTATTCTTTATCGGATCGCGGCAAAATTCAATTCGGCCTAACTATTTTAAAGCCCGGAAGATCTTGTTCCGGGCGACTGGGAAAAATGGGTTTCAACGAATAACCGAGAGCACATCGCTAGCGGGGATCAATACCCGGCGGTGATCTTCGGTTTCGACCAGCAGTTGCTCGGAAAGCAGTTGCTGACCGATGACTTTTCCCTTCCCATTCCGGGTCACAATTTGAGAACCGACTTTCGGCATGGATTTCTGGGCCTGATCGTAATGATCGAACTCGTACCGCAGGCAACACTTAAGTCGACCACAGCGTCCTGAGATCTTGGTCGGATCGAGCGTCGCTTTCTGGAGTTTCGCCATCCGCATCGAAACGGGCGGCATGGTTGAGAGATGTGTATTGCAGCAAACAGGCTTGCCACAATCACCAAAATCGGCCAGCAATTTTGCCTCGTCGCGAACTCCAATCTGCTTCATCTCGACTCGAGTTTGGAAATCGGTTGCCAACAGTTTCACCAACTGGCGGAAGTCGACTCGTTCTTCGGCCAGGTAAAAGACAACCACGCGTTCTCCGCCGAACAGCATTTCGACGTCCACCAGGCTCATTTGCAGCCCCAGTTTACCGATGTGCTTTTCGCAGATCGCGATCTTTTCTTTCTTTTGCGACTCCAGCACCGCGATCTGAGCCATATCGTCGTCGGTCATTTCGCGGATGATCTGGCCCGTTGTCGGTTGATCGAGATGCGAAAGTGCATCGTCATTGGCTTCGCATAAAACCAGTCCGGTTTCCAACCCGCGATTGGAACGAACGATAACCTCGATCCCGCGCTTGAACGAATCCTGGTCGCGCGCGTTCATCACGCTGAGGCTTCGCATCGAACCGTGTCTGACGACGTATTTGCTCAAAGGGTATTTACTCTTGTATGAAACTTGTTTTGCGGACTGGAAAAGCCATCATCCAAACTAAACTGGTCAATTCAGTTTGGTTGGACTACTAATCACCAGGCACCCAGATTTTGGAACCCGATTGTGATTCACCCGGACCGGCAGCTGAAACGGCTGGATCTTCCGAATCCGGAGTCCAGATTTTTGATTCGGTCGATTCGGCCTCATTCTCTTCCGCTGACCGTGGCAACATCACCGAACGACCATCTGGCGAGATCAATCCAAATCGCTCAAGCACGCGAGCCAGTTGATATTCGACTTCAGGATCCGAAAGATGCTGCTTTTGAATCGTGCCCAACAGTTCCGGTAGTTTGTCCGTGATGCCTCGCGACAAGCGGATTTCAAACTCCTGCACAAGGAATAATCCAGAATTCCGCCCGGCTTTCTTGGCTTCAGTTCGAGCATTTTGCAGGTATTCGATCGCCTGCTCGTTGTCGTCCGTCAGCTGAGCGAGCATGGAATAACAGACATCGTGCGGGATAGTTTCCTTGAGCGAATCCCGGCTGAGTATTTCCGGGATAATTCGCTTGAGTACAAAAGTGTTAGCAATCGCAAACGAATCAGAATACACCTTCGCGATTTGATCATCCGAGAAAGTAGACGGATCAATCTGGCCGATTCGAAGTGGCGTGATCTGCTCGTCACCCAGACTGCTGGCGTCCAGCTTTTCTGGCTGGGGCAGGCCCAGTTTATCGCGTAGCTCAACGATATCCGTCCCTTCTGACATCTGAACAACCGAAGACTGTTCCAGGTTCATGATCAATGCGTTGACGCGAACCGCCATTTCTGGCTTCTTGGCCGCATCCAGCAACGACATTCCATCGAGCGAATTGAATTTAACCAACGGCCATTTTTCCAGAATGACTTGTTTTCGCTGTTCGCTGACCCAGTTTCGATGCAGGTCCTGCGTCGTTTCCTTTGGTAAATGCCAATTCCAGGACAACAGATCGGAAGCTTGGTCAGTCGCCGATAAGACTTCCTCTTGTGGTTCCGAAGAACTCTGGTCCGAAAACGTCTTTGTAATCAAAGCCAGCGAGTCATCAAAATATTCGTTCTTTGGCAACAACACTAACAAACGAGCTTCCCGATCGGTTTGCCGACCATACATCAACATTTCACCACGAACGAGCGGCAAATCGGACGCCGACAAATCCTCACGGAATGCTACGTCATCGCGGTCCAACACAAAGAACGAATTCCGTGGAGCGGGCCCATCGCTGAAGGGGTCTTGTTCGGGTGGATCATTGGCGACCATTCGGTTCGATGCGTTTGCAACATTCAGCGCGTCATCGAAGTCCTTGACGTTGATCTCAATTGAAACCACGTCAATTTTTTCTGAGTTCGGCTCATTCGCGAACAGCAACCCAAGCGCTTCGTATTCAGTCGCCAGCCAATCGGGAATGTCTTCTAACTGTGAAGCTCGTCGCCAGGAATCTGGCATAGCGTCTTCGTTGCCCAGCATGGAATTCACAACGGCGATTCCATGAACGATCTCTTTCTGGTTCGGCCAGTGTTCGTCCATCTTGTTGAGCATCTTCAAGGCCATCCGGAACTGGCCGCGATTCAAAGCGTTAATAACGATCTGATATTTGCTGGCCCAATCAGCACCTTCCGGGGCATGCATTACCCGGAAGTCTGTATTCAGAATGATCGGCGCACCCATGACTCGGAACGAGCGATGCAGCAGGCTGGAGATCTCCTGCTCCATTTCTCCGCGAATCATCAATGCGAATTGCAAATGCGCACGAGCAGCGATCACGTGACTGGCCGACAGCAAAATCGAGCCAATCATCTTGTACGCTTGCGAAAACGGCAGCGGGATTTCTTCGCCTTTGACCAGATCAATTGCGTCCTGGAGCCGGTCGATGGCGGCGGGCAAATCACCGGCAGCCAACAAAGTCATCGCTTCGTGTTGTTTCGCAATCGGGTGACCTGGGTTCTTGGCCGCGAATTTCTTGTTGACCTCTTCTGCCTTGTCATACTCACCGAGCGTGAAATAAATATGCGTTTGCAGAGTCAGCAAACAATCTTTATCGCCGTGCTTGGCAATCACTCGTTGGATCTGATCCAGTGCACTCAAAGCCTGGTTCGAGTTCACCTTGGCGACGATCGTGGACAATTCAGAAACAATATCTTTACCGCAACAGAACTTGATCTTTTTGCCCGAGTGGCAGGGGCACTGTTGGTAGATGTCAATGTCCATATAAAAAAATCTCTTGCTTGAGATGGCTTTAACAAAATTTCGATGTTGATAATCTATCAAAAGTTGCTCTGGATGGCTTGCCGATTGGTCGTTCAAACGCAAGATTTTTCGCTTAACCCAACGATTGTGCCCCTTGGTCGGCCAAATGTGACGGAAATGAGTCCAACTAAAACCACACATCGACTCGAAGCATTGAATAACGTTGGGCATGTCGTTTCGCTCACAGCGCAAGAGATGGCGGACGAGATCGCGGTCGCGGCACCGCGCAAGAACAGTCGTCGTCGGCCGTTGCAGTACGATACGATCAGTTTTGGCGAAGTTGAAAATAAAAGTAATCAGATCGCGCTGGGGTTCCAGGAACTTGGGATTCAACCGGGCACTCGGTTGGCGTTGATGGTTCCACCTGGCTTGGATTTCATCGCCTTCGTGTTCGGACTGTTCAAAGCTGGCATGGTTGTGATCTTGATCGACCCCGGCATGGGCAAGAAAAATATGGTCCGGTGCCTGTCCGAGGCGAAACCAGAAGGCATCGTTGGAATTCGACTCGCGCACATTATGCGACTGATGTTTTCCGGTCGGTTCCCGGATTGCAAACACAACATACTGGTTGGCGGTCGCTGGTGGCCGGGGACTCTGCCGGCTGGGCGATTCGACGGGTTGAACGGCGACGATTTTATGCCGCTGCAGCACGATCGCGAAAAGGAAGCGGCGATTATCTTCACGACGGGAAGCACAGGTCCGCCCAAGGGTGTGTTGTACCGACATCGGCATTTTCTGGAACAAGCCCAGCAGATTCAGGAATACTTTTCCATCCAACCGGGCAGCGTCGATGTGTCTGGATTTCCGTTGTTCGCTTTGTTCAATTGTGGGATGGGAACCACGACTATCTTTCCCAAGATGGATGCGACGCGGCCGGCGGAAGTCGACCCGCTCGACATCAAGGACGCGGTCGACAAGTTCCAGGCGACCCAGTCGTTCGGTTCCCCGGCACTTTGGAACACCGTGTCGCGGTTCGCGGAAAAGACTGGCTTAACGTTTCCAACGATCAAGAAAGTGCTTTCTGCCGGAGCGCCGGTGCCGCCTCATGTTCTCGAACGTGTAAAATCAATCATTGCCGAGGACGGAGAAGTCTACACGCCCTATGGAGCGACCGAATCGTTGCCGATTGCCTGCAACGCGGCCACCGAAGTCCTCAACGAAACGGCGGCCAAGACGGCGGTTGGGATGGGAACCTGCGTTGGCAATAAGTTCCCGGATATCGAATGGCGAATCATCGAGATCCGAGACAACCCAATCGCAAACATGGAAGACGCGGTTGTGTTACCAGTCGGGAAGGTCGGGGAGCTGATTGTCAAAGGCGCTGTGGTCACAGATCAATACGTGACCCGAACCGATGCCAACGCAGAGCATAAGATCACTGACGGCGATTCGTTTTGGCATCGGATGGGAGACATCGGGTATCTGGACGAACAAAACCGGTTCTGGTTCTGCGGGCGGAAAACGCATCGCGTAGTCACGCAACAACGACCGCTGTTCACGATCGTCGTCGAAGGAATCATCAATACGCACCCACATGTCTATCGATCTGCACTGGTGGGACTTGGGCAGCGTGGGTACCAGAAACCAGTTGTTGTGATTGAGCCGTGGCCTGAGCATTGGCCTGTCGATGATTCTGCTCAGCAACAGTTGATCGCACAGGTCATCGAGCTTTGCCAATCAAACGAAAAGACGAATGAGATCAACACCGTGTTGATCAAGGATAAGTTGCCGGTTGACATACGTCACAACTCCAAGATCTTTCGCGAGCAGCTAACCGAATGGGCGCGGACGCAGTGTTAGATTGGGGGTTCGGTAGCAAGTTTACCGATGGATGGTGCAACCACGGGCATATCTATCCCATTTCATTGCTTGGGAGATTGGCTTGTTCGGCGATGTCTGTGGGTGGTTGCTTGAAGTAGCGACGATTGAACACGCTTGGATCATAGGGATCGGGCGTCTCGGCATGGTCGCTGTCTTCTTTGGTTTCATCAGACGACGTGCTGATGTTGGGAATTGAAGTCGCCTTGGGGATTCGTTTGGCGTCGGTCAGATTCGGCGCCTTATCGGGAACTGGCTGGGCAGTGTCAGTAGTAATTGCCTGATCAGACACAAGCGAATCACCGAAACCGACGTTCAGGTCTGCATTGAAAAATCCGCTGGTCTTACCGGACAGAACTCGCTTGCCGCCAATTCCCGAACGTTCCAATTCGACCTCTTCATAGCCGACGAGTCGAATACCATTGGTGTTACTGCCGTCAGCATTGTCGGAGTTCGCAGCAATCGGGCCAGACGATGAACCGATCTGGGAATCACCGCCAGGCAAAGCTCGCATGGCGAACCGCTCCGTCTCAATACGCTTCTGCTCAGCTTTTATCTGATCTTGCAATTTTTCCAGCATCGCCAGCAAACGGGCACTGCGGATTTCCATGTTTTGCAATAAGTCAATCTGATTCTGAGCTTCGTCAAACAGCCGATGCTTTAGGCACCAACGAAACAATGCCGAGTGGCCGGCGACATCAGTTGCCGACAGCAGCGCACTTCGAGTCCAGTACACGTCCGAAATCCTGGTCGCGACTGAGTAAACTTTCGTGTTAGCGAGATACAGCCGACTTCCCGTCGACTTCACAACCACGGTTTGCGATTCGTTTTGATGAACTTGTCCAGCAATGACCTGCCCGTTGTTCATCACAACGTATTGCTCGTTAGCTTCGTCTTGCGCGATGGTAAGCGAAGCCGAAAACAGGAACACGGCCAACTGGAATACGATTTGATATTTTGACGCGATCATAGTAGGACACTAGACGTATGCGAATCGTCGGTCAATGTCGAAATTGCTGGCGGTTTCTGGCTAATCGCACCGGTAAATGCCGGGGAATTCGCCTTGCTGTGGTTCGTTAGCTGACCAACCCATCGGCAAGTTCTCGAACCCGCTTGACCGAACGCTTGACGTCGGCCGGAGTCGTTCGGTGATTCATCACCACGAATCGCAACGTACTGCGACCTTTGAGAGTCGTCGAAGACAACATTAACTCGCCGTCCGCCAGGATCGCTTCGATCAACGCTTCGTCGCGTTTCGCTGCCTCGGCGGTAGCGAGCTCTGACTCTGATGAAGTTCGGTGGCGAAAGGCAACGATCGACAATCGGACTGGCTCGACATCGAACCGCTCATCGGCGGATAATAACTCGGCCGCGAACTCTGCCAGCTCGATATCCGAACGCATTTGCTGGACCAGTTCCTCCCGACCAGCTGACCGCAGCACCAACCAGACCGGCAGCACCCGGGCCGGGCGGGAAAGCTCAGGTCCGCGATCGAGGAAATTGACTTCATCGTAAGTCAGGTCCTTCAGGTAGCTGCCGTGCGTGGCAAACGTGGCTTCCAATCGCTCCCGCCCCTTCACAAACACACACCCAACTCCCATCGGGCAATACAACCACTTGTGCGGGTCGAGAGTGATCGAGTCCGCCTGCTCGAGGCCCTGCATTTGTTCGCGAACCTCCGGCACCATGGCAGCGAAACCGCCGTATGCTGCGTCGACATGAAACCACAATTTGCTTTCCTGGCAAAACGTCGCGATCTCGTCAATCGGGTCGATGGAGCCAGTGTTCGTTGTCCCCGCATTGGCCGCGACAAAGAACGGCAGCTGACCAGCTTGTCGATCTGCGGCAACTTGCCGACCCAAATCCGCAACGTCCATTCGATACTCTGCATCAATCGCAACCGTCCGAATGTTACGCTTGGAAAACCCAAGCACCATGGCCGCTTTTTCAACGGAAGCATGCCCTTCCACGGACAGGTAAATGGTTCCGTTCTGTAAAACTTCGAGCCCGTACTGAGTCCGCGCGGCAGCCAAGCCAACCAGGTTCGCCGTAGAACCTCCACTGGTCAGGATCCCTTCGTGATGCGGATCCAGTTGCAATAGTTCCTTGATCCAACGTAAAACGGTAAGTTCCAAAGAGGCAACCGTTGCACCGCCCAGCCAACTGCCGACAAACGGATTCGTTCCGGCGGCCAGCATCGAACCGACCATCCCTGCATAGCTGGAAGGGCAGGGGATGAAGGCATGGAATCGAGGGTGGTTAACTCGAGTCATCCCCGGGACGACCTGGCCAAAATAGAAATCAACACATTCTTCGATCGACCTGGATTCTTCCGGCAAATCCTCATCGACTTGCGCAGCAAACTCAGCTCCGGTACCACGTTTGGCGACCCGCTGATCAGAAAGTGTTGCCATATGTTCGACAATCCTGTCGATCAATTGGTAGCCTTGCTGACGCATTTCTTCGATCGGCGGATCGAGGCTGTTTCGCTTCATTTATTTGTCTTTCCGGATTCGAGCTTCTCGCCGGTTGTCTGGAACCTCCTTGTCCGGAAACTCCTTGCTTGGAACCTCCTCTAGCCACCGATCAGAGAATGAATCGGCTGAGGTCTTCGTCGTCTGTTAATTTGGCGAGTTTCTCTTGCACATAATTTGCGTTGATCGAAACGTTGCCCATTTTCATATCCGGAGCTTCGAAACTCAGTTCTTCCAGTAGATGTTCGAGGATCGTATACAACCGCCGCGCGCCGATATTTTGAGTCGTCTGGTTAACTTTATCGGCGTAGGCCGCGAGTTCTTCGATTGCGTCATCGGTGAAATCCAGATCGACACCTTCTGTTTTGAGCAACGCCACGTACTGTTTCGTCAGCGAATTCTTTGGCTCCTTCAGGATCCGGACAAAGTCCTTTTTCGTGAGGTCGTCCAACTCGACGCGAATCGGAAATCGACCCTGCAGCTCCGGCATCAGTTCGCTGGGCTGATGCTTGTGAAACGCTCCGGCCGCGACAAACAGAATATGGTTTGTTTGAACGTATCCGTACTTTGTCTGGACCGATGTGCCTTCAACGATCGGCAACAAGTCCCGTTGAACGCCCTGTCGCGAAACGTCTGCTCCTTTGCCTTCGCTCGCGATGACCTTGTCGATTTCGTCGAGGAAGACGATCCCAAAGTTCTCAGTTAACTCGACCGCCTGTAGATTGATCTTGTCCGTGTCCAACAGCGTGTCGCAAACCTGGTCAAAGATCACCCGCCGCGCTTCGTGCAACGGAACTTTCCGGGTCACGGTGTTCTTGGGCATTATTTTTTCCAGCATACCCTGAAAATCAATGTCCATTTGTTCGGCGTTCATGTTGCCCATCATGACGGGGACCGCCTTCTGATCGATGTTGATCTCGATTTCGCGTTCTTCCAGTTCACCCGCCTCGAGCATCGCCTTCATTTTTTTGCGAGTCCGTTCATGCGAATCTTTTTCCTGTTGCTCGCCGCCGGACTCAGTTGAATCGCCAGTGCCAAATCCGACCGGCGAGGAACCGGTGAATTCGTAATTGACTGGTCGCGGACAGAGGATATCGAGCAATCGTTCCTGCGTTTTTTGTTTGGCGATATCTTCAACGCGGGTTCGTTCCTGCTGGCGAATCAATCCAATCGCGTTTTCGGTCAGCTCGCGAATCATGCTCTCGACATCGCGGCCGTAGTAGCCGACTTCGGTATACTTGGAAGCTTCGACTTTAATAAACGGAGCGTCCGTTAGTTTGGCCAGTCGCCGGGCGATCTCTGTCTTTCCGACGCCGGTAGAACCAATCATCAGGATGTTCTTCGGTGCGACTTCACCGCGCATTTCTTCGCCTAGTTGCTGTCGTCGCCAGCGGTTGCGGACGGCGATGGCGACCGATCGTTTGGCTCGATCCTGTCCAACGATGTACTTGTCAAGTTTCTCGACAATCTCGCGAGGAGTCGGCGCGGTCACTTTCGGGCTGGAAACCAGGTCTTTGACCTTTTGGACTACGCTGGGCATTTTAGTTCCTCGACGACAATGTTCGTGTTTGTATAAATGTCAATCTCACCGGCGACGCGAAGCGACTCTTTGACAATCTCAACGGCTGATAATTTGCTGTGCTGCTTCAATGCTCGGGCGACGGCGATGGCATAGTTGCCGCCGGACCCGATCCCGACGATCCCGTCAGTCGGTTGGATCACGTCACCAGTTCCACTCAACAGCAACGTGTGACGTCCGTCGGTCACGGTTAACAACGCCTCCAATTGACGCAACATTTTGTCCATTCGCCATTGTTTGGCCAGTTCCGTAGCGGCGCGGGGGACGTTGTTCGGGGAATCTTTCAGTTTCTCTTCGAAACGTTCCAGCAAGGCAAACGCGTCAGCGGTGCTGCCGGCGAATCCGCAGAGGACTTTGCCGTCGAGCAATTTTCGAATTTTCATCGCGTCGGATTTCATGATGGCCGTGCCCAGCGTTACCTGGCCATCGCCGCCCATGGCGACAACTCCGTCGTGTTCGACCGTTAATATAGTGGTGGCGTGAGCCTTCATAGCAAATTATCTAACTTGAGATTGGAATCCTACGTTTTAACATCTTTTCGACTATCCACTAGGCAGCGTCGGGAGGACTGAACAGAGGTTGTTCGTTTCGCGTTCCGCTGACTTGGGCTGACGAGTTGTGTTTCAAGAATTGGGATAAATTGGTAGGCTGAGCGTTTTGATAGCTGACCAACACGAGGGCAAGGTGGACCTGCTCTTAGCATACTGGCCGTTTTGGGTATTGGCCGCGGTGGTAATTTCCGCGATTCTTCTTGCGAAAATGTATTCGCAGCCGGCGCGGTTGCCTTACCGCGCTCGCGGTCGATTGGTGACGAAGGCCGAACTTCGTTTTTACAAATCGCTCTACAAAGCCGTCCAAGACGACTTTGAGATATTTGCGATGGTTCGGATCGCTGATTTGTTGCGAGTCGAGGAAAACACGCAGAACAAACGTCGCTGGATCAACAAGATTCTGGCCAAGCATGTTGACTTTGTGCTTTGTGAACCAGGGAAGCTGGTCCCGCGGATATGTATCGAGCTGGATGACAGCTCTCATCAGCGACAGGATCGGATTGAACGGGATGAATTCGTGGACGCAGCTTTCGATTCAGCCGGCTTGCCGTTACTCAGAATTGCAGTCCAAAAATCATACCCACCGCGTGAAGTTCGCGAATTGATTGACGAATTGCTTTGAGATGTTTTCTTGTTTAACGGTCTTCGTTTTGTTCCAGTTCCTCATCTGTTGGCTCGAAGGTGATGGGACCAACAACCAGACCATCATTGGGTGAAAACAATTTTCTCAAATAGTCGTGACTAACATTCTCGGGTAGAAATTCGACGGACCCGTCGACTCGGGCAATGTTAAACCCACCTTCATGGAACCCACCAAATTCTGGTAGCGGCAGGTTCGGGTCGATCAGAATGTCTTCTGGTTTTGCCCAGTGAACATCTCGCTTGGCTTCGATTGCCAAAACCGTGTTGCTTGTCCCGTCAGTCATCTGGCTGAGGGTCAACGGTTCTTCTCCGCCAAACATGCCTCCGGGCCCAGCCAACAAAAAGAAGGATGCATTGGTTGTATCGGTGTCATCCATGTCGCTGCGAAAAACTTCTGGCATCTGCGAAGTGACTTTCTGGTTGTGTGGGCTATCCCATTCCTGGTCAAAGTCGTACTGATCATAAATGTCTTGACGGCCAATGAACGGCAAAATTGCGATCCGCCAACTGTAAGGCTTACTCGGCTTGCCATCTTTTTGGTTGTAGACCGATTGAGGAAAATGTCGGAAGGCACTTTCGAAATTGAGAAAGGCGAGTGAATGTTGCCGCGCGTTGTTGGACGCAAATTGCCGTGACTGAAATTTGTATAAATCTTTGATTGGCTCTGCGAGTTTGTTGAAGTCCAGTTTTAGACTCCCAACAGCTCGGGCAATTTCCTTATCTGCATCGAACTTCATGTTGTCAAACAACTCATCTATTTTCTTTGACTGCACTATTTGATTTACGTAGCCACCATACAACGGGCTCTTCATCTGGGACTTGAGTTTTTGTGTCAGCTCCGGAGCTAATTCGACTATTTTGGTCGCTTTCGCATGACTCTCGCAAACCCCCAAAATCTCAACCCTGATCGTTTTGGCAAGCTCGATTCCGGTGAAAGCAAACTCCACTCCTTTGAGTTCCTTGGCAAAGGGTGAAGGAGCCCCGTAGACCGTCTCTTGTTTAAGTTTGGCACAAATGGAAAACGATTTATCAGCCTGCGACTGCCATTGTTTGTACCACTTCGACTTGGCCGGGCCCGTGGTTCCTGCGTCGATCAGATTCTCTATCGAATCACGATGTGTTGACCAGGCGATCGTTTTCGGACTCAAAATGCAAGCGTGTGTGTAGCGATCAAGTGGATACTTCAGAACAAGAATTGATTTGTCTTTGTAGGGCAGTTCTTCCTTGACTGCGTGAGTTGCCAAATCAAATTTGTCCTGTTGGTTGTCGATCGTGTTGATCAACATGGCGCGATTGAACCGCTGGTACTTTTTGCCTTTATGCTCGTTTTCGGTACGCCAGGTGATGTTGATTAGCGATTCCAATTCCTCGAACTTGGCCAAACTGAATTTTAAATACTGGGTTGCGAAACGATCGAGGACTTTTTCCAAGTCGTCACCGACGACTCGTTTTAATTCAAGGTAGTCTTCGCTGTTTACGATTTTCGACGGTCGCACATGAGTGAGAGATTCGACCGAGGCTGGCACGAAGGGGAGTTTGGCAAGATGCTGTTTTTCGGATTCTTGTGCAGCAATGGCTTCGGTAATAAGAAAGCAGACCAACAACGTCGTCAGAATAGGAAGCTTCATTTTTGATTCCCCTTTAATTGTTACCTGGCAAGATGCAATAATACGCAATCGGACAGGTCGTGAAAACGATTGTTGTGACGATAAATTACGAAAAAGCTGCTTCTTTAACACATAATGATGACACGAAAAGTTCGACCTACTCATGCCGTTGTTGCGATTATCCGCGACGGAGATAAGTTTCTTTGTATCAAGCGGGCGGCCGATATCATCGCCGGTGGTCAGATCTGTTTTCCGGGCGGTGGGATTGATGCTGGTGAAACCGAGCAAGAAGCGGTTGTCCGTGAGATTCGTGAAGAGGTGGGATTGCAGATTCGGCCGATCAAAAAAGTGTTCGAAAGTGTGACGCCGTGGAACGTGCATGTCAGTTGGTATACGGTCGAGTTTTTGGCTGGGCAGATTGGTCAGATTGAAATCGATCCGGCCGAAGTGGAATCGTATAGCTGGCTGACTCTTGAGGAGTTCGAACAGTCGCCTGACATTCTGATCAGCAACGTCCAGTTCCTTGACGCCTGGAAAGCTGGCAAAATTGATCTAAGCGATTCCCGGTCGGATTAAGCGGCCACGCCATTCGTCCACCGCGTCCCGCGCGTCCAGCCGCCTGGCCGGAACCCGCTTTGGCTCGAATTTTGCCAAGAAGTATTTGCTGGTGGCGAATAGAGGTCAAACGGGAGCCATTATCGGAAAAATGGTGCCTGGCTCGGGATAAACGAAAAGCGAATTTCACGCTGGATTCGCAAACGGGAGAAATTTCACGAAAATGACTGCGCTGGACCTGCGCGCAGGTAAATAGAAGAGTATCAAATTACAGTTTTCTGGGAGACTGGTTGTTCGCTGGCAAAGTTCAAATGGAAACTTGCCAACGAATAACAAGTAATTGGGACAATAATGGAATTCACTGAATTTTTCAAAGAGCTGATCACGCTCGCGAATTTGCCTGTGACCATCATGATGGGAATGGTCGTGTTGTACTGGTTAATGGTAATCCTCGGAGTCTTAGGCATGGACGCCATTGATCTCGATTTGGGTATGGATGCAGATCTGGATTTTGATCCTGGACTGGACGCGAGTCCAGATGGGATGTTTTCCGAAGCCTTGACCTTCATGCATATGGGCGAGGTTCCGGCAATGATCGTCGGTTCGATCGTGGTCTTTTTCATGTGGATCCTGACGGTCCTTTCAAACCACTATATCAATAGCGACCAGAATCTATTGTTCGCATTCTTGTTTATCGTGCCCAATTTGCTCATTAGCCTGATTGCGACCAAGGCCTTGATCTGGCCCTTTGTGAATATCTTCAAGAGCGATCAAACGATGGTGGAAACACGTGAAAACATGATCGGTTTGACAGGAGCGGTGATGACTTCAGTGGTGAATGACAAGTTTGGGCAGATCGAAATTCAGATCGACGGCCCACCAGTCGTCATAAACGCCAGAACCCAAACCGGGGAGGAACTTGCCAAAGGAGACAACGCAAAAATCGACGCATACAACCCAGTAAACGATACGTTTACGGTGAGCCTAGCAAAATGGGAGAAAAAATAGCATGTTGACGCCTCTGTTAATTTTTATCGGCATCGTCGCGGCCGTCATCGCCATCGGCATTTTGGCCTTTGCGATCCGCTGTTATCACAAAGTTGCCCAAGGTACGGCTATCGTGCGAAACGGTTGGGGCGGTACCAAGGTCAATTTCTCAGGATTAGTCGTTGTGCCAATCATGCACAAACCTGAGATGATGGATATTTCAGTCAAACGGATCGAAATCGACCGAAGCGGCGAAGATGGGTTGATCTGTAAAGACAACATCCGAGCCGATATCAAGGTTGCGTTCTTTGTTCGAGTCAACAAAAACGAAGAAGACGTTGCCAAGGTCGCTCAGTTCCTGGGTTGCCAACGAGCGTCTCAGGAAGCGGCCCTCGTTCAATTGTTTGAACCAAAGTTCTCTGAGGCTCTCAAGACTGTCGGTAAGCAATTCGATTTTGTCGATCTGTATAACTCGCGAGAATCTTTCCGCGAAGAAATTTTGAAAATCATCGGTACAGACCTGAATGGTTACGTCCTGGATGATGCCGCGATCGACTATCTCGAACAAACCGATCTGGAGAAACTGAATCCAAACAATGTTCTGGACGCAGAAGGCATCAAGAAGATTACTGATTTAACGGCCAAAGAGGCGATGGCTGCGAACTTCATTCGCCGCGACAAAGAAAAAACCATCACCAAACAGGACGTGGAAGCTCGCGAAGCGATCCTGGAATTGGAAAAGCAACAGCGCGAAGCTGAGGAAAAGCAGGCGAAAGAAGTTGCCGAGATTGAATCGCGTCAGCGAGCCGAAGCAGACGTGGTACGCGAACAGCAACGACAGCGTGCGGAAACAGCTCGTATTACGGCCGAAGAAGAAATTGCAATCGCAGAAGAGAACAAACTGCGTTCTGTAATCGTCGCCGCCAAGAACAAAGAACGTACGGATGCGGTTGAGACGGAGCGAGTCGAGAAGGACCGTGGCTTGGAACGTACCGAACGCGAACGCGTGGTGACGTTGGCGGAGATCGAAAAAGAAAAAGCGGTCGAAGTCGAAAAGAAAAACATCCAGGACGTGATTCGCGAGCGAGTGATCGTCGAGCGGGCAGTTGTCGAAGAAGAAGAGAAAATCAAAGATACCCGCGAATTTGCTACGGCTGATCGTAAGAAGCAAGTGGCAATCACTGATGCGGAAGAAAAAGCTGAACAGAAACTGGTCGAGACGGTCAAAGCTGCGGACGCCGAGAAGCAGGCTGCTACGCTGGACGCCGAACGCGTCGTCATTACTGCCGACGCTGACAGAACGGCTGCTGAGAAAGAAACGGACGCCAAGAAAATGCTGGCTGAAGCGACTCAGGCCGAAGTGGCTGCTCCCGGTTTGGCGGAAGCAGAAGTCACGTTGAAGAAAGCGGACGCTATCGAGAAGGAAGGTACCGCGGAAGCCAAGGTCATCGAACTGAAGTTCTCTGCAGATGCCAAAGGTATCAAGCAGAAGGCCGAAGCGATGAAGCTGTTTGACGGTGTCGGACGCGAACACGAAGAGTTCAAACTGCAGCTTAACAAGGAAAAGGATGTTGAGATCGCGGGCATCGACGCCCAACGTCAAATCGCGGAAGCCCAGGCGACGATGGTTGCTGAGGCCCTGCAACAGGCGAACATCGACATCGTCGGTGGTGACAACAAATTCTTCGATAGCATCGTGAACTCGATCACGGCTGGCAAGCAAGTCGACCGATTGGTCGGCGAAAGCAGTGTCCTGTCCGATATCAAGAGCACGTTCTTCAACGGTAACCCGGACAAGTTCCGCGATGAGTTGCAGAACTATATCGAAATGTTCGGTATCTCTTCGGAAGATGTCAAAAACCTGTCGGTCGCAGCATTGATCGGTCGGATGATGGGCCTAACCGGTGATACGAACGTGCTTTCGCAACTGCAGAATATGATCGGGATGGCTAACAAGGCAGGTATCTCGAATGAGAAGGTATCGCGGTTGCTGGCGCCAGCGAACGCGTAAACCATGTCTCAGCCAGCGTTAGATAGTTTGGTTTTGTCTTAACGTAATGCAGCAAGGCGGGAGGTCGAGGCTCCCGCCAACACAGCCACTTCATTTGTTCGGGTTTGGCCGGGAGCCTCAACCTCCCAATCACCAGTGGATCGGATTATTCACAGCCAATGGCTGACGATAAAAAACAAGACGATACTCTCAACGAAGCCGATGACGCTGCGCAGGAGCAATCCGGTAACGTGCAGTTGGAACGCGGTACCTACGAGATCATCCGCAACCGACTGAAAGGCCATGCGGGAGAATTGCGCGATCGGTTGGGGAAGCTCAACGATAGTCGCCGGGAAGTCTTTGGCTCGATTCCGACGAAGCTGCTTTCCACGCAGCGAATAACCACTGCTAACAACTGCACCGCGCAGGATATCGTTCCCATCGGGACGAAGTTTATCTTTGGCTACAACGTCTTGATGGGCCTGAAGGCCACCACGAACCTGGAAGACGTCTTTGCAATCTATAGCGTTGCTGAAGACGAATCATTCAAGCAGGAATCATTGGAACTGCTCAACAGTCCTGAGTTCCATCACGACTTCGACCAGCTCTACAAATATTACAAGGCGACCCGGTTCGCGAAGTTCCAACTGGTCGGGCCGCATTTGTTCATGGTGTTTCAGGTTGGAAAAGACGCGACCGACATCAAAGCGTTCAAGTTCCTGGTCGATGGCGATTCACTGAAATACATTGACGCCCGCAGTGAACACGAAGCGATCTACCCTGAGCAACACGAGTTTGTCTGGAAACGGACGCATCGTGATCTGCATCGCAGCGGTGATCATCCGCATATCTCGATCAACGATCGTGTCTTCGTGGAAACCGTTGGCGGTGACCTGACCGTTAAGATTGAGGATAACACCGAATCGGGCGAAGGTATCTACGCCGAACCGGTCGACGACCCCGATCAAACGCTTGACGATGCCGAGATCCATTATTCGATCGTCGGCAATATCATCTTGATGAAGATCAAGCCGTTCCGGGAAGATAAATTTCGCTACATCGTCTACAACGAGAAAATCCAACAGGCGATCCGACTCGATTCCATCGAGCATGCCTGCATCTCGCTGCCGGAAGATCACGGACTGATTTTTTCGAACGGGTATTACCTGCAGAACGGACAACACAAGGCCTTTGATAATAATCTCAGCGACCTGATGTTCGAAAAGCGGGTTGTCGCCGCGAATGGTGAAGATTATCTGTACGTGTTCTATAGCCGAACCACCGGTCACTATGTGCTGCTGTCGTACAACATGATCGAGCAGCAGGTGCAGACTCCGATTATCTGCAATGGATTTTCGATTTTCGAAAACGGGCATTTGGTCTTCTTTAAGTCGGACGAGTCGGCTCAGAAGCATCATGCGGTGCAGATCTGGCAAACACCGTACGTCGGCGAAGATGTGTCGACCAGCGAAAATACCGACTCGTACCTGTACAAGCTTGGCAACCGCGAAATCGTTCGAGCGATGGCCGAATGCAACGAGTTGATCAACCTGATCGGACAGGAAGATTCGTACGCTAACTTGTACGTGGACCTGGTCAAGAAATCGACGGATGTGCTCGATTCATATTTTTGGTTGTCGGATGCCAACGCATTCTCGCTGGCTGAACCACTGACCGAAGTCCAGTCGTCGGCAACCGCAGCGGTCGATGAGTTCGACAAAGTCGTTCGAGTCCGAAAAAACACCGAACAACAATTCACCGCTGCCAAAAAAGCGGCGGGCGATGCGATCACTGCCGCCGCCACGCGTCACAAGCAAGGCATCGACGATTTCGTGCAAGCCCTGGCGGAACTGCGATTGGTTCGTGGTCAGGTTATCTCGCTGAAGGAATTGAAATACGTCGACATTGCCGCCGTCGATCAGATCGAGCAGGATGTTGTCGAAAACACCGATCGCCTTTCGCACCAATGCGTCGAATTCCTGCTACGGGACGATTCGTTGGTTCCGTACATCGAACGGGTGGAAACACAACGAGCGAGTATTGACGAGCTGTCGACGGCTGCCAAGGGTCGAGAGCTGGGCGAAGAAATCGCTGACGGTGCAAAACAGTTGGAGATGTTGATCGAGATTGTCAGCAATCTGAAGATCGACGACGCCACCCAGCGAACAGCAATCATCGACAACATTTCAGCGATCTACTCCAATCTGAATCAAACGCGGGCGACTCTTAAGAAAAAGCAACAAGAGTTGATGTCGGTCGAGGGTGCCGCGGAATTCAACTCGCAGCTGAAATTACTCAGCCAGGCCGTGTCGAATTATCTCGACGTCTGCGACTCGCCTGACAAGTGCGACGAATTCCTGACCAAGATGATGGTCCAGGTCGAAGAGATCGAAGGTCGTTTTGCGGAGTTCGACGAGTACGTGGTCCAGCTCGCGGAAAAACGCGAGGAAATCTACGCAGCGTTCGACAGCAAGAAGCTTCAACTGATCGAAGCTCGCAATCGCCGCTCGACGGCGTTGATGAGTGCTGCTGACCGAATCTTGAATGGAATTCGATCGCGAGTGTCGAAGTTTGATTCTGTTGACGAGATTAACAGCTACTTTGCTTCGGATCTGATGATCGAGAAGGTCCGCGATATCGTCGAGCAACTGGTCGAACTTGAAGAGAGCGTCAAGGTCGACGACGTCCAGAGCCGGCTTAAAACCATTCGCGAAGACACCATCCGTCAGCTGCGTGACAAGAATGAACTGTTTGTCGACGGCCAGAACATCATTCAGTTCGGCGAGCATAAATTCTCCGTCAACGTCCAGCCACTCGATCTGACGACAGTCATCAAAGACGGCGAGATGCTGTTCCATTTGAGCGGAACGAACTTCTTCGAAACGATTGAAGACGAAAAGCTGCAATCGACCAGAGAAACGTGGGATCAACAATTGATTTCCGAGAACCGCAGCGTGTACCGAGCGGAATACCTGGCCTACAAATTGATGTTGGCGGACCAGGCAGGCGATCTGGATCTGGAAGGGTTTACCGATTTGTCAGAAGAGGAGCAGGGGCAGCTCGTTCAGAAATTCATGGCTCCCCGATACTCGGAGGGATACGTCAAAGGCGTGCACGATCACGACGCGACGTTGATGTTGCGAGAATTGCTGAAGCTGGATTCGCAATTGGAGTTGCTGAAGTATCCATCAGACGCCAGAGCACTTGCGAACTTGTTCTGGGCGTGGGTGGAAACCAGTGACGGATTGTTTAAGAAGTCATTTGCTGTGCAACTCCAATCGCTCGCAGGTGCACGGGACCTGTTCAGCGGGAACGTCGACGAGGAATCGTATGTTAGCCAGCTGCGAACGCGAATTTCTGATTTCGCCAGTCAGCTCGAACCATTCGACGATCGAATTGTTGATGCCGCGGCGAGCTATCTGTACGATGAATTGACGACAGAAGGCAAAACCATCAGCGCCGCCCACGCCAACCAGTTAGCCACTGCGTTTCAACAGTTCATTGAACGCAAAGGAAAACAGAAACTGCTGCAGAATTCGATCAGCAACAAGGCGGTGGCGTATTCCGACCGATTCTTGCTGATTCGCAATTGGTTGAAATCATTCATCGAAACTTCGGATGATTCCTACAACGCGGGGTACCTGAACGAAGCAGCGGTGAACATTCAGGCTGAGCAGGTCGGGAAGCTGCGAGTGGTCGATATCGAGCCAGTACGCGAAGTAACCGGCATGGTCGGCGATCATCCTGTGCTCGATTCGCAGAATTACAAGCTTGATTTTCACGATTTTGCCATTCGGCTCAACGAATTCGAGCAGGTAACGCGGCCCCGTTACGAAGATTACGTGCAGCTGAAAAAGGAAGTCACCGAGCAACGACGCGAGTCGCTACGCCTGGACGAATTCAAGCCCCGCGTGTTGTCGTCTTTTGTTCGCAGTAAACTGATCAATGACGTGTACCTGCCGATGGTTGGTGCCAACCTGGCCAAACAAATGGGCGTCGTCGGTGAGGACAAACGCACGGACCTGATGGGCTTGCTGCTGCTGATCTCGCCTCCCGGTTACGGTAAGACCACGCTGATGGAATACATCGCCAATCGACTTGGCATCACGTTCATGAAGATCAATGGACCCGCAATCGGACATCAGGTCACTTCACTTGACCCCGCCGAAGCTCCGAATGCGAGCGCCCGGGAAGAAATTGAGAAACTCAATTTGTCGCTCGAGATGGGTGACAATGTCATGATCTACCTGGACGATATCCAGCATTGCAATCCTGAGTTCTTGCAAAAATTCATTTCGCTCTGTGATGCGACTCGTCGAATTGAAGGTGTCTTCCAAGGCAAGACGCGGACGTATGATCTGCGTGGTCGCAAAGTCTGCGTTGTGATGGCAGGCAACCCGTACACTGAAAGCGGCGACAAGTTTCAAATCCCGGACATGCTGGCAAACCGTGCCGACACGTATAACCTCGGCGACGTCATCGGTGACAGCCAGGACGTGTTCGAATTGAGCTACCTGGAAAACTGTATCACTTCAAACACCGTTCTCGCTCGTTTGAATTCTGGCAGCCGACAGGATATCTACACGATCATCAAGATGGCTGGGCAGGACGAACCATCCGGGGCGACGTTGGAAGGCAACTACTCGATCGAAGAGATCAACGAGTTTGTCTCAGTGATGCGTAAGCTACTCGTAGTTCGCGATGTCATTTTGAAAGTCAACAAACAATACATCGACTCTGCCGCCCAGGCAGATGAGTATCGAACGGAACCGGCGTTCAAACTGCAGGGCTCTTATCGTGACATGAATAAACTCGCCGAGCAGGTTGCGGGGATCATGAACGAAGAAGAGCTCGATACGCTGCTCCATTCGCACTACGAGAACCAGGCCCAGACATTGACCACCGGCGCGCAGGCGAATTTGTTGAAGTTCAACGAGTTGATTGGCAAGCTGACGGAGGAAGAAACAGGTCGTTGGGAAGATATCAAGCGAACGTTCCAACGGAACCTGATGCTCGGTTCTGCCGGGGACGACCAGCTGGGGCAGGTGATCGCGCAGATGTCGACCTTCAGCGACGGACTGCACGATATTCGCAAAACGCTTGACGCAGGCGTCAGTCATTTGACCAGCGACGAGGCCGACAACGCAAGCACGCTGCAAACCGCAACCTTGCAACAGATCGGCCATGCCGTAGCCGAACTAGCCAAGTTCAATGGCAAGATGGACGCTATCGGTGAAGGGATCACTTCGCTGGTCAAAGCGACTCGCCGCGGCATCAACGAGCAGAAGAAGAAAGATCAAAAGATCCAGGTCATCAACAAAGTTCCACACGCCTTCCTGGACATCCTGCGGAATCAGTTCCGTGTCATGCAAACCTGGATGGAACCTATCCTGCAAGTCACCGCCCAGATCCCAGAAGCCGACGGTTTGCGTAAAGCCGCTCTAGCCACGGAAGAGAATTACAAGCAAATGATGGAACGAATCGAACGTTTCAAAGCCGACCACGGCGAGATGTTCGAGAAAGATTCATAAGAGCAATTTACAGCGCCATAAGAGCATTGTTTTGCAGCAACGATTGGGGCGGCGCCTAGATTTCACAATATCAGCCGCCGGGCGTTGATCGGTAGGCGTCCGTTAGCCCACGGTTCTTAGACGGGCGGCTAAAGTGGACGGGCGGGCGTAAATCGACGGACAGGTAAAGTGGACGGGCAGGTAAAGCCTTTCATTCCATGGGTACGGCATACATACCTGCTTTGAGCCCGGATTTGTTTGTCGCCAACAAACTGCGTACTGCGAGATGCGGGCCTCGGCAACCTGACAATTCACCTCCGTCAGCTATACAATACAGAGCACCCAACCCAGCGGTGTTATGTTTTTGCAACGAAGGCTTCTTAAAAATGGCTCAACATATTTGCCCTCTCTGCCAGGAAAAGAAAACGACCTGGCATATTGATTGGGATGTCAGTCAATATACGCAATGGTTCTGTCGCGCGTGTGAAGAAACGGTCTTCGAAGACGAATCTAAGTTGCTGGTTTGCAATAAGTGTGAAAACAAGACTTGGATGTACTGCTGGTATGGCGATAAAAAGTTTCGGTGGTGCACCAGCTGCAATTCCATAGACCCCATCGAACCCGCCACATCCCCGGACGTCAAAGGCTAGACACAGTAATAACACGATACGGGCCCAGTTTAACGACAAGCCGGCAGGCGACGGCGTCAGCAACACCGATCACAACCAAAAAACGTTGAGGCCATAGAGCACCGCGACGTTATTAGCCCTCTGCGAAGTTATTCGCCCCTCTAAGTCCCACCGATCGCCCAATCGGTACCTGATCGCAGTCTTTTCGATCGCTGCTACAATGACGCCCTTATCCACACTCAAACCCTCGCGCAAATCCGCGCACCAAAGATGGAATACACCTCAATGTACAAATGGATCGTTACAATTCTCGTTTGTTTAACTTGGACGATGGCATCCACATCCTGTGCTCAGCAAGACCAGGAAGCGATGGCCGAGCTTACCAAGATGCTTTCAGAGCCTGTGGAGAACGAAGAAGTAATCGGGCACGAAGCCTTGATCTATCACCAGGGCCAGATCGTCTTTCGAGAACGTTACGGGCTGGCTGATCGCGACAAAAAAACGCCACTCACGAAAGATACGATTTTCCGCATCTATTCGATGTCGAAGCCGATCACGAGTGTCGCAGCAATGCAGCTTGTCGAGTCAGGGAAGTTGAAGTTGGATGACCCAGTTCACAAGCACCTGCCCGAATTCGCTGAACTGACAGTGCTCGACGGTGACGCGGAAGTCGAACCAACGCGTCCGATGACGGTCCGAGACTTGATGCGGCACACGTCAGGATTGACCTATGGTTTTTTCGGCGACACGCCTGTCGACAAGCAGTACAAGCAGAATCAAATTATGATCCTCGACCGCAACCTTGAGCACACGGTTACAAAGCTCGGCAAAATCCCGTTGCTGCACCAACCAGGGCAGCGGTTCCATTACAGCATTTCGACCGATGTGCTCGGTAGATTGATCGAAGTCGTCAGCGGCAAGCGACTTGGCGAATATTTGCAAGCGAATGTGTTTGAGCCATTGGGTATGAAAGACACAAGCTTTTACTTGCCAGCGGAAAAGAAAAAACGGATGCCGCAGATGTACGACAGCCAAAAGAAAGGAATGCCGCTGGCCAACCCAATGTTATCATACCGTTACCTCAACAAGACCGACTATGAAAGTGGCGGGGCAGGGTTGTGTTCGACCATCGAGGACTTTCTCCAGTTTTCCAAGATGTTGTTGAATCGCGGAACGTTGAACGAGAAAACGGTCCTGTCGCCTGCATCGGTGAAACAAATGTTTACAAATCAATTGGGCGATGTGAAAGAATCATCGGACAGCTTCCGGTTCGGGCTCGGTTTTCGCTGCTACGACGAAGGCGATTATGGCTGGGGCGGTTTCGCCGGGACAAGGTTCTGGATCCATCCGGAAAAGCAGACAGTTGTCATCTACATGACCCAGATTCATCCCTACCGCAATCGCGCCTGGGCCCACGAACTGCGTCGCACCGCCTACCGCGCCATCGACAAGCTCACAGTTTCAGAATAAATCCTGGCTAGGGGGCTGTCCGAGCTGAGCAGCTAACCAGTTTTGCAGTACTGCACTTGAGGGCGCAGCACACTTGGGTAACACCGATTCTCGAATC
>CAZXLW010000017.1:36462-75944 GCA_964641465.1 uncultured Pirellulaceae bacterium | reverse complement strand
TCGGCCGAAAACTCGTCCCGCTGCTACTTTGCGTCACCGTTGCGATGGTGCCGCTGTTGCCGGGCCGGTGCGCGTGCAGCGATTCGATTGTCTGCAGTTGCAAGTTGAAGCCGTCAGAATCTCAATGTTGTTGCTGCCATGCAGACACCGGTTGTTGTACTGGTGATTCGACGAACGAATGTTCGGAATCATGCGCGTGCAGCCATGGCCAATCTTTGCAAGCAGTTCCCGTCAAGAAACTGCCGCTGGTTTTCGGCTTTGAAGCCGAATTCGTTTCAAACTGGGAACGAATCGATCACCGGAAAGTCACGCTACAAAATACCAGCGTGAATACTTTCGTTTCTCACAATACTCGACTCTCTCTGCTGGGAGTCTGGCTGAAATAAACCGCTCCAGTTGTTTGTACAATTTTTTGTTCACTTAATTGGAGAATTTTAATGTTGAAGTACTCAATGATTTTTCTAGGTGTTGCGGCTCTTTGCCTCGGCACGGTTTATGGTCTCGACGCCATGAACACCTTCGGATCAAACAACCAAGACGCACCATGCGCATGCTGTGGTGTTGATTGTACGTGTACGGATTGCGTTTGCGACGAAATGGGCTGCGCCTGCGATTCGGGTGGCGCTTGTTTCTGTTCTGCAGACTGTGCCAAGCCATGTTGCAGTGCGTCTGAAGGAGCCTGCAGTTGCGGAACGGGTTGCGCGAGCGAAAGCTGTTCCAGCGATGAGCAAGGCTGCGGATGCGATTCCGAAGCAGCCTCCACATGTGATGGGGAAAGCACAGCGAGTTGTTGCAGCTCGTAAGCCTGTGTCCAACACATGTTGAAAATGCCAATATGGCGAAACGCCGTTCGTGTTTGTTGCGAACGGCGTTTCTTTTTTTGATTCTGCAATCAACCGCCAGTGCGGTCAGCCAGTATCTTGACGATCTGTTGGCAGGTCGTTCCATCACCGTACGGATTATTGACGGATGCCATCCGATCACGTTCCTTTTCACTGGCTAGTAACAGCGACAGTTCGCTGATTATCTTTTCTTTTGATACACCGACCAGCTTGGCGTTGCCGGCGTCGACCCCTTCGGGCCGCTCGGTTGTCTCTCGCATGACAAGGACTGGTTTACCCAACGAAGGTGCTTCCTCCTGAACGCCGCCGGAATCGGTCAACACAACTGTAGAACGATTCATCAACCAGACGAAAGGCTCGTAGCTTAACGGCTCGATCAGGTGGATTCGCGGATGGTCACCGAGCAATCGCTTAACCGGTTCTTGAACTTTCGGATTGAGGTGGACTGGATAAACGAATTCGTACGACTCGTTTTCATCGGCAACCTCTTTTATCGCACTACACATGTCCTCAAAGCCCGAACCAAAACTCTCGCGGCGATGGCCGGTCACCAGAACCAGCGGGCGATCGCCGACTAGCGTTTCGATCTCTTTGGCCCGCTCTGGCACATTGGCAACGACTCGATCACGGACCCACATCAATGCGTCGATCACCGAGTTACCTGTGACGAAAACCGAATCTGGATCAACGCCTTCCTTGAGTAACGCATCGCGGGCGAACTCAGTGGGAGCGAAATGCAGATCGGCCAAGCGACCGGCCAGTCGGCGGTTCATCTCTTCAGGAAACGGAGCGAACTTGTTACCGGTCCGCAAGCCAGCTTCGACGTGCCCAACCGTGGTGTGATGGTAGTGCCCAACCAACGCTCCGCAAAAGGCAGTCGTCGTGTCACCTTGAACCAGCACGACGTCCGGTTTGAATTCATTGAATACTTGATCAAGTCCCTGGGTTGCCCGGGCCGTGACCTGAGCGAGTGACTGACCGGGTGCCATCAATGCCAGGTCATGGTCGGCTGAGACCTCAAACGTTTGAAAGACCTGCTCCAGCATTTCTCGATGCTGGCCAGTCGAACAAACTTGTGTCTCAAAATCGCTCGAATGATTTCGCAACTCATGAACCAGCGGACAAAGTTTGATGGCTTCTGGACGAGTGCCGATCACGACAAGTATTTTCTTCACGTTTTGTTTCCAATCAAAGAACAACTGAGATCTAAAAACTATAGTTGCGAGTCCGTGTTCAACAAAGCGGCGAAGCGTTCTGCAGCCGTGTTTAAGAGGATTTTTAGTTTTCTATTGGCCGTAGCGAGCAACAAGCCGATTCGCGAGACCGGGTAACAAACGATCCAGCCAGACAAGCACTTTCCCGGAAAAGGGAAGGATGATCTCATGCCGGCGGCCAATCATCGCTCGAACAACTCTGCCAGCCACGTATTCAGGCGACATGGCATTGCGACCAACCCAATTCCTGCCCGTTTTGTCTTCGATCGACGCATCGAAAAAGCCGCTGTCGATCGTGCTTGGGCTGACCAATAAAACTCCCACACCAGTTTTAGACAGTTCCGCACGCAAAGCATCGGAGAACCCATGCAGTGCGAATTTGCTCGCCGAGTATTCGCTTTTCAATGGTGCCCCGCGGTGACCGAGCACGCTGCCGATGTTTACCACCAAACTATCGTTCCCAGCGACGAGATGGGGTAGGCAAATGCGTGTCAACTCTGTCGCCGCAAAGAAATTAACCTCGAAGACTTTCCTGATCCGCTCCGGGCTGGCTTCATCAAACCGGCCCATCGCTCCAACCCCAGCGTTGTTGAGCACGCAATCGATCCCGCCAAGCTGCTCCACACAAGCTTCAACCAATTGACTCCGGACATTGGGCTCACTGATATCGCCCGGGACAAAGAAGCATTCCCCGCCAGCGGCAGATATTTCCTTCGCCAGCGATTCCAGCTTGTCGACTCGTCGGGCATTGAGAACCAGCCGCACCCCAGCAGCACTCAACTCCCGCGCCAACTCAAGCCCCAGGCCGCTCGACGCACCAGTCAAGATCGCCCGCATGTTCTTTAGATTGCGACGCCCCATATTCTGCATCCATCTCGGCAAGTCGTTTAGCGGATTAAGTCAGGCGGATAAACTAAGGCCAGCGACTAGAAGTTCAGGCCAATTGAAACAAAACTCAGGCAAAACCATCCATCGTCGCCGGTGGGTCAGAAGGATCCTGTTCAACGGTCTCCGAGCTATCCACTTGGCCATTAGCTGGGTTGGTAAGATTGCAGGCATCGGCTTGGTGAGAATTAACCAGTCCGTTCGATTCGTGCGGTTCGATCGTGACCGACGGGTCCGAAATGCGCCCAAGGTACTTCTGCGGAATGCGGCAATGCACCAGGATTTTATCTTCCGTGTAACTCGTCGACAAAACTTCACCCTTGGCCGACAGGTAAGCCAGCAGCTTGCCGTTGTTGATCGGCATTTCAATATCGACGTGTTTAAACGAACGACTCAACGCATCGCTAACGACAGTAGCAAGTCGCTCAAACCCATCGCCCGTCTTGGCGCTGATCGGCACCGCATTCGGGTAACGCTTCATGATCGCGTGCAAAGTCCGTTCGGATTCTATCTGATCAACCTTGTTCAAAACCAACAAGGTGTCTTTCTCTTCGATACCAAGTCCCTGCAGAACCTCGAACACCGCGCTGATTTGATCCTGGACGGATGGGCTGCTGGCATCGGCTACGTGTAGCAACAAATCGGCTTGCCGGGTCTCTTCCAAAGTAGCTTTAAAACTGGCAACCAAACGGTGAGGCAAGTCGCGAATAAACCCGACCGTATCGCTAAGCAGCACTGGCCCCCAATTCGGTAACTGCCATTTGCGAGTGCGCGTGTCCAGCGTTGCAAACAACTTGTCCTGAGCCAGAACGTCCGCGTCAGTCAAGCCGTTCATCAATGTGCTCTTGCCCGCGTTGGTGTATCCAACCAACGAAACCGACATCATGCCCCGTCGCGATCTAACTTGCAGCTCTTTCCGTTTCTCAATCTTGGAAAGCTCAGTCTTAAGATCATAGATCCGTTTCTCTACCAAGCGGCGGTCGACCTCCAATTGCTTTTCACCCGGACCACGCATACCGACACCCATCTTCAATCGAGACAGGTGGGTCCACATCCGTTTCAGTCGTGGCAGAGCATATTCAAGCTGAGCCAGCTCGACAGCCAAACGGGACTCGTAGGTCTGTGCATGTGTCGCGAAGATATCAAGAATCAACTCCGTCCGATCAAGCACTTTGACTTTCGTCGCCTGCTCCAGGTTACGAGTCTGAGCGGGAGACAAGTCGTTATCAAAGATCACCACGTCGGCGGCGTGGAACTCGACCAGTCGCTCTAACTCTTCGACTTTTCCCTTGCCGAGATAAGTCGCCGTTGCCGGCTTCTCGCGTCGCTGAGTCATCCCACCAGCAACAAAAGCACCAGCCGTCTTGGCCAATCCCTCCAATTCACTCAGCGGATCTGCATCCAGACGGTCCGTGTCAAAGTTGTCGCCCGGCAGGATAACACGGACGAGTACCGCGATTTCTTTCTCGACTGCCTGGGCCTTTTTTCGATCTAGCACGTTGTAGCGTGGTCTCCTGTTTTATCTTCGGTGGTCTTGCCTACTGACGATGACGTACTGCCAGCCGAAAGCCACACTGAATTATAGCACGATTCGCTATTCGGCATACGCGGCGGTTTTTCTTGCCAATGACGCTCAAAGCTACATCCTCTACAATGCCAGCGGAATTTTTCATGTTAGGAGCCTTTTTATATGGCGGACGAGTTAGACGTAATCGCGGTCGGCGCGCATCCGGATGATGTTGAAATCGGATGCGGAGGAACGATCGCTGCGCTGGCAAAACAAGGCTATCGAGTCGGGATCGTTGATTTGACCAACGGCGAACCGACTCCCAATTGCCCCAGCCCAGACGTGCGGGAAGCGGAAGCTCACGAAGCGGCGAAAGTGCTCGGCTGCTCCAGGACCATCCTTCCGCTGGATAACCGCAGGCTGTTCGATGGCTTTGACGAACGAGTCGCGTTGGCAAAACTGTTTCGCGTCCACAAGCCAAAGATTGTGCTTGGATTGCTGGGCAAGACGCCGATGGCATCGCCCGATCATTTCCAGGCCTCGCAAATCACCGACGCAGCGGTGTTCTACAGTCGCCTGACGAAGTGGCCGGAACATTTTGGTGACTTGGAGCCTCATCGCGTCACTCAGCTGGCCTATTACTCGTTGCTTCATTCCGAGTTCTCTGCAGCTGATCGTAATCAGATCGTCGTGGACGTCAGTGAAACGTTGGAGTTAAAAATGAAGTCAGTGCGCTGTTACGCGACACAGTTCCCACCCGAAAAGCAGAACGTGATCGAACGAGCTGAGTCCATCGCACGGTCAATCGGTGCTTCAGCGGGTTTCGCAGCTGGCGAAGTGATCACGTCGACGCGTGCGATCGGAACGACAGACTTGGTGAAGTCTTTGCTGCCTCAAATTGATCAAGGATGATTGCGAATGAGAAACAGTCGCAAAGTTTTTTTCGAGAATGAACATGGTGTTCGGCTCGCGGGAATTATTGATTCGCCGCCCGGCGACGAAGTGGCAACCGCGATCTTTTCGCATTGCTTTACGTGCACCAAAAATTTGAAAGCGATCGTCAAGATCAGCCGCAAGCTGGCGGGACACGGAATCAAGGTGCTGCGGTTTGACTTCACAGGCCTTGGAGACAGCGGCGGCAGTTTCCCCGATTCCAATTTTGATTCATGTTGTCAGGATGTTCTGGCCGCAGCGCGATTTCTGGAAACTGAATCGAAACCAGCCAGTTTCCTGATCGGGCACAGCCTCGGCGGTGCCGCAATGATGGCAACCGCGGGGCAACAAGCGTCCGTCATAGGGCTGGTTACAATCGCCTCGCCATCGTCGACACATCATCTCGCCGACTATCTTGGCCGCACCAATCCAGACATTGAAGCGAAAGGGGAGGGCGAAGTCACCATTGGCGGTCGAACGTATCTGTTAAAGAAACAGTTAATCGAAAATTTGCGTCAGCAGGACCTGCCAGCTGCATTGCAGGCCCTCAAAATACCGCACCTAATTTTCCACCCCCGCGAAGACGACACGCTCCCGTTTTGGCATGCCGAGAAAATGTTCGAGTTAACCGGCGGCCACAAATCATTGGTAACGCTTGACCAATCAGACCACTTACTTGTCACACGCCCAGACGATTGCGATTACGTCGCCGACCTGACGTTCAAGTGGATGCAGCGTTATCAACAGTAATAGTTCGAGCGGTACTACTTACCCATCGCGTTCTCGATGAGTGATCATCGGGAAGTGGAGACACCACCTCCCAAAATCACAAACCACAGCTTAACTTTGCGTAGAGCCCAGCTACTTACTCAGCCCCAGTTGTCGCATCGTTTTGACGACCTTCTCCAGCCCGCCGCCAGCAACGAATTTCCCATCAGTATCGAGCAAAACATAGTACTGAGGTGTCAACGCAGAGATGGTTTTTCGGAACTCCCTCAGCTTTTCAATTTCCACTTCTCCCTCAACCCACGACAACCCGCCGGGAAGCTCTTTCGGCATTCTCTCACCATCCGTCCGGTTGTAAGTATGCAAACTCAGAACCGAAACCTGCTGGTAATCAATTGCGTCCGCGAGTCCTTTTAGTTCCGCAGCATCAGCTTTCGATTGGTCGTCCCACGGCTTCCACAAATCCATTAACAAGTATTTTCCCTGATACAAATTCAACCAGGACGGTATTTTGGTTTTGCGATTCTTGAACATCAAGTTTTCAATCGCCGACCCGACTTGTGGAGTTGGAAATGTCGAAACCTTGAATTTGCCCAAATCGGCACCGGACCTGGAAACTTCGATCGTCTTCTTCAACTCGCCCATTGGCAGGAACGGACGCTTTTCACCACCCTCGTACAGCTCGATTTCTAAATCGTACTTCCCCGGCCGCATCAATTGGAAATCGAAATTACCTTCAGAATCGAGATGGATAAAGTAGGAATCAAAACACTTTGAGTAAGTGGAAACCGCATCAGGATTATCCGAGTCCGTAAATGCCCGCACCACTTGATCGAATTTGCTCGAATCCAGACGTTTCTTCCTCAGCAACCTGGCCAATTCTGGCGGGAGATTGATACTCGGTGTTTGGCTTTGCAAAGAGACGCGGGATTTTTCCAAGTCGACGATGCCCGCCCCGGTTCCGCCCAGCACAATCTGACCTGACACCTTGTGAGGGAATTCCAATTCAACGGAGTCTGATTTCGGTTCCACGGCCACAGAATACCGCCGCATACTTGGATGCGATTTGTTGCTGCGACTGAACATCACCCGGAACGGCATCTGCGGCAATTCGTTCATTTGAAACTTGCCGCCTTTTTTGGAACTACCCCTGTACGTTTCCTGGATGTGTGTCGACTGGCCATGAATAAAGCGTATCGGCCAGGCATATAAAGCCGCCCCATCAAATTCGCCGTCCACCGAGACATCGCCATGGATGCCAAACCATTCCTTAAGCCGAATTTGCTTCGCGGGGCGATCTGGCAGATCAGCGACTTCTACGTACCCGTTTTTGGAATATGCGATCAGAGTCCGAGGTTCAAGCGGCGGCTCGAGTTTCACCTTTCCGTCCTCGTTTGTTATAATTTCTCTTTGCCCGTACGCCATTCCGTTTTTTTTCTTAATGTCGATAACCAGGCGCTCATTCGCAGCTGCGATCACCACATCTGTATGCGATGCAGGAGTTCCATCGACGTCCAAAACCTCGTACTCCAGCGGCTCAACCCGCTTCATCACAACGTCGAGAGGTTCAAATTGCCGACCGACTCGAAACATTTCAGTCAAATGAGTTTGAAATCCTTCCGATTCGATCTTCAATTTAAGCCCTTCATCCTCCCAACTATCGGTGAATTCAAAGAATCCATCTGAACCCGCAACGGCATCATGACGGTTTTCGTGTAAACCTCTACTTGAACCTGTCATCGGAACAACCAAGAATTTTTCCAAGTTGTTACCATCTTCGTCTCTTACGTTTCCAGATATATAAAGACTCGGATCCAGAGTGACACGGTGCGGCTTTTCAGCAGCTGCTAAAGCGACATCACTTTTGACAGAAAAATTTTTGGCGCTAAACTGAAAGGTAACGGGATCTGCAGGGGCCCAGTCCCACGTGTACAAACCGTTGGAGTCGCTAATACGAGGGATTTTCGTATCCAAGACATTGGAATGGCGATAGTTATACATCGCTTCACTACCGCGCCACTCCTGAACCATGACATAGGCATTCGGAACAGGTTTGCCATCGGGATCGACAAACTGGATTTCCAGTTTCTTGCCAGGCTTGAGCTCGAAACTCGTCGACTCCATCTCTGGCTGAATATCGACGACTTTGGAGGCAGGTTCAAAACCAGGTGCCAGAACGGTCACCCGTTTCTTGCTTGGCTTCATGACTGGAAACCGGTAATTGCCATTCTTGTCGACTCGCGTCTCCTGGCTGCCACGTTGATTATAAGGGTCGTCTCCCCACACGACGACGGCGTCGGTCACCGGCTTGTTAGTCTTTGCATCGGTAATCGTCCCTTGCAATCTCGCACCAGCTTTCATCGTGATGTTTGCCGAAAGACTGGCCAGATCTTTCATGCTGATTGATTGTTGCTTTTGCAGTTCACCGGGATTTTCGTCGCTCGAATAGTCTGGATGGTTGATGGTCAAAGAAACTTCCACATCGTCCCCTGGCGGAACGTTCTCAAGGACCCAAGCACCATCCGCATCCGTCACAACCGCCGCACTACCATAAGCCAACCATGTATTGTATTTCTGACGTTTGCCGATCGGCGGAATTCCACCCTCGCGATAGGAAACCTGAACTTTCGCTCCAACAAT
Organism: uncultured Pirellulaceae bacterium; assembly: GCA_964641465.1. GTDB lineage: Bacteria > Planctomycetota > Planctomycetia > Pirellulales > Pirellulaceae > Mariniblastus. Next base: position 67,197 of record CAZXLW010000017.1, on the reverse strand, counting down.
TGGTTCGCCAGCTGAATCTACAATCCGACCACCAATACTTTCTCCAGGAAACATCACAAACGTAAATTCTTCCGGAATCGTGTTTCCACTGTTGAAGTACTCCGGCTCCCAGTTCGCAAACAGCGGTGCGAAGCCTTTGGCGGAACACCAAACGCGAATCCTGATGCTGGATTCACGGACTTCTTGAGTTACCGATCCGTCCCCAGCAGTGGTCAAGTTGTATTTTTCACCCAAGGGAGGGTTCTCTTGACTGGCGGAAAGATAAAGGCCTGCGTTCGGAATTGGTTCGCCATCGACATCGACTACCATAAATTTGAAGTCGACCATCTGCACTGGCTCGTCTGGTTCCTGTTCCGCCTGATCCCCTTCTGGCAATTCCTTAGTTTCCGTTGATTCGATTGGCTCGGTGGCAGTCGATTGTTGTTCAGGCAACGTGCAACTCAACACCAAGCCGGCGATCACCAGCGATATCATCCCGCAAACCCAACTGCTGGTTCGTTGTTTAACCTGTGGCTTCCCCAGCATCCTGGCGACTCGCTGCAACAACGAACCGCCCGTCGCCGCCAAAGCCAGCGTCTCCGTGTTCCGTCCATCCTCAAGCTGCAGCAACGCTTCGATGTAGTTTCGCCGGTTGGAACAAACATCCAACGCCATGTCATCACAACAATTTTCTCGCTCTTTTCGAATTTCGCCGGAAACCCACCAGACAGCCGGATGATAAAACAACAGAATCTCAACCAGCGATTGCAGCAAATTGACTAAGTAATCATGTCTACGGATGTGTGCCAACTCATGAGCGAGAACGGCCGTTAACTGATCCATCGTCAGCCCAGTCAACGCACAAGTCGGCAACAGGACGACTGGTTTCACCCAACCGATAACCGCCGGGGTCTGAATGTCTGCCGACTGGTACAGCCGCACCGCCTGTTGAATTCCCAGCCGTCTTCGCAGATCCTCCATCACTTTAACCAGCGCCGGTGAGTCCAACTCAAGCCCGTTGGATTTCATCGTTTGTGTTTGCAACCAACCTAGCAACAATCGAAACGACAAAACCAGAACGCCCAATGCCCATGCGAATGCTAACCACGGCGACCACCGCCGAACCAATTCCGCTACGCTTCCCAATGAAAAACTGTCCACAGAAAAACTGTCTGCAGGTTCCGCGATCTCATTTTCGTAGCGAGCGATTTCGATTGGCTGCCCGGCAACCAGACCGGTCACCGGCGTTGACTTGGATGGTGATGATGTCGAATCGATAGGGTTGCCGAAGCTAAATTGCTCGACTGATTCGCCGGAAACTTCTGCGGTCATCCCAGAACTGCCGTTTGTTGCCATTCCAGGCGAGAACATGCACAGCGCGGCAACAGTCAACATGGGACAAAGGACCAGCCCCACAAGCCCACCACACAACATCAGGTACCGGACGCGAGCGTTATTGGCAGCCAGAAACCGCAGGCTCAGCCAAACCAATGCGAACACCAACATGCCTTGCCACAAGAAATGTATCAACGTCCAGCCAGCCAGTTCCAGGATCGCATTACTCATTGCTTGTCCTCCAGCTCATCCAACATGTTTCGAATTTCAGCCAATTCTTCCGGCGTCGCCTTTTTTGCATTGAGCGCCTGGGCGACCAGGTTCTCCACCGAGCCGGAAAAGACTCGAGTCAGCATATGCTTGACCAGATTCTTCTGTGTCTTTTCAGCTTTCTGACGCGGACGATAGATGTGCGAGCGTTGCGATTCGTCCCTGAGCAACAGACCTTTCTCAAACATGATTTGCATCAGTTTCAAGACGGTCGTATATCCAACGTCGCGGCTCTCCTTGAGCTGCGTATGAACGGCCCGGACCGTTGAAGGCCCACTGGTCCACAACACACTAAGAATTTCCACTTCCGATTCAGTAGGTCGTTCTGATTTTCCAGTCATCTTCTTGCTCCTTTACCTCTGAAACGCATCATACGAATATTTTCGTATGTGTCAACGAATTCTTTCGTACTTTAAGAATAAATGATGGCAGAACAAGTCAGATGGATGTTCAGTCTGCCCCAAGAAAGGCATCAGGAAACACGAGGCGGGCAGGAATGCTCAACATAACAAAACTCAGATTGAGTTCCTATTTGCCGCCGTTTTTCTCCAGCAACATCGCGACTTTCTTCCAACCAAGTGATTTGGCGAACGCCAATGCCGTGTGCCCGCGTGCAGATTTCCCGTTAATATCCGCGCCATGTTTCAAAGCCGTTTTGGCACCAACGGTGGTCCCTGCCAGCACCAATTGGTGAAACATGTTCAGGCCATTTTCCTGGACTTCATTGACGACCCCAGGTTTTTTCTTAAAAAACTCGGCCAGCGAATCCGCCATGTTCGCAGCCATTGGATGCTCATTAGTCTGCAGCAGTTTTTCTTCGACAGGAGCCAGCGGTTTGGCAAACATTTTACTGAAAAAACCGGCCTTGGGTTTTTCGTTGAACCAATCTGGCGGGACGACATGCACCTGACTCGGATCGCCAAATTCGAGCCCCCAGGCAGCATCATGAGCCTTGCGTTCTTTCTTTCCCATCTTGCTGCGAATGGCATTCACCGTGAATCCTCCATAGACCCGCCCTTCCAAAGCATAGATCCAATCCACTATGGATTTCACCGGGACTTTCACCTTATCGCCCTGATGTACCGTCTTCAGCCAATTCGGCTCATTCAAAAGAACGCCGCTCAATTTGTAGCCATCAAAATTCACATCGCTGACCCACATGACTTCCGTCGTATCGTCTTCATCACCATCGGAAAACGGGACCTTGAACGCCGCGACATCGAGCCCAGGAACAATTCGGCGGTACTCCCACGACAACTCACGCCAGAAATAGCGAAACTTCCCCCGCGCTGTTTTGCCCGCTGCAACGATCTCCGGATCGTCGTCTTTATGAAGTGTAACTTTGGCCATATTCTGCTTCGCAACCTAAGAATCAAAAGCTACGTTCTAGCAAAGCAAAACCAATTTTCAAGTTTTTTTCTACTCGACGGCCAGCCGCATCAATAAACCGATTAACGCTAACCACGCCAATCAGGCCATGATCTCTTTGACGACCCGAGCTTCTTCCACGCCCGTCAATCGCTGATCGAGCCCTTGATACTTGTAAACAAACCGCTCGTGATCAATTCCCAGGATGTTCAAGATCGTTGCGTTGAGATCGCGAATGTGAACCGGATCCTTGGTCACGTTGTAGCCGAAGTCATCAGTTTCGCCGTGCACCACACCCCCTTTCACCCCCGCGCCAGCCAGCCACATCGTATTGCAACGAGGATGGTGATCGCGTCCATACGTTTTTTTGGTAAGCTTACCTTGGCAGTAAATCGTTCGGCCGAATTCGCCTCCCCAAACAACCAACGTGTCATCGAGCAACCCTCGCTGCCGCATATCGGTTAACAGACCGTATGTCGCGCGATCAATGTCTCGGCAACTGTTTGGCAAATCGACGGGCAAATTAAAATGTTGATCCCAACCGCGATGGAATATCTGAGTGAAACGTACGCCACGTTCAGCCATCCGACGCGCGAGCAAACAGTTGTACGCAAACGTCCCTGGCTTCCGGACATCCGGGCCATACAAATCCAACACCGATTCTGGCTCGTCCGACAAATCGACTAACTCCGGGACGGAACTCTGCATCCGAAACGCCATTTCGTATTGAGCAATGCGAGCCAATGTCTCCGGGTCACCATACTGCTCGTAAGTCCGCTGATTCAACGCACCCAGCGAGTCAAGCATACGACGGCGCATTTTGTCGCTGACGCCGGTCGGGTTGGACAGGAATAGAACTGGATCACCATCGTTCCGCATCAGTACTCCCTGATGCCGGGAAGGCAAATACCCGTTACCCCACAAGCGATTGTAAAGCGCCTGAGCTTCCGGGCGTCCGGTCCAAGTCGAATTCAGCACAACAAATGCCGGCAGGTCTTCATTTTCACTGCCGAGCCCGTAACTCAGCCAGGATCCTAAACTTGCTCGGCCGGGAAGCTGGTTTCCCGTGCAGATATAAGTGATGGCCGGGTCGTGGTTAATCGCTTCCGTCCAAACCGAACGAACAAACGCCATCTCATGCAGCACCTTGGACGTTTCCGGCAACAACTCGCTGACCCACATGCCATCGCCACCGTTGTCGTGTTTCTTGAACTCATAGATCGACGGCGCGACAGGGAAGCGTGATTGCCCCGATGTCATCGTTGTTAGACGCTGACCGTTACGAATTGTTTCCGGCAATTCCTTGTCGTATTGCTCCTGCATCTTTGGCTTGTAGTCGTACATATCCAACTGCGACGGAGCGCCGGACATGAATAGATAAATCGCTCGTTTCGCTCGCGGGGCAAAATGCGGAAGATCGTTCTCGCCTGACAATTTCGCCGGCTCGTTTGCGGACACCGATGTCGACGGCAGCAAGGAAGCAAGCGCGGCCAACCCCAAGCCCTTCGCGGAACGACCGAAAAACTGACGCCGAGTTTCCTGCTTGATATAGTTTTCGATCGGATTCATGCTGCACTCTAATTCTTGGAAATAAACTCGTCCTGATTCATCAACAGATTGGCGACCATCGTCAGTGACGCCAACCGAACCTCGTCATAACCTGGCCCAACCGGCAACTCGCCAACCTGCAGCAGTTTCGCCGCCGAGCCAGGATCTCTCATGAACTCGAACTTGTTCCCTTCGAAGTTGTCTTTGAGAATTTTCAAATTGTCATCCGTAAGCGGACGCCCCATCACCCGCTGATGTAAAAAGCGAATATCTTCATCGACACTTTTGAATTTCTGGTCAAGAGTCAGCTGAGCCAGGTGCCGGGCAGCTTCCACGTACTGCGGATCGTTCATCAGCAGCAGCGCCTGCAACGGCGTATTCGTTCGCTCTCGACGCATGACGCAACTTTCCCTGCTGGGCGCGTCAAACGTGGACATCTGCGGCGGCGGCGATGTTCTCTTCCAGAACGTATACAGGCTACGTCGATGCACTTTATCGGGACCGTTATCCTGCTTGAAACGGACTGTATTAGAACGTGAGTATCCAACGGCAAACCACAACCCGTCAGGCTGAGGCGGCTTCACACTCGAACCGCCGACCGTATCGACCAGCAAACCGCTGACAGCCAGCGCCTGATCTCGCAGGGTCTCTGCGTCCAGACGAAAACGCGGCCCTCGACTGAGCAATCGGTTTTCCGGATCGCGTAAGATCTTGTCGGCACTCGCCGTTGTTTTTTGTCGATAGGCAGCTGACATCACAATCTGCTTAACCAACCGCTTGATGTTCCATTCGGATTCCACGAAATCTGTCGCCAACCAATCCAGTAATTGCGGATGCGAAGGATGCTCCCCTTGCGCCCCAAAGTCTTCCGAAGTTGCAACAATCCCCGTGCCGAAAAATTGCTGCCAGATGCGATTGACGGCAACGCGAGCCGTCAGTGGGTTTTCCCCAGAGATCAACCAGTTGGCCAAGCCAAGCCGGTTGCGTGGCAGATCTTCCGGGAAAGCAGGCAACGCAGAGGGCGTATCACGGGAAACCTTATCACCTTTCTGATCGTACTCGCCTCGATTCAAAATATGTGCGGCAACCGGTTCCTTCTTTTCTCGCCAGACCAGCGTGGCCGGTGCTTTCTTAGTCATGTCGTCGACTTGCCGTTTCAAGTCATCACGACGTTTGACCTGTTCTTCGATCAGTGATCGGGATTCTGGATTCACGTTCCGCAAAAAATAGTCCTTCAAATCCGCGTTCAGCTTTTTCTTTTCAGCACTTACTTCCGTGACGTTCTCAGCTCGCTCTGCTTCGTCTTCGTCTTTCATAGGTTCTGTATTTCTAGCAGATTTGGATGCTTCGGCATTTCTTGCTTTCTCGTCCTTCAAGAACCTTTGTTTCAAATTCTTGGGTAAATCGATTGCTTCCGTCTCACCGAGATACTTTTGCCAGGCGATTAAACTGTCACCCTGATACCGCTGAACCAACGCCGTCGCCGCCCCGGCAGAATCCCAGTTCGCTTGTCCGCCGTGCTGAGAAAAAGCGAAGCCACGAACAGTCGATCGTTTTTTAAATCCAATATCTTTGGCCAGTACTTCCAAACGCACCCATTTTCCGGTTGGCGGAAGGTCCCCGAGCCGCAGTCGGGAAGTCGTCTTGTCCTTACCGAACGAGATTAAATTCTCACCCCAATAAGCACGATGTTCCCAGCTACCATCGTTGAATTGCAACATGATCTGACGTGGCGGGTTCTGGGGATCGAGGTAAACATAAGCGAACAACTTGTCACTGGGCTCAAATCGCAAACCAGAATTCGCGTTTTCAAACACGAGTTGCTTGAAGCCATCGTTTCTGATGACAAACGAAGACCTTCCCGACTTTGGACGCAAGGTTCCTGCATCGACCGTATCCCATCCGCCTCGGTTGCTTACACCAGGCGGCAATTCATCATCAAACCAAAACGCGTCGCTCGGTGTATTCGCCTCGATTGGCTTATCAAACCCACCCGCGGAATCATGTGAATCGACGTATTGAAATTCGGAAACCTGCGTATTGATCTTAGCAATCAACTCCTCACGCTCACCATTCAGCTTCGCCAACTCTTGTTTTTGTTTGTCGTCAAAATAGCGAAATGACGGGGCATGTTCTTTTGCGTTCCCATCCATTGGATTTGCGTCCAAACTATTAAAGAACGCATACAACGAATAAAAATCCTGTTGTGTAATCGGATCATACTTGTGATCGTGGCATTGCGCGCAGGCGACGGTCAGGCCCATGAAAACGGTACCGGTCGTCGACACCCGATCGACAACATTCCGCACCAGGACTTCCTCAGTGATGCTGCCGCCTTCGTTGGTCGTCACATGAGCTCGATTAAACCCAGTCGCAATCAGTTGCGACTCCGAGGGTTCTTCCAGCAAGTCACCGGCCAGTTGCTCGACGACAAAATCGGAAAACGGCTGGTTGTTGTTAAAGGATTCAATTACCCAATCTCGGTACAGCCACATCTCACGATAATTATCCAAGTGCAAACCATGCGTATCGGCATACCTTGCGGCATCCAACCAATACCGCGCCATGTGTTCACCGTAGTGCGGCGAAGCGAGCAACCGATCGACCAACTGTTCATACCATTTTGCGGAGCCACTGGAAACAAACTCTTCAACAAGTTTGGGATCGGGTGGCAACCCGGTAAGGTCCAGGCTGATTCGTCGTATCAGCGTGTTCCGATCAGCGACGGCGTTTGGAGCCAGTTTGTTCTCAGTGAGCTTCGCCAGAACAAAAGCGTCGATCTCATTCGCGACCCAGTTACCGGTGACAGTTGGCGGTTGTGGCTTTTTGGCTGACAGAAACGCCCAGTGCTTTTCCCACTTCGCACCTTGCTTGATCCAGGTTCGCAGCAACTCTTTTTGTTGCTCCGTCAAAACGCGTCCTGAGTCGCGTGGCGGCATGATGTCAGCGTCGTCATGAGACATGATCCGCTCCAGGAACTCACTCTCGTCGACATCGCCCGGCGAGATAATTGATTCCGCGCTGCGGATTCCCTGTTCCGTATCCAAACGCAGGTCAGCCTGCCGCTCCGCTTCGTCTGGGCCATGACATTTGAAGCAAGTGTCCGAAAGGATAGGGCGAATTTCGCGATTGAAGTCGACTGGATTTTCGTCAGCGGTCAGAGGCGAAATATTCAATCCAAAACAAATCGCAACAAGCAGAACGATAAACGAATACACAGAATATTGACTCATAATCCAGGTCGTTTCCAATCTCAGTTTTCGTATTATAAGCTCCGCATCGTTCCATTTAAGCATAGTACCGCGCAAAAATCATCGAAGTCTGCGATGCTGTATAGCTGTTGAGAAAAGTAAAATGGTGGTTTTGGGAGGTGGAGGCTCCTACCGAGAACACACGTTTGAAAACTGTTCGCACCAAATCCAACCCTTTTAAATAAGCCAATTTCGTCGTGACCAAACCGCTGCCAACCCCTACCGCCGAACGCATTCAAACTATCGACGTTTTGCGTGGCTTCGCCCTTCTGGGCATTTTGTTCATGAACATCCAAGCCATGTCCATGATCCAGGCGGCCTACAGTAACCCAACGGCCTTTGGCGATTTAAACGGATTGAACTACCACGTCTGGTGGATTGGGCACGTCTTTTTTGACCAGAAGATGATGACGCTCTTTTCCTTGTTGTTTGGTGCCGGCATCGCGCTCATGACAGATCGAGCATTCAACAAAACTGGCAAGTCAGCGGGCCTGCACTACTATCGGATGCTCTGGCTGATGGTGATTGGAATGACTCATGCTTACTGCATCTGGTTTGGCGACATCCTCGTTAGTTACTCGATTTGCGGCATGGTGTTTTACTGGTTTCGACGCTGGAGTCCTTGGATCTTGTTTTGTCTGGGTCTGGCTGCGTTGTCCGTTCCACCGTTGATCAACGTTGCACTCAATCAATTATTTTCGCTTCTTCCGGAGCCTGATCTTGCGTCCGCGACGGCTGAGTTCGCAGCAACCTGGAACCCGCCGTTGGCTGAAGTCCAGAAAGAGATTTCTGCATATCAAGGTACTTGGGTTGAGCAAATGCAATACCGGGTAAAGACAGCCGTATTTTTCCAAACCATGCTGTTCGGGCTTTGGAGTTTCTGGCGCGTGGGTGGTTTGATGTTGATCGGGATGGCGCTGTTTCGCTGGGGAGTCTTTTCAGCTGCTCGCTCAAACGGGACTTACGTTGCCATGGCAGTTATCGGGCTGGGAGCTGGGCTTCCGACAGTGCTAATGGGAATCGACCAGTTCTGGCAACATGAGTGGGACGTGATGTACTGCATGTTCGCCGGCACCCATTACAATTACTTCGGCGGGCTTTTGGTGGCTATGGGCTATATCGGATGCGTCATGCTGCTCGTCAAGAACCGGCTACTCCCAAAATTCCTGATGGCCGCACTCGGCTCGGTTGGTCAGATGGCGCTCACCAATTACCTGCTGCATTCTGTCCTGGGTACATTGATTTTCTACGGGCATGGGTTCGGGTTGTTTGGCGAGGTAAGCCGTTCATATCAAGCGCTGATTGTCGTCTCGATTTGGGTATTCCAGTTATGGTTTTCTTCCTGGTGGTTAAGCCGATTTCAGTTCGGACCGATGGAATGGCTCTGGCGGTCGCTTACTTATTGGCAACCGCAACCGTTTAAGGCGGCAGTCGCAAACAATTAACAAGCAAAACAATTGCGCAAACAAAAAGGCTAGCTGTTTTGAGGCAGCTGGCCAGTTGAAAGTGGTTTGCAGTTGAAACTGGGAGTCCAGCAGTGGGGCTCCGAGATTTCGGTTTGTCTATGCAGCTTTGGCAAATAGCTTGCCAGCCACATGAATATCCATTTGTGGGTATGGAATCGAGATGCCTGCCCGGTCCAATGCGTTCTTCACTGCCTCAGTCGCCTGTTCCTTGACTGGGAAGTACTCGTTGGGAGAACACCAGACTCGACACTGCCAATTCACGGCAGAATCGCCAAGACTAACCAGGACAACTTGTGGACTGGGTGTGTTCAGAGAACCTGGAATACTGCTAATCGCATCTTCCAGAATCCGTCGTGTGGTGCGGGTATCCGATTCGTAGGCAACACCGACATCAATGTCAGCTCGTCGAGCCGAGTTATGTGTGTAGTTCTCCATCGTTTCGCCAAAGATATTCCCGTTGGGAATAATTACATGGCGGTTATCAAGCGTATTCAATTTAGTTGTAAACAGGTCGATCTCTTCGACAGTACCTTCGACGTCTCCAATTTTGATATAGTCATCAACATGAAACGGGCGAAAGACGAGCAGCATAACGCCCGCCGCAAAGTTCGACAGCGTACCCTGCAAGGCCATACCGACTGCAAAACCAGCAGCCGCTAATATCGCCGCGAAACTCGTCACGTCGATTCCGAAATAGCCGAGGGCTCCCAGGATCACCAAAGCCATGATCGAGTTCTGAACCATCTTGCCGGCAAAACGTCCAATGGTTTTGTCAATCCGCCTGGTAACAGTATTGCCAATCATTCGACCAACGAAAGAAGCAATCAAGTAGCCAACGATCAACAGGATCAATGCCATCGCTGCTGGAACAAGAAAATCGTTCATCAGTTCCCGGCCGGCTTTTGTATCACCGTTAAACGCGGCCTGAATTTTTGAAACGAGGCTGGCCCCGACTTCGGTTACTTTAGCCGCGGCTTCAGTCGCCACTTCAGCGTCTTGAGCTTGAACATTTTGATTCGAACAAGCAAGAACACTAAGCGCGAGAAACATAAGGACAAATTGCTTACGCATCCTTGAAATACTCCATTACATCCGTGTAATAATTTAACTGGTGGGGCAGGATTTTAGCCAGCATCAACAGCAAGAGAAATAGCAACCACACATGCAAGCAATAGCTGAAAGCCATCCATCTTTGCTTATCATGCGTTCGCTCCATGCTGAGAGCGTCTGTCTGCTCTAGAACTTAAGCCGGGGGATGATCTTCCCGACTTCAATGCGATTAGGATTCAGGGAAAACACCCTGTTTTGACTATCCAGAACCAGCAAATACGGGAGTTCGGAAATGGGTAGCCCTTCGCCCAAGGATTCGGTCCAGCGTTCTGACTCGGTATCAATTCGCCATACTTGGACGCCCATTTGTTTCGCGTTAACGGCAAATTCGTCCATTACCGGCACTTCATCTGACTCGCTGCCATCATTCACGAAGACAATAACAACCCTGATTTTTGCCGACTTGAAGGCCTCGCCGGCAAACCGCAGCAACTGTTGGAAGTGCGCGTTCGATTCGCGGCGTGTATCCTTGTCTACGAAAAACAACAAACTGGCCACAACCACCCCAGCGCGCCCCGACGGCTTAAGACCGTCCGACGTTCTGAAGCCTTCCAATTCAAATTGCTCACCCCGCCAATCCAGTCGCACCAAAAGAGCCGACGCGGACTGAGAAATCGGATCGCTTTTCGGAACGCCCGTATCCTCAAGCAAATCTACGAAACTTGTTAGCGGTTTGCTAATTTCACGCGACCACCCAGACTCCGCCAGCTGATTAAGCTTCTCGAAAATTTGGCTGCGGTCTCTGGCGTTCAAATCTTTGATCATCATCATCTGCCGTAGCTTCTCGTAGAACTTATCAAAGAAGTCCGCATCGCTCGTTCCTTCCCCTTCGTTCAAGATCCAATCCGAAGCACTCCGCATACAATTCAAATCTGCAAACTCACGTCGGACGCGGTCCTCACTGCGGTGGATGCCATCCACGACCATCGCATCCAATTCGTCACAGACTTGTTGCGATCTCTTTTGCTCAGCAAGACGTCCACGGGCAATTCGTGCCAGCCTCTCAAGGACTTCATCCTGGCCGCCTTCGGCTAGAGAAACTCGCATTGCCGCCATCTTGCGTTTCAACTCAACAATCACTTTTTCTTCAGTGATCGAGTTCCGCTTTTCAACCCAATTGACAACTTCGGCGACTATTGCCGCAAGTTTCGCCTGTTGCATCAGCGACTGGCTACGTTCGTCGTCTCCGTGCAAAGGCACCGATTCATACAACCCCGACACGGTCACCAATCCTTGTTGGTCATCCGAATCAAAACGTTTGGCTTCTAAATTTCTGAGAACCATTTCAACACGCAGACGCAATTCCGCTTTCAGTCCGTTGATCTGTAAGCTGGGTAAACGCGTCCGTCCAACTTTGCTGGCGGCAAAGATCTTGTTTCTCAGCAAAGCAGCTTTCGACTCGTACGAATCTTCAGGATTCTCTTGGACTTTGTCGAGCACGCGAAAAATCTGATCCGCGCGACTACCAGAAAGTGTTTCCTTGAACTCTTCTTCCTCAAGCGGAAAAGCTTCCACTAGTTCGCCGTCGGTAACCGTAATTTTCTCGACGCTTTTGCCAGGCAGCAAAAACCGGACCGCTATTACCAGCACCGCCAAGATCGCCAGTATCCGAACTGCACAATCGATCACGTTAAGAACCGGTACCTGAACACCGTAATCCGTCTCCACCATTTGATCCGCAGCACGACGAATCGCGTCGCCGACAAACGGCAACATCAATACGAAGTGCATTACAAAATGGGGAAACGTGATCATGAAAAGGGCGATTGAGTGGAGACTATTTTGCGTGTGCGGATGGGCATTTTGGATCGTTTTACCCGGTGAGATAATACACGCTTCACGCGATTCACGATACGGTAAACCGAATTTGATCGTTCGCAACCGATAATTGTTGGGTTGAATTCTCGAATGTGGAATTCCAAATCGCAATCTCGTGGTTTAAAGTCTTGAAAGCGTACCAAATGAGCCTGGCTGAACCTGGTCCGATTCTGGCGTCGATTCATTCATTACCGAGAATACCGAGGCGATCATGCAATTCGAAAGTTCCCGTCGAAAATTTTTGGCCAAAGCCACCGGCACGACACTTGTTGGTGCTGTCGCTGTTTCCATCGGTACACGCTTGGCAGCTGCCGATGAAGCTGCAAAGGAAGCGACCGAGTCGACTGGCCGAAGCGTAAATCACTCGGTCTGCAAATGGTGCTACGGTGACATCCCACTTGAGGATCTTTGCGTGGCAGGAAAAGAGTTCGGGTTGACTTCGGTTGAAATCATCGGCCCCGATCAAGCCGAAACACTTAAGAAACACGGTATGACTTGCGCCATGGCGAACAATGCCACGGCCAAGGCAGCGGATGGTAAGAAAGTCGGAGGGATTGGACGTGGTTGGAATGAGACGCAATACCACGATGTGTTGGTAGAAGCCTACGAACCCCACATCAAGGCGGCTGCGAACGCCGGTATCAAGAACGTGATTTGTTTTTCTGGTAATCGCAGAGGGATGGACAACGAAACCGGCCTGAAAAATTGTGCGGCTGGGATTAAGCGATTGATGCCGCTGTGCGAAGAACTGGATGTTACATTGAGCATGGAATTGCTCAACAGCAAAGTCAATCACAAGGACTATATGTGCGATCGTACGCCATGGGGTGTGGAGCTCTGCCAGGAGGTTGGCAGTGACAACTTCAAGCTGCTGTACGATATTTATCACATGCAAATCATGGAAGGCGATGTGATCGCCACGATTAGAAAACACCACGAGTTCATCAGTCATTATCACACCGGCGGAGTCCCTGGTCGGAACGAAATTGACGACACCCAGGAGCTGAATTACCCGGCCATCGTGAAAGCGATTTTGGAAACCGGCTACGATGGCTTCATTGGTCAGGAATTCATCCCCAAGCGAGCGGACAAGCTCGCGTCTCTCAAACAAGGCGTTGAAATCTGCGACGTTTGAGCAGAATGAAGCGTTGAGCCCCGTTGGAACTTATCTACCGGCCCTCCGGAGGGTCGGTCAGAGGTCAAATCCGTTCAGGATTTTGCCCAAGGGGAGGGCTCTTTATTCAAAACTCGCGAAGTTATTTGCGCAGAGTTGTGAGATTTCAAACTATGATGGAAGTTGGTCTACCGAGATTGTCAGGTATTCGGGCTGAGTTTGAAACAATTATCTTATGAGTCGCAGTAAACGAATTTTGATTCTGCTGGAAAATGGCGGTTTTCCAGAGGATACTCGTGTTGCCCTGGAAGCGTTTGCGCTGCGGGATGCGGGCTATCAAGTTCGGGTGATTAGCCCGAAAGATGCGTTCGCTTCCAGTCGCTTTGAAGACGTCTCGGGAGTGGCGACTTATCGCTATCCTGCTCCGCCGGAATGGGGTGGCTTTATGGGGTACGTCGTTGAGTACGGCTACAGCCTGACGATGACGGCCATCTTTTCATTTTACATCTTCCTGCGACACGGTTTCGATGCACTGCATGTGAATACGCCGCCAGACATGTATGTCGCCATTGGGTTCTTTTACAAGTTGTTTGGTGTCAAGTACGTCATGGATCATCACGATCTGTCGCCGGAGTTGTATCAAGCCCAAAACGATGGCGATGGCAATCCGCTGGTCTACCGAGTGCTGTGTTGGTTCGAGCGTCAATCCTGTCGGCTGGCCGATCAAATGATTTCCACCAATCAAACTCAGCGTTCGACAGCAATCAATCGCTGTGGAGTCGACCCAGAAAAAACAAATGTGGTGCGTAACGGCCCGAACATCCTCGACGAAATTCAAGCAGCACCGATCGACGAGCTGCGACCAGCTGGACGAACGGTCGTCGGCTATCTTGGTTGCATCGGATTCCAGGACGGAGTCGACAGCTTCGTTCGAGCTCTGAAAGTCGTAATGGATGAATTCGGGCGAACTGATTTTCATGGCGTCATCATTGGCGACGGTCCGGCGATTCCCAGCTTGAAGGCGCTCGTGAGTGAGCTTGGGCTCGATGACCATATTGTCTTTCCAGGTTACCTGAGAGGCGAAACGTTGCAGGCGCACCTGGCTTCGTGTGACGTTTTCGTCACGCCCGATCCGCCCAGCGATTACAACATGACCTGCACGATGGTCAAAACAATGGAGTACATGGCTCTTTCGCGGCCGATCGTCGGTTACGACTTGCCCGAACATCGTTTCAGCGCCGGTGATGCTTCGTTGTATGCGACACCCGACGACGAAATTGACTTTGCCAAGTGCCTGCTTCAATTGTTCGACGATCCGGAGCTTCGATCTACCATGGGGAAAATCGGGCGAGCTCGAATTGAGAATGAACTTGCCTGGCAACACCAGGAAAAATCGCTTGTTGAAACTTATCGGAAACTATTTGACGAATCGCCGCCGCAAGCTGACCAGTCAGCTCAGTCGGCAACAACAAACAAGTCCCAACCCACGGAATCCGCTTCGCCACTCGCCTAGACTCACCTTTTCTTATCTATCTACTCATTCATGAACGATTCGTCGCTATCCAACGACTGCCTGCACCACTGGTTTGAAAGCCAGGCGGACCAGCATGCGCAATCACAGGCACTGGTGTGTGCGGATGAATCGCTGACCTATCAGGAATTGAACGAACAAGCCAATCGCCTGGCACACCACTTGATTTCGATCGGAGTCTGTTCTGGTGATATTGTTGGGCTCGCCTTGCCTCGTGACATCAATTTGGTGCCGAGTCTGATTGGCGTCCTGAAGTCAGGTTCTGCATACGCGCCTATCGACCCGAACTATCCCAGCGATCGCATCGAATTTGTGCTGAGCGATTGCAACGCATCGGCAGTTGTCACGACGTCGGAAATTGCCAAGCGGTTGGAGCTGAAGTCTGACCGATTGGTTTTGATTGACCAATTGGATCAGTCAAGCGATCTGCAGAACATCGAAAATCCAAATGTAGAGACCCATTCGGACCAGCTGGCCTATCTGATATACACCTCCGGTTCGACGGGTAAACCCAAAGGCGTGATGGTGACGCACGCTAACGCCACTCGATTGTTTTCATCGACTGAGCACTGGTTTCAGTTCGGTTCCGCGGATACGTGGACGCTGTTTCATTCGTTCGCGTTTGATTTTTCAGTGTGGGAAATCTGGGGCGCGTTGTTGTACGGCGGCAAGCTGGTTGTGGTGCCGTACGAAGTCAGCCGCTCTCCGCAGGATTTTTATCGACTGCTTTGCGATCAGAATGTCACCATCCTGAACCAAACGCCTTCCGCGTTTCGGCAATTGATCCGCGCCGATGAACGGCTGCACGAAACGTGTTCGCACAGCCTGCGGACCGTGGTCTTTGGCGGTGAGGCACTTGAGTTTCATAGCCTGAAGCCTTGGGTCGATCGGTACGGAGACCAGGCTCCGCGGTTGATCAACATGTACGGTATCACCGAAACGACGGTCCATGTTACGTACCGCCCGGTCACGGCCGAAGAAGTCAACGGCGAATCAAGCAGCTTGATCGGCGAACCGATTCCGGATCTGCAATTGCATGTGCTCGACGAGAATTTGTCACCCGCCCCGGTCGGAACGGTCGGCGAGATCTTTGTCGCTGGTGCGGGCGTCGCGAAAGGATATCTCAATCGGCCTGAACTGACGGACGAACGATTCATCGACAACCCTGTAGACTCAGGCTTAGATTCCGGTTCCGGCAAATGGTACAAGACCGGCGACCTTGGTTGCTTTCGCGCCGACGGCGAATTGGAGTATCACGGCCGCAGCGATCGGCAGGTTCAGCTTCGTGGCTTCCGAGTCGAATTGGGCGAGATCGAATCCCGCTTGCATTCGCACGACGCTTTCAGCGAAGCGGTCGTGGTGATCCGACGCGGGGATTCTGAAGAACAAACACTCGTCGCTTACTTGATCACCGTCGCAGGTGCAGCGATGCCTACGGTTAGCGAGCTGCGAGCCTTTGTTGGCGACACTTTGCCTGACTACATGATCCCGCAGTTCTTCGTCCCGATCGACGAAATTCCGCTGACCGCTAACGGAAAACTGAACGTTGGTGCACTTCCGCTGCCGCAGGCGAAGATCCCTGACGGCGACATCGTTCCACCGGAGACTGAAACGGAAAAGAAGATCGCCAGTGTTTGGTGCGATCTATTGAAAGTCGAACAGGTCAGCGTCACCGGCACGTTCTTTGAATGGGGCGGCCAATCGCTGATGCTGCCCAGCATGGAAATCCAGCTGAACGAACTATTTCCGAATCAGTTCGCGATGGTTGACTTGTTCCAGCATCCGACAATCGAATCGCTGGCCCGGCATTTGGACTCGCAAGCATCCGGCGGCCAGAGCGGCAGCCAAAACGGCGGACAAAGAACAGCCGCCAAATCCCACACACCGATGCACATCAATCCCAACGAACCGATCGCAATCGTCGGGATGAGCGGCCGGTTTCCTGGCGCGGAAAGCGTTGACGAGTTTTGGGACAACTTGAAAGGCGGCGTTGAGTCGATCCGGCGGCTGAGTGAAGCAGAGCTCCTGGCGGCCAACGTTCCGTTGGATAAAATCCGCGATCCGAAGTATGTTCCGGTGACTGCTTCGTTGGACGGCGTGGAAATGTTCGACGCGGAGTTCTTCGGCGTCAGCCCGCGCGAAGCCAACATTACCGACCCGCAACACCGGTTGTTTCTGGAAAGTGCGTGGTCGGCCTTGGAAGACGCTGGTTATGACCCGGCCCAGACCGATCGCCGCATCGGTGTCTTTGCCGGTGCACGCCCCAACAGCTACCGAGAACTTGTCCATCGTTCGCTTGATGAACTCGATCCGTCGACGTCGTTCCAAACGCTGATCTCCAACGAGAAGGACTTCTTGTCCACTCGAGTCTCGTTTCGCATGGATTTGATCGGGCCCAGCATGACGATCCAAACAGGCTGTTCGACTTCGCTGGTAGCGATTCAACTTGCGTGCCAGGCGTTGCAAACCGGTCAGTGCAACATGGCGCTTTCTGGCGGTGTTAGTGTAAACCTCGAGTATCGTAACGGCTACCTATCCGAAGATGGCATGATCCTGTCGCCTGACGGGCACGTCCGAACTTTTGACGAGAACGCTCGCGGCACTGTGTTCAGCGAAGGCGTCGCGGTCGTTGTGCTGAAACGGCTTTCCGATGCAGTGGCCGATGGCGACACGATCCACGCCGTCATCAAGGGCGTCGCGCTCAACAACGATGGCGGAGCGAAAACAAGTTACTCGGGGCCGTCAATTGATGGGCAAGCCGAAGTGATTGCGATGGCCCAGCGGATGAGTCAAGTGACTGCCGACAGTATTGGTTATGTCGAAGCTCACGGGACAGGGACTTACGTTGGCGACCCGGTCGAGATGGCCGCGATCACCCAGGCCTTCCGCGAGCAGACCGACCGCAAGCAGTTTTGTGCGATCGGTTCGATTAAGACAAACATCGGTCATCAAGACGTCGCGGCGGGTGTGGTCGGACTAATCAAAACCGCACTAACGGTACGCGATGGCGTGATTCCACCAAGTCTTCATTTTGAGACTCCGAATCGAAGCATTGATTTTGAGTCGAGTCCATTCTTTGTCGCCGACACTTTGCAAGATTGGCCTGTCGATGCGTCGGCGGACGATGCACAACCTCGACGTGCGGGTGTCAGTTCATTTGGTATCGGTGGCACGAACGCTCACGCGATCGTTGAGCAGGCTCCGGTGGCGGGATCCGTGGAACCAACCGAGGACGACAACCAACCGAAATTGTTGCCGATTTCGGCTCGCAACCCAGCCGCATTGGAAGCGATGGCAGCCAACCTCGCTGCTCATCTGGAGCGTCATCCTGAACAGAACTTCGACGATGTGATTCACACGTTGCAGCGAGGTCGTCGAGAATTCGGTTGTCGCCAAGCGATTGTGGCTCGAAATGCGGCAGAAGCGATAGAACGATTAAGCAAACCGGATGCGTTTTCAGTAACCAACGACGACGAAACAATTCCCCGCGGTGGATACAAGCCGACGTTTATGTTTCCCGGTCAAGGGGCTCAGTACGTCGGTATGACTCGCGATTTGTACGACGCAATTCCGTCCTACCGGACCGATATCGACTATTGCTGCCACGCGGCCAGTAAACTGATGAACGTTGACCTGCGCGAAATTATCTTCGCCGAAGTCAGCGACGAGGCTCGGGAGCGATTGACTGAAACCTGGTTGGCGCAGCCAGCGATTTTCATCACCGAGTTTGCACTCGCGCGACTGTGGATGCGAATGGGCGTACAGCCAACCGCTGTGGTCGGACACAGTATCGGCGAATACGCGGCGGCCTGCATTGCCGGTGTCTTCTCCGTCGAAACGGCCCTTGAGTTAACGATCCAACGAGGCCGATTGCTGTTTGACTTGCCACGTGGTTCGATGCTGGCCGTCTCGCAACCTGCGGAACAAGTTCGCCCGCAACTACCTGAGGGGTTAGTGGTTTCCGTGATCAATAGCCCGCAAGCTTGCGTGGTTTCAGGCGAAACCGAATTGATCAAGCAGTTTGCGTCACAATTGGAAACCGCCGGCGTCTCGCAACGATTGCTGCAAACTTCGCACGCGTTCCATTCGCCGATGACCGAACCGATTCTTGGCGACTTTGCCGAAATCGTATCGAAACATAAGCTGAGCGAACCAACGTTACCAATCTTGTCGACCGTAACCGGAACCTGGGTGCAGCCAGGACAGATGAGTACACCGCAGTACTGGGTAGACAACATCCGCCAGACCGTTCTGTTTTCTGACGCCGCGGCTGTACTCGTTAAACAATCTGGCACGAAGCTGATAGAAGTCGGCCCGGGCCAGACGTTAGGCTCGTTGGCTCGCATGCAACCCGAGATGGACCAGACGGTTGTGCGGTCAACTCGACATCCCAAAGAAACGACCAACGACGTTGATCAGTTGATGAAGTCGTATGGAGAGTTGTGGACCAGCGGCGTTATCATTGATTGGCCGCAATCGAATGAAGGCCGTTTGCCTCGACGCGTACCGTTGCCAACGTATCCATTCCAACGCAAGCGATACTGGTACGACGATTCAGTACCCGGAGCGTTGCAGACCGCTCACGCAACAACTGGAAACGCGAAAAGCAAAACACCACCACTGTTGAACGCGGCCATTGCAGCAGCACTTCCACAGCAGCATCAGCCATTTTCCGATTGGTTCTACGTTCCCGCGTGGAACGAATCGTCAGTTGATTCAAAACTCGATTTGAGCGACACCGAACAAACGTGGTTGGTTTTCATACACCAAGACCCTGCGTCCCACGAATTGGTGACTCGTTTGCGGGCCGCTGGGCGAGAAGTGATCACGATCCAACCGGGCAAACAATTTGAACAAATTAGCTCGGATCACTATCGGATCGACCCTGAGTCGGCTGTTGACTTCGATCAGCTCTTCGGGGAACTTGCCAAGTCAAAACGTTTGCCGCAGCGAATCGTGCACCTCTGGCAATGGACCGATGAAACCGCGATCGACGTCGTTGATGTCGCGTGGCCTGAGCAACTTCAACAGCGTCAATCGCTCGGCCTGTACAGTTTGCAGCTAGTGGCTCAATCGTTGGGGCGCATTCGACTTCGAAATCCGATCAAACTTGCACTCGTTGCCTCGCATCTGTATCCAGTCGGGGACAACACAGTCAACCCTTCCGGCGCGACGCTATTAGGAGCCGCGAAAGTCATTCCGCTGGAGTATCCTCAAGTTCAAATCAAACTGCTGGATATCCCGTTTGAATCTGGAACAGATCAACTGCTGGCTGAACTTTGCAGCACCGATGACGAAGCATGGGTTGCTTACCGAAAAGGAAAACGGTTCGTTCCCGACGTGACGCAAACGCCGCTGGACGAAAGCTGCGAGAACCTGAACCGACTGAAGGTTGGCGGGACCTATCTGGTGACTGGTGGACTGGGCGGAATCGGTCACGCGATCGCTCGTTTCCTGAGCAAGACCGTTCAAGCGAAACTGATTCTGATCAGCCGCAGTCAATTACCGCCACGTGATCAATGGGATGCCTGGTTGCAGCAACACGACGCGGATGATTCGACTTCGCTCAAGATCCAGCGGATGCGTGAATTGGAAGCCGCTGGCAGCGAAGTGTTGCAGTTGGCGGCTGATTCAGGTAATCGCGAACAAATGCAATCGGCCGTTGATGCGGCTGTCGCCAAGTTCGGCAGCATCGATGGCGTCGTGCATTCGGCCGGCGTTGCCGATACAGCTGGCGCGATCCAGTTACGTGATCGCGAGATGACCGAGCAGATGTTGAAATCGAAAGTCACCGGTTCGCTGGTGCTGGAAGAAGCGTTGCGTGGCCAGTCGCTGGATTTCTGGATTTCGTTTTCCTCGATCTCCAACGCTTTGTACCACAATCGTTACGGCCAGCTTAGCTACGTTGCCGGTAACAGCTTTCTAGAATCGTTTGCTGCCAAACTGCGGTCGCAAGGCACGTTTGCGGTTGCGATTGCCTGGGACGAGTGGCAAGACGTCGGGATGGCCGCCGAAGTCGCACGTGATTTTGCCGACTCGTTTGGTTTCGAGCAGCAGCTGTTCGATCCGCTCGATTCGTTTTCGCCAGCTGATGGCGAGCGGATGTTCCACCGGATCCTTTCTTCCCAAGCGTCTACGGTGATGGTATCGACGCGTGATTTAAAGCTGCGGATCGAACTGGACGTTCACGCAAAATCTCCGTTCCTGGAAGCTGCCCAACAATCTGATTCCGCGAGTGCTGGCGACGCCGAAACCAACACTCCGTTGCAAGGCAACGTTTCTACCGGTGAGCAGCGGATTGCTCGGATGTGGGAAAAGCTGCTGTCGATCAAGAGCGTCGGTCCGGATGACAACTATTTTGCCTTGGGTGGCGATTCACTGACGGCGGTTAAGTTTCTACTGCAAGCGGAGAAGGAGTTTGGCGAAAAGTTCCCGTTTGCGACAATGGTTGAATTCTCCACGCCACGAAAGCTGGCCGAGTACCTGCAAATCGAAGATACCGTACCGGAACCACCAGCGACACCAAACAGTGCAGCTGTTGCAGCGGCGATTCCACGCAACGGATCGGCTGGTTCACCATCCAAAAACGGCTCCAGGAAACGTGGACCGCGTTCGACTGTGATCGAGCTGGCCCCGGACGGCGAATTGCCACCGTTATTTTGTTGTCATGCCGCCGATGGCTACACTTTGATTTTCAACGAACTGGTTCAGCGACTTGACCCTCGTTTCCCGATCTACGGCGTACGATCGCCAGCACTGCTTGGAGAACCAATCGAGAGCATCGAAGCGCTTGCCACTCGTTATGTTAAAGACATTCAGGCGGTGCGGCCTGACGGGCCGTATCTGTTGGCTGGATACTGCATGGGTGGCACGATTGCCTACGAAGTCGGACGGCAATTGAAAGCAGCTGGTCACGAAGTCCGCGCGGTCGTCTGCATTGAAACTTACAACTGGCACACGTCTAAAGCGGCCAGTAAATCCAAATTGGTGGGGCTGTGGTATTACTGGCAGAAGTTCTACTTTCATCTGCAAAATTTCCTACTGTTGGATTTTGCCAACAAGCGTCAGTTTCTTCGCGATAAGTTCAGGACACTTTTGCGCAGAAAAGACATGTGGCTGAGCAAGTTCTCGGGCAAGCAACCGGCAGCTGACAGTGGCGACAACACAATGAGTCTGGCCGAAATCTGGGCACGGCACGATGAAGTGGCCGAATTGTACCTGCCGCCGGAATATCCCGGCAAGATCTACATGATCCGCGCGAAAACAGACTACGCCCGTTATCGCGATCAGGACTTTCCCGCTACCGACGGCATCGAATTGCAGCGTTTGCACGTATACCCCGCTGGCATGATGGCCGAACCGTTCGTCAATGACTTGGCCGCTCAAGTAGAAGCGTATTTGCAGGACGGTCTTCGAACCACGGCACCGCAAGCAAAGGTTGCGGCTCCAATGTCACGCAATGAAGGCAACGGCTTGGGCAAACGACTCGAGACAGAACCGAATGCCGAAGCCAATGCTCCCAATACAAGTCATCTCAGTGGCCCCCGATGACGATGATTCCACTGATCGGTTGCCAACCAGATTTTGGGGCAATTCGATGTTCATATGCCCCGGATTTTGGCCCGATCATGATGGTAAATTCTGGTCAAACTCCATGGTAGAATTCCCTCGGCCCATCCAGAATTCCTCATTCCAATCACGGCCACTTCTGTAAATTGACTTCCATGTTATATCTGTAGCCGCCGACAAGCTCGTCGGAATCGGCAGACATTAGCAGCCTTGACGCCAGAGCATCCTCAAAATCATGAACGCACGATTCGACCGCTCGTGTTTTCAGCGAAAATCGTCTATTATGCGGTCGTAATTTCGAGCCGAAGAGATAGTCCATTGAAACCACCGATTGTCAATTTTTCCGATTTCAGCTTCGACAAAGTGGTCGAAGATAAGGAAGGCATCTATGAGGTAAATCCTCATCGCCATGAATTGGCGTTGCTGGATGGGATTCTACATTACGACGACGAAAAAGCAGTCGGTTACTACGATGTCCCGGAAGATGCGTTCTGGATACGAGGCCATTTCCCGGGTCGCCCGTTGATGCCTGGCGTACTTATTACCGAAGTTGCAGCCCAGTTGACGTCCTATTTGGGGACGCGAAATGGAATCAGAGGCGATGCCGTCATCGGATTGGCGGGAGTAACCGATGTCCGTTTCCGAGCGCAGGTCATGCCTGGTGATCGTCTGGTTGTGATGGTCAAGACGCTTAAGTCCCGCAAAGGCGCGATGATTGTGACAGAGTTCCAGGTCTACGTTGGCGAGACGCTGGCTTCAGAAGGCCAAATTAAGGGCGTTGCAATCTCTCAGTAAATTCGTTGCCTTCTTGCCCGAACATCAATTTTCGGCAATAGTTCCAACTCGATAACTCTTACATTTACTTGGATTGTCCAGCTGTGCAAAAAGTCCTCATTGACGGTGAGTGGACCGTTTCCGATTCCACCAGTTCTTTCAATGCCTCCAACCCGAGCACCGGACAGTCGCTGGATGAAGCGTATCCGGTAAGTAGTTGGAATGATTGTGACCGCGCGTTGCAAGCCGCCACCACCGCGTTTCAACAGATGCGAGAACTTTCCAGCGATCAGCTCGCGGTGTTCATTGAAACCTACGCAGATCGTATTGAAGCTCGGGCAGACGAGATTTGCGAAACGGCTAATCAAGAGACAGGCTTGCCGGTCAACCCGCGTCTGCTGGACATTGAGTTGCCGCGAACCACCAACCAGCTGCGTCTGGCTGCCAAGGCAGTTCGCGATGCTTCCTGGGCCCAGCCAACCATCGACACCGGAACCGGGATTCGATCCGTCTACGGAGCGATTGGTCCGGTCGCTGTTTTTGGCCCCAACAATTTCCCGTTCGCGTTTGGCAGCATCTCTGGCGGAGACTTTGCAGCAGCACTTGCTGCCGGGAACCCCGTGATCGCGAAAGCCAACTCGTCGCACCCGGCAACAACCCGCTTGTTCGCTGAAGAAGCAATCGCCGCAGCTCAAGCGACCAACATGCCACAAGGTATCGTCCAACTTCTTTATCGGACCAGCCATGCCGATGGTGAACGCCTGGTCGCGGATCCCCGTCTGGCAGCTGTTGGATACACAGGCAGCCGGTCGGCTGGACTCAAGCTGAAACAGGCTGCCGACCAACATGGTAAACCGATTTACCTTGAACTGTCTTCAATCAATCCGGTTGTCGTACTTCCCGGGGCAATCGAAGAACGCGGCGCGGAGATTGCCACGGAACTTGCTGGCAGTTGTTTGATGGGGACCGGACAGTTTTGCACCAGCCCCGGCCTGATCGTATGCATCGGTGAGCAGGAGACCAAAGAGTTTGTGAACTCCTTTGTCGAAGGCGTAAAATCGGCGGCCTGCGGAACGTTACTTTCGCAAAGCGTTCAATCGACTCTCGATACATCGGTCAAGGCTATCGTCCAATCCGGAGCGTCATTGCTGTGCGGCGGAACGATCGCCGACGGTCCGGCAGTTCGATTCTCAAACACGGTGTTGCAAGCCACCGGTGAACAGTTCCTGAAAGCTCCTGAAGCATTTCAAACGGAAGCGTTCGGCAACGCATCACTGGTAGTGGTCGCAACGGATGTTGAGCAGGTTTGCGACATCATGTCCGAACTGGAAGGCAACCTCACCGGCTGTATTTATTCGCACACCGGCGAAACCGACGACGCGACATACCAAAAGGTTGTCCCCGGCCTGCGTCAGAAGGTTGGTCGTTTACTGAACGATAAAATGCCAACTGGCGTTGCCGTTTCGGCAGCTATGAACCACGGTGGACCATTCCCGGCCACCGGGCATCCCGGCTTTTCAGCAGTCGGCATTCCGCAGAGCATTCACCGCTTTGCAATGTTGCAGTGCTTCGACAACGTCCGCGACCATCGCTTGCCTCCAATTCTTCAAGCCGCTAACCCAAGCAAGGTCATGCGTAAAGTCGACGGAAGCTGGACCGAAAAGTCAGTGTGAGAATTCCGGCGGAAGTGAAAATTGCCGGTGCTACAAACTGGGCAACTCAGCCAACACCAACCATTACAAACCCTGGCTTGTGTTGGCCAACAAGTGATCCAACAACATTTGGATCGCAGCTTTGTTTTCGCCACCGCGCGGCACAATGATGTCGGCATGCTCTTTCGTCGGTTCGACGAACTGAAAGTACATCGGTCTGACCGTGGTTTCGAATTGATCCAGAATCGAAGTAACGCTGCGTTCGCGATCCACCGTGTCTCGGCGAATTCGCCTGGCAAGACATATATCAAGCGGGACATCGACAAACACCTTGATATCTAACAATTCCCGGACTGCCGGATCGTGAAGAACCAAAATGCCCTCCAAAATCAATAGCCGCGAAGGTTTGACCAAAGTTGTCGATTCACTTCGATTGTGCACCGAGTAGTCGTATTCCGGAACCTGAATCGGCTCGCCATTTCGAAACGCATTCAATTGCTTCACAAGCAAACTGTGCTCAAACGCATCCGGGTGATCGTAGTTCGTCAGTTCACGTTGTTCGAACACCACATCACTCTGATCGCGATAGTAGCTGTCCTCGTGAATGACGCACGCTTGTTCCTTCAGTCGCGTGTTACCGAGTTGCTGAAATAACTCGTGTGCGATCTGGCTTTTACCAGCTCCGGAAGCGCCTGAAATTCCAACGATCACTACTGATTCAGGCATTAACGACGCCCTTCCATTTCCAAACGCAGATCTTTTACAAAGTTCCGCAAGTTGGAAAATCGACTTCGCTCAATCTTCGTCAATACTTTTTCAACTTCCGCATTGGAAGCATGTTTGGTTGCCAGAAAACGAAGCACATCCCACATCTGCTGACGATCTTCCAATCGAAGCTCCACAGCCTGCGATCGGTTGTCGTTCAGAATCGCGTCGATCGTTTGCATTGCCAATTCCGGGCTGTCTTCGATCAACCAAATCGCCCGCTTGGCAGCGTTCGCGACTTCCGGGGTTGTATTCTTACTCAGCTCCTTAAGTTTTTCTAACGATCGTTTGGCCGCCCCGCCGATCTCGGCCAACGTCGCAATCGCCTGCTTGTCTGGCAAAAAACCGATGACATCATCAATCAGCGAGTCATCCTGCTTGTATGCTTTTGCAATCAACCTTAACGCAAACGGACGCAATTCTGTATTGAGCTCTTCGCGGATCGTTTTTGTCGCCATCGCCGGATCACCTGAGGTAACTGCCAATGCAGTCGCAGCAAACAATCGGCCTCGGCGATCAAACGAAATGAGATTTTCATTCTTCCCGCCGGCAATACGTGCCTCAACTGTGTTCAGATACTCACGCAACATAGTTGCCGCGGCTTCGTCCTTACTCCCGATCGCCTGAATGCACTCAAACTTGGGGATCGTTGGCTTGCCCTGAATCAAAACTGGCAACGCGTCTGTCGCGTACTCGCCCAAGTCGACAATCGTTTTTTTGGCATCGTTCGTATACCGACCACGAAAGTCACCGTTCATCAACCCAGCAACCGTTCCTGTAATTGGATTCGCTCTGGATCCTAGCTGGCCAATCAACCTCAATACATCAGCCGTTCGCTGCCTCTGATTAACATCAGTCAACGCAAAGATCTTCGCCAACGTCGCTTCGTCGATCTGTTCAAACTCAGAAATCGCGACAGCCGCCGCATAGCCAACAAACGGAACCTCATCTGACAACGCGTCGATAATCTTGCTGCGAATCTCTTCCTGTTTCGTCAACTTCGATCTGGACACGACTCGAAGTGCCCGACTCTTCACGTACGGATCTTCGTCATCAAGAAATTTCTTGACGATTTCTGCAACTGGTTCGCCGCCGTTAACCAATGACTCGATTATCAGATTATCAAACTCTGATAACTGGCTCGACCTCGGATTCACTTCACGAGTGATCATCTTCAGAATCTGTTCCGCGTTCTCAACCGTGATAGATTTTTGCAAACCATACAGACTCGCGTAGCGGGCAAACTGATTGCTGTCACCCAGGTATTTCTGTAAGTGACGTTTACTCTGTTCGTCCGACGTATCGAATTGGCTGAGCGCCTGCAACGCGACCACGTAAACACGTTCATCAGGCTCGCTTGCCAGCAACGTATTCAAACCAGCGACAACTTCGTCACCATGTTCAGGGCCCATTTCAATAAGTGCCCAACAGGCTCGCACCTGCGTTTCGTAGTCCTCATGTTCCAAGAGCTTCACAACGTCACTGGTAGCCTCGCCGGCCGCTGGACCGCACGAAACAAAACCGGTCAGGACGGCTGCGATCTTGTCCTTGTCATCACCTTTCAAGATCTTTTGCAATTCCGGCAGGATCAAATTGAACTTCCCGTCGTAAAACCCAAGACTTTTTCCGGCCACCTCAGCTACCTTCTCATCCTCGTCTCCCAGCTGCTGCAAAACCGCATCTTTCAACACGCCGTCTTCGGTCTCAAGCCGCACAAGCGCCAGCAAGACCATTCTCCTGACTTGCGGAGCAGGGTCCTTCAAAGCTTGCTGCAATACGCCAACCGAAGCCTCCGGCTCGCCGTTCATTCGACCGATCGCATCCACGACAGCCATCCGAATCTGCGGCCGATCGTTTGAGTAATACTTAAGCACTTCGCCGATTGCTGGCTGTGACTGAGGCATCAACAGAGAAAGCAGGTTGATATGTTCAGCCGCATTGTGTTCGGAATCTTTCAGCCGCTGGACGATCTTATCAATCGTTGATTTGCGATTGGGCTCCGCCGAAACCAACGAATAAATTGTAGCCGCTCGGTAATTTGCCAAGTCGAGCGAGTCCAGCATGATGTCGACGATCTTGTTGTTAGAAATCCCCCACGAATGCATCACAGCAGCCGTCTGATACCGCATTTCGAGATCGTCGTCTTCCAGATTCGGCAGCAACAGATCTCGAAAGTCTCTACCGACTTCGAAACGCCCCGAATAGAACGTCCGAAAGTATTTCATCAGGCCCCGCCGGACGTTAATATTTTCGTCACTCGCACCTTGCATCGCCAGCTTACCCAGTTCCGAATCCTTCTCAGCCGACGCAATCTTTAGTAGCTCGGTATACGCGGCCAACCGAACAACCGGATCCTCATGGGAGGTGTTCTGTTTCAAGAAACCGAGTACGCGAACTCGTTCATCAGCTGTTGCCTGCCGTCGCATCACCATGGCCGCAACACCACGAACAGCACCGACGCGGTCACGCAGCTCAACGCCCTCTTCGAATTCCGTGATCATTCTGGCGATGTCGTCCTGCGCGAGTGTCGGCGCGGGTTCAGCGAAGCCAGCCGCCAACAAAATCATCAGGAAAAATACGAACGTTCGAATCTGGTTTCGGTCACAATACATCTTTTTACTCTCTATGAATCCTAGTCTTTCCAGACTAATCAAAATCCAAGCTGCCGGATCAATTCACCCTGCATTTCCGGGCCCCATTTGGGCTCCTGGCATTCTCCGTCCCGAACAATCACTCCAAACGGAGTCGTCTCGACCCCAAACCGATCCGACAGTTCGAGCACCTGCCCGGAAATCCCGATCGGAAATTCGAAACCGTTTGCCTCAACAATTTTTTTAGACATTTGTTCTTTGAAGCTTTGCCGGTTTTCGTCTGTCAGTTCATTCTTGAAAGTGACAAACGGCAAGCTACCGAACAATTCGCCGAGTTGGTGCGTCACCACACAAAGCCGGACATCCGGAAACTGATTCTTCAGCTTATCGCTCAACGCGATCAATTGCCCGAGCTGCTCTTGATCGGTGGAGGACCAGAAGACCAACATCAGGACTCCGTCAGTCTGTTCAATCACAGACGATCCATCACGGTTCAACAGCCATTCTACGTCACCTAATTCAGGCAACGGCTTACCCGGCAGCCGCTCCCGAGCCAACTTGCGTTTCAAGGCGTGCCATTTTTTCCCGATATCAAGCCGCAACGGATACAACGTCTTCCTGACCAGCTGCTTGTCAATCGTTTCAATGATTTCGTTCGTCGCCCGTTCGTACAAATCCAGCGCTCTCTCCGGCAGGAGCTGTTCATACTCGTCAATTGTCTTCAAGGATTCATCAAAGTACTCCTTGACCAGCCGAGTAGACTTCGGGAATCTTCTCAGTCCTTCCGCGATCAGATTCCGTCGTTCGAAATGCCAGCGATAGACCACCGCCGCGTCGTCCATACTAATGGTCTGTTCCGCAGACTTCATCAGATACGCCAACCGCACCCAGGCATCGGGATTCTCCAGTCTGGCCCGCCAGTTATTCTCAAGCCGGGTGACTTCTTCCTGATACAACTGCAACGCGTCCAGCGCACGGGATTGCTGCATCAACAACCGCGCCTTGAGTCCAACCGCGGACGACAACCCATTCGAATACGCCGAATTCCTCGGTTCCTGATCCAAGGCCGTTCGCAGCAACGCCATCGTTCCGTCCAACACTTCCGATGCCTGCGGATCAACGCTACGTTGAATACTGGACAAATTTATCAGCAACTGCGGCAAGTACTTCAGCAAGGGTCTGCTTTTATTCGGATTGTCGAACTGATACCGCATGAACTTCAAAATCTGCTCCTCCGCCAACAAACGTTCGCGGGAACGGAAATATACGTTCGCAATAACTTGACGCAACAAATGAAACTTGTGCGCGTGCGGATGGCTGGTGAGATACTGGTCGAGCATTTTCGCGGCCTGAGTAGGCTTACCTTGCTCAGCCAATTTCAGGACTTCCTGATACTCTGGCGCATCTGCTGTTTCTTGAACGATTACAGCAGCAACCAACGGCATACCGTTTCCCCAAGCAGGAAACGTGGGTAGCCAAATCACTAACAATAAAATCCAGTGCCAATACATGTTCTTAATTGTGCCGTTATGGCAATTCTCTGCAATGGGAACCACAAATTCACTACGCCATCTGAGTATACGGAGGCGTTGGCACTTTTGAGCGTTGATAAATTTTGTTATCAACTGCTATCTCGAATTCAAAAGGACATGATGTGAATTTTGCAGACCGATTAACGCAAGCCATCGTAAAAAAACAAACCCCGCTATGTGTTGGCCTGGACCCTCGAGTGGATCGTTTACCCACCAGCCTTCGCCCCGATTCAAAATCATCGGTCGAGTTGGCTGCGGCATTCGAGAAATTCTGCCGGGAAGTGATTGATGCGGTCGAAGGACTGGTCCCGGCTGTGAAGCCGCAGGCAGCTTTTTTCGAAATGCTGGGCCCCGATGGCTCCCGAGCCCTGTTCAACGTCGTTCGATACGCCCAGGAAAAGAACCTGTTGGTGATTATGGACGCCAAACGCGGCGACATCGGTTCCACTGCCGAAGCATACGCCAGCGCGTTTTTGGGGGAGTCACCATTCGGCGGTTGGGCCAGCGACTGCTTGACGGTAAACCCGTACTTGGGCGACGACAGTTTAACGCCATTTGTCACCCGGTGTCGCGAAACAGCGACCGGGATTTTTGTCCTTGTTCGCACCTCGAACCCTGGCGGCAAAATGCTGCAGGAACTGGAGTCAGAAGGAAAAAAGATTTACTCGATCGTCGGCAAACACGTTCAAAATCTGGCGAGCGAAGATATCGGACAGTATGGCTACGGCAGTGTCGGGGCCGTTATTGGCGCGACGAACCCGGCACAACTGGTTGAGCTGCGAAACGAAATGCCCAACGCGATTTTCCTCGTCCCCGGAATCGGCGCTCAAGGTGCGACCGCCAAAGATATCGCGGGTGCGTTTGACGACAACGGCTACGGCGCTTGTATCAACAGCTCTCGGGCAATCATCTTTGCCTACGAGAATCCGGAGTTCACGGATTCCGCAGACGCCAATAACTGGCAGGCGGCTGTGGAAAAGTCCGCGAGAAAAACTATCGCCGAGATCGCAGCCGAAACAACCGCCGGCAAGCTTCTGGCGTAGACACACGCCCGCGGCTTAG
>CAZXLW010000017.1:9160-36362 GCA_964641465.1 uncultured Pirellulaceae bacterium | reverse complement strand
CACGCCCGCGGCTTAGGCGCACGCCCGCGGGACGCGTTAAATCAGCAGCAGCGGAACTTCCCGTAACTCTACCGAAACCGGGTACGCCAAACCGTGCATCGCTAATTGGTCATCATCTTTAGTGTTCATGACCAGCAAATCAGCCTGATACTCCTGCACCAATTGCTTGTAGTCGGTCAGATGATGCCCCATCGACACCGCAGCCTTTACCGACAGCGGCAAGCCAGCTTCTTCCAACCCGGACTTACACGACCCGACATAATCATTCGGCTCCTTCAACAGTTGCTGCAAAATCTCCTGGCGAGCGCCCTCTGTATCAATCGAAGGAATTTTTGAAATGACCTGCAGATAACGCTCGAATGTCTGCTCATCTTCAACATGCCCGAGTATCAGCTCGCCATGATCTTGAGTAAAGATCGCACCGTAAGTCACCAGGCGACTGTCACCGGCCAGATGATCCGTCATCACCATGACCTTATCCGTATTCCGCAGCCCGTTCTCGCCTACATCGCCCGGTCCCGGCAAAAGCAGAATCGGCACCTTCGTTGCCTGCGTCAACACATCAACGTACTCGCCCAGACTGTACGGCAAATCGTCGGCTACTCCGTGCAGATTCCGATAGGTACAAATCAACTGCGAATCGTGATCATTGACCAAATCCAACAACTCGCTGACATTGCCAAACTGGTCGCCGGCGATTTGTTTGACTTCGACAATATTATCGACCGAGTTCAGCACTTTCAAGAACTGCTCAATCCGCTCAACGTACGCTGCACAGGAATCCAATGTCTGATCCACGACGATTGCGACTCGCTGGATACGAATCGGTTCGGGTTGAAAAACTGGCTTGGAAGCCGATTTGAACAGGCTCTCGAATTCGTCGATTTTTGTCATGCCAAACTCTTTCGTAGTAACCTTACGCGTCAACCGATAACCGACGATTGGGAAATCTGCGACTGTCCGCGATTCAAACTTTCCGCGATCGCCTGACCCGCAACCATTTAACCTGTTTTCAGTCGAGAAAGCGAGTAGTGATTTAAATCCAGGTGCGGCTGCTGACCACTGATCATCTCAGTGACCAGTTTCCCCGTACCAGTTGCCATGCTGATTCCGAGCATGTTGTGGCCGGCCGCAACCCAGACATTTTCCATGATGGGCGAACGATCTATAACCGGTTTGCCATCCCACGTCATTGGCCGCCAGCCAAACCACTCTTCTTCAACTGGAGCGCAATACGGCTCGCGAAGATAATGACTGGCCGAATCTTTCAACAGCTGCAACCGACGCTTGTTAATCGTTGGATCATAGCCAGCAAATTCCATCGTCGAACCGATCCGGTACTTGGTGTGCATCGGCGTGATGGCGACTCGATGTTCCTCAAAAATTAACGGCACCTTGGGTACAACCTTCGGCCGTGGCATGGTCAGCGAATACCCTTTGCCCGGTTGGATCGGGAACTTACAACCCAACTCCCGGTTCAGAAACGGCGACCAAGCGCCAGAGGCAACAACAAAAGCATCGGCAGAAACCTGCTGCCCGTTACCAGAAATCGCTTTGCAGACCTGCCCATCCCGGACAAATTTCTGGACCTCCATGTTTTCAATAAAACGAGCACCGCGGCCTTCCAGCTTTTTCCGCAGCGAAGCCATCAACATATCCGGGCGAAGATGACAATCGTCCCGGTAGTACCAACCGCCGCCCAACCCATCCTTCAGAGCAGGCTCGAAATCCGAAAGATCAGCGCCGGCAATCGGCTCGGCGGACACACCAAAATGATCAGTGATCAACTGGTTCGTTGTCTTGTACGCTTCAAAATGATGCTTTGTCAGATGAACGAACAGCAAACCAACTTCCTGCCATTCGCATTCAATCTGTTCTTTGCTAACCAGTTGTTTGAACAGATCCTGCGACGACTGCAGCAGATCACTTCGCCCCCGCGCCGCGTCAAGCATGTCTTTCTGATTACATCGACGCGAGAATTTCCACAGCCAAGCCCACAATGATGGCGACCATTTAAGCCGGATACACAACGGTGAATTAGAACGAAACAAATCCCCGACCGCTCCGCGAACTGCTCCAGGCTGAGGCAACGGGAGCACGTGGCTTGGCGATACATAGCCGCAATTCCCGTGCGAACATGCAGCACCGAACTTGTCCCTATCGACGATCGTGACCTGGTAGCCCGACTGCGAAAGGTACCACGCACACATGGCACCTATCACGCCGCCTCCGACGACGACTACGTTTTCGACCGACTGCTGTGCCATGTAACTAGAGTTCTTTCGGGATCCCGTAGCAGAACGGATCGGCCGGATCCAACAACAATTTCAACTCACCGGTAATAAAGGCAGTACCTTTGATAGTCGGAATAAGTTCTTCCCCCACCATCTTGTAGCTACCTTCGAAAAGGCTTCCGACAATACTTTCCTGTCGCCAGATTTCACCGGGTGCCAATTTCCCATCGGCCGCCAAACATGCGACCTTCGCACTCGTTCCTGTTCCACACGGCGAACGATCATAGGCCCCGCCCGGACAAACCACAAAGTTCCGACCATCAGCACCGTCAGTCGTTGGCGGGCCTTGAATTTCAATGTGCCGAATCTCGTCTCCATCATCGCCACGGATCCCGGACTCGCGCAACTGCTTGCGAATCGCCAAACCGAATTCGATCAAAGCAGGTGCGTTTGCGACATCCAAGTCAATCGGGCATTCCTTGGCAAGGTAAAACCAATTGCCTCCCCAAGCGACATCGCCAACAACAGAACCGTATCCCGGCAATTCAAGCGCGACGTCTTTTTGACTCCGCCAGCTGGGTACATTTTTCAATTGGACTGTGCAACGATCGACCAACGTCGCATCAACGGTTCCGACTGGGGTTTCAACAAGATGCCGGCCAAGCTCGATTCTTCCCAAGTGATACAGAGAAACCAACAACCCGATCGTACCGTGGCCGCACATTCGCAGCATGCCATCAGCGTCAAAGAAAATCACGCCAACCGTGTGCTTGTCATCCGTGGGCTCGCAAACGATTCCGCCCACAAATACATCCGAGGCGCGCGGCTCGCCGATCACCGCCGAGATAACATTCTCATGGTTCGATGCGAACACATCCGAACGTTCGGCAATCGAACCTGTTCCCAGGTCCGGCCCACCAGAAATAATCAAACGAGTGGGTTCACCACCCGTATGCGAATCAATAACAGAAATCTCATTCATTTTTTGGCAAGCAAATCAGCCGCATACAGGTAACTCGCCCGTGAACTTAATCGTGGTAATCACGAATGTCAAATACCACGCATATGCCGCCAAGGCTTCTCAAAAAGTGACCCGCGGAAGTTGAGAGCTTCTGCCGACACTCACTTTGGTGATTGTGCGCGAATCTGAGTCGCTCTGTAATTTCTACCATATCGGTCGGCAGGTTTTTGTAAATCTGGCATGTCGCGACGCAGTTGCGCCAGACGATTAGGTTGTGACGGTTGTTGGCCGGATCCTTGTTGGGCAGCTCTAATCTGATCCACGAGCTGTACGTCCGGGTTCGCGACTGTCCAACTACTGGCGATCTTTTGCGATTCACGATCCCGCAACATCACAATCAATTCCATCCCGGCATCGTCACGATTATCGCTGACTTGGTTTATTGAAACCGCGTTCGCGTCACGCGCTGCCAGAGCGTTGTTGACTCCTGGCATCCGTACCGTTTCATCGACAGATGCGACCGAGGAATCGGCCAATGAAGTTCGCGGGATTCCAATTCGCGAATCTGGAGATTCTGAATTGCGAACCGGAATGTCGCTCAGATCGCGTCCTTGGACAGGTGATCGTTGACGGGAGTTACCGACGATTGGTCCCAAATCATTTGATTGGCGGTTGTCGACAAAACTCTCTCGCCGCTGCCGACCGTCAAACAAGTGCGTCAAGTTGGTGCGATCAAATTGCCAGTAGATCGTATCCAAGCCAACGTAGACTCCTTCGTCAACATCGACGACCGCAGCATTGCAAACACCAAGCAACCTGCCGTCCTCCGTAAACATGCCACCTCCACTGCGTCCGTTGACCGGTCGACCAAAAATCTCGTACTTATTCACACCGTCATACTTGGCTTGGTTCTTAACTTGGGAACGCCTAATCGATGGGCGTTCGCCTTGATCGCAGCCGATGCTGAAAATTGTGTCGCCTCTCGTTATCGGATAATCCAGTGCTGCGACTTTGACTGGTTGAATCATTGTTTCAGTCCGGATGGCAATCAGACCGATGTCCCGTTCGTCCGCATCGTAAAACAGCAACTCACCACTGGCTGTACGGAAATTGCCGTCAGTGAATCCGTACTCTGCAACGATGTTACCTGTCCCATTCGATTCACGGAACACATGCCCACACGTCAAAACCAGCGACTCGTTTTTGTGTGAGTGGATGACGGTACCGGTCGCGTATGAGGTCCCCAGTGGGTCTTCAATTTTCAATCGTACCGTCGCCGCCAACGCCGTTTCCTCAACGCTGTTTTCTGGTTGATAAAACCCTTTGGTCGGTGAAGCACCGGTCGCGGCCATTTCGCCACGTTGTTCGTTGTTAAGTTCCCTTTGGGGCGCGCGTGGTGGAGCCGACTGTCTGGCGGCTTGTTCGACTTGCCTGAACCAGCCTTTCAGCGTCCCGGCGTCAACGTATCCGCTGTGCCGGGCTACGACTTGATTCCCGACAGCAAGTATCACGGTCGGAGTTTTCTGAACTTGGAACCGGGCCGTCCAGTCTGGATGCAGCTGGGTGTCCACCTTCATGACTGAATATCCGTCACGAAATAGGCGTTCTATCTCGGGCTCGACCTGACGACACGGCCCGCAAGCCGCATTAGTGAAGAAAAATAGCTGAGCTTTCTGCTCTGAAGATTGGCAATATCCGTCAATTGCCAGTGAAACGGTATAAACAAAAACCGCCAATACTAACGCTTTGCTTGCGTAGCTTCTCATCCCGACCTTCCATGGTGTAGGGGTAAACTGTTGACCTGGCAAATGACCGCGTCGTGTTCATCCTTGAACTCCGGCAACTTGCCCGCCCAGCAAATCTGGACAAAAATTACTTTGCAGATTTTGTGCCAATTCGCTGGAGGATTAGAATGAAAATTCCGATGCGGCGATACATCGAAACTGCGGCAGCATGCAAGCAGAAAAACGATAGCACTCAATCAAAGACATTTAACGACAGCGCGTGAGGCATGACCAAACAACTACTTATACTTTGCGTTTGCCTGACGGGGCTTTCGGCGCTTGCGACCGACTTGTTCGCTGAGGAACAGGTCCCGAACCTGCGGAAGTCGCGTCCGGCGAAATTCGACCGACCGTTCGTGATCGAATTTCACGGCGAAATCGATTGGCAGCTTGCCAAGTACTTTCGCGCTAAGGTCGAACAGGCCAAAGCGGCGGGTGCGGATTTGATCGCAGTCGAGATCGACAGTCCGGGCGGGCTGAAGTCCGAAAGCTTGAGCCTGGCGGAATTGATGCGCGACATCGACTGGGCCTATACCGTCGCGTACGTGCCCAGAGAAGCATTGAGCGGCGCTGCGCTAATGACTTTCGGTTTCGACGAACTGGTTATTGGCAAACTCGCCCGGTTTGGCGATATCGGCGTCATCCAATACGACCCACAGCTGTTCGCGTTTCGGTTCGCCCCGGAAAAAATTCAATCCGTGTTGATCAACCAAGCCAGAACCCTGGCGGAATCGAAGGGACGTTCGGCTGAACTGGCCGAAGCGATGATCAACAAGGACTATCACGTCTACCAGCGTACGGTCGGTGACAAAGACGACGAAGCAAAAATCGAATTCCGTGGACAAAAAGAGTCAGAGGATATCCCCGGCAGGACTTGGAAGATTGTCTCGGAGACCAAAAAGGGATTCCTGACAGTCAACGGTGTGCGGGCCCACGAGTTAGGGTTGGCTCAGGCATTTTCTGACGATCGTGAAAGTCTGGCCAAAGAAGTCGGATTCGACCTCGATTCCACCCGATTCTTGCGTCACACGACTACTGACACAATCGTGTATTACTTGAACCATCCGTTCGGAACCGGGTTGTTGATCTTGATCGGCTTGATTGCGTTCTTCTCTGAAATTTCAGCACCAGGCATCGGAGTCGGCGGACTGACCGCAGGACTCTGCGCCGCGTTGTTCTTTTGGAGCCGATTCCTGGGCGGTACTTCTACATGGCTGGAAATCGTTCTGTTTGCGGCCGGCGTCACGTTCCTGTTCATGGAATTGTTCGTGATACCTGGTTGGGGCGTATCGGGGATCATGGGATTGATGTTAACCGTCGCCAGCGTCTTCATGGCCAGCCAGGATTTCGTGGTTCCTTCCAACGACCGGCAGTGGAACCAGTTCTTGACATCGGGATTGATGATGATGTGTACCGGGGCGTTGTTCGTGGTTGCGGCCGCATTCATCATTCGGAACATTGGCTATATACCAATCTTCAACAAACTCATTCTCACGCCGCCAGAAGAAGATGCTGCGGATGCAGACAAGGCTGGCAAACCCGAACCAACTCCGCACCCTCATGTCTCGCTGGGTGACTGGGGACGATCGGAATCGTTACTGCGACCAGCCGGCCGAGCTATCTTTGGCGGCAAGTCCGTCGACGTAGTCAGCGACGGCGAATACATCGAGCCGGATTCTCAAGTGAAAGTCGTAAGCATCCAAGGCAATCGCATCGTCGTTTCAGCGATCAACGAAGCTGACGGCTAGAAAGCAGAGCCCAGGGCGCCTGCCGACGCCCTTGAGTTAGTGGTACGTCAGTCCCTGACGGGTGCCATGTTTACGCGAGCGTGGTGGTTATGTGTGCCGCACCGCCCAAGCATGCTCACGCCGCGTTGACCATTGCCTCATCCTTAGCGTAAGCATGCCGTTGCCAGGGAGTTGGCTATTGCTGGAAAGGCGTGAACATGGCACCCAAATCAGGGACACAGGCTATTCAATTCAGCAGCAGCCCCACTAATCCATCATAAAACCTGCAACAACAGCCTGGTTAGATGTTCAAATCATCTTCGAAGCTTTGAGCCGATTGTTGGTCGGCCAGGCGGTCTCGGATTTCGGCTGCTTGCTCGTAGTCTTCGTTCGCAATAGCTTCTTCGAGTTGTACTTCCAGTGACTTGCCGATCGCGTACTTCTCCATCAAGTTGGTTTTGAACTCGATGAGCCGTTGAATCAGTTCATCATTTTCGAACTGTTCTTCCGCTTCGTAGTCGACAAACAACTTGCGGAGGTTCTCGAGCCCTTTGTCGACTTCCTTGATTGCGTTTTCGGCGCAGTCGTCGGTGTCGGCTTCGAGTTCTGCCAAAGCCGCGGCTTGCGTGCGGTGGTAGAGGACGAACGGACGGTACTGCTCGTGAGAAATCGTCCACTGTTCGTCGGGCGAATGTTCTTTGCAAAAATCCATTAGAGCAAGTGTATGATCCGCGTCGTTGACGGCGCGATTGAATTCTTTCAGCTGCAACCAGCAGACTCGGCGATGG
The DNA here is from genome assembly GCA_964641465.1 of uncultured Pirellulaceae bacterium. Taxonomy (GTDB): domain Bacteria; phylum Planctomycetota; class Planctomycetia; order Pirellulales; family Pirellulaceae; genus Mariniblastus. The sequence continues at coordinate 28,868 of CAZXLW010000017.1, read as the reverse complement.
TAAAACTGGACGAACTCACGATCGACTTCAATGCACTCGTCGTCATTAAGAACGAAATCTGGTTCGGTGCTGCGAGCTTTTTCCTGCAGCAGGTGATAGTACGTGGTGCAACCATCTGGCCGACCGCCGTCGGGGCGACCTTCGATCTCCAACTGCAGGACACCCATGTCGACGCGCATCTGCAGAACTTTTCGTTGGCTTACCTCAAGGAGGCGAACGTTGACGCTGAGGGGATCAAATGGCCAATGTTCAAGAATGTAATCAATGTTCTCTTTGCTCATGTTTCACCTTGCTATGGGGCACATGTCCGTTTTCAAATTATATCATTTAGTTAAGGATGAAGACGGACGAACAAACGTCCATTTCGAACCGATCGGTATTAACGGCACGACCCAAATGTTCCGAAATCGGAGTGTCGCGAGACCTTGGGGTGAGCGTACGAGACACTTTTGAAAACGGGTCGTCAATTGAAACGCTAATCACGTCCCGTCAAACATTAGTCGAGTCCCGTCGGTCCTTTTCGCGATCTTTTCTTGTCAGCATTACGGCGTTTACCGTCAAGTCGGCGTCTGTTGGATGCCTTGGACGGCTTAGTTTTTTTGCGTGGTTTGGGGACAGTGGCGACGGATAAAATCATTTCGCGAAGTTTATTAAGACAGTCCGCGACATTTCTTCCCTGGTCTCGAAAACGATGGCTAGTTAACAGAAATTCGCCTTGCTTGTTGAACCGACGCACAAATTTTTTTGTGAATCGCGATTTAACGGGCATTGGTAGGCTGGCATTGTTGTCGATTTCCCAACGCAAAGTGACTTTGGAGTTCACTTTGTTGACATTTTGACCACCGGGGCCGGGAGAACGCGAAAAGGTAAATTTGAACTCGCGGAGTGGGACGGATAATTGATCATTAATTGTGAGCATATTATCCTGACCGCTGATTTAAACAATGGTTCGCCAAACAAATGGGGCGTTTACGTATGGTTGATAACGAATTGAAACATTGCTCGCAACGGGGCCGGTTGCGTGAACAAATACGCGAAATTGCAATTACCCTGCTGGTGTCTGTTGTGTTTGTCCTGATACCGGAGGCTACCGCAGACGGACCGGGAGCGGCTCAATCGGAAAAATCGAAGGACTGGGCTGGGTTCCTGGGGCCGAATCGAGATTCGAAATCCGCTGAGACGGGAATCTTGAAGGACTGGACATCCGGGAAGCTGGAAGTGAGCTGGAAAGCCGATGTAGGGACTGGGTATGTATTGGGTTCAGTTGCCGATGGGAAGTTTTATCAGTTTGAGGCGGTAGATTCTACGGCTCGACTGGTTTGCCGAGACGCCGGTACAGGAGAAAAAATCTGGGATGCTGGCTACGAATTCGAATACAAAGACATGTACGGGTTCGACAACGGACCACGTGCGACTCCGCAAATCGATGGGGGTCGAGTCTACACGCTGGGAGTCGAAGGCATGTTGCACTGTTTCGACACCAAAGACGGAAGCGTGGTTTGGAAACTTGACACCAACAAGAAGTTTGGCGTTGTGCAGAACTTTTTTGGTGTTGGAAGCTCACCCCTAATTGTCGGTGATGACTTGATCGTCATGGTCGGAGGCAGTCCTGAGTCGGATCAGGCAAACAACGGCAAGCGGATTGACGGGGTTAAGTCCAATGGTTCGGCGATTGTGGTGCTGGACAAACTAACGGGTAAGGTCAAACATTCGTTCGGCGAACAATTGGCAAGTTATTCTTCCGTCCAAACGTATCGCAACGGTGGCGATACTCTGGGTGTCGCCTGGCTGCGTGGTGGGCTGATGGGGTTTGATTTCAAGGCCGGCAAGGTCCTGTGGGAATTCCCGTACAGAGCCCGCAGATACGAAACGGTGAACGCGTCGACGCCCGTGGTTGATGGAACGCGGATTTTTGTTTCTGAGTCGTACGGACTGGGCAGCGTTGTGCTGGACGTAAAATCCAAGTCGGAGCCTGCCGTAATTTGGCAAGATACGAATCCACGTGAACAATCGTTGGCATTGCATTGGGCGACTCCTGTGCTGCACGAAGGGTATTTGTATGCGAGCCACGGGTCGGGAAGGGCAAACGCAGAACTGCGATGTGTGGAATTTGCGACCGGAGAAGTCAAATGGAAGCAAAAAGGATATGGTCGCGCGTCGGTGACGTATGTCGATGGTCACCTGATCGTGCTCGATGAGAACGGCAAGCTTGCGTTGTTAAAAGCGAATCACGATAAGTTCGAGTTAGTGAGTGAGTACGCAGATGCGGATGGAAACAAGTTGCCGATCGAGTATCCCTGTTGGGCTGCACCGGTTGTCGCCGACGGCAGGCTCTACGTTCGCGGGAAAGGTAAGATCGTTTGCCTGCAACTGATTCCAGAATGAACTGGTGGGTGGCTGCGTTTTAGCTATGAATGACCGTTTATCGGCTGTTCAATGACTTCGCTGCTGTTGCCATTGTTCGGCTCATGGCCGAGTTGAAAAAATGTTGGCTCTTTTGCAATACATCGCCGTAGTCGGCGAGCTCAAAGTCAGGCCCATGCAGCTCCAATTCAAATTCGCCTTCGTATTCGTTATCGACTAGTAGCTGCAGCCAGCGGTCGACTGGAATGATCCCGTCGCCCAATTGGCAACGATTGAATTCGCGGCCGGCAAATCGACCATCCGAAAGTTGGACCAGGCGGATGCGATTTGCCAATTTTGGCAGGAAGTCGGCAAATTGCTGCGAACGCCCGATGTGAAAGAGGTCGATTACCAAGCCCAGCTCTGATTCTGGAAATTCATTCAGCAGTTCGAGATACTGCTTGGGGTGAGTCAGGAAGTTCCAGGGGTTCCGCTGATTGGAAATGGGTTCCAGCAGCAAGGTGACTCCCAGGTCACAGGCAATCGGTGTGATTTGTGCCAAGGCACCACTCAACAATCGCATTGCATGGGACTCAGTATGTCCGTTTCTTGCTCCGGCATGCACGATCAGCTTGTCCGCACCCACCATATGTGCCTGGTAGACGGCTTCGATAGCGTCTTCGATAGCGTCTTTGTGAGAGACGCCGTTGCTGCCCGTAAAGCCGCCGGCCCAACTTAAGCTGGAAACCGAGGCATGCATCTCGCTAAGCAGGTCTGCAGCTTCCTCAATGCCGTAATCCGTTACTTTCGAACGCCACAAACCAATCGAACCAAAACCGAGGTTCGAAAGCTTGACAACATCCTGAAAGAAAGACCATCGAAAACTTGAAAACTCGCTGACTGACAAACGCTGCATTCTCAATTGCCTCAATTCAATTTTCATTTCCGCACCGAACGCGTAGTAGTATGCCGCTATTCCCAAATTCTGTAAAGCAACATTTGAAGTAAACAACTGACACAGGAAAAAGTTGCCGATAGAAAATACTCACAATGCATTTTTTCGCGTCAGTTTAGCGGACGTGTTGCAGCTGCTCTTACGCTGCTTGCTAGCGGCAATTCCCGAGTTGGCAACAAAATATTTGGTGAATTTGGGATTAGGCGTTATCATTCGTACGGCCGATCATCAAACATCTACCTCTTAGTCCCGCGCGCCCGAGATCTTGCCACTTGTTCTTCTTTCTTACACCGGATGGTACGGAGTGATCATGAACGGGATTAGGGTTGAGTTTACAGATCAAGACTTGCAGTTTCGGGTTACGTCGTTTCTCAAGAGTCGCCATTTCCCGGCTTTCGACGAGCTGGACATAGAGGTTCACGATGGTTCCGTGACCTTGGCTGGCTCGTTGCCTTCGTTTTACGAGAAACAGGTCGCGATTAATTCCTGTCAACGAGTCGCAGGCGTGCTCGCATTGATCGATGAGATCGTTGTGTCCGTTGCCGGAGATGATGCGGAGCTGGCAGAACAAGGTGCGGCCAAATAAACGAATGGCCAAGAGAATAGCCAAACGAATGGCCGCGTTTTTTTGAATTGCCGTTCGTGAGACTGGCGACTCAGCGTCGCAACGAACGGTCTAGTGGATCGTTTGGCATGCGATTGCGAAGATCGGCAACAATTCTCTCTCGCTGGCTGAGGATCTCATCCTCCAGTCGGTTAGACGCCACGCGAATCTTTTCCGAGTATTTGCTTTCTAACAGGGCGAGGTGCTTGTCCAGCTCTTGATCGAGCATATTGCGAGCGACCTGCATCTTGTTTTCGAACAGTTCATCAAACTTGCCGATAAACCGTTTGCCGAGATCGGAATTGAATGCAACCGTCGGTCTCGCAGCTGGCCCCACAATTTCCGCGCTGACTTGGTAGCTGGTGATTGAGGCGAGGTCGAGATTGATCCTGTCGATTACGTCCTGCCCGCCGGCTTCTTCTGGTAAAGACTTGATCTGCATCACCAGATTGTCGTAATTGAAATTGAGTTGTCCTTTAACTTGATCACCGTCCACTTGCAGATTGACCTCGATCTGGCTGCGGCTCGGGCTGACCATAACTTGCATTGAATCTGGTGTGCCGAGGACCTGTTCCGGCACAGGGAAGTCAGCGCAGCGGATGACCACGTTGTCGTACGGATGTTCATGGCGGCGATCAAGCGTGCCTTCGACCGTGAAGTGTGTGTTGCCTTGAGCTCGCAGATTGAATTTAACCGGTTGGCTGGAAAGTTGTGGCTCGGTCGCGAAATTGCTGACCGAACCGGTGAAGTTAAACTTCACTCCGGCGAATCGCCCTTCCCCGTCGAGTTGCAAGTTATCAATCAGGAAAGACGGTGTCGTGCCAATACCTGGCACGCAGAGGTTTTTCCCAACTCGCGGTCCTTGCTGGAAATCAAATTTTGCATCCGGGAACGTTTCCCGAAAACTGAGATACCAGTCAACGATGTTTCTCGCCTGGTCGACTTGGGTTTGCGTCAACAGGAGCTGATTCAGTGATTCGCCGTCCAGCTTTTTGCGGCGATTCAGGTTTTGTGCGTCTTTCTCTTTGGCAAGAATCAAGTTTTCTCGTTCGGTAGAAATTTGTTGATCGAGCCCATTGAGCCGCCGGACCATCGTCTCGATATCAACTTGCAAATCCGATAGTTGGTTCTGGGCGTCCTGCCACTTGGTTTGGTTTCTCAAGATGTTGCCGTCAAAATTTACGACATCGTGCATTTTCCGAATCGTCGTTTTTAGCTCGTCTATCTGGCTGACTTGCGAATGCAGTTCGCTATCAAGTCGCTGAAACAAATCGGCAGCAGTGCGAGACAGTTCGAGTTTGGGATTCCCGGGGAGTCTACCGGCCATGCGGAGATCTTCCAGCCACTCGTGAGGATAGACTGGGTTGGCTGGTGTGACTTGTGTCTGCTGGCTGAGGTTTCCGTTGACTACGTTGACCAGCGGATCGGACGCCAACGGCGGTGTGATGTCCAGCCGTCCGGAATTCGAGCGAGGCGCATTGAATACGAGCTGGGCAGTTGTCCCGGATACTACTTCGAATCGCCGGTTGATGAGACTTTTCACGTTCAAATTAAGCGCGATTGACTCAGCCTGAACCATATTCTTCATCGGCTCGCGTGGATCAGCGATCGCCACATCCGTCAGGTACAGCTTCCCTTCGCGAAACGAAGTGCGCACCTTACCGATCTCAACTTTGGCTCCAAGCTTTGCTTGTGCCGATTGGATCAGCGAGTACTTCACGAGCGGATCCCGGCCAATCCACAGCGCAATGCAGATTAACAGCAGGATGAATATTCGAGTTGCGAGACGTCCCCAGGGAAACATATTTTTAATCGTTTTTAATCGGTGGTGGTAAGTTTGCTATCCATTCTCAGCCGACGGGTAGCCAAGTATCCATGTGGCCACCCGACTGTCGGTAAAGAAACGTTCGAGTTGAACGCGATACTTTTCGAATAGGTAAAAGCTGATCAGGTATGTCGGTAGTGCGACGAGTATGCCCATAGCGAGGCCGCCGGCGACGACGGTGTTGTCCAGGCGTGTCCAGGGTGCCAGTGGCATTTGCAGGAATTTTGAAAGCGGAATAATTATCGGTTCGGAGTTGAGGAGCGTTTCACCAATTCGATGCAGTAGTGGCTGGATGCCAATTCCCATCAACGTTCCGATCATCGCACCTAAAGCACCGGTGATCAGGTTCGCTCCAGAAAGAATCAGAAACGCCGTCAACGCGACCATCAGCAAGTTATCTTTCGGGATGATGCCGATCATTATTCCCAGCGCAGCTCCGAACGCCAATTGACGAGAAGAGTCCATGCCTCGTAATGAACTGCCGATAGCTCGGATCATATTTTGCAATTCGTTCTCCCGTTCTCCCGAATCGGTGCTTATGCCACGGCTAAGTGTCGCCATTGGCTTCAGATTTTTGGTAATGATCGAGTGGCTTATAGAGGTTTCCTGACCAAGTGTCGACTGAAGTTTTTTGATGCCAGCCGAAGTTCGCTGTAACCCGGGAAGAATGTGGAGTCTGGGATATGTAAGGAAGCTCGCGCGGCAAAAAGGCGTGCTTGTATAAAATTCCCAGCGTCATTCCGATACCAACCGCATGCGCACCTATTGACCCTCGAACGGGATTATCGAGACTCAACTAGGTAAACAAACGACAACTCATGTCGATAGATAATTCAACGACTTAGGAGCAGGAACAATGGAACGAGAAGTATTTGCTGACGGGATTGGTGAAATTACGTTGTCTGGCGGCATGGTGCGAATCGATTTGGTTTCGATGGTTGGCACTCAAAAAAGCAAGGACGAGCAGCCAAAATTGGAATTCAAACAACGAATTGTGATGCCGCCGGATGGTTTTCTACGTAGCTTTAGTGCGATGGAAAACCTTGTGAAACAGCTAATAGAAGCTGGTTTGGTTAAGCCTAGAGACGGCGAAAACGCGGTGAGTACGGGAGCTGAAGGGGGCACAACCGATACAACAGCACCAAAATCGCCTAATTTCTAAAGTCAGTTTGGCACGTCCAAGATTCCATAGATATAATGGAGACTGTTGATTTCGCCCGATGGCAAGCGGCGCGGATTTGGTGATCCCGTACTTGCGCGATCTAATTGCATTCCTTTCTGGATTCGGAACATGAATTTATTTCCCCCAAACGTGGTGGCTAGGGCTACTTCGGTTCAAATTGGCGACACAGTTGCTTTTAGAAATATGTTTACCGCTAGCGACTTGGACGGTAACGAGATAACGACTTTTAGATTTCGAGATAACTCAGCTGCGGCTACATCTGGTTTCTTCACGGTACGCGGTGTCCGCCAGGACTCGAACGTATTCGTGGAGGTCGGTCTCGAAGATCTCGATTTCGTTCGTTACAACGCTGGCTTGATTGAATCTTCTGAAACGTTCTCTGTTCAAGTTGGCGATGGTGGAAGCCAGTTTAGCACGATTGATGTTTCTCAAGTAAATACGATTCTGGCGAATTTCTTCCCGCCTGAAATCGACGTCACTCCTGGATCAGTTCAGGAACGAGAAGTCCTCGACCCCAGAACTTTATTCAGTGTTTCTGATCCAGAAGGCAATCCTGCTGTCCGGTTCTTCTTTGTTGATCGAAGAACGAACGACAATGGCGGACACTTCCTGTTCAGGGGAGTTCGTCAGGAGTCAGGTCGGTTCTTCAGTGTTGAAGCGGACGAGTTGGATCAAGTCGTTTACATCGGCGGACGTTTTGGTCAGACCGAGAATATCGGGATTCAGGCGTTTGATGGCGAGTTCACCAGCGAGGTCGTTGACGTAGCCGTGACGACTCTACCAAATCAGTTTGCACCTGATGTCAATGCGTTCAACGTAAATTCAGCAACGGGTCGTGTAATCGCTGCAGAGTCGTTGTTCTCATTTTCAGATCAAGACGGCAACACGCCGAAGGTCGTCGGTTTTATCGACACCGGCCTGTCGCCCAACAGTGGCTTCTTTACAGTCAACGATGTTCGCCAGGACGCCGGAAGCTTTTTCCAGGTACAAGCGAATCAACTTTCCAGTGTTGAATACCATGTTTCCGACGTAGCGAGCTCAGAAGTTTACCGGGTATTCGTCAGTGACGGTCGGTTTTCGAGTGGTGTTCAAACAGCTACAGTCAATGCAATTCCACGACCGAGCCTGGTAGCTCCCGATCGTACATTCGAGGTGGATGAGTTGCAACGAATTGACATCGTTGATGTCGTAGATCAATTCGACAATGGCCCACCTCTGACAACATTCCAGGTTCTTGATCAGGATACGTCGCCAGTTTCGGGTCGTTTGCTTTTGAATGGCGAACGATTAGAGCAGGGCGTGGTTCACACTCTAACCGCGCAACAATTTGCGAATCTTCAGATCGAAGGGCGGCCAGCGGATGGTCGCGGGCGAGATCAATACCTCGTGCGAGGACGCAATGAGTTGTTCTATACCGACTGGGAATCATTTGATGTCAATTCGGAACCGGTTGGCGCCCGTTCGTTGACTTCAGGCTTCAACTACAGCGATCAGATCGACAATGGCGAAAAGTTCGTAATCACGTATTCGTTCATTGACGGTGTCGACAGTGTGGGCGACGGGACGTCACCGCCAGTTCCATTTTATTATCCCGAAAATGCGCAAGAGCGGACGGATCCAGAACCGCTTGGAAACGCTCAGCGTGAATCAATCCGTGCGGTATTGGCGTCAATTGAAAACATCGCGGACATTGATTTTGTTGAGGTACCTTTCCAACCTGATGGCTCCAACAGCATCGCGTTGTTTGGTTTGCACAATGGTTTCACCGGCGATGTCGCAGCGACCGGCGGGTTCCCGATCGACGGGCTTGGCTCGATTGGTTTGGGTTCTGACGCGAACGGGGCGATCGGGGGCGACGTCTGGTTTAGTAGCCAATTATTCCCTTCAAGCGCGACGGCTGATGACGTTGGTCCGGGATCCAATTTTGTGTTTACAGCTCTTCATGAGATTGGTCACACGTTAGGCTTCAAGCATCCGTTTGTGCCGCAAAATGGTAACGATGCTGTGTTGCCGGTCTCGACCGATTTTCCGTTTCATACAGTCATGTCGAACACATTTACGAATGATCCGCTGGCGGAAACATTCGCCCTTTACGACATTCAGGAAATCCAAAGGTTGTATCGCGCGAATGAAGAATTCAATACGGGCAACAACCATTACTTCTTTCGCAATAACAGCCTGACGACTGTCTACGATGGCGGTGGAACGGATACGTTTAACCTAACTGTCTCCAATGCGAACGAAAACATCAGTTTGCATGAGGGTTCGTTCTCATCTGTGAACGGTATCGAAAGGGGTGCTGCAATCGCATTTGGTACTACCATTGAGAATGCTCGTGGCGGACGTGGTAACGATACAATCCTTGGGAACTCGGTTCGGAACTTGCTGTTCGGAAATGAAGGCAATGACGTGCTTGAGGGCGACGGTGGAAACGACGTGTTGCGAGGTGGTGCTGGTCGAGATACCTATGTCTGGCGAACTGGCGACGGACGTGATCAGATCAACGAGCAAACGTTGGGCGGCGTCGACTCGCTTCACATCTTTGATGACACGGCACTCAATTCGTTGCAAAATGACTTGGTTTTCCGTCGCTTCGGACGTGATTTACGGATCGACTTAAGATTCGATCGCGATCAGGCACAAGGCTCGGTTCTGATCAGGGATCAGCAGTGGGGTGGCTCGCGAATTGAGACCCTGAGACTGTTCAACGGTGCCGGTGAACAGATCGGCGAAGACATCGACTTGAATTCGATTTTCGTTCAGGCCAACACGGAAGCGACGTTCTTCCGACTGACAAATCAGGAAACGAACCGCGGATTTATTGCCGTTCCGGTGTAAGCTCTGATTTTCGAATCGGCTGTTAGAATCGTTACAATTTGTATCCTCGGGTTGCCTTTAGCGACCCGAGGATTTTTTTGTGCCCTTTTTTTGTCAGCTTTCCATGTGACAATTAGGATGAGTTTCCGTTACCCCGCTAATCGCAGGGTAGATTTAGTATCGCATTGTTGTTGGCTTGGCGCTCCTATTTAGGAACCGCGGGCAGAAATTTGATACCAGGATACGTACATGTCCGATCCATCCCATCCAGAAGTTCCAGAATCAGTCGGCGACCAAAACGTCGGGGATCGGGATGATGCATTCGCTAATAACGTCTTCGAGGCCGACGATACCAATCCGGTCGTAGAAAACAATTCCGAAAACAACATAGACGACGCCAATACCGCCGAAGAGACGGGGCAGGCATTTCGAGCCCGCCATACGTCACTGCATTGTTTGGCTTTGGTCGCCCGTCACCATGGGATTGACGTTAGCGCGGATCGTTTGATTCACGACTATTCGCTTGAAGACGAAGAACCAACCCGCAATCGCGTGATGCGGATTGCCAAAGACATCGGTTTCAAGACGCGGTTCGTGCGATTGAGCTGGAAGCACTTGGCGAAAGTCAACGATGCTTTTCCGTTGATGTTGCGTTTGGAAAATGGCAATTATGTGATTGCCGTTGGTTTGCGCAAGCATGAACGTGAAGACGGGCAGACCGTCGATCAAGTCGCAATCTTTGATCCGCTGGCAGATCGCCCTGAGTTTATATTCGTCGAGCAGGGTAACTTTGAGAAACGCTGGAAAGGCGAAGCGATCTTTGCCAAGCGTCAGTACTCGATGTTCGACAGCAACCAACCGTTTTCGCTGAAGTGGTTCATTCCTGAAGTCTTCAAGCAACGGACCGCGTTTACGGACGTGGCGGTAGCGGCATTATTCATACATCTAATCGGTCTGGTCGTTCCATTATTTTTCCAGATTGTTATCGACAAAGTCCTTGTCAACTATGCACTGGCCACGCTGCAAGTGCTAACGGTTGGAATCGTGGTCGCTTTGGCATTCGATGCGACACTGGGATACTTACGGAGCTACCTGCTGCTGCACGCGACGAGCAAAATAGATATCCGCGTGGCCACACGCACGTTCGGGCATATGCTCGCGCTGCCGATGAATTACTTCGAACAGACTACGGCCGGTGTGCTGACAAAGCACATGCAACAGACGTCGAAGATCCGCGAGTTCCTAACCGGAAACTTGTTCTTAACGATGCTGGATTCGACGGCATTGCTGATCTTCCTGCCGATCCTTGTGTTCTACAGCGTTCCCCTGACCGTTGTCGTACTTGGTTTCTCCGCCCTGTTGGGTGTGAATATCGGGATCCTGTTGGGGCCGTATCGTCGGCGTCTGGAAGCGTTGTATAACGCAGAAGGCGAACGTCAGGCGATGTTGGTAGAGACGATTCACGGAATTCAAACCGTGAAGGCGTTGAGCATGGAGCCGGTTCAGCGTAAGAGCTGGGACCAGGCGTCGGCCCAAGCGGTCAGTATGCATTTTAAAGTCGGCAAGATTTCGATCACTGCGACTACGATTTCCAAGTTCCTTGAGAAACTGTTGACCGTAACGATCATCTGGTTCGGAGCTCAAATGGTTCTCAAGGGCACGTTGTCGGTCGGCGAATTGGTAGCATTCCAAATGATTGCGGGACGAGTCACCGGGCCGCTGGTGCAATTAGTTTCGCTGGTGCACTCGTATCAGGAATGTGCCCTTTCTGTCCGGATGCTTGGTTCGGTAATGAATCACGACTTGGAAGCTGGAATCGGCCACGGCTTGCGCCCACCGTTGCAAGGCGAAATCGAATTCGAAAACGTCACGTTCCACTACGTTCCCACCAGCCCACCAGCACTGGATCGAGTCAACTTCCGCATCCCGAAGGGCCGAGTTTACGGCGTCGTGGGTCGAAGTGGTTCCGGCAAGACAACGATCACGCGGATGATGCAAGGGATGCATCGACCGCAATCTGGTTTGATCAAAATCGACAACCTCGATATGCGAGAGCTGGATATTGCTCACTTGCGACAAAACATCGGAGTCGTCTTGCAGGATAATTTCCTGTTCCGTGGTACGGTTCGTGACAACATCGCGATGGCCAAGACGAATTGCAGTTTCCAGGAAGTCGTCTACGTTGCGAAACTTGCCGGAGCCGATGAATTTATTGAGCGGATGCCGCAATCGTACGACACTATGCTGGAAGAAAACGGCTCCAATCTTTCCGGTGGACAAAAACAACGGCTGGCGATCGCCAGAGCACTGTTGAAGGATCCTCGAATCCTGATCTTTGACGAAGCGACAAGTGCTTTGGACCCTGAAAGTGAAGCCATCATCCAACGAAACCTTAATCGGATCGCCCGCGGCAGAACGGTAGTCATCGTTTCGCATCGGCTTACCACGCTTACCAATTGTGATGCAATCATTGTGTTAGAACGTGGTGCGCTGGAAGCAGTGGGCGATCATCAACAACTGCTTCAAACCAGTAAAACGTATCGAGAACTATGGCAACAACAAACGGGTCAAGCGTAAAAGAACCTGTCCGTGAAGATCGTTCGCAACGCCATCGCGATGCGCGCGTGGAGCACGTACGTCAACGTGCAAACCATGACCGGCTCATTACCGAATTCCAGCCGGATGCTGTCGAAATCGAACACCGTAAAGTCCCCGGTGGGGCCAGGTGGACTTTGTATACGGTTGCCGGCTTGATCGTAGCCTTTGTTGCCTGGTCGTACTGGGCGCAGGTGGATCAGATCGTTGTCGGTCAAGGGAAATTGATCACGACAGAGAACACGGTTGTCGTGCAGTCATTTTCTGCCGCGCAAATCAATCGACTGCACGTCCGGTTTGGTGATCGGGTCAAAGCGGGTCAGCTGGTGGCGACTTTGGATCCGACGTTTACCAAAGCGGATGTCAATCAGCTCAAAGCTCGCAGGAACTCCGCTCAGGCCATCCTCACTCGACTCAGCGCTGAATTGGAAGGGAACGAATTCTCGCTGACTGGTCACGAGGGCGATCGCGAATGGCAGACTCAAGCAATTCTGTTTCGTGAACGGCAGCAGGAAATGAGAGCTCAGTTGGGTAAGTTTGATGCCGAACTTGCCAAACTCGACGTTCAAATCGAAAACACCGACATTGATATCAAATTCCGCAACGATACGATTCCGAGTTTGAAGCAATACTATGAAGCGCAAAGAGGTCTTCGTCGTGATAAACGAACATCCATTACCGACTTCGAAAGCGCTAAGATAAATTATCTGAATGGACTGAAAGATCTTGCTTTCGCAGAAAACTCGGTCAAAGAATTGAGTGCTGATCGAACGGTCAAAGAAAAAGAACGCGAAGCGTTTATTGCCAACATGCGATCTACCATCTCAGATGAATACTCCACGTCGAGCCAGGAATTGATGGGTGTGGAGCAGGAGATGAACAAGGCCATGCGGATGGATGAGCTGCTGGAACTGCGCGTGCCGTCGGACAGTGGCCACAACGAGTTTGTCGTGTTTGAAGTCGCCGAACGGTCGGTGGGCTCCGTTTTGCAGAAAGGCGAAGCATTGTTCAAGCTTATTCCTGTCGATGTTCCTCTCGAAGCCGAAATTGAAATTTCAGGTAAAGACGTCGCGAAAATTCGCGTGCTGGCCAACGATCCGGGTGATGGCGAGATGCCAAACGGTTCCAAGGTAACTCTCAAGCTGGGAGCATTCGATTATCAGGACCACGGGACGTTGAGCGGTTACGTTCGAACGGTCAGCGAAGGTGTCTACGAAACCAACGATCAGAATAATCCCGGTGCGAAATCAGCAAACTTCAAAGCGAGGATCAAGATTATGGGGCCGGCGACGCTGGAGAATGTGCCTTCTGATTTTCGTTTGATGCCCGGCATGTCGACGACTGCCGAGATTAAAGTCGGACGACGAAGGGTTATCCATTATTTCTTGTACCCGCTGCTCCGGTACCTGGACGAAGGCTTCCGGGAGCCGTAGACGGTCTTGTTTCGTCGTTTGTGTCGTTCGTTGCTGATAAATGAAACTAGTGATTTGATGGAAGTGAGTGGATCGCATGCATTTGAATTACATCCCTTCGTCAGTGCAAGTCATCTGTGCGGTTGCTCTTATTCTGTCCTGGGTTGCTGCCTGGCTTGTGAATCGACACCTGGGTGGTGAGGTCCGTTAAACGAGATCTGTGCATTGAGATCTGAGGATCAATGAATTGCAAACAGGTGCCAGCCACCGAGGTAACTGGCACCATATTTTGTTGAAGTTGATCGTAAGCCGGGTCTTGTTCGTGCGATGCACGCGATGACCATTTATCTAGGCCGAACATTGCTGAACGGCTCGAGCAGCCTACCCGAAAGTCAAATGTGACGGACCGCCACTCCTTCCTGTTTGGCCTTGCTCCGGATGGGGTTTACCAAGCTGCCCGAGTCACCTTGGACACTGGTGAGCTCTTACCTCACCTTTTCACCCTTACCACGCAGTCCGAAGACCCGTTCGGCGGTTTGTTTTCTGTGGCACTTTCCCTGATCTTGCGACCGGTCGGCGTTACCGACCATCCTGCCCTGCGGAGCCCGGACTTTCCTCTCGCGACGAATCGCCAGCGATCATCTGATCAACTCCAAACGCTATTGTAGTAGACAACGCTTCCAGCGAAACGTTCACCTTGAAAATTCGAACCAGGTTCATTCTGGCCGATCGTTACAGCCCACCGAGGACTTGCCCCAACACTTTGTCCATGGGAGACTCGGAATTGGGTGTCACAACGATGCGATCGCCTGGATGCAACGCATAGTCCTGCTCGTAGCGAACCTTTTTGCCTTTTTTGAATTCGACCGCCAGCTTCAGTGGGATATTGTTTGGCACTCGCCGGTACAGGTCCACTGACATTTCTGAGAATTTCTTGGCCGCACCTGATAGTTCGAGTGCGTCCTGAACACGAATCGGTTCGGTGATTTGTCCGTTATAGACAATCTTCTTGCCGAACCTGGGATTCATTTCCACCACGTAAGTTGCCTGAGGTTCTGCTTCTTGAGCGACCTCTGCCGGCAAATCAGATTTTCCCAGTTTGGGGATGCTCGAGCACCCGCACAGCAGGCATGTAATTAACCCTGCAGCCAACAAACTTTGTAGTCTGTATACAACCATTTCTTCCTCACATCGCATGATGGTTCGCCAGCTAGATCGCGATCTGGTTTGGCACAGCGTCGATCCCCACATGGAAAGACAAAGCCCGACCGCGGGAAGTTGAGCGCAACGTGCACTCGTTCTCCGACGGCGAACCTCTGTAAACGGAATCGGCTGCCTAACCGGTAAACTTTAACATTTTGCAATATTACGTGCTGTCATCGAAAGTGCATTCGTTTATAGTCGGCTGCTCGCCAGGCATTGGGATTGGAAATTGTTTATGTGGGATGAAAAGGTAGTTTGCGTAGCTGGAGGGTCGCGAGGCTTCGGCCTTCGTATTGCCAGCGCTTTTCATCGACGGGGAGCAAGCGTCGTTCTGCTGGCACGGAATGCTGATCGAGCGGAAGCTGCTGCGCAGGCTTTGAACGAGAATCGAAACGGTAGCGCGAGTGCGGTGGCGGCTGACTTGTCGGATGATCAACAGCGTGCGGAGGCGGTTGAGTCAATCGTTGCCAGCCACGGCAGGGTCGACGTTTGGATCAATGCAGTGGGGCAGTCGATCCGTATTGGTTTTCAAGACGCGAAACTGGACGACTATCGAACGTTGATGGAGCAGAATTTCTTTGTGTCGGCAGGCTGTTCGATCGACGCGCTTCCGCACTTAAAAAAATCGGGTGGATCACTGGTCAATATTGGCTCACTCGCGTCAAAGACTTCTTGGCGTTTCCTCGCTCCGTATGTAACCAGCAAACATGCGTTGGCCGGGTTGGCAAAACAATTGCGGCTCGAAGGACCAACCAACGTGCATTATTTGTTCGTTTGTCCGGGGCCGATTCACAGCGACGATCATCAAGAGTCCAGATATGCAGAACAATCCGCCGGTTTGTCAGAAGACGCGAATCGACCTGGCGCCGGAGCACCGGTCAAAGCGATCGACCCGGACTGGTTAGCCAACAAAGTCGTGGATTGTTGTGCGAGTCGCAAGACCGAACTGGTAGTTCCGTGGAAGTCCCGCCTGCTGTTTACGATTTCGCAGATGTTCCCCAACCTGGGTGACAAACTTGTTCGACGTTTGGGTTCTTAGACGCTGTTTACTGGGAGGCGAAGGCGGTGGAGTCTCCACCTCCCGTGAACACCGCAAACAGAAAATTAGTGACGATTAATGTTCGCTACTTAATCCGTTTGATGATGTGCCAGCCGTATTTGCTTTTCTCGGGATCGTAGCCTGCCATGCCTACCTCGCCGACTTCCAACGGGAAGCCGATGTCGCCGAATGCTCCTACCATCTTGCCTCTTTGAAACACTTTGTCGGCCGCATTGGGAGCTGACATGTCGCCTGCCAATCCAAAATTCACCATCGTGTAAATTCCTGGGTGCGCATCGTCCGTGTGCTCTTTGACCATTACATCAAAATCGTCGGTCGATTTGGCCTGCTCGAATAACTTCGTGGCCAATTGTTCCGCCTGTTCCTGATTGCGACCAACTTTCTTTCCAGGCAACGTACCGTCGAACGCGATCAAGATATGTTGTACGGTGATTTTTTCCGGTTGGTTGAGACCCAAGACGTCGGCGCCCTGTTGGAAAACGATATCCGTCGGAATACCGGCTCTGTTGACTCGTTCCAAATCAGCCTTGAGTACCTCGCCCACGTAACCCATCTCATCAAGGAACGTACGGGCAACTTTGTAATCGCCGTCGCCCTGAAGTTTCAGCAATTTTCGACTCAGCTCAGTCATCGCCGTTTTGAGCTGATCCATGTTGACGCGATACTGACCGGACTCGTCGCGAGTAAACGCTCCCAGCTCATTGAAGAAATTGAACCGGATCATGTTGGCTTTCCCATGCGCGCTCGAAGCTCCAAATCGAACTGAACGAAAAATACCAGCCATGAACGTAACGTAGTAATCTTCCAATTGTCCTTCCGTAAGCTGCCCACTTTCGAGCAGCGAAGTCACCATGTACAAGCCGAGGATGTCCGCCTTACCTTCCTCCAGTGCGCTGGCGGCTTCTCGCAATGCTTCACGCACCCGCCCCTTGTCGGTGATGGTGTTCTTGATGCCAAGTCCGTGGGCGACTTCATGGAACATGGTATTTGAGAAAAATGCGTTGAACGTGATGTGCTTGCGTTGCTCAGGCACGATCAACAAGTCGGCGATCGGCACGAGAATCTTGTCGAACTTGGCCCGCATGCTGTTCTTGAGTTGCAGGCGACGAGATCCTTTTTCAAGCTGTACTTCTTCGTCGTTCGGCAGGTTGATTGCAATGGTCTTGGAACCAGCATTGCAATCACCGGCATAGTAAACGACATCGTACGCGTTCAAATCGGAGTTCGTACCGGGCGATTCCTGTTTGTATTGCTCGTCAACCGGCAGCCCTTTTTGCAATTCGGGCAGCATCGCAGCATACTTGCTCAACCGCTCACTCCAGGAAAGATCTTTCACCAGCACAAAACACTCGCACGCCGCTTTGTAGCCGTTCAATTTGTCTTCATAGTTTTCCACTGGGCCGATGACGATGTCGAACTTGTTGTTCTTCATGTCCATCCACAAGAAATCGCTTTTCTGATACTCGTTGCTCGTGAGCGCTTCTGCGCGGGCGTAGAGGTACGCTTTGAAGTCGGGATCAGTTGCCAGCATCCCGGCCTGTTTTAATTTGCCTGCCGCCGATTCGAAATTCTCTTTGTACAGTTCGTTGTAGGGCACGGCTATCAGTTTTCCGCTGCCATCGCGTTGGATCGCGGTGTACAAACTCTTGAATGCTTCCGCGTCGGCAGGATTCTTCTCCAGATGTTTGGCGAATTCTTCTGCCGTGATATCGTCCGGGTAGAGATTGGCACCCAATGGTTTGGCTTCGAACCCGTCGATAAACGGTCGGTTTTCCTGCAGCCGCTCCCATGGGCCGTAGTTAATCATGGCATGTTCTTTGAGTTTTTCATTGGAGATGCCAGCCAGCAGCTTTTCTTTGTCACCATATGCCTGCTTCCAGAACACTTTGTCCATTTCCTGTCCTGCTTCGATCAGGAGCGACAACATTTTCCGCTCGCGCGGTGTCGACTGGGACATGTCTGTATTGAGTTCAACGGTCACGTATCGCGGCAGCGATTCCTGAGCAAACAGGTTGAGCGAAATTAGAAGCGACCAAAGGGCCATCATTGAAATCTTTTGCATGGGAGTTTCCGTGAAGAATTAAGCAACCGCTGAATGAATCTGGTTTATCTGGTTTTGGATTATCTCAACGGAAATCACAACGGTCAACAAGCAGGTTGCGCGGCATCGTTGGGCTGTCGGTGGAAGGTCCGTTTAATAAACACAAGCCCGACGAGTCCGCTGGCGTGTTTCGCAGCATTTTTCAATACACTCGCAGGCGATTAATCAACACGGCCCTGCGGCGGTTCGGAAGGCGCACAAAAAAACGCCACTCGGAGGTGGCGTTTTCTTGTTTCAATTCGTCGTTTGCCTATCAGGCAGTCTCAGCGTTGTACGACTTCGCGTCGTTGTACGTGATTCCTGAGAAGTAATTCATACAGGCAAGCTGAGCGATTTCGCGGTTGAACGTCCAGTGCTTACCGTGGAACTCGCAGAAGTCACGTGCCTGGAATAGCAGGTCTTGTGGGTGACAGAAACGGAACGGTCGTCCAACACGCTTATAATGGTGCTCGACAAGATACTCGAGAATATCAGGCTCCGTTTGCACGTTGTATTGTTTGACGAGTGCGTTGAACAACTGTCGGAATTGCACTTCCGTAGGATCGAAGACTTCGATCTTGTACGGGATCCGGCGGAGGAACGCTTCGTCGCACAATGAATGTGGTGGGAGGTTGGTTGAGAAAATCAACAATTGATCGAACGGTAATTGAACCTGACGACCGGACGGCAACGTTGCGTAGTCATGCCCCGACTCCATCGGAATGATCCAACGATTGAGCAGTTCGTCAGTGCTGACTTTTTGCCGTCCAAAGTCATCCACAACCAGGCAACCGCAATTGCTCTTCAAGTGAACGGGCGATTCGATGATGCCCGTTACATCATTCAGCTTTGCCTCCAGGTGATCGAGCGTCAGTTCGCCACCGACGATGATACATGGACGTCGAATACGAACCCAGCGTTCATCAATCTCGACAGAACGCGTGATGCCCTGGCTTTGCGGCAAAGGCGCTTCAACGTGAACCGTGGGGTCGAAGAGTCGAATGACTTCCCCGCCAATCGCGATGCTGCGAGGAATCCAGATAACATTGCCGATCGATTCGATGACTCGTTTGGCAATCGTAGACTTTCCATTTCCCGGAGGCCCGTACAAGAACATGCTGCGACCGGAATTGATGGATTGGCCAAGCTGGCTGATCATCAGTTTCGATGTGACTAACCCGTTCATCGCTCGACTGACATCGGCGAAGTTTGGTTTTGCGTTGCGAACGGACTGTCGCTTGACTACGTTGCGATACTCGTTCAGTGAAACGGGGGCCGCACCACAATACGTGCTGCGTTCCAGGTACAGCCGTGCCTGGTCTTGCCCTTTCGGAGTCAGCTCAAAGATGTAATCGCCGACGACTGACGCAGCCTTGATCGAAACGAGCAGCTCACTCTTCAACGCTTGAAGAACTGGATCGACAACGTCGAATGGCAGTTTTACTTGATCTGCAATCCGTCGGCCGCTTTGCACACCATGCAGGAACAGGAACCGGATCAGCAACGGACTGAGTTCGTTGACTTGAAGACCTGACTCCTGCAGCGTTTTCGGTCGCATGGGGACGAATTGGTCCTGCATGTTTTCCATTGGTGAAATGCCCTGGTTTGGCATCGTGTTTTGCATCGTGTTT
>CAZXLW010000017.1:0-9060 GCA_964641465.1 uncultured Pirellulaceae bacterium | reverse complement strand
TTTCCATTGGTGAAATGCCCTGGTTTGGCATCGTGTTTTGCATCGTGTTTGGCATCGTGTTTGGCATAGGCGTCGCTGGCGGAAAGGCTGCTGTTGTTTGCCCTGGATTGCCAACTGGCGGTGTGCCTAACGAAGCCGTAACGTCCAACGGCGTAACATCCGGTGCCTGATTTTGAGGTGAGTTCATCCGTGTGCTTCCCTTGTGATTGTGCGACTAATGCCAATTATTCCGTTTTGAGGTGTGGATCGAACTGTGCGTTCAACAGGAGACACCCACACAAATTGATTTATCGACCGAAAACGCCCAGCTAACGATCCCTCAAATGGTTGGCAATAAATCCGGGTTTGATGGAAAAACCGTCAGCTTGTTTCTAAGGAAAAGCTATCTTTTCGTGTTGATTTGTAGCCAGCTTTGGATGCCCAGATGATCCATGTTAGAAACCTTACCAAGGTTTATACCGATATTCAGGCAGAGCAATTTGTTGCTTTGAATGCTGTCAGCTTCGATGCTATGCCCGGGCAGATCTTTGGATTGCTGGGGCCAAACGGAGCCGGCAAGACGACCGCGCTCAGAATTCTGAGTACCGTTTTGAAGCCGACCAAGGGGACCGCGATCCTGAACGGTTTCGAAATATCCGCGTCGCCGGAGAAAGTCCGGCATCAAATAGGCTTTGTTTCCACGAACACGGCGATCTACGATCGAATGACCGCGTGGGAGTTGGTGCAGTACTTTGGCAGACTGTACGGAATGAAAGAAGAAAAGTTGCAGATTCGAATGGAGTCGATCTTTGAGCGGTTCCAAATGAACGATATCCGCAATCTGCTCGGCAGCAAGATGTCGACCGGTATGAAACAAAAAGTCTCCATTGCCCGTGCGATTGTGCACGATCCGCCCATCCTGATATTCGACGAAGCGACGTCAGGTTTGGACATTCTGGTTGCTCGCGAAGTGCTCAACACCATCGAGTTGTTACGTGACCAGGGAAAATGCATCGTCTTTTCCTCGCACATCATGTCTGAGGTCAGGCGGTTGTGTGATCGAGTCGTGGTGATGCATCGTGGGACTGTTCTGGCAAACGGAACAAAAGAAGAACTGGCTCAACAATATGACGAACCGGACCTTGAAGAACTGTTCTACAAGTTGATCGCGCAGTCGGAAGTGGAATCAAACCTGGAAGCAGCGAGGCTTTGAGACAGTCGTGAATTGGGACAACATTAAACTCATTCTGTCGCGCGAACTCAAAGATCAAGTTCGAGATCGCAGAACATTGTTTACAGTACTGGTGCTGCCGCTGTTGCTTTACCCTTTGATGGGGATGGCGATGCTGCAAGTGTCACAGTTTTCACATCAACATGACCTGAAAATCTGGTTTATTGGTGCTGACAATCTGCCTGAGGATCCTGCCTTGCTGATCGACGGGCAGATCAATCCTGAATTTCAACCAGGTCAAGCCGCTGCGAATGTCACGATCGTCAGGGATGCAGATGATACACGAATGCTCGAAGTCGTCCGGCAGATCTATGGTTCTGACCGATTTGAGGAAGGCGAGCAGATTGTTAACGACCTGTTGCAACGTGAGTTGATGAATCGAGAGGCTGACCTGGCCATCCTGATCCCGGAAAAAATGAACATTGGCGAGACCTCGAACGCCGGCGATGGCGCGTCGGAGTTTCAAAAGCTGTTCGTTTTTCATAATTCAGCGCACGACAAATCGACGATGGCGGCCGAAAAGTTCGGCAAAGTGATTACTCGCTGGCAACGACAGATTACATTCAGGTTCCTTGAGAAACGCGACGTTGAAATTGAATCATTGAGCTCAGTGCAACCAGTCTATGCGGATGTCGCGGATACTCAAAAGAAACAAGCAGCGACCTGGTCCAAGATTTTACCTTTCATTATCCTGATCTGGTCGCTGACCGGCGCGTTCTATCCGGCCGTTGACTTGTGCGCCGGAGAAAAAGAGCGAGGTACTTTCGAAACGTTGCTCAGCAGTCCCGCCAAGCGTAGCGAAATTGCGATTGGCAAATTGCTAACGGTGATGACTTTCAGTATGACCACTTCCCTACTGAACCTGCTCAGCATGGGCTTTACCGGATTTTTCGTTGTTTCCAGTTTGAGCGCACAGATGGGTGGGGACCCGGGAACGATGCCCAGCCTCGGCATGCCACCGGTGGCTTCGCTGTTTTGGCTGCTACTGGCGCTGGTTCCCGTTTCGGCATTGTTCAGTGCGGTTGCGCTGGCAGCCGCTTCGTTCGCCAAGAGTAGCAAAGAAGGCCAGTATTATCTGGTGCCGTTGATGATGATCTCGATGCCGTTGATGATGGTGCCGATGATGCCAGCGGCCAAGCTTGAGTTTGGAACGAGTCTGATTCCGGTCAGCGGTTTGATGTTGATGCTGCGTGGGTTGATCGAAGGTCAATACGCGGAAGTATTACGGTATGGTGGGCTGGTTGTTATTGTGACGCTGGTCTGCTGTTGGCTGGCAATTCGCTGGGTAGTCGTTCAGTTCAGCAGCGAGTCCGTGATCTTTCGTCCGAGCGAACGATTCAGTGTTTCAGTCTGGTTACGGCAAGTATTCCGCGAGCGACATGAGCTTCCAGTCATGGGACACGCGTTGCTGTGCGGGATTTTGATCCTGGTGATCAGATTCTTCATGAGCATGGGAGCAGGCGTTCCGACCGACTGGATGCAGTTTTCGAAACAGACGGTTGTCGTTCTGGTGGCTGCGGTTGCTATGCCTGCGGTCTTGATGGCGATGTTCCTGACCCGCAACCCGCTGAAAACACTGCGGCTGCAAAAGTGTTCCATTCCCGTGGCCTGCGCCGCTGTGCTCGCCGCGATCCTGTTGCATCCGGCGATAATGTCGTTGACGAATCTGGTGATGGCGATCTATCCCGCGTCGGGAGATCTCTCGATGGCGGAGAGTTTGATGTCCGCAATTTTCGCAGACGCACCCGGTCTGTGGGCAATGATTCTGGTCATCGCGTTGGCACCGGCAGTCTTTGAAGAGTTAGCTTTCCGCGGGTTCATTCTATCGGGATGCGAATCCTGGGGCAGTAAATTCCAGGCGATTCTGATCTCAAGCATTTTGTTTGGTCTCGCGCACTCAATCATCCAGCAGTCGATCGTGACATTTTTCATCGGTTGCCTGATTGGATTCATTGCGGTCCAGACCCGAAGCCTGATTCCCTGCGTGCTTTATCACTGCTTCCACAACAGCATTTCGCTGAGCATCTCAATGGTTAATGAGCAGACCTTGATCCGCTTCCCATTGTTGCAATACTTCCTGACTAAATCGGAAGAAGGTGGTTACGAATACATGCTGTGGCCATCTTTAATGATGACTGGCCTGGGAGTGTTCCTGATCTACTACTTCTGGAACTACCGCTACGAACTGGATGCCAAGCAGTCTCAACAAGAACTGCCAGCAACCCTTGATTTGCAGTTGTCAGGCGGCACAAAAGTCGACGGCAGGAAATAACAGATCAAGTCGTCGTAAGAAGCAAGCAAGGATAGTATAGTAGGTTGCACAGGTCGGTTGTGAACCATCGGTACACGCATTCTTGAACTACCTTGAGTCTTATGTTTCGCTTTGGCATACGTACGATTTTGATCTTAGTTGTGTTTTGCTGCATTGGCGCGGCGGGAATCTCTTACTTGCTATCTGCACTGCGTCCATTGCAGCCGACCTACTATGCACAATTTCTCGATGTCGATCCTGAAACATATCTGCACTTGGAGGATCTCAATTTTACAGAATTCGGTTTTCGAATATACGCTTACGAACAAAACCAGTTCGTCAATGCGATTCATGGTACAGACAAGTGGCCGCAACTAGCTGATGAGCATGGCCATGTCCCTGCCTTGAAATTCGATGGTGACACATTCATCATCTTGCGAAAATGGGTCAACGAATCGGGTGGACTGGCAATATCAGACGACAAGCAATTCGCCACCAAGCTGGAGAAATATGACGACGATTTTGTCGTGGAGCACGTAAAGGGTAACATCTTTTACTGGGATCTTGATCTGGAGCGAGACTCCTACCGCTGACAGCATCGCACAAGAGTGAACACGAAAAGGATAACACCGATTTTCGAATCGTGCCGCGATGCGGCACGAGGTCTCTTGCACACTCAAGCCATTGAGTTGAATTTGCCGCGGTCCAGTGCAAGAATGTACTCACATAAACTTCTGGGATCGTTCCGGGGTTGGTTTATGGCCCGATTGAACACTGAACACTGAATTCCCATGAAACAGCCACCTCCCGGCACTGCAGAACGTATTGCCAAGATGACTTTCGCAGAAATCTATCCTCATTATGTTGCAAAAGTTGAAAAGAAAGAGAGAACCAAAAAGGAGCTGCATGAAGTCATTGAGTGGCTTACTGGTTACGACGAAAAAAAGTTGAAATCTCTGATTAAAGACGAAGTCAACTTTGAGACGTTTTTCAAGAAATGCAAACTGAATCCGAACTCGCACCTCATTACCGGTGTCATTTGTGGGTACCGAATAGAAGAGATTGAAGACCCGCTTATTCAAAAGTGCAGGTATTTGGACAAACTGGTCGACGAGCTCGCCAAGGGACGGAAGATGGAAAAAATACTGCGTGTTGCTGAGTAACCCCATGCCCTCGAATGAAAGCTATGACGAGTACGTCGAGCATCCGCGTTTCGGTCGTAGCCCCAATTACACGGGACTGAATCCGGAAACTGATTTTGGCGGTGACACTTTCATTCATTGGCATTCTCCAAAGTCGTGCCGAGTGGCAAACACGGCAATCGAAGCTGATTTGAGTAAACAAACGCCAGCAACCGTACCGGTGAGTCACTACTACGACGTGAAGCGGAAATGCAGAGATTGCGAGAAGATGTTCTTATTCTTCGCTGCCGAACAAAAATATTGGTACGAGGAACTTGGGTTTGGACTGGATTCGGATTGTGTGAGATGTGTGTGGTGTAGAGGAAAGCAAAATGAACTTTCAAAACTACGAAAAGAATATGAAGACCTCCGTTCCAATGAAAACCGTTCGACAAGTGAAACTTTAAAATTGGCAGAGTATTGCATGCAGCTAATTGAGAAGAAAATCTTGTCGATAAAATCAGCGCAACGCGTCAGGCAACTGCTTAACAGCATCGAAAGCGAACCTTCGATTCAAGATGAAATCGACCGAATTCGGATTAGCTTGACCAGAATCGAAAACGAGAGTCGCCAGAAACAATGAATGCGCTCGAAGCAGCGATTGATGAACTGTACTCCGCGTTCGGCAAGATTCGCAAACCACGTCACATCAAGAGTTGCCCGTGTTGCGCTGACGAAGATGCCATCGAAGCGTTACTTTCGTTTGACGTACGCTACGTCCCTGCCGAAGTTCTCAATCCTTATGCGAGATCGGCGCTTTTGACTGTCGGTTCGCCGGAAGATTATGTTTACTACCTCCCGCGTATACTGCACCTCCATGCAACCGATGAGCAATTCCATCCAGATCCAGAATTGACCGGACGGGCGATTTCGGAGCTCACGATGGAAGACTGGCCTGAAAATCGAAAGCAAGCGATTCAAAATTTCTTTGGCCACCTGATCCGACGATCGCTGCATCCTGACCATCATCTGTATCTCGATTCATGGATGTGTATGATCGGAAACGCACGTATTGATGTGAAGCCTTATTTGAGCGACATCGAGAACGCTCGCTCGGCAGCACTCTACTACTTCGAGGAAAATGCTGAAACGCTGCCTGATCGTCGACTTGCCAATGTGTTCTGGGACATGCCCAATTTGAGACACGATGAAATTGTCGACTGGTTTCACTCTCCGGCGATTCGTAAAATTCCTTTCGAGGAATACGGATACCAGTTCCCTTCGTCGCGTGGCGATGAGTAACCCGATATTCTCTGGCAACAACTGACCTAAACTCACATAACGACCAAGACTAAACGTGACATGAAAAGTAGCCGGTTGTGTTCAAGTTGAATGGCAAAGAGACGAGAGAATTGAATCCGCCGACTAATGTTGTCCGGTCTTCGGTTTACTTGTTGCTTTGGCTCGGGTTCATTTTTGCTACCTCTTGTACTGTTGTCCGACCGCGAGAACTGTATTCAATTGTTCGGTACTTGACGGGAGCTTCGGATGCTTCTTTGGAACAATTCAAGTTGTTCTGGTTTACGTCCTGGTTCGCGATTGTCAAAGGATGGCACTTTACGGAATTTGCTATCGCTACGCTGTTGGTGAATCAAGTCGTTGCTTGGCTTAGAGGAATTCGTGATTTCAGAACGATCGCAATATCAATGGTCTTCACAGCGGTCTATGCGATATCGGATGAATGGCATCAATCTTTTGTTCCGGATCGAATTGGATCTATCGAAGATGTCGTGATTGATTGTCTTGGGATTGGTGCGGCAGGTATCTTGCTAATATCCAGGTACATTCGCGAAAACAAGCGGATGGCAAGAGGTCGGGAAACGACGGAAATTGTGTAACACAAGCAAAGTCAGAGCTGGTGCAATTTAATTGGGCGGATGCGGGAACCAGGCGACTTTACTGCGGACAATGCACGATGCAACTGACATTCACACCGAACGTTCCCTTCGGCGTAGTCATCGTTACCCACTGTCGAGTGAATTCGCTTCTGTTAGCCCACCATCTGGATTGGAAGGGAGATTGAATAACGAGGTCTTTTTGGTTGTGACTTTAAAGTTTTTCAAAATTCGATGTTTCCAAGGCGACAACGGCTTGGGGTTCGCAGGTAGAGCAGTGCCGGCTCCAAGTTTCGATTGCAATCGTTTGGAATTCCTCGAAAGCCGGTGGGGCACTCAATTAGTCGCGGAGCGACGACACATGCACACTGAGCTAACCGCGGAGCGATGACACTGGCTGTATATTCTGTGAATGCTTGACTCAAAGTCGTTGAATCTCAACACCCAGCCAGCCGTTTCCATTGATCGCTGCGAGGGCTCCCAGGTTGGCCTTCATTGCTTCCTGATCAATCAATCCACTGGTCACAACCTTTACCAGTAAGTTGTTCAGCCTGCCAATGCATGCTTGCAATTGATTCCAACAGTCTTCAGTAATATCGGCATCAACCGCTCTGGAAAGTTTCAACGACAGAGCGGAACTCATTTCACTTAACTCGTTAATCGTTCTGCCTTCCATCTGATCAACCAGGTAAGGAAGTAAATAGAAGAAGGATTCGTAAACGCAGTCCGAACAACTGTTTTGATCAATCTCTTTGTTGAACTCCAAAACACTTGGTGGCTTATCCTGCCATCGCTGCAAAGTTGCCAATGCCTGTTTCGAATATTCATCTTCGTTCCAGACTGGGGATGACAAACTGATGCGTGCCGTCATGGTTAGAAGCTTCCGTTAATGGCCAGAGATTTTATTGAACTGAGTTGTACCACTCGTTAAAGCCAAAAGCCGCTTCTTGTTTGCGATTCAAAAGCAGGGCTACATCAATCCGTAGCCCTGGCAGTTTCTCAGAACTGAGTTTACTGGTGGAAGCGTCTCAGCCATTGAGGCATAGATCAATTTCACAGGCTCAAGGAAATTAATCTTCATCCTCTGCACCCGAACCTTTAGGCGATCCGAGTTCGTGTACCTTCACTTCACCTGTGTTAAAATTTTCTCGACTAGGTTCCACAATTTCTTGAGATCCAGTGCACCCAATTGAAATCAAAGCCAACGTCGGCAGTAGCGATAGTAATACGATTCTTTTCATCTCATTTGTCCTAAAACAAAGACTGCTCAAAGCGGGCAATCTTTATTGAAAAATAACGTAGCTGGAAGTCTCAATACCAGTGAGAAGCGGGCGAGCAACCTTAGTCCAAGGTAGCAATGGTACCGTCAGCCATACCTGACAAATTCCGCATCGTTGTCTGATCTGTGCCTTCGGAAACAGTGTTAACTGATCCATCGGCACGAGCGAAGTTTATGGTACCGAGATGATTTGATTTAAATGAGCGAAGGGCTACAGAAGTGCTGTTGACGAACTCAGTTCCCCAATACCATATCGGCATGTTCACAGCCCCAATCCATGAATAAACGGCCCCGTTTCCACCAGCTCCTAACCAACCAGTGTTCCGTCCTGCAATTTCACCAAAAAGTAGTGTGTTACTTGCTCCATCCAAGATATCCGCAAATCTGTTCTCGGTCCGGTTTCCTAATATCCCTTCATGAGTGCTCCATGGATTTCCGTCGTGTTGGATATCTCCAACGACACCAGCAACACCCGCGTAGTTTCTTACTCCGAAACTGGCACCAAACTCGTTGTTTTCAAACCATCGGATTCCAACCCACCAAATTTCGCCGTTGGCATTCGGGCCGGGGCCTTCGCCAGCCATCCCAACGATAGCTACTACTCCAGGAAGCTGATCAGATGGACATTCGAAGGAAGGAATTTGAATCTGCGAAGCAAATCGAGTGTTAAAGGTTTGGTCTCCCAAAGGGTCGTAATCCCACCACTCGCCGTTACCTTGTCCATCATCACCCAAGCGGTCAGGGTTCAAGGTCGGCTCAACCAGATCAGCAACATTGCTCAATTCCATGAAAGGAAGGAGTTGACAAAATACTCCCAGTCTCTGGGGATCAACTCCTGGGGAGGGGCCTACAGCTTCTTCAAGCATTCCGGGCGGGAAATTTCCGTGGGTAGATTCATAGTTCAAAGTAGCCAACGCAATCTGCCGAATATTGTTTTTGCATTGCGTGTTGCGAGCTGCTTCACGGACCTGTTGAACGGCTGGCAAAAGCATCCCAATCAAAATGCCAATGATGCCAATTACGACAAGTAATTCCACAAGAGTAAAGGCGCTTCGCTTAAATGAATTCGTCATTGCATCAATCCGAATCAAAAATGAAAACTACATTACGGAAAAGCCAGGAATCCTACGACTGTTAGTAGATCGCCGATGCGGTATCAGATAACCTCGAAATTGTACTAGATTTGACGAGTATTTCAAGTCGAGTGAACATTCTGTTTGGAAAGCGTCTATACAATTCTCGGTGGCGTGCCCAGTTCGATGGTTTTGTTCGCCTGTTTGATTTTGGCGAGCTCGTCGTCTGTA
>CAZXLW010000016.1:52737-80650 GCA_964641465.1 uncultured Pirellulaceae bacterium | reverse complement strand
ACCAACGACCTCCTCGATGTCAACGAGGCGCTCTAGCCAACTGAGCTAATCGTCCGAATTAAGTTTGGCCTGCTGCGAGTTGAATGGAATTTGCCCGAAGCAGAGTGACATATTTTAGCGTCCATTGGACGTATTGCTACCGGTTGAATCGGCGATTTAGGACGCTGAGTTTACCGGTTTACCCCGATTGCCTGATTGTTGGGCGCTTGGGTGTTCGGCCGCCCAAGGATTTCCGCCTCGAAGACGAGCGAGCCTTCGAGCGTTCGGTTGCCTGCTGATCAGACACATTCTGGCAGTTCTGGTTCGGTTGCGTGTTATTTAGGGCGTTGGGCAGGCAGTATGGCAGGAAGGCAGCAAGTTCGCATTTGCTTTGCCCGCGCCGGGTTCGGGCAGCGATCGACAGGTTAAACTTTTGGTCACCCGAATAACCTGAACAATCGTGTCGAAATTCTGCCTGATCCGACGTCGTTTTTGACAAAATTCCGGCGCGTGGCTCTTGCGCGTGCTACGTTTTCGCGCTAGATAAGCCGCGTGGATGCGCGACAAGGAAAATGGCCATGGGTGGCACAATGTTTCAATGGAAGATAAACGGATTGGTACGGTCGGCAGTTTTACTGTCGCTTTGCGCTTCATTTCTTGCAGGTTGCGCACGACTGCAGATTCCCCAGATCGACCCGACTGGAAATCGCATCTTTTTGCCTGCGCCCAGTACAACTCGTATTCTGACGCCAGGTTTGGCGCGGAATTCGGCGGGTTCGGCAGCCGCAGCTGGCTTGCAGACTCAACCATCCCGACCGGCGTTTGCGCAGCCCAGTGATCCGGAATCCTGCTGCAACAATGGGCCTGCGGTTCGAACGACGCCTCGGCACCAATATATTATTCCCAAGCCGTCACGGTATCCGTCTCGAGGTCAAACGGGCGAGATCATCCTGACTCCTTCCAAGATTATTGCTCCGGTTGGTAGCGAAGTTGTGGTCCTGGCCGGGATCTGCGGGAATGACTCGCACTATGTTATGAACCAACCGCTGGAGTGGATTCTTGGCGGGAACAGCGTTGGGCAGTTCATTGAAGTTGGTGGCATGGAGCATCCAAGGTTCAACCGTCTGGTCGGTCCTTCTGCCAAGAAGTTCGATGGTAACTATGCTTGGGGGCGAACTGGTCTGAAGAACAAATTGCTGACTCGCGGTACGCCGACGCCGGTGGATGATATCGAGTTGGGGAAAGGGCAAGCTTACGTCAGCTTGTCGTCTGCTTCACCGGGCACCAGCTACGTGACGTGTGTTGCACCGAAAGCACAAGCGTGGGACAAACGCCGCAAGTCGACGGTCATTCATTGGGTGGATGCACTGTGGGCGATCCCGGTTCCCAAGTCGGCGACTTCCGGAACGGTTACACCGCTGACGACTTTGGTTACTCGCAGCACCGACAACAACGGCGTGCCTGGATGGAAGGTTCGCTACACGGTCGTTGGCGGAGCTCCCGCCGAGTTCGCGCCTAATGGCTCGCAATCTGTCGAAACGATCACGAATTCCGATGGCCAGGCGACCGTGCAACTGCGTCAGGTAGCGGGGCAGTTCGATCCGGGGACGACGCAAGTTCGCGTGGATGTGATTCGGCCAGCTTTGTTTGGCGAGTCGGAGCTGCAGGTTGAAAGCGGGATTACCAGCGTTGTCTGGAGTGCACCGGCGTTGACGATTCGGGCGATCGGCCCGAAGACTGCTGGCCGAGATCAGGCATTTAACTACCGAGTCGAGGTTTCCAACCCCGGCGACCAGACGACTCGGGATGTCGTCTTGCGAACGAAGGACTTCCCTGACAGCCTGGAGTTTATTTCCAGTTCACCAAAACCGACCGAGTTTGGCAGGATCCTGGAATGGAGACTGGGCGACATCGCACCGGGGAGCCAGCCTCAGGTTGTTGATATTCAGTTGAAGTCCAACACCCGCGGCAACAATGAGCTGTGCTTTGAGGTTTCGAGTCAGACCGATCAACTGAAAACCGAGGCCTGTGCCCAAACGGAGGTGACGGTTCCGTGTATCGGGTTGCAGATCGACGGTCCGAATGCTGCGAAGGTCGGCGATCAGGCGAAGTTTGACATTACCGTTTCGAATCAATGTGATGAAAGACTGGAAAATGTGGCGTTACAGATTCAATACGATCCGGGGCTGGAGTCTCCATTGTTAGGCAACCCAATCCGAAACGACATCGGCGAGTTAGGGCCCGGCGAATCGCGAACGCGGCAAGTTGTCTTCGACGTGGTTAGTGCCGGTCGGCATTGTTACAACTTGAGCGTTACGGCTGATGGTGGCCATGTCGCACGGGCGAATGAATGTGTTGAGGCAGCACCGACGGCTGAATCGACGATCGGTTTTGAGTTAGAAGGGCAGCGTCGAGTTGATCGAGGTCAAAATGTCTGGGTTCGAGGTACTGTTACCAACAATGGAAACGTTCCGCTGGACAATGTTACGGTTACCAACCGCTTCAGTTCTTCGCTGGACCCGACTCGTGTGACGCGCGAGTTCAACCATCGTTGGTTGGGTGCAGAAGGGGACGAGTTGATCTTCGATGTGGGACGATTGAACCCGGGTGAGTCGAAGGTTGTTGAGATCGCTTACGAGGCTTTGCAGGAAGATGGCAATGCGTTCAGCGAATTTACCGTTTCGTCGCCCGATATCTCTCCGATTGCGAAACGATACGATATGCGGATCGAGATTCCCGGAACGATTGGCGGTGGGGCAGGGCAGCAGCCACCGGGGGACACGCAACCGGACTTCCAACCGGGCGGCATCGATCCACAAGTTCAGCCTCCTCCGGCGGCGGATGAAGGTCCGATCGCGATTCCGGGCGATACTCAGGGAAGCCAGCTCAATCAGCGACGCGATCTTGAGGTCGTCGCCCGAACGCTCGACCCGCAGATCGGCGTGGGCCAGCAAAGCAACATTGAATTCACGGTGCGGAACGGGAGTTCGGTTTCGGATCGCAACGTGAATTTGTTCCTGCTGATGCCACCCAGCATTCGACTCGTCGACGTCGTCGATGATTTGGGTAATCAGTACGGGATCCAGAATCGGAGCCCTGACTTTACGCGGTTTGAATTAGCGCCGCGGCAGGAGATGCGTCCCGGTGACTCGTTGAAGTTCATTGTGACGGTGGAAGGTGTTCAGCCCGGCGAAGCGTTTGTCGAGTTCCAGGCCACCAGTGAAAACTCGGCCGGGATTGTTGCTGCCAGTGATGCGATTTCGATTCGCCAGTAATCCGGCGAATGTTTGGAAGTCGCAAGAGTTGAAATTGCCAAAATTCGTCCGCGCTTGATAGCGCTGTTCAGCGTTATTCGATCCAACCAAGTTCGGCCAATTCGGCGGTTGGTTCTTCGAATGAACATGAGCCGAATGAGGTTGCTTTGTTTTTGCGAATCTCGGCTGCTGCAGCGGCAGTAACTGTTTGGCTGTTCCAGGTTATTCCTGATTCAGTGACTTCAAACTGACTGGCGTCGCTGGTGGTCAAGATGGATGCGAGGTTGTCTGCGTCTGCGTTGTTGGCAAAAGCAAAACAGGCCGCAATGAAAACATTGGCGAACCCGAACATCGTTCCCATGTCTGGGTCCGCGTCATACGTTAACCGATAGTCACCTCGTAGCGGGTGATGCAGCCCGGCGGTCGCTTTGAATCCAACATCGTGTTCTGCGCACGCTCGAATGAACCGGGCGACCTGCGTGGAGTCGGGAATAAGATCTTGAGTCACTCCGCCGGTGCGAATTTTCGCGAACGCGTTTCCTTGCGAAGCGGCTTTGAGTGCGACAATCAATTCGCTTGGATCTTCTTTGTGAGGGATTTCCAGGAAGCCATCTATTGTTGCCGGTAGCTTTGAGATCGTATCGTTGATTGCGGAAACCGTCGGAGCCTTGACTTCGATCGCGTCGACAACCGCTTTGTTTGTATGCCGAGCGTTGAATTCGTTGATGGTGGATAACGCTGATTCGAATCCGTTGTTTGGTGCGTCGAAGGGTGGAATCAGAGCGCTGATTTGCCAGCGTTGTGTGGACTGGGCGAACGTTGGGAGCTGTTCGAATTCTGTTAGCTTACCCGCCGGTAGAATCAAACGTGCCAACATCCAGCGATGTTTGCTGTCCAGATAGTTTTCGTAGTTGGAAACGACCTTGTCCAACGGCAGGCCCGCAGGTGGAAACAAACCTGCATAGTCGACGATATTGGAAAACAGTTCGTGCACCATCAGATTGCTCGAGGTCGAAGGGAACGGGGCGAATGTGTTGTCGTCAGGATAAGGGCGACGAGCAATACATGTTAGAGCGTGTCTACGCGATTGAGTAGTTGGGCGGTTTAGCCTTGAGCTGCCCAGCCGGAATCGATGAAGATCGCTTTTAGGATGAAGTAGAAGATCATCGACAGTCCGGCACCGGCGGGAATTGTGATGGCCCAGCCGGCGACGATGTCTCGCATTGTTTTCAAGTTGAGTGCGTTGATACCGCGTGCTAAACCAACACCCAAAACTGCACCGACCAGGGTGTGTGTGGTAGAGATTGGCAGTCCGAAGTCGATTGTTGATGCGATCAAAATTGTGATCGCCGCGGCAAATTCGGCGCAGAATCCGCGACTTGGGGTTAACTCTGTTATCTTCTTCCCGACCGTTGCGATAACTTTCCAACCCATCGTTGCCAACCCGATGACGATGCCGGTTCCGCCGAGCAACAATGCCCAGCTGGGAGTCGATGATTTAGCCATGATTTCACCTGACTCCAACGCCTGATAGGCGGCCGAGAGTGGGCCGATTGCGTTGGCCACGTCATTGGAACCATGTGCGAACGCGACCAGGCAGGCTGTGATGACTTGCAGCAAGACAAAGATCTTTTCGACTTTTCGCAGCTCTTCTGAATTTGTGTTGGTGGTAATACGTTCGCGTGCGGCTAGTCCCAGGTTCTCAATATTCTTCAACAGCTGAGTCGCTTTCTCGGCGATCTCGTCATCGGCACTGTTGCGAACTCGTTTCAAGTGCATTTCTGCTTTGTGAATCGAGCGGGAAATGTCGGCCGCCAGAATCGGGTTGGTGGTCGATGCGCTGGTAGATTCGGACTTGTAGTTTCTCAACAGTACGCGAGTCAGTAACATCGCGACGATACCGATCCCGGTTGTGATCAAAGCGACGATCCCGACAAACTGTGGGTCGAACTGGTCCAGTCCCTGTTGTTTCCAGAATGGCTTGAGGCCTTTGTACGTGGTAACTCCGCTGAGTACAAAGATGACAACAAAAACCAGGTAGGGAGTCACCCTGACGGCGGCCGCAACCGGGTCGCGTTTGTGGAACACCGATCGAACAATAAACCCGAACAGGAAGTAGGCGATCGAGCCGGAAATTAACGGAGAGATAACCCAGCCGCAGGTAATCAGGCCAACTTTATCCCAGAAGATTCCTTCGAAGCCGAGCGAGACAACCCCGAACCCGACAACGGCTCCGACAATCGAATGCGTCGTGGACACAGGCCATGACATTGATGTCGCGATCAGCAGCCAGGTTCCGGCGGCGAGCAGAGCGGCGATCATACCACAGGCCAGAATATAGTGTGCCTGAGCGCCGTACAGCGTGGTTATCAATTCCGGCTCAAACATCTTTTTACGGACGGTGTCCGAAACGTTTGAACCGACCAGCCAGGCACCGAGGAACTCAAAAATTGCAGCCAGAACCACGGCCCAGAACAGCGTTAAAGCTCCAGAGCCGACGGAGGTGCCCATCGCGTTGGCAACATCATTGGCGCCAATATTCCAAGCAACATAGAAACCACAAATTAACGTCAAGACAATCAGAATGCTTACAGCTGTCATGGTTGTTTAGGGGGTGAACCTATCGCGGTGTAACTGGATGTGATTGACTGGATGAGAAGCTATTTGAAACTCAAAGTCTTCAGGATTTTGTTGGCGAGGTTTTCCGAGTGGTTCGAAATCTGGCTAAGCACTCGAGTGACTCGCATCCACAAATGAAATTCACCAACGGTCATGTTCTCATCATTCTTGTAAAGCTCTTTGAGTAGCTTGAGCTGAATGAGGTCCGCCTGATGTTCGGCTACGGCGACATCATGTGCCAGGTTCCGAATCTTTTCTGCTTCCACTCCACCAAATCCGGATTCAATCAATTCGTCCAACTCGCTGATGATGTCGGAGACAAGAGTGAACGCCTTCATGTTGATCTCGACAAATTCGTCGAACAGTTCGCGAACGCCGTCGTGGAAGGGTAGTTTCTTTAAGGTGATTACTTTGCAAACGTCCTCGGCAGTGTCAGCCAACGCGTCTTGAAGCGACAAAATATCCAACACTTCGGACTTGTCAATTGGCATGAAGAATCGACGCAGGAGTTGGTTGCGAATGTCGTTTTTGACTTCGTCTGCGTGGTGTTCAAGTCGAGATACTTCGTAGGCGAGATCGTCCAGTTCTTCGTAGCGACCTGCCACCATCGTATCGATGGCCAACTTCATCTTTTGTACGCACTGGGAAACATGTTCCATGTGCATTTGCATTTGGCTAAAAGGCGACCTTCCGAACAGTTTGCCAATCGTACTCATATCGCGAGACTCAATTCGAATTTTGGTCAGAAAGCCGAAAGTCTACCGGGACAGTTAGGTTGGCAATAGTCCTGACTCGGGGCCTCGAAACAAATTTGCCATCGGCCAAACTGAATGTGTTGATCAAGCACCTAATTCCCGTAGAACGGATTACTTTCTTGATGCAGTGAAAGGGTTCGCGTGGCTAAATTTTTTCGAAGCATTAATTTGGCGCTCCGAGGTGAAACAAGGGTTCGCCAAGCATCGTTCAACTCAATGAAATTTGCGCTCATAGCTGCATTGAAATAGGAGGTTTCTAAAAATCAATGTCTCGAGCGGTTTGGAGCAAGGCCAAGGTTGAGTTGGGATAATAAATTGGGAATATTGAATTAAGAACAGCCGACGCATGCTGCCCGGGTCTCCCGGACGGCCCAGCTTGCCCACTTCTGTCGGGGTGGAGTTTGCCAATCGTTTTCCTCGGTAGCGATGTTGTCGCAGTTGGTTGGCTGCGTCGTTTTGTCTCGTAAAATCAGGCATTATATGCAATTACACCCCCTAAAAGTATGCGACCAGATAGCTGCTCGACTAGAGGATAGAATTGCATTAAATTCGCTCGATTAAATAGGTAGACAAAGTGTCTCTTTCGAGACCTTACAAGACCAATGCGCGGTGCAGTGATGCAAGAGTTTTATTTTCCAAATTGGGTTAACAAGTTCACGTTGGTGTTGCTTGGTGGTGGAGCTGCCATAGCGGGATACTTGGGAACTTGTTTGTTCGCCGGTATCCATCCAGAGATCGTGAATGTCGGCCATGCGCCTAAGCAGCCGGTGCCTTACAGTCATAAATTGCATGTGGGGCAGCTGAAATTGGATTGCCGTTATTGTCACAATACTGTCGATAAGGCTGGCCATGCTGCGATTCCTCCGACTGCGACCTGTGGTAATTGCCACGGCGGAGCCCGTACGAAAGAGGGTGCAACGTTGGGAGTGGTTCACGAAGCCAACCCGCTGTTGGAACCAGTTCGAACGAGTTTGGAAGAGAACACTCCGATCATGTGGGAGCGAGTCCACGATCTGCCGGACTTTGTGTACTTCAATCACGCGGCTCACGTTGCTCGCGGAGTCAGTTGTGTTTCCTGTCATGGTCGCATCGACAAGATGGACGTGGTCACGCAGGTTGAGCCAATGTCAATGAAGTGGTGCATTGATTGTCATCGCAATCCTGAGCCGAACATTCGTGATCCAAAATTGGTGACTCAGTTGGATTTCAAGCCAACGGACGAGAACGGTGAAGACGTTGACGTTGAGGAATACGGCAAGAAGTGGGCGGAAAAGCTCAATATTAAGACGGACATCAGTTGCTCGACCTGTCATCGCTAATCGTCAAATTATCAGAAACATTTAGCGTGCTATTGCAACGCAGCCAAGCCAACGCAGTCTAAGCAGTCAGTTATGAACAAGCCAAACATTCAAAACAAACTTACTTCGCTCAAGCAAGTTGACGAGTCAAGCGACATTCGCTCTGCGATTGATCGTGACTTTGGTTCGGCCATTGAAGATCTGAACGATGGTGTGTCGCGTCGGCGATGGTTGCAGCTAATGGGTGCTTCGTTGGCGCTGGGCGGGATGTCTGGTTGTCGTTACGAAGAGGAGCAGATTGCTCCGTATGCTTTCCGTCCACAAAATCGAATTCCGGGCGTGCCTGAGAAATACTCAGCAGTGATTGATTTCGCTGGCGTTGCTCAACCGCTGTTGGCAACCAGTTACGACGGTCGCCCAATTAAGCTTGATGGGAACCCGGATCATCCAGCGGTCCGTGGATCGTCGACTTCGTATACTCAGGCGGCGATCCTGAACCTGTACGATCCTGATCGTCTGCGTGCTCCCATGGGGATGGGCGATGGCGTTCTGGCGGAAACGGATTGGGAAGCAGTCCTGGATGCCGGGAAATCAATGTTTTCCGGTGCGGATTTGTCTTCGGTTGCGATCCTGTCCGAGCAAGTTGGTTCTCCTTCGTTGCATCGAATGCGGGAATCGCTGGAGCAAAAAGGGGCGTCGTGGTTTGTCTTTTCCAGCGTCAACGACGACAACACACGCGCTGGATCCAAGTTGGCGTTCGGCAAGGCGATGCGTCAGCACGTCGATTTGGAAAAAGCCAAAGTGATCGTTTGCGTTGATGCCGATCCGCTGCGGAATCATCCGGACGGATTGAACAACAATATTCGATTTGCGATGGGGCGAGACGCGGATCACGGCAAGATGAGCCGGATGTATTCAGTCGAAAGCCAATACACAATTACTGGTTCCAATGCAGATCATCGGATTTCAGTTCCCAGTTCGGAGATTGCCGGCTTTGTCGGGGCTTTGGCAGCGGCTCTGGAAAACTCGTCGGCCGGTGGGAAGATTGATGCGTCGTTGCCGTATCGAGACAAGTTGCTGGCTTGCATGGCTCAGGATTTGGCAAGTCATGCGGGCGAGTCGGCGATTTTGTGCGGCGAGAATCAGCCACCAGAAGTTCATGCAGCCGTTCATGCGATGAACGACAAGTTGGGCAATCATGGCACGACGGTAACGTTCACCAAGTTGGCTGACGAAGACGCTGCTGGTTCGCTGGAATCAATCAAGGCTTTGGCTGAGAAGTGTAATTCGGGTGCGATCAAATCGTTGCTGATTCTTGGCGGCAATCCGGTCTACGGTGCACCGCTTTCGCTGGAGCTCGCCGATGCAATCAAAGCGGTTGGCAAGTCAGTTCACTTCACGACTCATAAGAACGAAACTTCGGTTTGTTGCAATTGGATTCTGAACGCCGCACATCAACTGGAAACGTGGTCAGATGGCTGGGCGTATGATGGCTCGGTTTGTATTGGCCAGCCATTGATCCTGCCGTTGTTCGGCGGGAAGTCGGAAATCGAGTTGCTTGCGGAGTTCACGGGTGCTGAGCAAGTTGCCGGTTTGGACATCCTGCGAGAAACACATCAGTTGGATGGTAAAGCCTGGTCGAAAGCTGTGCATGATGGCTTTGTTGCTGAATCGCAGGCGGCTCCGGAAGCAGTTTCGTTGGCAGACGTGAAGCCGATTGCGGCAAACGATGGCTGGAAGGCTGTGTGGGACGAGTCCGTTTACGAGGTCGTCTTTAGCCCGAGTGGCGCGTTGTACGATGGGCGGTTTGCGAATAACGCATGGCTGCAGGAATTACCGGATTTCCAAACCAAGATCACTTGGGGCAATGCTGCTTCGATCAGCCCTAAGACGGCCGCGAAGCTTAAAGTCAAAACAGGTCAGATCGTCAACATTGGTGACGTTGGTTTGCCAGTCGTTGTTCAGCCGGGGCAGGCCGATGGCTCGATCGGTTTAGCGCTCGGGTATGGGCGAACGGTTTGTGGTGTTGTCGGTGGTAATATCTCAGAGGGGCAAGTCGTTGGCGTCGATGTGAATCCGCTGCGAACAATCGACAACTGGAGCTTTGCTGCTGTTGATTCCGTGAACCCGACCAAGGACCGTGAGCGGTTGGCGATGGTTCAGGAGCCATGGGACATTGACGAGGTGGGTCGCGAAGAGATTCAAGCTCGGATGTTCCGTGATAAGAATAAGAAAGAAACCGATCGAAGCTCGCTGATCCGCGAAGGGACATTTGAGAGCTACAAAGAATTCATGGCGAAGAGTCATGAAGGTGGCCATGGCCATTCGGGTGAAGGCGAGCATGGTGGCGATGAGCACGCGGCGGTTGATCGTGATCCGACTGCGTTGCCAGTATTAACCAACGTCAGCTTTGTGAAGGAAGTTGCGACCGAAGACAAAGCAGATGCTCACGGGCATGGCGGTCATCACAACTGGCCAGAAGCTTTCCACCTGCACCACCAGCCGTTCGACATCACGCCTGGTTCCAGGATGGACTACACGATGGAGAACCCTGAAAACAAAAACGTGTGGGGGATGTCGATCGACCTCAATAAGTGCACGGGGTGTAACGCGTGCGTGGTTGCCTGTCAGTCAGAAAACAACATTCCAATCGTTGGTAAAGATCAAGTGTTCCGTGGCCGCGAAATGCATTGGCTGCGAATGGATCGGTACTACGGTCGCAACTTGTACAACGACGAAGCTGCGGCATCGGACGACAAACAGATCGTGCATCAGCCGGTTGCCTGCCATCACTGTGAAAACGCTCCATGTGAAACGGTTTGTCCGGTAGCGGCAACCGTGCACAGCTCCGAGGGCTTGAACGACATGGTTTACAACCGCTGTATCGGGACTCGTTATTGCGGTAACAACTGTCCTTACAAGGTTCGTCGATTCAATTACTTGAATTACGCAGATGCCAAGACATTCCTGAAGTACCCGGGAGCAGACAAGCTTTCGTCGAACGATCGTTCAGTTCAGAACTTGTTGATGAACCCTGAAGTGACGATTCGTTCTCGCGGTGTGATGGAGAAGTGTACTTACTGTACTCAGCGAATTTCGTTGGGCCGGATCAAGGCCAAGACGGAAGGTCGCCCGATTGGTCCTAACGAGATCACGCCAGCATGTCAGGACGTTTGTCCGACCAGCGCGATTAAGTTTGGCGATTTGAACAATAACGAAAGTGATGTCCATAAGGCCCATCACAATCCGCGTGCTTACACGATGCTCGAAGAACTGAACAACTATCCGCGAACGAAGTACCTTGCTCGCGTTCGTAATCCGCATCCGGATCTGATTGATCGCGACGACAGGAATTCTGTTCGCGGTCATGGCAAGGCCGAGGACGGGCATCAGGATCAAGGGCACGGAGCGAAAGCTGAAAAAGCTGCGGCGGACGCGAGTCATGCCGAGCCGTCGCCAGCTGAAACACACGCCGAAGTCGATCATTAATTGAGAATACATTGGGCCGGGAATCCGGTCTTTGAACTTAGATAAAACCGGAAAGTTACATGGCAACTACAGTCGATCCGTTCTTGGACAACACGATCGAAGATCCTGAAAAGCGAGCACCGCTGGTTCTGGGTGGCTTGGACTACGAAGGCGTTACGGACACAGTCTGTGCACCTTGGGAAGGAAAGCTGCCCAAGATCTGGTGGGCGGTTTTGGCCGTCGCCGCTTCATTGCTGGTGATGCTGGGCGGATGTCTCGGGCACTTGCTGATGAAAGGTGTCGGAGTCTGGGGTAATAACAATCCTGCTTACTGGGGTTGGCCGATTGTGAACTTCGTATTCTGGGTCGGTATTGGTCACGCGGGAACGCTGATTTCTGCGATCTTGTTCCTGTTCCGTCAGAACTGGCGAACAAGTATTAACCGGGCGGCGGAAGCGATGACGATTTTCGCGGTCGTTTGTGCCGGTATGTTCCCGGGTGTTCACATTGGTCGTGTTTGGGTGTTTTACTGGTTGTTCCCGATTCCAACGGAGCACCTGGCAATGTGGCCTAACTTCCGCAGTCCGTTGTTGTGGGACGTTTTCGCGGTTTCGACTTATGCGACGGTTTCGATCCTGTTTTGGTACATGGGTATGGTTCCGGACATCGCGACGTTTCGTGACCGAGCCAAGAGCAAGATCGGCAAGATGGTCTACGGGCTGCTCTCGCTGGGGTGGACTGGGTCTGCTCGGCATTGGCACCGATACGAAATGGCTTACACGATCCTGGCAGCGCTCGCTACGCCGCTGGTTCTTTCAGTACACACGATCGTTAGTTTTGACTTTGCGGTTTCGCAGGTTCCAGGTTGGCACACAACCATTTTCCCACCGTACTTTGTTGCCGGTGCGATCTTCAGTGGATTTGCGATGGTGGTCACGCTGTTGGTTCCGGTGCGAAAGATTTACGGATTGCAGAATCTGATTACGATCCGGCACCTTGAGAATATGAACAAGATCATCATGGCGACCGGCATGATGGTTGGTACTGCATATGGCATTGAATTCTTCATCGCCTGGTACAGTGGTGTTCCCTGGGAAAGCTATGCGTTCTGGAATCGAGCGTTTGGTAATTACTGGTGGGCGTATTGGATCATGGTCACGTGTAACGTGGTGATCCCGCAGCTGTTTTGGTTCAAGTGGTGTCGAACGAATACTGTGATGATGGTGATCATCTGCATCTTTGTGAACATCGGGATGTGGTTCGAGCGATTCGTGATCACGGTGACGTCGCTGTGTCGTGACTTCCTGCCATCGAGCTGGGCTTATTTTTATCCCACGGCGATCGACATCATGATGCTGATTGGAAGTTTCGGTTTGTTCACTTCGCTGTTCTGTTTGTTCTGCCGGTTCTTGCCTGTGATTGCAATTTCCGAAGTCAAAAATGTCATGCCGGAGTCGCACGCTCCTGCGACCGAGCACTGATTCAAAACTAAAGATAGATTCATGGCTGATAGAAACGAAAACTCGAATGCTGCAAGCGGCGATGACCAACGATTCGTTGGTTTGCTCGCTCAGTTTGAAGATCCGCACACGCTGGTAGCTGCTTGTGATCAAGCGCGCCAGGCTGGATATAAAAAGATGGATGCCTATACGCCGTTTCCGGTGCACGGTATCGATCCGGCGATCGGAATCAAGCGTACGATCCTGCCGTTCATCTGCCTGGCGATCGGGCTTGGTGCCTGTGCGATCGGGCTGGGGATGCAGTACTACGTGAACAACGAGATCAGTACGTTCGGATTTTTCCCGGGCTACGATTTCAAGATCAGTGGTAAGCCGTACTTCAGTTTGCCAGCGAATATTCCGGTGACGTTCGAAGTGATCGTTCTGTCGAGTGCGTTTGCCGCGTTCCTTGGCATGTGGGCGTTGAACGGATTGCCAAAACTGGCCAATCCCCTGCATCGTATTTCTCGCTTCAAGCGAGTCACCAACGATAAATTCTTCCTGATGATCGAAGACAAAGATGAGCATTTCGATCGCGATCGAACCGAGGGTGAGCTGAAAGGTTGGGGCGCGTCGTTTATCGAAGAGTGCAACGAAGATCTGACAGATCACGCTTTGCCGGCCTGGGTGCGAACTGCTGGTGTCATGATCGCGATCTTTTGCTTGTTGCCGCCGGTTGTTGTTTTCCGGATGTCGGGCATGACGAACAAGCTGCCCCGAATGCATGTCGTTCCTGATATGGATTGGCAGCACAAAAACAAAACACAAACCGTGTCACCAAACTTTGCTCCCATCGGCGCGCCGGATTATTTGTTCGCTGATGGGCGAGCGATGCGTCCGCCGATTCCTGGCACGATCGCTCGCGGGCATTTGGTCGACGACAGTGAATATTATTTCGGTATCCAGTCGGGCACGACCGAATTGACGGCCGTTCCAAAAGCCAGTGCGTTCACGAAGTTGTCTGACGATGACGAGCAGGAAGCTGCTCCGGCAGTTGGTGCGGCGGCTGCAGCCGCGGAGGAACCGCAGTGGGTGACAACTTTCCCGGATCGCATTACAGTCGATGAAGCTTTGTTGGAGCGGGGGCAGGCCAGATTTGAAATCTATTGCAGTGTTTGTCACGGCTACGCTGGTAACGGAGATGGGCTAGTCAATCAGCGGGCGATGGCATTGTCTGCGACTGGAAACGCTGCCTGGACTGCGGCCAAGTCGCTGCATGATCCGGAAGTCAAGAATAACGACAAGAACCCTGTTGGGCGAATCTTCGACACCATTTCGAACGGTCGTAGCTCAATGGGTCCTTATAAGGACCAGATTTCTGTCGACGATCGCTGGGCGATCGTGGCATACGTCAAAGCATTGCAAGCTACCGGGATCCAGCCGGAAAGTACTGTCGCGGCTGCGGCAGAACAACAGCCTGCCGATGACGACAAAGAATAAACCAAACCATAATAACAATAGTTTGAAATAAGATGCATCACGCAAGAGAAGCCAAGATAACTTCGCCTATCACGACGCTGAAAGACAGCAGCGCGAAGATGGTGCCGTTTTGTTTTATTGTCGGTGTGATCGGAATCGTCGTCGCGTTTTTTGTGACTCGACTCGAAGGCGCTTTCGATATCACCCGGTTTTCGTACAGCTACCTGACGTCGTTCTGTTTCATATTGACGATTTGTCTTGGTTGCCTGTTCTTTGTAACCATTTTGCATCTGACCAGGGCAGGGTG
Organism: uncultured Pirellulaceae bacterium; assembly: GCA_964641465.1. Lineage (GTDB taxonomy): Bacteria > Planctomycetota > Planctomycetia > Pirellulales > Pirellulaceae > Mariniblastus. The sequence goes on along the minus strand of CAZXLW010000016.1, from coordinate 66,052 downwards.
GGGCGTTACGGTGCGGCGGATTGCTGAACTGTATGCAGCCTGCCTGTTGCCGTTGCTGATTTTGTTTTTGCCGATCGTGATTCCCGTATTCATGGGTTCGGACGCAGTCTATTCCTGGAATCAGGAAGGTTGGTCTGTCCATGGCGATGAAGGTGCCAAAGCCGCAGCTGTCGGTGCTGCTGAGCATTTGCCGCCGCTGGAGGCACTCAAAGGTGGGTACCTGAATAACTGGTTCTTCCCATTGCGGACGCTGATTTATTTTGGAGTCTGGGGCCTGATGTCCTGGTTCTTCCTTCGCACCTCGTTGGCTCAGGACCAATCGGGCGACAAGCGACTGAGTTTGAAAATGCAGCGGTGGAGTGCTCCACTGATGATTCTGTTTGCAGGAACGCTGGCGTTCTCAGCGTTTGACTATGAAATGTCATTGTCGCCGCTGTGGTTTAGTACGATGTTCCCGGTTTACATTTTCGCCGGTGCGTTTCTGAGCGGATTGGCGACCATCACGCTGACGGCGTTGATGCTACAGAGAAGTGGTCGAGTGACTGACGAGATCACTGTTGAACATTATCACGACTTGGCCAAGCTGATGTTTGCCTTTGTGTTCTTTTGGGGGTATATCGCGTTCAGTCAGTTCATGCTGATCTGGTACGCAAACATTCCAGAAGAGACGTTCTGGTTTGCCTGGAGAATCAATGGATTACCGGGACAGGAAAGCGGCTTGAGTGGATGGCAATGGATGTCGCTCATGTTGCTGATCGGCCATCTGTTTATTCCATTCCTGGGTCTGATGGCTCGAACGGTCCGGCGTAGTAAGTCGTTCCTGTTTTTCGCGTCGATTTATATCCTGGTCGTCCACTGGATTGATCATTATTGGATCGTCATGCCGCAGGCATTTGGGGATCACCGGTTTACGTTCACCGGATTGCAGATGGTCGGTGACATCGCCTGTGCTATCGGTTTGATCGGCCTGTTTATGGCTGTGTTCTTCCTGATTAGCGGCAACAAGCCGCTTGTCCCGTTGCAGGATCCGCGACTGGGAGAATGCCTGAACCACCACAATCCATGATTTTAGAAGCAGCAGTTAAGTTTTTGCCTATTTTGCCAGTTAGTAACTAACGAAGCGTTTTGAAATGACAAGTGCAACCGCGGACGTAGATTCCAATTCGGATGTTGATGCTGAAGAGCACAACGAAGGTCTTAATTACGACGATATCAACACGCCAGTGATTGTGATGGTTGGAGTAATTTCGATCATCGTGACCGTCTGCACGATCTTTTTTGTGCAAGGTTTAACATACCACTGGCAAAACGGATTCATACGCGAACGCTCGTATGATTTTGTCAACGAGCCAGTGCGAGCTATTGTAGTAGAACAAAAGAAATTGCTGGAAGGTGATTCCGGCAAAGGCATCAAGCCAGTGGAAGAAACCATCAAGGACGTCATTTCCAAGTACGGTAAAAAGTAAATCAGAATGCATTGGACGACAGGTAAATTGCGAATCACATTGCTCGCTATCGTGGCGGCAGTTTTTGCCGTCACGGTAGTACCGTGTGCATGCGTGTTTGCCCAGACCGATGTTGGCAATATCCCTGACGCGGAAAAAGGCACCGGTGTCGATGAACGACTTGGTGACACCGTTGATTTGGGGATCAATTTCCGCGATGACCGCGACTACAAGATCGAGCTACGTGATCTGTTCGACGGCAAGCGTCCGGTGATTTTGGCATTCAACTATTCCAATTGCCCAAAGCTTTGCAGTGTGCAGTTGGAAAACATGGCGATGGCACTGCGGAAGATTGACCTGAAAGTCAAAGACGACTTCCGTATCGTCAGTGTCAGCATTGATCCACTGGAGCAAGTCGCCAGAGCGCGGAAGTCGAAAGAGAAATTTGTCACCGTCTACGGAGACGACGATAGTTCAGGTGGTTGGCACTTCCTGACTGGTAAGCGGGATTCAATCGAAGTGCTGGCCGATAATTGCGGTGTGAAATACAAGTACATTCCGCATCAGAAACTGTACTCGCATCCGCCCGTGTTTTTGTTGCTCTCGCCTGATGGAAAAATTGTCCGCTACATCCATGGTCTCGATTATGATCCGATCACGATCAAGCGAGCGTTGGTGGAAGCTGCGGAAGGAAAAATTGGATCTTCAATCAACCGGCTAACGTTTATAACCGGCTGTTTTTTATACGATGAATCGACTGGTAAGTATTCGTCACAGCTCATGGGAATCATGAGAGTTGGCGGGGCGTGTACAGTCGCTTTCCTTTTGATTGGACTGGTTCCTTACTGGTTCTTTGGTGGCAATAAAACGCCACAAGAAGAACAAGAGGACCTGACGTCGAGCGAAACTGCTCCTGCAATTGAAAGTTAAAACCAACCGTTGTCAGAAATATCAATGATGAATCTGCTAAACCTGCTCCCGATCGCTCAGACTGAAATTGACACCAGCTATGCTGAAAAGCATGAGCGAGTCGGCAACATTTTTCAAAGTAGCTATTGGTTCCCTGAGCCAGCGAGTGAATTCGCGCAGGCTTCGGACGACCTGTATATGGCGATCACGATCATTTCGTTCGTGTGCTTCGTCATGATCGTCGGAGTGATGGTGTACTTTGCAATCAAATACCGTCGTCGACCGGGCGTTGATCCCGAGCCGAGTAGTTCTCACAACACGACGCTCGAGATTGCCTGGTCCGTTGTGCCGAGTATCTTTCTGGTCTGGTTCTTTTACGCTGGGGCAGAAGGTTACTTTGATGCACGCATCGCCCGTGACGACGCCGAAGAAATTTACGTCACCGCCCAGAAATGGAATTGGACTTTCCGGTACCCCAACGGTGATACGTCCAGCGAATTGCACCTGGTCAAAGACAAGCCGGTCAAGTTGATTATGCAATCAACCGACGTCCTTCACAGCCTGTTCGTTTCTGCGTTTCGGCAGAAGATGGACATCGTGCCGGGTCGTTATTCGTACGCCTACATTCAGCCGACCAAGATCGGGAAGTTCCGTCTCTCGTGCACCGAGTACTGTGGTACCGAGCATTCAAGGATGCGGACGTTGTGCCAGGTTCACACCGATGAGGTGGCTCGCCGGACGAATACGGAATGGATTCGGGCCGAGCACCGTCCCTGGGAGAACGGGGAACGCCTGTACAAGATGAATTGTTCTGGTTGTCACAAAGTCGACGGCCAGGCGGCGACTGGTCCAGCCCTTAACCTGTTGTGGGGCAAAGGTATGGAAGACCTGATGGGTGGCGAGAAAGTCCAAGTCAACGAAGAGTATATTCGCGAGTCGATCATCTATCCGGAAAAGAAAGTGGTTGCCGGATACGGTCCGGTTTCCAAGATGAATTCGTTCGAAGGGAAGCTGACAAGCGATCAGATTATCGACTTGATCTCGTATCTGAAGTACCTGTCTGATCCAGCCAAGTATGATGTTGAGTACGTGAAATCCGAAGACGGCACGAAGTTAATCGTCCCGTCTGACGACGCGGCGGCTGGCACAGGGGAAGAGGGATCTGGCGAAGCGGAGGCGACGACCGGCGAACCGGTTGAAGCAGGACAAGGCGCGGACGCGGAAGATCACTAAACGAATACAATTATTGGTGGCTTTGAGCCGCTGAATCACAGTAGAAAAGGTCATTGAAATGGCAGCGACAACATCGAACGACAAGAACGTGCTTTTCGGTAATCCGGAAAACAACTACTTGAATTGCACCAAAGGTTTTGCCTCATGGGCATTCACATTGGACCACAAACGGATCGGCGTCATGTACCTGATCGGGGTTACTGGTGCGATGTTGATGGCCGGTGCGTTTGCGTTGATTCTGCGAACACACCTGTGGAACCATAACACCAACGGTGGTGGGCTGCTGACGGACGATCAGTACAACCAGATGTTCACGCTGCATGGTGCCGTGATGGTGTTTGCATTCATCATCCCAAGTATTCCGGCGGCATTGGGGAACTTTGTCCTGCCGATGATGCTCGGTGCCAAGGACGTGGCATTCCCGAGATTGAATCTGGCCAGTTTTTACCTGTGGATCATGGGAACTACTTGCCTGCTGTGCGCGATTCTGCTCGGCGGTGGATTGGATACCGGTTGGACTTTTTACACGCCTTACAGTATCGATACCGATACGGGAGTGATCTGGGCGACCTTTGGAGCCTTCATACTTGGCTTTAGTTCGATTTTCACCGGGCTCAATTTCCTGGTGACAATCAACACGATGCGTGCCCCCGGGCAGTCGTGGTTTAAGTTGCCGTTGTTCCTGTGGTCTTTGTACGCGACCAGTATCATTCAGATTCTGGCGACACCAGTTTTGGGAATCACGCTGCTGCTGTTGATTGCAGAAAAGACACTGCACATCGGTATCTTTGACCCGAAGTACGGTGGTGACCCGGTTCTGTTCCAGCACTTCTTCTGGTTCTATTCGCATCCAGCTGTATACATCATGATTTTGCCACCGATGGGCGTCATCAGTGAATTGATGGCAGTGTACTGTCGGAAGAAGATCTTTGGTTATTCATTCATTGCGTTCTCCAGTGTGGCGATCGCACTGCTTGGATTCCTGGTTTGGGGCCACCACATGTTTACCAGTGGTCAGTCCACGGTGGTCAATATGATCTTCAGTGCGATTACGTTCTCCGTTGCGATTCCGTCAGCGGTGAAAGTGTTCAACTGGTTGGCGACGATGTACAAAGGCTCCATTGCACTGGCGACGCCGATGTGTTTCGCTTTGTCGTTCATCTTCCTGTTCGGGATCGGTGGTCTGACTGGCTTGCAGTTGGCAACGTTGTTCACTGATATTCAATTGCACGATACGTACTTTGTTGTGGCTCACTTCCACTTCGTTGCAGTCGGTGGAACGCTGACCGCACTGTTCGGTGGCGTGTTCCACTGGTGGCCGAAGATGTTTGGCCGGATGTACAACGACGCGATGGGTCGAGTTGCCTGCCTGTTAATCTTCGGCGGCTTTTGCCTGACGTTCTTCCCGCAGTTTGTCATGGGATCACGTGGGATGCCTCGCCGTTACGCTTCGTACGATCCAGAGTTTGTGATCTTCCACCAGCTTTCAACGGTCGGTGCATTCGTGCTCGGGTCGGGAGTTATCCTGGCGATCGGAGTTTTGGTTTACGCTGCTTTCCGAGGTCCGAAAGTGAACGGGAACCCGTTCGGTGCTGCTTCATTGGAATGGCAGTCTAGCTCACCACCAGACTTCCATAACTTTATCCACAAGCCAGTCATGAACGATCCGTACGACTACAGTTCACAAGTCTACGACGAAGAGCTGGATACTTATATTCAACGCAAGTTTGCAGAACCGATTCAGAAACCAATCAAAGAACCCAAGCCGGACATGGATCCGGTTAAGGGTGGATCAGATAACTAAATAAATAGAGTCGTCAGTAGTTTGGCGAAACGATATATCGGAGTTGAAACAATGGCAGTTGCCGAAACCGGAACGTCCGCGGATCATCATGACGACCATCATGATCACCCGGAATTCATCGCGCACCATTTTGAAAACGCGGAACAACAGTTCGATTCGGGGAAACTGGGGATCTGGTTGTTCCTGGTGACTGAAGTCTTGTTCTTCAGCGGGTTGTTCGTGGCTTACACGTTGTACCGGACCCATCATCCGGAAATCTTCGAGCAAGCACACGTGTTCCTCGACAAGTACCTCGGTGCTTTGAATACGTTGGTGCTGCTGTTCAGCTCGCTGACAATGGCGTTGGGCGTGCGTGCGGCTCAGCTTGGAAACAATCGAAGTACGGCGTTGTATACGCTGATCACTATGTTCTGCGCCGCTATGTTCCTGGGCGTAAAAGCGATCGAATACAGTCACAAGTGGGACATGGGGATTTTCCCACGCAGCACCTTTGCTTTGGATATGGGCCATCACGCAGCTCGGGAGGGTACCTTGGCTCATAGTCTGGGGGTCTCCGAGTACCTGGTTTGGCTGTGCGTGGTTCCGGCGGTATTACTTGTCGCCTTTGTTGCCCTGAGCGTATTCTCGATGCTTACGAAAAAGGGCGTTTGGCCGAAGTTTTTCGCTGGTTTGGCGTTCACTGTTTTCGGATACTTCTTCGGTGTCATTTGCGGCCACTTTTACATGCAGTTCACAGCCGGTGGTACGGGCGGTCACGCATCCAACCAAACGGTTCTGTTTGCCTTGCAGGAAGAAGCACATGCTGACGAGTCTCACGGTGCTGACTCTGGCGGGGGCGAACACAAAGAGTCGGACGAGTCGCACGCTGCCGCGGATGCGCATGAGGGTGAACATCATGCCGATGACGGACATGGAGACGACCACTCGCATGGCGGCGACCATGGTCCGGATCAGCCCAAGTTGGACCGGGATATCGGAACGTTCTTCAGTATTTATTACTGCATGACTGGCTTGCACGCGATTCACATCATTGCCGGTATCGGTTTCCTGGCTTGGATTTTTGCCAGATCATTGATGGGACATTGGCGGAGTGATTATTTTGGACCGGTCGATTATGTCGGGCTGTACTGGCACCTTGTCGACTTGATTTGGATTTACCTGTTCCCCTTGCTGTACTTGATTGACTAGCAGTCGGAACGATCAGAAAATTTGCACACACTGTTTTAAAGAATTATCATGGCTCACAATCACGACGATCATGGATTTGCACATCCGGCACCAATTAAGATGTTGTTTGGTGTGTTCTTCTCGTTAGTGTTTTTGACGGCATTAACGTTGTTGCTGGCAGGCAACCTTGGCCCGTTCGGTTTTGTGGTCGCGATGATTATCGCCACCGCCAAAGCCGCACTCGTCATGGGCTTTTTCATGCACATGATTTGGGATAAGCCATTCAACGTTCTGATTTTCGTGTGTTCGACGTTCTTTCTGTTTTTGTTCATTGGCATGACGATGATCGACACCGAACACTACCAGGAAAATATTGAATCGTTTCCGCGAGCGGCGGAGACTTCCGGACCCTGACTTAACGTATGTAGTGTAAAACTTCAATGCTCAAGCAATCCATCAACTTGGTTCCCGCACGCCGCGATCTGTATCAGGCCAAGTTGGTGTTTTATCTCTTTATGGCTTCGCTAACGATGTTTTTCATCGGCAGCATCATCACCTACTGCGCGATTCGGATGGAAGCGTTCCGGTCATTGAATTACTCATACGATACCGCGACGGCGACCTTCATTCCCGTGACACGCACTTACGAGGCGTTGCGACTGCCGGTTTCGTTCTGGCTGAGTACGGGGCTGTTGGTACTGATCAGCGTCTTCCTGCAGAAGGCGGTCTGGTGCATTCGGCGCGAGCAGCAAATGAAGTTTCGCCAATATTTGATCTGGGCCTGGGGACTCGCAGTTGGCTTTGTGGTGATCCAGTGCTTTGGAATGACCGAATTGGTAACCCATCATTTCAGTCAGTCTGACGGTTCCACGAAAGTCTACGGGATGTCTTTCACGCTGGCATTTATTCATGCCTTGCATGTATTGGGTGGAATGATCTTCCTTGCCTTTGTGATCTATCAGTCTTTGCGAAACAAATACGACCACGAGCGGCACTGGGCTGTCGACCATTGTGCTGGCTATTGGCATTTCCTGGATGTGGTTTGGTTAACGATGTTGCTGGTGTTTGCGATCACCAAGTGAAATCATCCGTGTTGACTTGCTGGCAGTGTTGGCTCATTATTCGAAGCTACCACGTTCTGTCCGGCCAAGAAAATGACCGAATCTCCTGACTCAAACGCTCCAACGACACCTGACTGGGATCCGGCACCGGAAGCCCGCAAGCGTCGCTTGGAGGCGATTCTGTTCCTGGCAAGATCTCCGCTTTCGTCGCGAAAACTGAGCCAGTCAGCTGGCCTCGAAGATGGAACGCAGGCCAGAACGATGATTTCTGAGCTCAACGAGCAGTACGACCGATCGGGGCGTGCTTTCCGTGTTCAACGGGTTGCAGGCGGGTACCAGCTGCTCACGCGGCCCCAGTTTTCTCAATGGCTGCGGCAACTGGAGCACGTCGATCGGCCCCGAAGACTGAGCCGACCAGCCATGGAAACTCTGACCGTGGTGGCGTACCGGCAGCCCATTATTAAGGCTGATATCGAGGCAATTCGCGGTGTGGGCTGCGGTGAGATGCTGCGTCAGCTATTGGAGCACGGTTTACTGCGTATTTACGGGCGTAGTGAGCAGTTAGGGCGGCCGTTTCTGTACGCGACTTCCCGTGATTTCCTGCAGGAATTTGGGCTTCGGAGTCTGGACGATTTGCCTCGGTCAGCGGAACTCCAAGGCCAAGGGTTGCCGAATTGGGATAATTTCGATCAAATTTCAGACCAGCCAAAATCGGATTTGGAAGCGGCTGAAAACTAACCGATGGTATCCAAGGCTGACTCAGGCTTTCGCAAGCCAACGAGGGCAAGTGAAGTGCTGTCGGCCATTGACCTGTGAGTAGCAAGATCGAGGAGAGTAAGAGTGTCCATGCTTCTTCAACCAATCATGTTGGATGAGTCTGAATTAGGTTCAGTCGAAGCCTCGTTTGTTGGTCGTCGATCCCTGTTCGGATTGGATGCTGACCAAGCCGTTGCCGACTCGGACGTCGAAGAGCTGGAAGAGGACGAGGAAGAGGACGAGGAGTCCGAATTTGAGGACGACGAAGTAGAAGATGAAGACGTCGAGTATGAGGACGACGAAGAAGAATACGAAGACGAAGAAGAAGATGGTGAGGAAGTCGAGTACGAGTACGAGGACGAAGACGACGAGGAAGAAGGCGAAGAGGGCGAAGACGAAGAAGAGTATGAAGAGGGCGACGAAGAAGAATACGAAGACGACGATGAAGAGTATGAAGACGACGACGAAGAAGAGGAGTACGAAGACGACGACGAATCAGACGACGGATTCGAAGATGATACCTGGGAAGAAGTAGACGACGAAGCTGAAGAAGGCGTAGAAGTCGACGAGGACGATGAAGAGTGGGAAGAAGGCGACGACGAGGAATGGGAAGACGATGACGACGAATGGATCGAAGACGATGAAGAATGGGAAGAAGGTGAGGAAGAAGACGACGACGAGTGGGAGTGACTAACGCATCCCAGGCGACCAACCAATTGAGAGGACGGCTGCCATGGGGCGCCTGACGTCGCCCATGTTTCCCGGATGCATAAACATGCTTACGTAAGCACAGTGCCGGCAACCTAATCGCCAAGCCGAAACAGCTTCTTAAACGCCTCAAACAGGCTGTGATCGGAATCCACATCAGATTCTTCCCGTAGAGACTCCAGCGGTGGATGGAGTAGCTTGTTGGTCAGGCGATGAAACGCAGTTTCAATTTCATCACGGTGCCGAGGTTCAATCGGGCCAAGTTTGTTGATCAGGCGTCGTAGTTCCGCGTCCTTGATCTCTGATGCTGAGGCCTTCAGCAGCGCAATCGCTGAGCCTTTGGAACGATACGCCAGTTCTTTCATGAACAACTCGGTTTCCTGGTCGATGATTTTTTTCGCCTTTGGCCAATGACTCCTTCTCGACTTTTGATTGTGTTCGCATTGTGCCTGTAGATCATCCAGCGAATACAGGTAAACGTTTTCGCATTCACCAATCGCCGGATCAAAGTCGCGTGGTACGGCCAAGTCGAGAATGAACAGTGGCTTTTGACCACGTCGGTCCTCGGTTTGGCGATATTGATCAATAGAAACGATGGCTTCCTGAGCCCCAGTCGTGCTGATAATCAAATCCGCCTCGTCCAGAGCCTGCATGAGTTCCGACCATTCGACGACGTCACCGGACCAGCGATTGGCCAGCTCAACTGCTTTTTCGCGAGTTCGGTTGACCAGGCGGATATGTTTGCCGCCGTAATGGGTGACATACTGAAGCGTCTCCTCGGCCATTTCCCCCGCGCCGATAACAAGAATGTTTTTGTTGTCCAACCGCTCGAAAATCTGGCGGGCAAAATCACCGATAGCAATGCTCGGGATACTGACGCGGTTCTGCTGAATTTCCGTTTGGTTGGCCACCCGCTTGGCTACCTTGATCGCGGCCTGGAATACATGATGAGTTAGTGGAATGTTGTTGTTGATTTGGGTGGCCAGATCGTATGCTTGTTTTACCTGTTGCAGGATCTGTGTTTCGCCAATCACCATGCTGTCCAGACTGGCCGCAACCGAAAACAGGTGCCGGATCGCATCCTGGTTCGAAAGCTCAAACACATGCGATTTGACTTCCGAATTCTCCAGGCCACATGCATCGGCAAGCGATTGTTGCATCTCGGCAAACGACGGACCGTTGCTTTGGTCGTGTGTCGCGGTGAAGAACTCGGTGCGATTGCAAGTCGACAACAGCAGCGCTTCGGACTGAGGGTAGGTGTTGTAGAAATTCGTTAGAAATCTACCCACTTGTTGTTGATCGAATGCGAGCTTTTCGCGAACGATCATCCCTGAATCGTGGTGGCTGCAACCGACAATCTGAAGCATCATAGCCGCGCCTCATGGGACTCGACCGGGTTGCCATCAAAGTTACTGGTTGGATCTTGTCCCGCCGCATGTCCGAAGTGCCAGACGATTCCAATCTCCAGAACGAGAAAGAAGAAGCAAGTCATGACCAGGTAAGCAATCTTTTTGCCAGGACGAACGGGCTGATAAAAGAAGTTGAACGCCAGTGCGATCAATAGCCAGATCAGCAAGATTGCCGATGTCCAGATCACAGGGTCGCTCCAGGCAAGCACAGGATCACCCATCTGTCGACTTACCAGATTCACCGCCACGCCAGAGACGACTCCAATCACCAGCAGCGCGGCTGAAACGACCAGCGACTTTTCGCTGGAGCCTTGTAGCCATTCAAGCGACGGCATCCGGAATACGAGGACATGCTTCTTTTGTTTCAATCGCCGTGACTGAATCAGGTACATGGCCCCGAACAGAAATCCCAACGCGACGATGGCGGTGCTGAGCAGCAACGAGATTCCGTGGATCGCATTCCAGATCGTTCTGGATTCGCTGGGCGAAAAGTTCGTTTGTTGCCCGGGCCAACTGGCGACCGCGATCGACAGCAGGACCAGCGGGATCGTGAACAAGCCCATCACCGAGTCGCCTTGCCGGAACAACATCCACACGTAGGCCAACATCAGAACCAACCCCGCGGCCAGAAACCATCCGGTCCATCCTCCGACCAGTACCCCATCGCTGTCGAACGCCAACGCGCGCTGAGAAAACAGGTACGCGGCGTGAGCAAATATTCCGGCCAGCGAAACAGTAATCGCAATCCACTTCCACCAATTCGCCCGAAACAGGGCGCGGGAAATTTCCAATGCAAAGACAACCAGATAGCTGGCAGCAAAGCAAGTTGTCGAAATTCGTTCCAGCCAGTCCATACTTGTCGCGTTACGCGTTAAATGATTGATCTCGGCATTCGGTAGAAAGCGTCAGTTTGCGTCGCACCGGCATTTCCATTGGTGTAACGAAAGGTTGTAGCGGAATCAGGACTGCTTGTCCGAATCCGTTGCCGATTTGTCGCTTCCTTTATCCAGACCATACTCTTTCATCTTCTTGTATAGCGTGTTGCGATTCATGCCCAATCGCGACGCCGCCTTGGTCTGGGTTTGGTTACACGCTTCCAGAGTTTGCCTTAGCAGCTCTTTTTCGACGGGCTCAACAATACGTTTGTGCAAGTCAACCGCCGAATCGTCCGCTTTCTTAATACCATTGTAAACGAATTCCTGGATCAGGGACTCGTCGTCGACCGCTCGAAACACGGCAGCTTCGGTCTTGGGGGCATCACCCCGAACAGGCCGCGGCAACAGATCGAGGGTCAGGATTTCCTCGTCCGCCAATACGACTGACCGTTCAATGTAATTCTGCAGCTCCCGGACATTGCCAGGCCAGCGGTAGTTCACCATCGCAGTCATCGCGTCCGGATGTACCTGGGAAACGGTTCCGCCGTTCAGTTCCCGGTAGTGCTTGAGGAAATGTTCGACCAGCATTGGGATATCCTCCGGTCTTCGTCGCAGCGGGGGAAGTTGGATGGGAATAACATTCAACCGCCAGAACAGATCTTCACGAAACCTGCCTTCGACTATCTCTCGACTCAAGTCACAATTGCTGGCGGCGACGACACGGACATCGACATCGACAGTCTTCGTATCCCCCACACGCTCAAATTGCTTCTCTTGCAAAACCCGCAGCAATTTGACCTGCAAGGTCGTGGACGTTGAATTGATCTCGTCTAAGAATATCGTCCCACCATGGGCCGCTTCGAATCGTCCCGTGCGATCTCGAACCGCATCTGTGAACGAACCTTGTACATGGCCGAACAGCTCGCTGTCCAACAGCGTTTCCGGCAACGCCCCGCAGTTGACTCGCACGAATGGACCGCTGGACCGTCTGCTCTGCTGATGCAGGGCGTTGGCAATCAGTTCTTTGCCGGTGCCAGTTTCACCCAACAGCAAGACAGATGAATTACTCTTGGCCGCCCGGATCGTCATCTCGAATACATCCAGCATCGCAGACGAGCGACCGATGATTCCTGGAATGACGGGATTTTTAGGATCGAGCAGCATGGCTGAATGAGCGCCGGCGAGCGCGACAGCGCATTTAAATGGTGTAATTTCTATTTAGAAATTATCTTAGCCAACCACCATTTGCGGTAGGTCTTGAATGCGAACTCAGCTCAGATTTCGCGATATGCCGGGCAGTTACCAGCCAACTAGCCAGCGATGCTGGAAATTTGGACCTTTACGTACTTTTGGCGATGGCCAGTTCGACGCTTGCTATTCTTGCGGCGACGGAACTTTTGCACGTAGATCTTGTCACCTTTGGTGTCGCCGATCACTTTCGCCTTCACAGAAGCTCCCGAAAGCGTGGGGCTTCCCAGCTTGAAGTTCTCGCCATCAGAAACTGCCAATACCCGGTCAAAAGTGAAATCGGCACCTTCTTCCAGTTCACGGAAGTCGATTTCCAACAATTGGCCTTCTTCAACTTTGTATTGACGTCCACCGTCTGCAACTATCGCGTACATTCTTCTACCGAACTGATGCTAAAATGAGTGTTTTGGCGAATCGCGGAGTATACCCGTTCCCCACAAGAGGGTCGAGGGGAAAACCGCGATTATCCCCCAAAACCGCTTGAATCCCGGCTATTCGTCGCTCGCCTTTGGCTGTCCCCGTAATGGCTTTGGCTCTCAGCAGCTTTCTGGCTGCCTTGCCAGCTCCATCCGATCCAGGCGTTCCCGTAAGAACTTCATATCCTGATCGAGATACTGGTAGCGGTGCAGTAATCCAGCTAGAGCCTGGTCATCGACCAACGGCTCCTCACCCCGTTTCTTGTAGCTGGTTTGTAGCTGGT